>SBGR01000011.1 GCA_006226545.1 Bacteroidota bacterium | reverse complement strand
AGTAAATTGTAGTAGTCGAGAACCGCTTAAACGATATTCCGCTCAGACAGGTACCCGAATAGAAAAGGGGCTATCTCGACTTTTGAGACAGCCCCAATTAACTGGTTTATACTCTTTTAAAAAGTGACTGGTAGAATCAATTCTTCTTCACCTCGTTTCACTTGAACTTGCAGGGTGGTGCCTTTTTCCAACTTGGCTAATACACGCATGTAAGCGCCCATATCCGTGATTTCGTCATCACCCATCTTCACTATTATATCACCTGCTTTGATGCCTGCTTTGGATGCCGGCTTATCATCGGTAACACCGTCTACTTTAACACCTATTCCGCTATGGGTATAATCAGGCATAATGCCCATCGATACCTTAAAACGGCTGCGGCCCATTTGCTTTTCTTTGGTTTCAGTAAAGCTTTGCTTTGGCATAGTATCCAAACGCATCACCAAATTAAGAATCAGCTCAACCACTTCTTTCTCCCCTTCGTAATTGATTTTCTCCGGGGTATCGGATTCTTTGTGGTAGTCTGAATGTTGACCTGTAAAGAAGCCCAAAACCGGAATCTGCTTGCGGTAGAATGAGGTAAAGTCAGATGGTCCAACGCCGCTCGAATCGAAAACCAAAGTCAGGTCCTTCTTATTGGATGCGTTGAGGTGGTTGCCAAAATCCGGACTGGTACCTACTCCGTGAACTACCAATTTACGGGTGATGGAATCCAATCGACCTACCATGTCCAAGTTCAACATGTAGTTTACATTGTCGAGGTTGGTAGTTGGGTTTTCTACCCAGTATTTGGATCCTTGCAAACCTTCTTCTTCTCCACTAAAGAAGATAAAGAGGTAGTTGTGTTCTTCGATGTGGTTATTGTTTTCTAAGATGCGCGCTAGCTCCAATAGTGCCGCTACGCCGGATGCGTTATCGTCTGCTCCGTGGTGAATTTTACCAGCAGGATTCGCTTCTCTAGAACCGCCCAACTCGCCTTCACCTAAGTGATCGTAGTGAGCACCGATGATAACGGTGTATTGAGCGGCATTGTCTACGTAAGCTACCACGTTTCTCGCTTCCAAGATTCCTTTTGAAATCATGTCGCCGTGCGGGTTAGCCGGATTCATCAGCTTTAATTCAAACTGAAAATCTTGGTAGAACTTCTTGCTGCCTTTCGGCTTTAATCCCGACTTCTTAACCTGTGATCTGATATACGAAGCGGATTTCTTTTCTCCTTTCTCTCCGGTACCCCTTCCTTGGTACTTGTCATCGGCTAAAGTGTAAACATGTTTTTTCAGGTTTTCAACTGAAACGCTTTGAGCGATGGAAATCTGTGCCAGCAGGGTAAAGGCAAATAGGATGATGTATCTCATTGGCTTATTAAAATTTGACTGCAAAGAAAGGCTGTAGCCTTTCAAAAGTCTTCACTATTGTGTTAAATCTTACAAACGTTGTAACTCGAAAGAAGGGGCTCCTTTTACTCCACTTTCATCGTAGAAATCGATGAATCGAAGTTTGAAGTAGAGGTCGGTATGCGACTTGATTACAAACACTCTTTTGATATCGGTAACATAGGCTTCCGCATCAAAATCGTAGAACTTCCAATCCCACCCGATGAAGTCGCGGCGATTGGTATAATCCAGGTTCATGGCTGAATCGATGTCCATGTCTTCAAAGGCAATGGTTCGCGAATCAGCTACTTCTACTTTATTCGGATTCAAAATAACACCGTTCACTTCATACGGCACTATCGGCTGCATATCGTAATACACATAACGGTAGCGAACAAACATGAAGTCCCATTGGTCTTTTGGCGGCTCAAAATCGGCTAATACGCCTTTGTCCAAATGGAGGTAGATGAAATTGAATTGCGGGTCTTTGGTAACCGTGAAATAGAAATCGTCGCTGCCATCCAAATTTGAACAGCGTAAAACGTAAGCCTCATCGCTAACTGAAATCAACTTGAGTTTCTTGTATTGTTCTTCGTTGGCTTTTTCACTGCGGTCTAACAGGTAAACCTCACCTGTTACCAGGTAATCTTCACTCGACCATTCGCCGATGGCAGTAGAATCGAGGTTAAAGGTGGTTGGGTCCCATTTCCAATTGGCCTTACTGATATCGTAAGCTTGCTCAAAGGTGGTATCTCCCATGGCTGCTATCTGTACGCCTTTGCCTCCGTTCATCAAAGCATGAATTCCTTTGGTGGTGGCGTCAAAAGCCAAGTCCCAATCGCCCAAGGATTTCACCGTAGCGGTTTGGGTATTGAGGTTGTAAAAAATGACTTTGCTGTAATCCGGACCCATATTCACTTTATCCAGTTTAGCCGGTCCCGGATCTGGCAATGTATACGGCTTCTCTTCTTTCTCACAGCTCGCTAATACAGCCACGAGCCCAACAGCCAAGGTCAAATTGAACAATTTTCTCATTTCATTCGAATCAGATTAATTCTCAGGTTCACAAAGTAAGTACGTCCCATGCTTATTGGCAAACTGCTGCCGCCGCCGGCATGAGTACCTCCCCCTGCGCTTCCTGAAAAATTAATATTGGTTACGTCAAATACATTTTTCACTCCCGCTACCAGGTTCAGCCTTCTTCTCCAAAAAGTTTTGGCTAAGCTGATGTCCATGGTTTGGTAAGACTCAATTCTAGTGGCCACTACTTCAGAATTAGCGTCGAGCGCAAATCCCGGAGTTGAGCCGGTCATTTTATAGAAAATGCTCGCATCTATTCCAAGGTGTGGAATTGGGTAGCTTGCATTGATGCGGTATTCCGGAGAATACGCCATGGTTTTGTTTAAACTATTGGAACGCCCGACATAGGCCACTCCCCCATTTAAACTCAAACCGGAACGTTTGAATTCACCATTCAGGTTAATACCTCTGGTTTGGAACTCGTCGATATTGGCGTACTGGTACAAGTTGTTTTGCAAGTTCACTGCCGCCAGGTTAATCATATTCGTGATTTGATTGTAGAATCCGGCCAACTCTAGCTTATAGCTCCATTTGCGTTTTGCTACTTGGTGTGCAAAGCTCAAACTCAAGTTATGGGAACGCTCAGCCTGCAGGTCTTGGTTGCCTTGTACATTGTGATTCACATCCACAAAGAAGAAACTCAACTCCTTTAAACTTGGTGCTCTAAATCCACGGGCATACGCCACTCTCAGCGCCCAGCTTGAACTTAAGTCGTATTTGATATTAAGCGATGGAATAACAGGTGCCCCGTAGCGGGTATTGTAGATAAAGCGAAGTCCCGGCTTGATGTTAATGCGCTGAACCGGAATTATCTCCGCTGTAGCAAACAGGGCATAATCTCCAATATGCTGACGGTTGTTTAAAATTCGCTCACCCGCTGTGCTTTCCAAGTTGATATCGTAACCGGTTTGCAGGTGGAAGACTTTATTGAAACGGTGACTTAAAATTCCGCGGAATAAATAAAGCGAAAAGGAATTGGTATCCTGGTCTTCCGAATCGCCGGTCATGATCTCTGTAAGGTTCACCAAATCTTTGCGGTAGGTCAGTTTCTTGCGACTAAACCAGCTATACGATTCGATGAAGTTCAAGGTGGTATTCGGACTCAAACGGAAATCGGAATACAGGGCATTATTCAAACGTGTGGTATAGAAATACTGGTCTCGTCCGTAAATCGCGTACGGCGTAAAAACAGGTTCTCCCCTAGAGGTAATTTTCTCGTCGAAGTACGAACTCTGGACGCGGTGTAATGAATTGCCAATCTTCTTACCGAAGATCAAATCGGCAAAAACCTGCTCTCTTGGCTTCCATGTTCTGCTGCGCACTTCATTACCTATGGCCACTCCTTGAAAGAAGTTTCTTCCACCCGAAGCTTGTAGGTTCCAGCCTTTCTTGCGCCAGCCTAGGCGGCCATCGAAATTGTAGGTTCCATTGCTTTCGGTATACGAACTTTGGGATAACTCAAAGGTATGGGAAGCCGATTTTTTGGTGATGAGGTTGATCACACCGCCAATGGCATCGGTTCCGTAAATCACCGACATCGGGCCTTCAATGATTTCTATTCGCTCAATATTGGCGAGGTTGATTTGACTCAAGTCGATATTACCATCGGTACGGCCAATCAGGGGCACTCCATCGATTAGAATTTTAATGTTCTGTCCGGAAAGACCTTGCAGGCTCATGCTAGTACCTAAGATAGGGTCTACGCTGAGTCGGATATTTAATTCGTTGGAAAGGAGGTCTTTGAGGTTAACTGCTCCTTGTTTTTCAATTCGTTTGCGGTCAATTACGCGAACGCGGTTGAGGGAGTTGTCTACCGACTTAATCTCAAACTCACCACTTACTACCACTTCGTTTAAGTCAAAATCCAGCGATTCAAGACGTATCGCTAAAGGTTTGCTCAAAGGGTGGTTCACATGCAAGGTATCTTGAAATACCTTAAATCCCGGAACCGCTACCTGAATGAGGTAATCGCCAGAATCTTTTACGCTCACCAAGCCACGGGCATCGGTAATAAAGAAGGCGTAATCCGGTTTTTGTCCGGCTCTGAGATGCGAAAGGTGAACGCCTAGGTCGGGTTGTGGCTTATGCTCTTTGGAGTCGGTAAATAAAACAAAATACTGAGCCTCTGCCGCAGTGCAGCAGAAACTCAGTATTCCGATAAATATGATGCTAAGTGCTCTCAACTTAGTTCTTTACAAATTTCTGTACTGATTGGAAACCGTTAGCGGTAATCTGTACGAAGTATACTCCGTTGCTCAACGCATCAACAGCAAGGCTTTGGTTGATTAAACCTGCTTCAGTTTGAATCTTTTGAGTATACACCACTTCGCCGCGCACATTAACGATGTTTAAAACAGCATCAGACGCTGCATCAGCACTTACTAAAACATTCAAAGTAGATTGAGCCGGGTTAGGGTAAACGCTAGTTTGAATCAAGTGACTGTTGGCATCGCGTGTGCTTAAGCCGGTAGTCAACTGTTCTTTAGTGAAAACTGTTTTACCGTTAGCGCTACCACCAAAAGCGGTGAAAACAACTTTCCAAAGTGCCGCGTTGCGGTCTTGGATGAAGTAAGCCAATGAATCGCTAGTATGCCATACAACGCCCATTCCACCAATTTCATAGTGTTTCCAGTCGTAACCAATGGCGTTCATATTGTAGCTGAAGCCAGCACCTGCAGCGGTATCGCTCAAGTTCAATTCGCTGGTTTCGCGTCCTTTTCCTTTCGCTGCCTGTACACCGATATTACTTAAGATACCTGTGCTTGGGAAATACGTGCCGGTTGGTTGAAGCGCCGCATAACGGGTCAAAATAAAATCCCAGTTAGCTGAAGCCGGCTCACGGTCGGCAGCAGATTTTGTTTCCAAGTTGTAGAACATGTAGTTTTTACCGGTATAGTCGCTAGACTTAATGGTAACGGTTTGCTCGTCGCTTCCATCCACGTTAGCGAAAACAAAAGTGTAGTTACCTGAAGTTTTGTCTTTCACATAAAACTTCTTGAAGGCCTGCACACCTGCGTTCATGTAAGTAATGAGGTACAAAGAGTCGCCTTTTACAACGTGTGTACTCATGTCGTAAACACCCCAGCTGAAATCAGGAAATCCTGAGCCGGATACGTTAAAAGCACCTACTTCCCAAGACTCGTCTGAATTGTGATACTGCAACCAGTTTTCCCATCCTGTTGTATCAAAGCTTGCCCAATCTGCAATTACACCGGAAGGATACAAGTAAAGGCTAACAGTACCTTCGTTTGCACCTGTTGCGGTAGCGCTGTTGATGCGGATACCATCGGTTTGAGCACCGGTTCTAAATGCCAAGTGCCATGTATTGGTTGCCGCGCTTGTTTTAGTTCCTGTGTTTAAATCGTAGTACACATCGTTCAAATAGGTAGCTCCCATCTCAATGGAATCTGAAACCGGAGTTCCGATTTGTGCCTGTGCCGCACCAAATGCAGCCATGGCAAGTGTTATAAATAGTTTTCTCATTATTGGTGTGTGTTTCATTCGGCCACGAAATTAAGAATTCATATTTATTTAGAAAGATTCTAAATAAATTTTTTTCGTTCCATTTTTCCCGGTGCAAAGAAAGCACCCGTAAATACTAAAAAACATGATATAGGTCATGGTGTTACAGCCGTCAATTCTTCTCCACTCATTCATACAAAATGACTTTATTTGCTGCCATGAACAGATCACACGGTTGGATACTTTTGGTATTGGTATTACCTCTCTTTGCTTTTGTTAGCGATTTGGAAATCTATCGACTCTACAGAGGCAAAAAGGAAACGAGCGCTGAAAAGATGATGAAGGCCATTGAAGAAGCCGACGTAGTTTTCTTTGGTGAACTCCACAACAATGCCGTTTGTCACTTCTTTGAAATGGAAGTTTTGAAAAGCCTTCACAAAGCCCACGGTTCCAATCTGGTGGTTGGCTGTGAAATGTTTGAAAGCGATGATCAGTTGGCGGTAGACGAATACTTGGCCGGCATGACCAACGATGCGAAGTTTGAAGAAAATGCCCGCGTTTGGCCAAACTATAAAACAGATTATAAAGCGATAGTACAGTACGCTAAAAAGGAGAAGATTCCATTTATCGCTACCAATGTGCCACGTCGTTATGCTTCTTTGGTTTTCCAAAAAGGCTTTGAAGGATTAGACGGATTGAGCGCCGAGGCCAAATCTTATATCGCTCCCCTACCTATTCTATACGATACCACGGTAGCCTGTTACAATAACTTATTGCATTCCAATATGGGCGGACATATGTCGGCCAATATGCCCAAAGCCCAAGCCCTGAAAGACGCTACCATGGCGCATTTCATCTTAAAGAACTTGAAAGAAGGTAAAAAATTCTACCACTTCAACGGCGCTTACCACAGCAATAACCACGAAGGCATCGTTTGGTACCTCAAACAGGCCAAACCCGATTTGAAGATTACCGTGATTAGCACTGCAGAGCAAGCCGACCTTTCCAAGCCGGATTCGGCCTCGCAAAACCTAGGCGATTACCTGCTGCTTGTTAACGAGAACTTTCCGAAAACGCATTAGAGTCCATGGACCATGGACGATAGACCATGGTGGTTATGTTCTACATTGTGGTTGCAATGACATTGTCAATGGTATCCAGATTTACTTTATGACCTTCTATGTTGAAGGGATAAAGGGATTTTTGATTTCTGATCGTTGATTTTTGATTTGGGATAAGGGCTAACTCCCTACATGGGCTTCGCGATTCTGAAATTATGAGTTATGATGGTTGAATTATGAATGGCCTCTAGGGATTTTTAATTTCTGATCGGTGATTTTTGATTTGTCCTTTGTCCTTGCCTGATTTAGGTTGTCACTTTGAAAACGGAACATTAGATACGTTCTCATACCCCTCTGTGTTCCTCAGTGCAAAACTCTGCGTTCTCTGTGGTTAAACAGTTCGGAGAATGACTAGCAGAGCGCTCACGCCCCGGCTATGGTCCATGGTCTATGGACTATTGACGAATTATGAATGGCCTCTAGGGATTTTTAATTTCTGATCGTTGATTTTTGATTTATTTAATGTCCTTGCCTGAATTAAGTTGTCACTTTGAAAACAGAGTAGTAGATACGTTCTCCTATCCCTCTGTGTTCCTCAGTGCAAGGCTCTGTGGCCTCTGTGGTAATACAGTCCGAAGCTAGCCTAGCAGAGCGCCATCGCCCCGGCTATGGTCCATGGTCCATCGTCTATGGTCTATTTTTTACCTATCCATGATTTTCAATTCCACCTAGAGGTTTTATTTTTGGCTCGTGCCTGAATTTCTAGAGACACCGATTGAATACCTGAAAGGCGTTGGCCCATCCAAAGCGGATGCGCTGAAGCTCGACCTAGGTATATTCACCTTTGGTGATCTTCTAAAGCACTACCCCTTTCGCTACGTCGACCGCAGCAAGATCTACCGCGTTTCTGAGATTGATCCCGACTTCGCCTTTGTGCAGGTGCGCGGACAATTTGTAGGCATGGGCATGGTTGGTGAAGGACGAGGCAAACGTTTTGTTGCCGAGTTTAGCGATGGAGAAAATAGTCTGGAGGCCGTTTGGTTTCAAGGGGCTTCGTGGATTGCCAATAAAATATTCCCAAACAAAACCTATGTTCTCTTTGGCAAACCCAACCTCTTTGGCAAAACACTAAACATGGCCCATCCTGAGGTTATGCTTTGGGAAGACTTTAAAAAGGAACAAGTGGCCGGACTACAACCCGTCTACTCTACCACGGAAAAATTAAAAAAGAAAAGCCTCGATAGCCGAGGGATACAGAAGCTGGTCTATAACTTAATTAGCGATAGCTTCTTTCAGGCTCCGGAATACCTGCCGCCGCAGCTCATCGCCGATCTGAAAATGATGAACCGCAAAGAGATGTACCGTCACGTGCATTTTCCGAGCGATGAAGAACAAAACCGCAAGGCCGTCTTCCGCGTAAAGTTTGAAGAATTCTTCTTTACCCAACTCCGCATGTTGCAGGTTAAAGGCTTGCGCAAACAAGCTTACAAGGGCATCGCTTTTCCGCGTATTGGCGAATACTTCAACGGGTTCTACCAGAACCACCTGCCCTTCGAGCTTACCGAAGCTCAGAAACGGGTGGTAAAAGAGATTCGCGCCGATATGGGCAGCGGCAAACAAATGAACCGCTTACTGCAAGGCGATGTAGGAAGTGGAAAAACCATCGTAGCCTTCTTGTGCATGCTCATTGCTATAGACAATGATTGCCAGGCCAGCCTTATGGCTCCTACCGAAATCTTAGCTACCCAACACTACGAAGGCATCCGAGAACTCGCCGAGCCACTAGGCATCGAAATTGGATTGCTTACCGGCTCAACCCCCAAATCTGAACGCAAAAAACTCTTTGAAGCACTTAAATCGGGTGAACTTAAAATACTCATAGGCACCCATGCTTTGATTGAAGATACCGTGCAGTTTCAACGACTCGGACTTGCCGTTATTGATGAACAGCATCGCTTTGGTGTGCAACAAAGGGCTAAACTCTGGACTAAAGACGCCGAAGTGCCGCATGTGCTGGTGATGACCGCCACGCCTATTCCACGAACCCTTTCCATGACCATCTACGGCGACCTCGACGTTTCCATCATCAACGAATTACCGGTAGGCAGAAAACCTATCTCCACCTCCCATCGCCTTGAAAGCAGCCGACTCCGTGTGTACGGATTCATGAAAGAGCAAATCGCTTTAGGCCGACAGGTATACGTGGTATATCCGCTCATTGAAGAATCGGAAAAACTGGATTACCAAAACCTCATGGACGGCTACGAGCACATGCTACAGGAGTTTCCTCGTCCGCAGTATGAAGTGAGCATCGTTCACGGTCGTATGCGTTCAGACGATAAAGAAGCCGAGATGCAACGCTTCAAACAAGGTGTAACGCAGATTATGGTAGCCACCAGCGTTATTGAAGTGGGGGTGAACGTGCCCAATGCCTCGGTGATGGTGATTGAAAGTGCGGAGAAGTTTGGCCTGAGCCAACTGCATCAGTTGCGCGGACGAGTTGGTCGAGGAAGCGAGCAGAGCTATTGCATTTTGATGTCGGGGAATAAACTCTCTAGAGAAGCCCGTATGCGACTGGATGCCATGGTGCATACCAATAACGGATTTGAAATAGCGGAACTGGATTTAAAACTCCGTGGACCCGGTGATATCGACGGACTCAAACAAAGTGGCTTAAGCACCCTCAAGTTAGCCGACCTCAGCAAAGACGGGGAAATTCTGCGTATGAGTAGAATCAGTGCCGAGAAACTCATTAGCGAAGATCCGGCCCTGCTCAAACCGGAACACCAGCCGCTATCGGTGCAACTCAAAAAGAATTTCAAAGGCAGCGACTGGAGTCGGGTTTCTTAGTTCGACATGTAATTCATTTGATTTCTCATACGAAATTGAACAGAATGAAGCTTCCCGTTTCTTATTCCTGAAATCTCAGCCACCAAGGAGTCTTGTCCTATGCTAGAGTAGCTGATTTGTTGCGGAAAATCGTGGGTGGCATTTTCAAAAACACAGGCAGAATTTTGACTACCGGTTAAGGTAAACGATACCGGCGCGCCCTCATTCTGGTCAGGCACAGTAGGGATATAATAAATAACCCCATTTCGCTGAATGAGTTGCAGTGATTCTTCAATACTGGTATCCTCATCAACTATCCACATGCTTAGACCGAGAAAGGTACTGTCGTTTGCTTTTTCCCAGTGCTCCACGCTGTAGCCTTCTTCACTTGTAGCCTGCCAATCCCCGCAAAGCCAGCTTAGCCGATTTAATTCTGAATAGTCCAGTTTGGGTTCTTGCTCACTTGAGCACGAAAAAAAATGGGCACCCAAGAGAACTAGAATTCCCTTGAATGCCCAAGTCTTATAGCGATTGGTAAACATTAGCCTCGCTTAAATCCGATGCCACCGCTGCGCTGGTTGCCTTTCGGATCGATTTTAAATTCTTCCACATCCTTGATGGTGATGGTCTGAATCATCTTCGGATTGCGGTCTTCTTGAGCGGTTTGGGCCAATCTCAAATGCTGATTTTTGATGGCCGCCTCCACTACTTTACGCACAGCTCTACCGTTACCGAAGTATTTGTCGCGCGCGGCGTACAAGCCTTCAAAGTAGTTGTGTAGGTGTGCTTTGGCTTTTTTATCCTGGTGAACATTGTTTTCGCCAAACATGAGGTCGGCGATTTCCACCATCTCATCCACGTTGTAATCTTCAAAGCTGAATACGCGGTCGAAACGCGATTTTAAGCCGGGGTTACTTTCCAGGAAGCGTTCCATGTTTTGAGTATACCCGGCCGCGATCACCACAAACTGTCCGCGGAAGTCTTCCATTCGCTTCAAGATCACTTCAATCGCTTCTTTGCCGTAGTCGCCGTGGCCACCTTCTGTCAAGGCATAAGCCTCGTCAATAAAGAGCACACCGCCCATGGCCTTATCGATCATCTCCCCTGTTTTGATAGCGGTTTGTCCAACATAACCACCCACCAAACTTTGGCGATCGCATTCAATCAATTGTCCGCGTTCCAAGATACCGAGCGCCTTAAAGATGGTAGCCAAAATACGGGCTACCGTGGTTTTACCTGTACCCGGATTACCCGTAAAGACGCTGTGCAGGCTAAATGCCTTACGCATGTCTTTGCCTGTTTCGCGGTAGAAGCGAACCAGTTTCACCAACTCGTCGATTTCGCTCTTCACATTCTCCAAACCAATCAGGTTCTTGAGTTGGTTCAAGCTATCGCGAAGCAAGTCTTCATCGATAGGAATATCGGCTATGCCGCGTACTTCTTTGTCGTAGATTTTTTCAATATCCGGCAAAGTGATTTGCGACAATTGCTTCTCGTTCAGCTTATTCGGATCTTCGGTTTGCATGATGCGCAAGCCCAGGTTCATCTTCGCTTCATCCATTAAGGAGTTCACGAAACGGGCATTACCAAAGCTGCCGGTACGGTTACGGTAGCCTTCCACCAATTTTTTGTAGAGGAAGTCTTTCGCATTCTGGTCCAGTTCAACCGATTTCTTGTTTGCGGTATACTCCGCAATTTCCATCAGCTCTTGCGGCAGGTAATCAGGGAAATCGAAGATCACGGTAAAGCGCGATTTTAACCCCGGATTGGAGTTCAGGAAGTTCTCCATCTGATCCGGATAACCGGCTACCACCACGGCTAGGTCGCCCGGGCCGTCCGACATTTCCTTTAATACCACCTCAATGGCTTCTCTACCGAAGTCTTTGCTGTCGTCGTCTTTTCTAGCGAGTGCATAGGCCTCATCAATAAAGAGCACACCGCCTCTCGCCTTTTTAATGGCTTCTTTGGTTTTCGGAGCGGTTTGTCCGATGTATTCCGCTACCAAATCGCCACGGTCTACCTCGTGCACATGACCTTTGCTGAGCAAGCCCATCTGCTTGTAGATTTTACCGAGCATACGCGCCACGGTGGTTTTACCCGTTCCCGGATTACCGCGGAACACAGCGTGCAGGTATACTTTATCGGTGTCTTTAAGTCCTTTCTCTCTGCGAAGTTTGATAAACTTCAGGTAATTGGTATACTCCCGAACCTTACGTTTGATGGTTTCCAATCCAATCAAGTCGTTGAATTCGTCCATCACTTCGGCCAGGCTTTCAGCTTCCTTCTCGGCTTCCGGCTCCATCTTCATCACCGCATCTTCCGGCTCATCCAGGTAAATACCCGGCTCCCAAGGAAGGAAGGAAATGAAATCGCTTTCATCTGCCTCTACATAGTCGTAGCCCACGGTAAATGGCACCACAGCCACCAGCTGGTTCATAAAGATGACATGGATGAGGTATTCGTCCATGGCCCAGGTTCCTTTGTTTTCAGAGCCCCAGCCTACGGTACAGGTGATTTTATCGTCTTGCGGGTAAACGAAGATCAGCTTCTCAATTTTACCGATGAGCTGTCCTGTTTTGGTTTTAAAGTGGAAGATCAGTTCCGCCGCCCAGTAGTCGTGTTTCTTATTGAGGTTTTCAGCCTCAAATTCTGCCCAAACGTAGCGGGTATCTGTTCCGTTAAAAACGCGGAAGTACTTGCGGTCGCGGGGTTTGGTATTGCTATCCGGACCTTCATACAATTTGATGTTTTCCGGGGTGAAGTAAGGGTTATTGCTTTTTAGAACCGGACCGTCGCTTTCAATATAGAAGTAACGCTCGGCTAAGAATTTACCGTCCACGTGGGCTTCCCAACGGTAGCTGCCGCGTTTCCAGTAGGCCCCCGACTCTTTCACGCCCCAGCCTTCGCGGATGAAGACGAGGTTTTCCTCTTTTTTCACCTTGCGATCGCAGTTGAGCGAGCAGATTTCTTTGTTATCGGAGCTGAAACATTTAAGCTCAAGCTTGATGTCCCAATCTTTTTCATCGAAGAGTTTATTGAAGAAAGATACCTCACAGTAGACGTAAGATACCTCTGCTTCATCAAAAACCTGACGGTAGTTTTTTTCGTTATTGGCGAGCCATTCGGTTGAACCAAAGACTTTTATATCGCGGTATTTATAAAATGGATTTTCAGACATAGTATTTCGGGTTTCAATTTATAAAGATTGGAGCAAAGACAATTCCTGACACCCGTTTTTTTCCTAAAAAGATTTTTTTTCGCCAAGAGTTGCAACAACTGAAAAAGTTCCTATTTTTGCATCCCCTCGAAAGAGAGGAGAGTTGCCTGAGTGGTTAAAGGAGCGGTTTGCTAAACCGTGAACGTGAGAGCGTTCCGTGGGTTCGAATCCCACACTCTCCGCAAACAAAATGGAAAAACCAGAGTCTATGACTCTGGTTTTTTGCATTTACCCGAGTCTGAAAGCCCCCTATTACTTCCGAATTTATCTCAATCAGCCTTGCTTTCAAGCGAGGGCAAATGCAAAAAAGCAGAACGAGCGGTAGCGAGCTGGTTTTTCCATTTTGTTTGACGACCCCA
>SBGR01000068.1 GCA_006226545.1 Bacteroidota bacterium | reverse complement strand
GTTTTTTTGAGTGTGGTAATTCAAAAATAACTTTGATTCTCTGCTTTTCTTTGGTCAATATCCGTCCTGATTTTCTTAACTTAATGACATTGCCCGAAGGGGTGAAACAAAGGGAGAGTTTCGAGTTAGCGAGTTGCGGGTTTCGAGGAATAGCCTAACGCAGAGAGATTTGGTTTCAGCTCTACAAATCAGAAATCAACGATCACAAATTCCAATTTGTTCATTCATCATTCAACCCTCATAATTTGTCCATGGACCATGGACTATAGACCATAGCCGGGGCATTGCCGCTCTATTAGGCTGGCTACGGACTGTTTAACCACTGAGGCCACAGAGTTTTTCGCAGAGAAACACAGAGAGATTTGGTTTCAGCTCTACAAATCAGAAATCAACGATCACAAATCCCAATTTGTCCATGGACCATGGACTATAGACCATAGCCAGGGCGTTGGCGCTTTGCTAGGTTAGCTTCGGACTGTTTAACCACTGAGGCCACAGCGTTTTTCGCAGAGAAGCGCAGAGAGATTTGGTTTCAGCTCTACAAATCAGAAATCACAAATCCCTGGTGGCCATTCATAACTCAACCTTCTCAACTCATAATTATAGCCAATGTGCCACGGCCTTCTCAACGGCAATACCTCTCGAGCCTTTGAGCAGAATCAGGGTTCCGGCGGCTGGGGCATTTTCGCTTAAATAGCTTGCGGCATCTTCTGCTTTTTCAAAAGAAGGGTAAGGGGCGTTTAAGGCTTTAAACTCCGGTCCGATAAGGATTACATCTTTTAGCTTCAGTTCTGCCAGTAGATCGAGGATGGCTTGATGCTCTGCCTTGGCAAATGAACCCAGCTCCAGCATATCTCCCAGAATCAAAAATTTCGCACCTTCATGTTCTGTAATGCTGCGAATCGCCAATTCCATACTGCTGGGGTTGGCATTATAGCAATCCAGCAAAAACTGGTAGCCCGAGGCTTCTTTCCATTGCGAGCGGTTATTGCCCGGAACGTATTCGCGGATGGCCTCTGCAATAAGGTAATCGGCTACTTCAAAGTGGCGACCAACTGCCCAAGCAGCTAACATATTGTATTGGTTAAACGCACCCGGCAAATGACTTTCGGAAATAAAGCCATTGTCCATCTCCAGTTTAACACCCGGCTGCGATTGCACAAGTTTACCATATACACCGGCTTCTTCTTTTGTTCCAAAACTGATAACACGGTCCAAGCGTTCAGCCATCTGTTCAAGCCAAGGATCATCTAGGTTGACAAAGGCTAGTCCGTGTTCTTTTTGCAAGTAGAAGAAAAGTTCGCTCTCTTCTCTGGCAACACCTTCCAAGCTGCCAAAACCTTCCAAGTGCTCTTTGCCTATATTGGTAATCAATCCGAAATCAGGTTCACAGATTTCAACCAACTCTTTGATGTCGCCCGGTTGGTTTGTGCCCAACTCAATCACCGCCATCTCGGTGTCTTCCTTCAGCTGCAATAAACTCAATGGCACGCCGATGTGGTTATTCAAATTACCCTGAGTGGCGATGGTGTTGAACTTCTTCGCTAGCACGCGCAAAACCAATTCTTTGGTGGTTGTTTTACCGTTGCTGCCACCTATTGCTAAAATGGGTGTGTTTAAGGTTTGGCGGTGTAAGGTGCTCAGATCTTGCAGCGTAGCCAACACATCGCTCACTAAAAACAGCTGAGACTGCCTTTTGGATGCTGAGAATACTGCATCGCTATCAATAACGGCTAATGCAGCTCCTTGGTCCAAGGCTGTTTCTGCCATTTGATTGGCATCGAAATTCGGTCCCTTTAAAGCGAAGAACAGGCAGCCTTCTGTCAATTTACGGGTATCGGTACAGATGCCTGTGGATTCTAAAAAGTGGCGATATAAATTATCAAGTGTATTTTCGGGCATGAGGCAACGCTTAAAGCTCATTGCAAGTCTACTAAAAAAACCACAGCCGCGTATGAAACGATTCTTACCTTATCTAAGCCTGATTCTATTCCTTATTCCTGCATCGCTAAAGGCCCAAAACCTCGATCTCTATTTTAGCAATAGCCTGAAGTTTGCTAACGGACAAGCCGATACCTTGAAGTATCCGTTTACCGGGGGATTCATTGCGCCGCAGTTCAATGAGATGGATTTGAATCACGATGGCATCTTGGATATGGTGGTTTTTGACCGCAGCGGCGGACGAGTTAGTACCTACCTGAACAAAGGAACGGCCAACCAGATAGACTATGTCTACGCGCCGCAGTTTGAGGAGGCGTTCCCGAAAATGAATTCTTGGTTGCTTACCCGCGACTATAACTGCGACGGTAAACTCGATTTATTCACCTGCGGCAATGTATCAGGTGTGAAGGTTTTTAAAAATACCTCAGCCAATGGTGTATTGAGCTTTGAACACGTTACAGAAAGCATCTACGACATAGACAACCAACCTTTGTATGCACTGAACCAAGACGTGCCGGCTATAGTCGACGTTGACGGCGACGGCGACCTCGATTTCCTTTCCTTTGGTGTATTGGGCGGATACGTTGCCTTGTACCGCAATGAGCGCGCAGAAAGTTCGTATGCCTGCGATAGCTTGGTATTCAAATACGTTGACGGTTGCTGGGGCTCTTTTGTAGAGGCGGGCTTTACCAATGATGTGTACTTGGGCGATAACTGCTTCGGACAGAAATACTATAAAAATGCGGTGCACTCCGGTTCTACCATTTTGATGTTCGATGCGGACGCGGATGGCGATTTGGAGATGATTTTGGGTGATGTTGACTTCCCCGACTTTAAAATATTGAATAACGGCAAGGTGGAGAACAGCTGGAACATAGACACCATCGTTTCATACCATACCGGCTACCCGAACAATGTGCCGGTCTATATCGATAAGTTTCCGGCAGCCTTTTACATGGACATCAACAACGACGGTAAAAAGGATTTGCTCGCTTCCTCTAACGATGAACTTAGCGCGTCTAACCTGCACCAAAACTGGATTTACACCAATGGCGGAGCCAATAATCAACCAAACTTCAGCTTTGTAGACTCCAGCTTCTTGCAGTCGGAAACCATCGATTTTGGCTCCATGAGTAAGGTGGCCTTCTTTGATGCCGACGGCGATGGCGATTTGGATATCGTGATGAGCCACCGCGGTAATTTCCGCGAAACGAAAAACACGGTTGACCGCTTGGTATTGTTTGAGCGAAAAGGCAGCGGAGCAAATGTTCACTTTGTGCTGAAAGACGAAGATTACCTCGGGTTAGCCAATGATTCGCTTCAAGGCATTCACCCCGCTTTTGGCGACCTGAACGGAGACGGCAAAGCCGATTTGCTTTTGGGAGTGCGTAACGGTAATATTCGCTATTACCTCAATACAGGCACCGCCAGTGTACCGGCCTTTAGCTTGCAAAACGATACCCTCGGAAGTATCGATGCGGGTTCCTTTAGCACACCGGCCTTGGTGGATATGGACAACGACAATGACCTAGACCTTTTGGTAGGCCATAACGGAGGTACCATCAAATACTATGTGAATCAAGGTGACAATACCACCCCGAATTTCATGAGCACCTCGCTTACCGATTCTGTAGGCCGGATTTTGGTAAACGACTATTACTGGCAGTATGAATACGACCAGGTTACCTTTGAAATCATCGATTCCAACCGCCTGTTTGAGTACGAAGGTTTCTCTGTTCCTTATGTAGCAGACATGGACAACGACGGAACCCCTGAATTGCTTGTAGGCTCCAAAAAAGGCGAAGTGAACATCTACCAAATATTGAAAAATACCCCGGGCGATTCCTTTCCGGAATACAAGAACTACCTCAACTGGCCACGAAGCAACAGAAAAGGAAGTTTCTATTTTGGCTCCAGAACAACACCGGCTGCCGCAGACATCAATGGCGATGGAAAGCCGGAATTGTTTGTAGGAAACAGCAGGGGAGGAATTCACTACCTCGCTAGTATTCAAGGACAGCTTGATTCCATGATTACCTCCGCGCCGCAGGTTTTAAAGGAAATAGACCTCAAACTTTACCCGAACCCGAGCAAAGGCAATACAACATTGCAAATTGCCGAATTGCCGGATAGCGATGTTTTGGTCGAGATAGCCGACGCTCAAGGCAGAGTATTGATGAGTACCACCTGGATCGTAGCCAATGGAAATGCCCTGCTTAGCTTGCCTACAGGTGAACTGAAACCGGGATCTTATTTCGTTCGCTTAAGTGGCGGCGTGAGTGCCAGCAAAGTATTGATTAAGGTAGAATGATGCGGAGAAGCCTTTTCTTTTGGCTTGCAAGTTTGATGTATGGGCTGAGCTTTGCCCAACCTATTCAATTATACCCATCAGATACGCTGCTGTGGAAAGACAGCTTGGGAGCGGAATGGACAAACCCCATGCTTGGTGGTTTGGATGCACCTCAGTTTAATAGCATGGACATTGATGGCGATGGGATAAACGATTTGCTCATCTTTGATAGACGAAGTAGACGCGTTTACCCCTTTGTAAACCTAGGCAAGCATGATACTTTGGCTTTTGAATACAAGCCTGCCTATGCACAGTATTTTCCCGACTTATCCAACTGGTTATTGTGCAGAGACATCAACTGCGACGGCAAAGCAGATTTGCTGACCGGGGAAGCACAGCACTTGGTGATTTACCGCAATACGTCAACAGCAGCCAAGCCCGCTTTTGAGCTTTGGCATAAACCGCTACTGGATAATACCAATCAACCGATTTATGTGCAAGACATTGATTACCCCGACTTAGTTGATGTAGATGGTGATGGTGACCTGGATTTTTTAGCCTTTGGCGTGTTGGGAGGAAGCGTTTCCCTTTACCGAAACCAGAAGGTGGAGGAAGGCCTGCATTGTGATACGCTGGTGTTTCAGTTGGTAGACGATTGTTGGGGAAGTTTCCAAGAATCCGGAATAGCAAATGATGTATACCTCGGCGGACCATGTGGCTTGTTTCGTCAATACAAAAAAAGCCTGCACACCGGCGCCAGCATTCTGGCTATAGACATGGATGGCGATAGCGACATGGACCTGGTGATTGGCGATCCGGGCTATAGCGAATTGAAAATAGTGGAGAATGGTAAAACAGACTACCAATGGAATATTGATACCATGATTGCCGTTCAGGCCAATTATCCAACAGTGAACCCAGCACATGTTTTCGATTTTCCGGCAGCATTTTTCGTGGATTTGAACAACGATGGTAAACGTGATTTAATCGTATCCAATAATTCAGACGGTGATGAATCAGTAAATCAAGACATGAACTGGCTCTATTTAAATTCAGGTTTTGATTCTATTCCGAATTTTCAGTTTATCGATTCAACCTTTTTACTCGAAGATCAAATTGACCTTGGCTCCTATTCTCAAGCCTTTTTTATGGATGTAGATAACGATGGTGACCTCGACCTTTTAGTCAGTTCAACCGGTAAATCGGAGCATACAGCACCAAGTAATGATCGAGTTAGTTTCTTTGAGCAAAGCCTAGTGCAAGGGCAAATCAGTTTTCAACTTAAGCAACGGGATTGGATGGGATTTAGTCAAATGGGTTTGAAGAGAGCTAGGTTTGCAGCAGGCGATCTCAATGGCGATTCCTTAACCGATTTACTGATAGGTGATGCGACAGGAGGCATTCATTACCTTCACAATACGGGATCATTACAGTTACCGAACTTCACGAAAGACAGCACAGGCTTATTCCCTATGGATGTGGGGAGTTATAGTAGTCCGGCCCTTTTTGATATTGACGAAGATGGGGATCTGGACTTGTTCATTGGAAATTACGACGGTAATGTTTCCTTTTTCCGAAACAGAGGCAGTGCGAATAATCCGGTATTTGACACCCTTGCGGAGGTAGACACCCTTGGTCGCATTCGCGTGAGCTCAACCTATTGGCAATATGTTTTGAATGATACCACCTTCGAGATTGAAGACTCAGTGGTAGGGTTTTATCCGGGAGGGTTTGCTGTTCCTTTTGTTACAGATTTGGACCTGAACGGTAAACCCGAATTGTGGGTTGGAGGAGAAAATGGGCTACTCCACCAATACGTATTGGATCCCTTAAACTTAGCCGATACCCTTCCTGAATCCTTGGATTATTTCAGGTGGTATGCAAATGGCCCAACAGCCAGACCTAAGTTTGGGGCACATGCTTGTCCGACCTGGGCCGACTTACACCGCGACAGTATGCCTGAACTTGTATTGGGTAATATTGGCGGCGGGCTTAGCCTGCTCTCCACTGTGCCGTCTAAGCCTACTATTAAAACTGGGCTCCTCGCAGTTCCAAACAAGGTTCAAATGCAGGTTTATCCTAATCCTGCCAAAGGGCATTTCAATATTCGCCTGAGCACTATTCCCAATTCTCCTTTGCACGTGAAATTGTACAGCGCAGAGGGGAAACTCCTGCAAAACAGAACCTGCACCCCTTCCGATTGGAATACGGGATCGTTGCGCGTGGAGGGTAGTCCGGGATTGTACCACCTCGTAGTAGAAAGTGCGGAATTTGGCAGGCTCCATGCCTTGGTGCGCTTGCTGCCTTAACAGATTTTCTCCCCATATTTCGCTTTTCAGCTTCGCTTGCTTTTATTTGAAGCTTCTTTAGCGAATTAGGAATGAAATTTAGATTACCTGTCTTTCTGTTGATTGCAGCTTCAGCTTTCGTTAGTAAAGAGGCCGCAGCACAGGGTGAATTCAGCGGAAACTTCCAGTCGAATACTCAGTTCTACCTGAGAGACGATAGGATTGGAGCCAATACCACACAATACCTGAGAGAGAAGTCGAGCGCCGATGCTTGGCTCTACATGAACTATAAAATCAAAGGCTTCTCCCTGATTGCTCGTTACGATGTTTTCAATAACAGCCCATTGCTTAACCCGCAAGCGGCCTATACCAACAGCGGTTTAGGATTCTGGTCTGTGAAGAAGCAAATCGATAAACTCACCATCACCGGTGGCTATTTCTACGATCAGTTTGGTTCAGGTACCATCTTTCGTGCGTTTGAAGACCGTTTGATCGGTATTGACTATGCCGTTCGTGGTGCACACGTGCACCTTCAAATCAACGACAAATGGTTTTTGAAGGCTTTTACCGGACAGCAGAAAGGATATTTGGACCTAGACGGGACGGATACCCGCTTTAACGTGTCTCCACAAGTGGTGAAAGGTATTAACTCGGAAAGAAGGTTTGAATTTGGCAAGTACTCGCTCGACTTGGGTATCAGCGGAGTGAACCGTACCCTCGATTCTAGAACAGTAAATAGCTTGGTGAATGAGATCAATGCCTTACCCTTAGAAAAACGTTTTTCCACTTACAGCAATACCTATTTGGGCGGAGTTTATTATACCTTAAATCTTGGCCGCTTTGCCTGGATGTCGGAGTTTGTTTACAAAACCAAAGAAGCCCTCCGCGACCAGCTTGACCAATCGGATTTATACGGTTCAGACGGAAAAGTATTTATGAGCTCCTTGAGCTATTCGCAAAAAGGTTTGGGTATCAACGTTCAGTACAAACGGGTAGACAATTACCAATTCCGTAATTCGCCAAATTCGCAACAGCTCAACGGTTTAATCGCTTATTTGCCTACCAATACGCGTCAGAACGTTTACCGTCTTTTGGCGCGTTATACGCCGGTGGTGCAGAACCGCGGTGAAAACGCCTACCAAGCGGATATTCAGTTTACTCCCAAGAAGTGGAAGAAATGGAACTTCAACTTAAACTACTCCTACATCGAAACCCTACAGAAGAGCAAGTTGTATGAAGAGTATTATATCGAAGCCAATTATAAAATCAGCAAGAAATGGAAAGCAGCTTTAGGCTTTCAAAGCATCTTCTATAGCCAAGCGATTTACCAGCTGAACCCAAATGCACCTGACGTAAAAGCGTATACGCCATTTACCGAGGTGACCTATAAAATCAATACCCGCCAAAGCATACGTTTTGAAGCACAGTACATGAGCACCAAAATGGACTTAGGCAGTTTTGTGAATGCCTTGGTGGAGTTCAACGTGGCCCCACATTGGAGCTTCTCTATTGGCGACATGGTGAATACTGATCCGGTAAGAACGCCTGAAACACCGCAACAAGCCATTTCCAAAGAACAAATTCACTACTATAACGTATTCGCTTCCTATACCCATAAAACCACCCGCTTCACAGCAAACTACTTGAAGCAGGTACAGGGTGTAAATTGTACAGGCGGTATTTGCCGTGTGGAACCTGCCTTCAGCGGTTTCCGTCTCGGTTTAACAACAAATTTCTAGTCATGAAAAAATTATTGCTCGCATTTTCTGCCGCACTCGTTTTCTTCGCTTCTTGCGAAGAGGAGCCATTACCGGTTCTTTTTGAAGACCCTATTCCGGCTTTGCTTGATACAACCTACCAATTGTCTTCGCCAAGTGCCGCACAAGACAAGGTGGTTTTGTTTGAAGATTATACCGGCGTACGTTGCGTGCCTTGTCCAACGGGGCATGTTGCCTTAAAAGCGATACTCGATAAATACCCAAGCAGGGTGGTGGGCATCGCTGTACATCCGGGCAATCAAGCCTTTCCTCAGTCGTATTCTTATGCCGATGAAGGCGAGCCCGACCTGAACACAGAATGGGGTGCGAAGTTGATGGCCATCATTGGTAAACCAAACGGTATTCCTTACGGTACGGCAGATCGCGTATTGAAGAATAACCTGGTAGCCCAATGGATGGATCAAGCCGACCAACGCGTTGCTGTTGCTGCTCCGGTAAATGTGAGTTTAAAAGTTTTAAGCTACGACCCACTTACCCGCGCTCTTCGTTTTGAAGTATTGATGGAGGCTACCCAGACGCTAGACGAAGAACTACACTTCTCTACCGTATTTACGCAAGACAGCATCGTTACTTGGCAAGAAACGCCGCAAGGAACCGACAAAGAATACGTGCACAACCATATCCTCCGCGATATGCCACATTTCTCTATCAAGTTAAACCCGAACAAAACACCGGCACTTACCCCGGGAAGGGTTTTCCAAAAACAATACGAATACATCTTGGATGAGACTTGGGACATCAAACACCTCAACTTGGTAGCCTATGTTCACCGCGATATAGAGGTAGTTCAGACCGCCGAAATTCACGTACAATAGCGATGTGGGAGAGCAGCGTCAAAGGCTTTAAAAACTATTTAAGGCTGGAGAAATCGCTTTCTCCCAATTCCATCTCTTCTTACCTCAACGACCTAGACAAGCTTACCCAATACTTTGAGCTGGAAGGCATCAGTAAGTCGCCGGAAGCAGTCACCTTTCACGACCTCAAAGCTTTTATCCATTGGATCAGCGACCTAGGCCTTGCTGCAAGTACCCAAGCGCGTATCATCTCCGGCATACGAGGCTTCTTTTCCTATTTGCTCATCGAAGACCGTATCGATACCGATCCAACTGAGTTATTGGAGAGTCCGAAATTAGGCCGCAAACTCCCTGATACGCTCAGCTTTGAAGAAATTGAGCGATTGATAGGCGCCATAGACCGGTCTAAACCCAGCGGCGAACGAGACAAAGCCATGTTGGAAGTGCTTTACAGCTGCGGACTGCGGGTTACAGAACTCACCGAACTGCGCATCTCCAATATCTATTTCAAAGAAGGATTTGTGCGTGTTATCGGTAAAGGAAACAAAGAGCGATTGGTGCCCATTGGCGATAGCGCCCTCAAGCAGCTTGATATCTATATCCACCAAGTGCGGGTGCACATGGAGGTGAAACCCAATTTTAGCGATCACGTGTTTCTCAACCTACGGGGTACCGCCATCAGCAGGGTGAGTGTCTTTAATTTAATCAAGTCTTTAGCGATTGCCATACAGCTGAAAAAGACCATTTCACCCCATACGTTTCGTCACTCCTTCGCTACGCATTTGGTAGAAGGAGGCGCCGATCTAAGAGCAGTTCAGCAGATGCTGGGGCATGAGAGTATCACCACCACTGAGATCTATACCCACCTCGACCGCGAATACCTGAAATCGGTGGTGAATCAATTCCACCCTAGAGGCCGGAAATAAAGACATTCAGCTGATTTTCAGAAGCACATAGGGGTAAGCATCCCGATTTGTGTCAAAGAGAGGCATGAGATTTTGCCTCCTCCTTTCGCTATTCTTTTTCGGCTTTGCCCAAGCTCAAGCAGACCGCATTCAAGGTACCGTTACCGATAGCCTTAGCGGAGAGCCGCTCATGGGTGTGAGCCTCTATATTCCTTCCACCCAGGCAGGTACCATCACAGATATCGACGGTAAATTCAGCTTAGCGGTAGATAGCCTGCCGGTTATGCTGCGTGTCTCCTACCTCGGTTATACCACCCAAGTTTTGGAAGTGAATTCGGGCGTGAGCCTAAACATACGCCTCAGCGAAGCACAAACTACACTGGAAGAAGTGAGCATCTGCGCGGAGAAGTCGTGGCTTAATACCACCCAAAGCGCTTCCACCTATCAATTGCAGGGTAATGGCTGGCAGGCACTTCCGGGCTTTGCCGGTGAGCCGGATGTGGTGAGTGTATTGATTTCTTTGCCGGGGGTAAAGAAGGCAGGCGACGGTTCCGGAGGTATGTTGGTAAGAGGCGGAGGTACGGATCAAAACGCGGTACTGTTGAACGGGGTTCCGGTGTTTCAATCGGGACATATCATTTCCTTTTATTCTCCATTTCAGCCTGAGTTGATTGAAAAAGCCACCCTGTACAAAGGCAATGCACCGGCTAATTTCGGCGGACGCTTATCCTCCGTTTTAGACATTGAAAGCGCAAGACCGGATTCGGTGATTCGTACTGATTTGAGCTTGGGTTTGCTTTTAGCGAAGGCTTATGTACGTGGTCCATTAAGCGATAAAACCAGCTTTTCCTTGGCTGCTCGTCGCTCAGGCCCCGACTTGATTTGGCCACTTTTTAAGCAGAGCTTCCCGGCTAAGTTCTACGATGCCCAAGCAGCACTCTACCATCGCTTTAACAGTAAGAATGAGTTAGCCTGGCAGTTCTTCAGCACCGAAGACGCTCTGAAAGTAGGCGGTTCTGATATCGCTAAATACAAAGACACCGAAAAGGGTTTGATGCCCGATATGGAGCTGCAGAGCAAGACTCAAGAGCGCCATAGCAGCCTACGTTTTACCCATACAGCAGGAAACTGGAAATTCACCCAGCTCGTGTACGCCTTGGAGAATAAGAACAGCAGCGCCCTCCGTTGGACCGGTGCCGATTTGCACATCAATTCAAGTTTGCAGTCTGTCGGACTTTCAGGTTCTGCGACCTATGCCGCTAAAGGCAGATGGAACATGGATTTTGGTTATCAGCTGGCCCAGTATCGCTTGAAGCTGATGCAGGTGAAAAGCGAAGGTGAATTGGTGGATTTCATCGGGCAACGCGATGCGGAAGTACATCGCTATACGGAGTCGGCGGTATTTGCGCAGGCCGGCTATAAGCTCAATTCGAAGACTACTTTAAATGGCGGATTGCGTTTGGCAAGCTATGGCAAGTCGCTGATGCTGGAGCCTAGGCTGGAAATGAACCACCGCATCCAAGACGATTGGACTTTGAGCGCGGGTATAGCCAGAAACGCGCAGGGCATCCGTAAGGTGAGCAATGCATCGACTGCTTTGCCATTCGATATCTGGTATCCGGCCCAAGGCACCGTGAAGGTGCAAGAAGCTTGGCAAGCTCAGGTTGGAACAAGGAAAAGAGTGAAACGTTGGGTCTTTGAAGGCGAAGTATACTACAAACAGCTGAAGGGCTTAAGCGAATACAAAGAGGGCAGTTTGGTATTGCAGGCTGATCGCTTAGCGAATGAGATGACCTCAGGCAAAGGCTGGGCTTACGGCTTCGATTTCCAGACGCGCTACGAAGGCAAAGGCTTTCAGGTTTGGATGAACTATAGCTTGAGCCGAAGCATGCGACAATTTGATGTGTTGAATGGGGGTAAAAGCTTTTTCGACCGTTGGGATAGAAGACACGACATGAACGTTGGAGCACAGATGAATATCACCAAAAATTGGAATCTGAACATGGCCTTTTACTATGCCAGCGGAGCGCGATATACCCCGAGGGTAGCGCAGTACCTCACGCCGGGCGTGCCTGATCCGGGTCCGATTGCCATTCCGGTATTTGGGGCAAGAAACAGCCAGTCGCTGAGCGCACCACACCGCTTTGATGTTTCCCTGAGTTATGCTGTACAAAGAGCGAAGAGTACATGGGAACTGCAGCTGGGAGCTTATAACCTATACAACAGCTTGCAGTCGTTTAGAACCGAAGTGATTGAAAGAAACGGCAAGTTGGTGTTCCGTGAAGTGGGCATGTTCGGCATGATGCCGAGTGTGGCGATTAAATGTAAATTCTAATGAAGCAGTATATCCTCCTTTTGTGTTTAGCGGTATTGTCCTCGTGCAGGCCGGATGAGAAAGAATTGCCAACGGTGTCTTTTCAGCAGCAGCTGGTGATCAACTCGAGAATTGGTCCGGATGAGCGCTTGTATGTGGCCATCTCCAGAACCCTTCCACCGGATCAGCTGGGTGATAATCCCGGCTCCGAAGCCTGGTTTGAAAAAGTGATGGTAGATACCCTTCAGGTGGTTTTGGAATACGGTCAAACTAAGGTGACTTTAATACCGGAAGGAAAAGGCATTTATGCCGCTGATATCAGCTCCATGTTGCACCGCGACTACGGCCATATTATGGTTTACAATAGCCACGGTAAATTGTTGCTCGAATCCTATACCCGTTCGCAAGAAGAGCCAAAGGTGACACTCTGGGAACCCAAAGCCACGGTTAGGGCTACCGATACCCTATGTTCGATTAAGTTGCGTATTGAAGAGACGAGCAAAGAAGACTGCTGGTATTTGGTGGGCTTCTCGCGTTGGAGCGAAGACCTGGCCCTGATTCAGCAGCGAAAAATGACCCTTACCCGCTTGCTATCCGACCGCAGCCTGCGCGACCAAAGAGCCTTTTTAGTGAGTTCAGAGCAAATGCAAAACGGAGTCTTGGAGCTGGAAAAAAACCTGCCTTGGCTGAATGCCAACGACACCCTATTGGTGAATGTATCGCGACTTGACAAAGACTACTACCGCTACCTGAAAGAACAGCTAAAAGCCGGCAACTGGCTCAACCAACTGATGGGCGAAAGCATCAACCTAAAAGGCAATGTGCTGGGCGGCCTAGGTTACTTCACCCTCCACCGCAGCCGGAATAAGTTCTATTTGATGAAGGACTATATTCAATAGCGTGGAGCGCAGAGCGCAAAGAATTTGTGATCGTTGATTTTTGATTTGGGCAAGGCTGCCAATCCAGCTTCGTTAGGTTAAAATTATGAATTTTGAGGGTTGAATTGTGAATGGTTTCGAAATAGCCTAGAGCGCAGAGCTGAGGGCGGAGGGTTTGTATCGAGAACCCTTCTAAACAGCAGCACTGGACTTCCAGTCCAGTGAAAACGGAACATGGCTGGTTGCGGGTTATCGAGTTTCGTGTTTCGGGA
>SBGR01000026.1 GCA_006226545.1 Bacteroidota bacterium | reverse complement strand
CATAAAAAAAGCGCCCGAAGGCGCTTTTTCTAGTATGCTGGTTTCGTTACATGCTTGAATGATCGAAGTAATTGTAAACCTTCTTGTAAATGCTATAACTCTGGATGGCGGTTAAAGCCGACCATTCCAAGTCGTTAAAACGTTTGCGGGTATCGGCCGATTCTTCCCAGTACCAAGTATGGTATTTATTGAATTTGCTGATTTCAAAGGTTGGAGCCACCATGTTGAGCTCAAATTCTACTTCGCCTTCTTTGCTATCGGTTTCGCTTTCATACAGGAATACCCATCCATTAATAGACTGTGCTGTTGCCGGGTGATGAACTACGTCTACTTCGTTGGGAGTACCTGCATAATAGGTGCTGGTATCCCATAGCGCATTAGCGTCAACCGAGATTTTTTTGTCTGTATCGGCGTAGCAATTTTTTCCGGGTGTATAGAAACGGCTGCCCATTTTTTGCATAAAATCAACCGACTTATCGCTCAATACAGCAATGGTAACTTCGCCGTACCACTGACTGTAGAGTTTGAGAAGATTTAGTCCGTCTTTGTTGTTGATTTCAGAGGAGGCAGACTTCTCCGCTAAATAGTAAACTTTGAGTCCATCAAGGGTATTGATTTTAACTTCAATTGATTTCTCATTCCATTTCCAGTATAGTGCTTGTTCCAAGGCCTTGTTCAAGTAAACCACAGAATCAACCAAATTGTAAGGGTCTAAAGGCGTTGTCGGATCAATGAATTGATAGGTATAGGGCATCAAAGTCTGCTTCTTGTAGTCAGTTGCCGATACTTGTTTTTTCATTTCGGCATCACTGTAGATTTTGATTTTTGCATCGATGAGCTGAGCATCTAGCTCTTTAGCGCATTTTTGGTAGTAGTAGAGGCCGGCGTTTTTAACGTCCTTTTCCAGTGTATACACCGGCAGTTTGCTGTCTTCAGATGCTTGAGTCGTAGTTAGGAACCCAAAGCCAATACAGAGTAAAAGTATTTTTTTCATGGTGCTTAGGTGTTTAGTAAACAGTAAGATAACGAAATTGTGATCGTGGAAGTACTTAATGAGATTCATTGTCTGTATTATCTCGAATTAGGCTCCAGAGGTACAAGTATTTAAGGGCTTCGGTTTCCTCTGCAGACAGCACTGTTTGAAGTTCATCCGGTCGTATCCAGATAGGAGGTAGAACTTCATGACAAAATGAATAGTGAGTTAGGTACATGGTATGAAATCCCAGGCCGATTAAACGGGTATCCGTTTCTGAAATGGCCGAATAGAAAAAGAGTTTTTTAAAATCAGGAACAGAATCAAGGTTTAGTATAACAGTATCGATTAAGTCGTAGGGATCATTTGGGTTTTCGGGATTGATAATTTGTTTTACTGTACGAACGGCAACGAGTTGCCTTGCATCGTATTTTTCCCAATAAGTTGTATCGCAAAGCGAGTAGCTGATGCGCTGCTCCATCAGTGCAACGTATAATTTTTGAACTATGGAATTGTAGTAGTTCTGCATGCTGAGGTTAACGCTTCTGTGGCTGGTATCTGCTAATAAGGCTAGGTGAATGATTTTGGCATTTTTAACGATAGCCAATTCCGATTCTCTAAGTAAATAGGATTTAGTTTCAAAAGGCCTAATCCAAAGTCCGGAAGCCGTGGCCGTGATGGAGCTCCAAATTTGTGGATCTACGAACTCATAATACGTGGCACTGACCAAATCGTAAGGATCATCAGGGTTTGCCGGATTTATAATCAGGGCTTCCTGTTTACCGCAGAAGGTCTCTGTGTATTTTGTCGGGTCTAGGGGGTGGTTGGCAGAATCGTATAGTTTGATGCTGCCTTCTGTTCCCTTAGCGAGAAGTGATTCGGCAAAGTCTTGTAGAAGTGTTTTCTGAAAACTTTGGGCTGAAAATGTTCCTGTTTTAGCGAAGTAGCTTGTTTGTGAAAACAAGATGTTGGGTAGAAAAATGGAAAGCGATAGAAGGATTCGCAGGTTCATGGTATAAAAATAAAAAATCCCGACCTGATTCAGATCGGGATTCGCTAAAAATATAGAGCCGGATTATCCGTTCATCGCTACGATAAACTCTTCCTGGCTGCGGGTGCCTTCCATGTATTTCAACAAGGTATTCATCGCTTCCTCGCTGTTCATGTCGGCAAGGTGATTACGCAATACCCATACTTTTTGAAGGATGGCTTTGTCCATTAACAAGTCTTCACGACGTGTGCTTGAAGCCAATACATCGATAGCAGGGTAGATACGCTTGTTGGAAAGCTTTCTGTCTAACTGCAATTCCATGTTACCGGTACCTTTAAATTCTTCAAAGATTACCTCGTCCATCTTAGATCCGGTATCGATCAAAGCAGTGGCGATAATGGTTAATGAACCACCGTTTTCAATCTTACGTGCGGCACCGAAGAAACGTTTTGGCTTATGCAAAGCGTTAGCGTCTACACCACCGGAAAGGATTTTTCCTGAAGCCGGTTGCACGGTATTGAAGGCACGAGCCAAACGGGTGATGGAATCCAATAGAATCACTACATCGTGTCCACACTCAGTCATACGTTTTGCTTTCTCCAAAACGATATTGGCGAGCTTCACGTGTTTGTCTGCCGGCTCATCAAACGTTGAAGCGATAACTTCAGCTTTTACGTTACGGGCCATATCGGTAACCTCCTCCGGACGCTCATCTACCAAAAGGATAATGAGGTAGGCTTCAGGGTGGTTAGCAGCGATGGCATTCGCTACGTCTTTCAATAAAGTGGTTTTACCGGTTTTAGGCTGAGCCACGATCAAACCACGCTGACCTTTACCGATTGGGGAAACCAAGTCGATAACGCGGGTAGAGTAGTTTGTTGCTCCATTGAAAAGGTTAAACTTCTCATCCGGGAACAACGGTGTTAAGTGTTCAAATGAAACACGGTCACGCACTTCAGCCGGGTCTTTACCGTTTATGCTTTCAATTTTGATGAGCGCAAAGTACTTTTCATTCTCCTTAGGCGGGCGAATCGTTCCCTGCACGGTATCGCCAGTCTTTAAGCCGTAGCTCTTAATTTGTTGTGGAGAAACGTATACATCATCCGGTGAAGGCATGTAATTGTAATCGGAAGAACGCAAGAATCCGTATCCGTCTTGGATGATTTCAAGCACTCCAATATTGGTAACAGCACCTTCCAGCTCAGCGTATGCTAAAGCGGCTTCAATGCTGCGTTTGTCTTTGTCGCCACGGTCATTGCGGTTTTCGCGCTCCTGACGTGGTTCACGTTCTTGGCGCGGCTCACGTTCTTGACGAGGCTCACGCTCCTGACGAGGTTCGCGTTCTTGGCGCGGCTCACGCTCTTCGCGGCTATCCGAACGACGATCTCTGCGTTCGCGACGTTCAGGTCTTTCGCTAGATACCTCTTTTTCTTCTTCCGCTTTAGGCGCCTCTTTTTCTGCTACCGGCTCTTCTGCCTTTGCTTCAGCAGGAGCTTCTGCAGTTTTACGTTTTCTGCCTTTTTTGGGAGCCTCTTCTTTGGCTTCCGGTTCAGACTTCACTTCTTCAGTTTTGTTTTCTGCTGCTGAATCTTTTGAACGGCCTTTAGGCTGACGTTTTTTCTCCGGTTTAGGGGCCGGAGTAGTTACTGCCTGATGTTCTAAAATTTTGTAAATGAGATCCTGTTTTTTCAGGTCTTTGTAGTCTTTTAGCGCGAGCTGCTCGGCTAAATCACGAAGCTCGGACACGAGCATGTCATTCAAGGTAAGAATGTCGTACATCTATACGGGATTAAAGTCTTAAATATGCTTTTTTGGATTAAAATCTTGAAAGCCGGTCTCGGGATAATTCGTTGCTCCTTGATAAAAGTGCGTGACCGAATGAGGAAACCGATGCAATTTTAGAGTATAAAATCAACATTGGCAAGCACTTCTGTAGTTTGAAGCCGTTGTTTTGAGTTATTTTAAGAAAAATCTTATTTGCTTCCCGGTAAATCCTAAGAATTGATTGATTTTATTGACCTTTGTCATTATTTTTAATCCATGCAAAAAGTACACATAGACTGCGCTAGCTGTGACGCCAGGAGTATCACCTTCCTCAAGGATTGTACACCGGATCAGGTGGAGAGAATCAACAAGGTGAAGTCTTGTGTTCACTTTAAAAAAGGACAAATCATTTTCTACGAAGACAACCTAGCCCTAGGCGTACATTGCATTAGCCACGGAGTAGTGAAGCTTGTAAAGAGCAGCTACGATGGGCGAGAGCAAATCATCCGCTTCGCTAAATCGGGTGAATTTTTAGGTTACCGAGCGCTGATTGCAGATGAGCCTTATGTGGCCTCAGCCGAGTGTGTAGAAGATTGCGTGGCTTGCTTTATTCCGAAAGACCCTTTCTTGGAAGTGCTTTCTGAAAATCCCATCATTAACAAAGAAATGATGAAATCGCTGTGTCATGAATTGGGCATAGCCGATGAAAAGATTACCAGCTTAGCACATAAATCAGTTAGGGAAAGACTGGCCGAAACACTGCTGGTATTGCATGATAACTTTCAAACTGAATCGAATTTAGACGAGTCTATGATTCAGATTGTATTGCCGCGTGAAGACATCGCTAATATTGTTGGAACAGCTACTGAAACTGTTATCCGATTGCTCTCTGAATTCAATAAAGATCACCTCATTGAGCTGAAGGGAAAACGCATCAAACTGCTGGATACCGGCAAACTCCGCAAGATTTCCAATATGGGGTAGAGACCATGATTTAAATCATGTTTTACCCTGACAGCCATCATACGCCCTGAGTTTACTCCCTGCTACTTTTGAAGCATAGTTATTCAGGTGAATAATAAAATCTTACTCATATCGCCCTCCGCCGAATTGGCTCATGAGCAAATCTCTCATCTACGCGAGTTTGTTGATCAAGGAGATAAACTGCTTTTGGGTATCGGAGAAGAGTCGTGGCAGCAAATGGACTCGCTCAGCATGTACCTGCCTTTTAAAATCTATGCACTTTCATGGACGGCCTTAAACAGCCCGAATCTGCCTCAGATTTTACAAAGAGCAAATCACCTGCGAAAAAAGAGTGCTCAGGTGCTTTTGAAGGAAACCTCGTTTTTGGATTTCATCTTTTTGCCTCGGCATGCATTAAAAGAGGCCTTAGCGAATCCGTTCATCAAAACGGTTTTAGAAGAAGTGCGTTGTCCGGTTTTACTCTTCGATGAAAAACAGGAGGAATTCAAAGAATTGTTTCTGTCGTATAACGGCGAAGAGATATCGTTTCAAAGCATCAAATACTTCACCTACCTATTTCAAGAGCGCTACGAGGAATCCAATTTACACTTGGTTTTGCGCGTGAACGAAAACAGCCTCGACAGTGAAAACTGCGTATACGATTACCTCCATGCGCGTAAAAAGAACTTCGCTATTTCACGTTTTTTTAGCGAAGACTACGACGATGGAATTGAGCAGATGTTGAGTAAAAGCGAATCGGCATTGCTGGTTTGTGGGGGCGATAGGATTAAAAATCTGGAGAAATTCCTCCTTTTCTCTGAACAACAAAAACAGGCGATTTCATTATTTCTGTTATGAAAACTAGCGAGGTTAAAGAGCTGTGTTACCATTGTGGCGATGAATGTAAACACGAAGCCATTCTCTGGGATGAACACGTGTTTTGCTGTGAAGGTTGTAAAACGGTGTATAGCCTACTCAAAGAAAACGACCTCTGCAATTACTATTCAATTGACGAAGATGCTGCTCGCTTAAACAGAAAGCCGGTTGCTTCCAAGCTCTACGAATACTTAGACGACGCAGAAATTGCCGATGCTTTCCTTCAGTTTAAAAGTAGCGAAAAGGCCCAAGTGGTCTTTTTTATCCCAGACATGCACTGCAGCTCCTGTGTATGGCTGTTGGAGAAATTGTATAAAATCCTACCGGGCATTCAGCACAGTCGCGTCAACTTTGACCGCAAAGAACTGCATGTAGCCTATGATCCTCGCGAACTTTCCTTCCGAACCTTGGTGGAGAAGCTTAGCGCATTGGGTTATGAGCCTGCATTGCAATCGAGAGACGAGTCGAAACGCGGACAAAAATCGAATAAAGGACTTCTTTACCGATTGGGTGTAGCCGGTTTTTGCATGGGCAATATCATGCTCTTCTCTTTTCCGGAATACCTGGGCATGGATGCAACCAGTCAGCAAACCTTCGCTAGGCTCTTCCAGTTTTTAAATTTAGCCTTAGCCATTCCGGTAGTTTCATTCAGCGCTTTTCCGTTTTTGAGTGGGGCTTACAAAGGACTCAGGTCTAAGACCTTTAATATCGATTTGCCATTGGCCATTGGCATACTAACCTTGTTTTCTAGGAGCGCTTATGAGGTAGTAAGCCAAAGCGGACCGGGCTTTTTTGATTCGCTTAGCGCACTTGTATTTTTCCTTTTGGTAGGTCGCTGGATGCAAGACAAAGCCTATGAGGCTCTCTCTTTTGAACGCGATTATGCCAGCTATTTCCCTGTGGCCGTTGAAGTTTTGAAGCAAGGGGTTTGGCGTTTTTCATCGCTCGATAAACTTGCCGTTGGAGAACATATAAGAGTTAAGAGCAATGAATTGATTCCGGCCGACTCCCGACTAATAGATGGAGATGCCCGAATAGATTACAGCTTTGTTACGGGTGAGTCTTTAGCTGAAAAGGTTGGCAAGGGTGAAACGGTTTATGCCGGCGGCCGACAAACTGCCGGAATCCTCCATTTGGAAGTACTCAAGCCGGTTTCACAGAGTTACCTGACTTCCTTGTGGAATCAACACGGCGATACCGAGAAGAAATCGGGCATGAAAGTTTTCTCCGATCAGGTAGGGAAGTGGTTTACCTTGGTATTGATTGCATTGGCCTTGATTACCTTGGTGTATTGGCTTCCAATCAATTCAGAAAAGGCATTTTTAGCTTTCACGGCAGTATTAATTGTGGCCTGTCCATGTGTGTTGGTTATAGCAGCGCCGTTTGCTTTTGGCAATGCCATGCGTTGGCTCGGTAAAAAAGGCATTTACCTTAAAAACATGGACGTGGTAGAAAAGGTCGCGCAAGTAGACACTTTGGCCTTTGATAAAACAGGCACTTTAAGTGAGGGCAGCTTGGTTAGCGATGTACGTGAGTTTAGCGATGTAAGTGCCGAACAGTACGCCTTGATTCGCTCGGTGGTGGCGGTTTCTTCACATCCATTATCGAGAGCACTTTATGCACACTTGAGTGTATTTCCAACGCAGAACCTGGAGCATGTTTTAGAAGTGCCGGGCAAAGGCGTTGAAGCTTGGGTAGACGATCAGCATATTCGCGTTGGCTCAGCAGATTGGCTGGGTATTGATAGCGATGATAAGTCGGGCGTATTTGTGAAATGCGATGAACAAGTGATGATGCAGCTGAAGCTTCGTCCGCGTTACCGCGCTGGCCTAGATGCCGTTCTTAATCTCCAATTGTCTGATTATCCGAAGTACTTATTCTCCGGGGATCAAGCGGGTGAGGTGCCTATTTTACGCCGCTGGTTCAGGGAAGAAAACATGCAGTTTGCCTGTTCACCAATGGACAAACGGGAAGCAATTACAACATTGCAATCGAAAGGAGCACACGTGATGATGTTAGGAGACGGGCTCAACGATGCAGGGGCATTGCAATCGGCCGATGTGGGCGTTGCCATCACAGAAGACATCAACCAATTTACGCCGGCGTCTGAGGTAATTATGGTGGGTAAATCCATCAACGACTTACCTAAGTTTCTCCAGTTTTGCAAAAACACACTAAAGGTGGTGAAGGGTAGTTTTATCTTCTCTTTAGTTTACAATAGCATTTGGATGTATTTTGCCATGCGCGGTGAGCTTCAGCCATTGGTGGCTGCCTTACTGATGCCAATAAGTTCCATTACGGTTTTCACCATTAATACATTGGGCATTCGTTATTTTGCCCGTAAAGGAGGTATACAATGAGTATAATAATCTTGTTGATAGCGTGCAGTCTGGTATTGGCCAGCGGATTTCTATTTGCCTTTATCTGGTCAGTTAAATCCGGGCAAATGGAAGACACCAGCACTCCTGCTATGCGTATCCTAAACGATGAAGAAAAACAGGATTAACGTCCTTTGAACTCAGGTTTACGTTTCTCGTTGAACGCTTTCACCCCTTCTTTGTAATCTTCGCTTCTTCCGGCAATTTCTTGGCAGTAGGCCTCGTATTCCAACATGGTGTCCAAATCAGAATGGAAAGACTTGTTCAACATGGTTTTCATTAAAGCGATGGCTTTGGTAGGTGCCTGACGGTAGTAGGCTACTACTTCCTCCACTCCGGCATCTAATTCTTCTGCAGGAACAACACGGTTTACCATGCCCCATTCCAGTGCTTTCTGAGCGCTTACTTTAGACCCCATGGTAGAGAGTTCGAAAGCACGTGCTGATCCTACCAAACGAGGTAAGAAGTAAGAAGAGCCAGAGTCCAATACCAATCCTACGTTTACAAAAACTTCAATCAAGGAAGCATTTTCTGCCGCGATGATCATATCAGAGGCAAGCGCCAAGGAACAACCCGCACCGGCAGCTACACCATTAAGGCGGCAAACAATTGGCTTAGGCAATTCGCGCATCGCTTTGATGATGGGATTGTAACGTTTGTATAGTGATTCGCTAAGTGAACGGTTTTCAGATTGAGCGATGGCTTTCAAATCCTGTCCTGAGCAAAATGCTTTTCCGGCACCGGTTAACACTACCACACGCACTTCTGCATCGCGTTTTGCTTGTTTCAGCGCGTCTTGCAGCTCGTAGCTTTGTTGGTCGTTAAAGGCGTTGAAAACGTCAGGTCTGTTAAGGGTAATGGTGGCCACACCTGCTTCCACCGTGTATAGAATACATTCGAAACTCATGCTTGTAAGATTATGTAGATCGCTAAAAATCCGGTCAAATATCCTAAATAGACTTGAATTGGTTTATGCGATCCCAAGAAAACTCTGGCTGTACCAACCAATCCGCTAATTAAAACCCAAGCTAATACCCAGTAACGGATATCGCTTTCTACCACAGGAGAGGAGGCTATTAGTAAAGCCATAATGCCACCGAGTCCAATTCCGTGAAGGCTGATTTTATACCATTGGTTAATCAGAGCAGCTATCACAATGCTGGTGGTTGTTCCTAACAGATAGCCTTTGATTAGGAAAGGCAGGCGGTCGCCAATTTTATAGTTGAAAAGGTAAAAAACAATCAGCACGAAGATGGCGGCAATCAACAAGGGGATGCGGCGGTCTTCCGGCTTATCCATGTAGAGGTTTTCAATTCTTCCTCTAACACGGGAGAAGTAAATGGCTGAGCTGGGCAGTATAAATGTACCAATGAAGATGATGCTGGTATAGTAAATCAACTGTACCGTGTTCAAAGCCAGCTGGTAAACCGGGTGTGTGAGAAAGATGAACAAAGCACCAAAACTCACGAGTAGCAAAGGGTGGAATAAAAATGAAAGGAAGAGTGATAAAGCTCTCATCCTATAATTGTTTACGCAACCTGGCTACCGGAATATTCAATTGCTCGCGGTATTTAGCTACGGTTCTTCGAGCGATATTGTACCCCTTCTCCTTCAAAATCTCCATCAACTTCTCATCCGGCAATGGCTTCGATTTGTCTTCTGCCTCAATGGCGTCTTTCAAAATCTTCTTCACTTCCTTATTGGAAACTTCTTCGCCGTCAGCTGTTGTGATGCCTTCTGAGAAAAAGAACTTCAATGGAATAATACCGAAATCGGTTTGAACGTATTTGGAGTTGGCCACCCTGGAGATGGTTGAAACGTCAAGGCCTACTTGGTCAGCGATGTCTTTCAAAATCATCGGACGAAGTTTGGTTTCGTCGCCTTCTTCAAAAAAGTCATATTGGTATTGAAGAATGGCATTCATGGTAGTGAGCAAGGTATTCTGACGTTGCTTAATGGAATCGATAAACCATTTTGCTCCATCCAGTTTTTGTTTGATAAACTGTACCGTGTCTTTCAGTTTTTTATCTGGGTTTCCGCTCTGCTCATAGGCTTTCATGGTTTCCATATAGGAGCGAGAAATCTTCAATTCAGGTGCATTTCGCGAATTCAACTGAATCCCAAACCGACCGTCGTTGTCTACTAAAATAAAGTCCGGAACGATGTATTGCCCTTTTACTTCACCGGAAGATCCTCCCGGTTTAGGGTTCAGTTTGGTGATTAATTGTATGGCATCGCGAAGTTCATCTTCATCCACTTTCAAAGAGCGCATCAGTTTTTCGTAATGCTTCTTTGTAAAGTCTTCCATGTAATCGCGGATCAAGCGCATCGCTAAATCTACTTCCGGATGAAGTTCACGGTCTTTTCTTTTTAATTGAAGCACCAAACACTCTTGGAGGTCGCGAGCACCGATGCCCGGAGGGTCAAGTGCCTGAACTTTCTCTAGTATTTTCTCCAATTCCTCCTTGGTGCTCATCACATTTTGTGAGAAGGCCAAATCGTTAACTATCGCGGCCAATGGTCTGCGTAGGTAGCCGTCTTCATCCAGACTTCCTACCAGCTGTTCGGCCAGAATTTGTTCGTGTTCGGTATTAACAATGGCGCCAATCTGATCCAAGAGGTTTTCGTAGAATGAGCTGGAAGTAGCGATAGGCATTTCCTTTTTATCCTCGTCGCCGCCACCGTCTTCATACAAATGAAATCCGTCTCGATCATCAGAGCCTTCGGTGTATTCTGAGATATCGAAAACATCATCGTTATCGTAGATGTCGTCGTCGTTATCGCTGTCGTCTTTGGTATCAACCTCTTCTGCAGTGAATTCCGGTTCATCGGAGTCCTTACCGCTTTCCAAAGCAGGATTGTCTATTAACTCCTGTTCAACTCTCTGTTCTAAGTCTTGCGTATTCAGCTGCAAGAGCTTGATGAACTGAATCTGTTGAGGAGATAATTTTTGTAGTAATTTCTGACTGAGATTCTGTTTTAACATGCCAAATGGCGCTTAATTGCTTCAAAAATAAATCTATTTTTGCCAAGAATTAAGCCGAAGAGGAAATAAGACGATGTATATAGAAGATTTGTCGAAATACGAAGGACAAGATGTTGAATTGCAAGGTTGGGTAGCCAACAAGCGCGACAGCAAAGGACTGGTATTTATCGTACTACGCGATGGTACCGGAATGGCTCAATGTATTGCCGATATCAATAGTGTAGGAGAAGCTTCTTTTGAAGAAGCGAAATCGCTGGGACTGGAAAGCTCAGTGAGGTTATTGGGTAAGGTAGTGAAAGACGAGCGCCAAGTGGGTGGCTTTGAATTGCATGTTACCGAATTAAGTGTATACCAGAATACAGAAAACTACCCGATCTCTAAAAAAGAGCACGGCGTAGATTTTTTAATGGATCACCGTCACTTATGGTTGAGAAGCAGTCGCCAATGGGCTATCATGCGCATCCGTAATACCATCAGTTTTGCGATTCACCAGTTTTTCCAAAAGCGCGGTTTTGTGCAGATGGATGCTCCTTTGTTCACGGGTAATGCCTGCGAAGGAACTACCAACTTGTTTGAGACAGACTTCTACGGAGCACCGGCTTATTTATCACAATCCGGACAGCTTTACGGCGAGGCTATGGCCATGGCAATGGGACGCATTTATACGTTTGGTCCAACCTTTAGGGCTGAAAAATCAAAAACGCGTCGCCACCTTTCTGAGTTTTGGATGATTGAGCCTGAGATGGCATTTCATGATATCTTCCAGAACATGGATTTGATTGAAGACTTCTTGCAAGAGGTAGTTTCTGCGGTAGTTGCAAACTGTCCGAAAGAATTGGAAATGATTGGCCGCGATACTGAGATTCTGAAAAAAATCAGCCAGCCTTTCCCTCGCCTAACTTACGATGAGGCCGTGCGTATCATCAAAGGTGAGCAAGATGTAAACGGCAAAAACTCCATCCGCACCTTGGAAGAGGATTTAGCGAAAGTGAAAAGCAGAATTGCCGAAGTGGAGCAGGAGATTGCTGAAAGAGAAGAAAAGATTAAGACCCCGGGCATGAAGAAGGGGGAGATTGCGTTCAACCAAACCAAGATCGACAACCTTAAAAGTGAGTTGCGCGATCTTCAAGAAGACGAGCGTAATATTCCGCAATGGCTGGAGTCGGCAAGAAACTTTGAATACGGTAACGACTTTGGCGGATCAGATGAGACGGTAATCACCCGTTTGTTTGAAGTGCCTATTATGGTTTACAACTGGCCACATGCTGTTAAAGCATTTTATTTGAAACGTGATCCGGAGAACGAAGCCTTTGCGCGCGGTGTAGACGTTTTGGCTCCAGAAGGTTACGGTGAGATTGTAGGCGGTGGCGAAAGAGAAACTGATGAAGAGAAGGTGAAAGCCAAAATCATCGAACACGAATTGCCAATGCAGGAGTTTGAGTGGTACCTCGATTTACGTCGTTTTGGATCTGTTCCGCATAGCGGATTTGGATTAGGGCTGGAGCGATTGGTTGCTTGGGTATGTAAACTGCCACACGTAAGGGAAACCATTCCGTTCCCAAGAATGTACGGCAGATTATTCCCATAAAACCAAAGGTTCCAATATGGGAAGAGGTTCTCCCGATTTGGGCTCATATCGGGATTTAACTTCTGTGTAAAAACTTTTTTAACGCTTTGTTGTCAAAGCATTGCAATAAATGGCATACTTTTTCGTTACTTTGAAGTAGGATTAGTAATTTTTGGTTCATAGTTGAGCGAAGGCGGGTTAGTAATAGCCCGCTTTTCGTTTTTTATATGGTTTGTTCATGGGTCCCTGTGCCATGTTAATTCATTATTGCCAACCGTTTTATCGCTAAAGTCTATCCATTGCCCTTTTCCACTTCCTGTGGATAGTTCGGGTATTTAATAATCGCTTGAAAGAATACTTTGCAGTTGATTTGAAATTAGCTGCAATCGATATAGGCTCCAATGCCATGCGTCTTCTGATCACCCGCGTGATGACCGGCAATAAAACACCGGAGTTTAAGAAAGTGGAGTTTCTGCGCATACCACTACGTTTGGGCGATGATGTTTTTCGCGATGGTAAATTAGGGGCAGAGAAGAAGGAGATGTTCATGATGGCGATGCAGGCTTTTAAGCTCATTATGGATATTCATAAGGTGGAGCATTATAAAGCGTGTGCAACCAGTGCCATGCGCGAAGCCACCAATGGCAAACAAATCATTAAAAGTGTACTCAAAAAACACGACCTCAAAATTGACATCATTAGTGGCGAGAAGGAATCGGAGTTGATTTTACGTTCAGTGATGGAAGGCATCAACCGCAAAGGCAATTTCATCAATATTGACGTTGGCGGAGGAAGTACAGAGCTGACGGTAATTCGCAATGGCAAGCCAACTGAATCTGTCTCGTTTCCGGTAGGTACTGTTCGCTTAATGGATGATCAAGTTACTGATGCTACTTGGTCTAAGTTAGAGGCTTGGGTTAAGGCAAGGACACATGCGTTGAAAGAAATTAATGCGCTAGGAACAGGAGGTAATATTTCAAAACTCTACCGTATGAGTGGTGCAGAGAATGGTGAGTTTATGAGCTTGAGTACCTTGAGGTCCATGCACGCTAAAATCAAAGGCATGACCCTAAAAGACCGGATTTACCAGCTCAGACTGAATCCGGATAGAGCGGATGTGATTGAATACGCCGGAGAAATCTATTTACGCATTATGGAATGGGGGCAAATCCAAGGAATTATGGCTCCTTCAGCCGGCCTAAAGGAAGGCATTATTCTGAATCTCTATGAATCGCTAGAAGCGAAGAAGTAATCCAAGTAGGCCGCTGAGCATGAGAATCTTGCTCCATTGACTTGCGGCTTTCCAGTTCGGTTTTTCTATAACAATACTTCGAAGTAGAACAACGCTACAAACGCCAATTGCCGTTTCAGCTAGAACCATGGGTATTGGTTTTAGTTCTATCAATGAATAGAACCAAAAGCTCAATAATGGAACGGCTGCAATGAATACGCAAAGCAGTCGGATAAGTTTTTTTGAATCGAGTTGGATGGCCAAGGTATTGGCTCCAGCTAGTGTATCCCCTTCGATATCTAATTTATCTTTAATTATTTCTCTTATTAAGGTTGTCCAGAATGCAATGAGCGCAAGCACAATTACCGAAGAAGTGGATTGAGAAACAGGAACTAAGTGTTCCAGACTTAGGTAAGGTAATAACGGAACCAAGCCAGATAGGATGGCGATAAGAAGGTTTCCAATGAGCAGGCTTTTTTTCAGCTTGGCAGCATAGAAATACAAACTTATGCCCGTGATTGGGAAGATGAGTAACCACAGATCTAATCCGGTATTCTGCACCAAGACCAAGAGTGAAATTAGTGCGGAGATATTGCACCCGATATAGAATAAGAGGCTATTCTTAGCTGTGATTTTTTTTCCAACGAAGGTTTTTTCAGGCTTGTTAATTTGATCAATGGATTGATCGAAATAGTCATTGATTACATTGCCTCCGATACTGATGAAAATGGTTGATAGAATAAGCCAGAACAAAATGAGGTCGGCTTCGTCTTTGGGCACGGTTGGAATTCCATAAAGCACGAGTTGGTATTGAACCAGGTACATTACCAATGCAATGATCAGTAAATTCACCCCTCTGATAAATGTCCACCAGTCGCGCAATAGCATGCAGCGAATATCAGTATTTAATTAATTCCTGCCACATTCGGCTATATTTGCCCGAGTGAGCAAAATGGAAGTACAGAATTACGATATAGCCATCTTAGGAGCCGGTCCTGCCGGCGCATCAGCCGCATTGTGTCTTAGCGGACAAGGATATTCGGTTGTGCTATTGGATAAGCATCGTTTTCCTCGAGACAAAACATGCGGAGATGCGATGAGCCCGGATGTGATCAATCAGCTTTCTAAAATTAGACCCTCACTATTGGAAAGGTTCAATACGAATGAACATCGCCAAAGAATGATAGGCGTGAAGGCGTTTGCTCCGAATGGAAGTGTTTTAGAGATTAATACGCTGAAATCGAGTAACAGAGATGGCTGTGTCATAAGCAGAGAAGAGTTTGACAATGTTTTAATCGAAGAGGTAAAGACATGTCAAGACATTTTGCTTCTAGAAGAAACGGAAATCAAAGAGGTTAATCGCATTCCGGATGGATATTCTCTGAAAGGCCCAAGCACGGATATAGCATGTAAAATGCTTATTGCTTGCGATGGGATTAACTCCTTTGTTGCAAGGAAATTTGCCAATCACAAGCTGGATAGAAAACACCATTGTGGTGCCTTACGTATTTATTATGAAGGCGTCGAATTTGAGTCGCGCGAAAAAATAGAATTGCATTTTATCGAAGATGTGCTTCCTGGTTATTTGTGGATATTCCCAATGGCAAATAACAAAGCCAACGTTGGTATTGGGATGCTTTCTGAATACGTGAGTAAGAAGAAGGTCAACCTGAAGGAGGTTTTGGAACGCGTAATCAAAGAACATCCGACCATCTCGCCGAGGTTTGCTCATGCTAAACCACTGGAAACCGTTAAAGGCATGGGAATACCGCTAGGTTCTAAAAAGGTGCAGTTGAGTTCAGATCACTTGCTGATAGCCGGAGATGCCGCGTCATTGGTAGACCCATTAACCGGTGAAGGAATTGGAAATGCCATTCGAAGTGGTCGATTTGCGGCACAGTATGCTGCTCAGGCCATAAAAGACCAGAAGTACAGCGCTGAATACTTGAAAGCTTACGACAAGAAAATTTACAGCATGGTAGGTCCGGAATTGAAATTTAGCCACTTCCTTCAAAAATTAATGAGGGGTCCGAGGATCGCTAATTTCTTAATTTCCACTACTTCTAAAAGTAAGCGGTATAAGCGACTGATTTCTTACTTGTTTGAAGAAAATCATTTTTTTGGCGATTGGGCCAAATGGTCATTCTATAAAAAGGCGCTTTTTAATCGTCGCGTAAAAGGTTAACAACTGTTAGCATCAGGTGCAACAAATCTTGTTATAAAGTGTCAAGCTTTATATAACTTCCGACGTTTTTTAAAAAATGAAGAGATTTTTACTTTCCTTATTTTCTTTTACTTACGTATTGATTTCATTCGCTCAAGAGACTAGAACTGACTACGTTCCGGGTGAAATGTACATCATGGTTTCTGAGAAAAATTTCACCGGTATGTTAGATGCCGGAAAGCTTAACCAAAGGGTGTTTTTAGAGACTTTTGGTAAGTATATCAAAGGTGATCAAATTCAAGAGGCAGCCTTGCCTTTTTGGAATGCAGACAATAAAGCATTAGCCAGGGTTGTGCGCATTACCATGAAAGACACAACCGGTGTATTATCGCTAATTCAACAAATCAACCTAGATCCAATCTGTGATTATGCTGAGCCGGTTCCTATGGCCTACTTGGATTACCAACCAAATGATCTAAGACCAAATACCTTGGGAAACCAATGGCATTTGTACAAGATCCAAGCGCTAGAAGCTTGGGATATTTCCAAGGGAGATAAAGTGGTTACGGTGGCTATTGTTGACGATGCCATGCAAATAAATCACCCAGACCTTCAGGGTAACTTATGGCAAAATCCCAAAGAGATACCTAATAACGGAATAGACGATGACTTGAATGGTTTCGTGGATGATGTGGTAGGCTATGATGTAGGCGATGGAGATAATAACCCTAGTCCAATCAATAGCGCCTATTCGCACGGCACTCACGTCGGGGGAATTGTTGGAGCAACAACTGATAACTCATCAGGAATTGCTTCAGTAGGTTTCAATATCTCCCTTATCGCTGTTAAATCAACCATTACAGGTCAACAGAGTACAACCGCAATTCCGAGAGGGTATGAGGGTATTTACTATGCCGGACAGGCCGGTGCAGATATCATTAACTGTTCTTGGAGTGGCCCGGGCTTTTCGTCTACCGGACAGTTGATTGTAGCAGAAGCCATACAGAAAGGAAGTATCATTGTTGCAGCCATGGGAAATGACGGTGCGCAGTTGGTGCGTTACCCTGCCTTCTATACCGGCGTTGTTTCTGTAGCATCTACAAGTCAGAATGATGCGAAATCCAGCTTCTCTAATTACAATACCTACACTACCATCAGTGCTCCGGGCTATCAGATTTTAAGTACCTATACCAACTCTTCCTATAGTTCTCAATCGGGTACGTCCATGGCGTCTCCTTTGGTGGCTGGTGTTTTGGCCTTGATGAAATCGCATATGCCGACCATCTCGAATGAAAAGTTGCTCGGCTGTATGTTGAATAATGCCGATAATATTGATGCGGTGAACCCTTCTTATAAAGATAAATTGGGTGCGGGACGTGTAAACGTTTTCAAAGGACTACAGTGTGTAGATACCCTGAGAAGTTCACCGCCTGAAGTGGTTTTTACTCAGATGGAAATGGCGTACTGTCCAAATAGCCCTATTCAATTTACCGCAAGCTCTGCAGCCGGTGAAGCCGATGAGTATTATTGGGAGTTTCCAGGCGGAATCCCGTCAACAAGTACCGAAGCCAACCCTGAGGTGGTTTATCCGTATGTAGGAAACTACAGTTATAGCCTTACCTTGAAAAACAGTTTTGGTTCAAGTACTAAAAAGTCGGAAGGCGGCATTCACGTGAATGCGAATGGCGTAGCCACTATTCTCAAAGAAAACTTCGACGCAGGTTTATCCATTGAAAAGTGGACTGTATCGGGTACCAATGCCTCCAAAGGATTTGAATCCATTAAGATAAGCTATTCTCCTGGTGATACGGCTTACGCGTTGTGGACAGAAGGCTATAACGGACAAACCGGTACGTTTACGCAGTTAACCAGTCAAGCACTCGATTTCAGCGATTATACCAATCCGTCTATCAACTTTAATTTTGCCTATTCCAGAAGAAGTTCTTCTGCTCTGGATTCCATTTATATTCTAGTTTCAACTGACGGCGGGGCCAGCTTCCGTTCCGTTTTTGGTCAAGCGATGCGAAACATCAATGTGAGTGGAAGTTTTGGAGGCTCGTATGTTCCGAGTAGCGCAAACGATTGGTGCGCTGCAAAAGGCAATTGCCAAGAAGTGGAGTTGGTAGGTACTGCAGGTCAGCCTAATGTTCAAGTAGCGTTTCGCTATATTTTCCATGTACTAGGCTCCAACCTATACATAGATGATGTTTTTGTAGGCGGCAATTGCCAAAAGTTTGAGAACATCGACTTGAATACCGTTCAGCTTTATCCAAACCCGAGTCAGGGATTGTTTCTATTGAGTGGTTTAAAGAATACCATTGGCGAGTTAGAATTGTATAGCAGCAGCGGACAGTTTCTAGGATCTCAAGCCATGGTTGATGGACCGCAGCAAATAGACCTGAGTTTGTATGCTCAAGGGATGTACTATGCACGCTGGCAAGATGCTGAAGGTTACCATACGGTTAAACTTCTACTCAGTAAATAGGCTGGTATCACCTAGATTTTTAGGGTTTGAAAGTTGAGGAATAAAAAAATCCTCTTCTTACGGGCAACATTTTGCCCATGGAAGGCCTCTAGCCATCAAAGAGAACGATAAACCTTTAATTAAATTACCTAGACTAATTTAATTAATCATTCCTAGAACTTCTTGACCCATTTTTGGAGTCGAAGGCGGATGAAAAAAACACTCATCCCCCCGGCTGATGACACCGTATTACTTTGACCCTGTTAACGTATGAAAAGGACGTTTGAGCGGACATCACCGGGGGAGATGGGTTATTTTCGATATATTTGTCCAAGCCAGACCAAATCATGAAAAAGTTTTATTTTTTGATCAGCTTGCTTGTATTGTCGTTCACGCAAGTTGCTGCAGGACCAATTCGCGGAGCTTGGATATCTTACCAAGCCATTGATACCAATTCCTATACACTTCGGGTGCATGTAATACGCGATTGTTCCGCTTCAGGCTTGACCACACCATCGCTAAAAATCAGCTGGTCACAAGGGCATATTAATGTTCCCACTACCTTGGAATCTTCTCGGGATGTATCAGGCATCAATGCTGCGTGTGCAGATACTTCGATTTGCAATGGAGGAACATTGCTGGCTTATGGCTATCAACTTCAAACTTATCAAGCGATATGGGATTTGGACACCTTTGGTTCGGCATGTGATTTCACTATCAGTTATAGCGATACGGCACAGCGCGTGAGCACCAATGGAAACGGTGAAGCGTTTTACGTATTCAGCAAACTTAACCGTTGTCTGTATAGCATTGAAAATAGCCTTGAGCTAGTTGAAATAGTTCCTTTTTTAAATCATGTGAATTCTTCTTTTTCAGGTGGCTACCCTGTTGCCGACAGTAACGGCGTTATGGACAGTATAAGCTATGAACTTACTTCCGCCCTAAAGGATTCCAATACTAGTATAACCTACAATACGAGTTTCAGTGCTTCGGTGCCTTTCATGTCTATTGGATTCCCGCTTACTAGCCTGAACATAGAAAACCCTACCGGTAACCTAAGATTCAACGGTGCAATTGGTGGTCAGCATGAAGTGATGGCCTTAAGAATTAAAGGCTGGAAAAGGATTTCGGGTGTTATGGCATTGGTTTCTGAACAACATGTCGACCACGATGTCATCATAGGAAACCTGCAGAATTTCCCTCCGAAAATGACAGGACCGACCAATTTATTGGCATGTGCCGTACAACCGAATTGCTGGCGGTTTAGCGCGCAAGAATTGGATACCGGCCAATCGATTGTTCCGTTTGTATTGGATTCCCTTCCCGGCATGACATGGTATTTGGTAGACTCCAGCTCAACCGATCCGGTTCTGGAAGTTTGCTGGACACCTGATACCTCGCTAGTTCGTTCTGAACCTTACCTGTTCAGGGTTGGATTCATAGATGATCATTGTCCCTATAAAGGCTATTCATTCCAAACCGTTGCCGTTGAGGTAACTGATCCGGTGGATAGCAGTTTTATTCCTGAATTGCAGATTAACCGTGTCTGTGGCGGTTATCAATTGGTGGTAGTAGATTCCTTGAATAGAGGAATTCCCTACACTTGGATATGGGGCGGAAAAACACTTTTGTCAGATACGCTAGACATCATTAATACGGTAGGATGGCAAGTGTTTCAGTATGGTTACCGATTAGGGGCTTGCGAACTGTATTTGACGGATTCTATATACCTCGAGCGGGATTCCATCATGACAGTGCAGTTCAATGGAAATAGTTTGGCAACTTGCCCTAATGTAGAACGGTTTGTTTCAGCAAGCATTGTAAGCGGTGGTAGAGCCCCATTCAATTACCTCTGGTTCGATTCAACTTCACTCGATTCTGTGGCAATTATTTCTGATACAACACAGAAGTGGAGACTTCAGGTTACAGACAGTGTTGGATGTGTAATTAGCGATAGTATTCGAGTTCCTATTCTGCCGCAGTTTAGTTTCATTAGCGATAGTTTAAGGCTTTGTTCTCAGAAACTAACCGGGCCATTTGACTTGAAGGTTCGGGTAACCAAAGGAGATAGTGCGCTTCTCAATTTCTACTGGGATGGATTTGGCGAAGGAAATGGTTACCAGGCAACTATTCCATTTAGTCAACAGCATATTCCAGTGGAGGTTCGTGATGTGTATTCTTGTTCGCAATACGACACTTTATATATCTCTCGCTATACAGCTCAGAAACCTAATGCGGGCCCGGATATAGCAAATTGTGGGGGAAATTCCATTCAATTGCATGCTATCGATTCCTTGCCTAGCACCGGAACTTATGAGTGGATTGGTTACGGATTAGGAAAGCAAATTACGGCGCAAGTGGGCACTTCAGCTTCCATTGTTTTGAAGTATACTGATCTATACGGCTGTCCAACTTACGATACTACTGAAACCCGTATTTATGAGGTACCTGATCCGCATCTTGGAGACGATACGGCCATCTGCATGGATGAGTTAGTTGTTTTAAGATCGAATCACAGCAAAGGCGTTGAACCTTTTAACTTCGTGTGGAATTTTGGCGCTGCTTCTGGCGATTCAACCACATTTAAAGTCGGAGGTTCCGTTTTGGTTTACTTGAGATTGGAAGACAGTGCAGGTTGTATTGGTAGGGATACCATCTTAATTCAGGTAAAATCAAAACCAAATCTGGTAATGACAGACCCACCTGAAAGATGCCAAGCTGCAGGACCATATAACCTATTCCCTTATGGAAGTCCGCAAGGGGGAGTTTGGAGAGGACCGAGTGTTTCTAATTCCACCTTTAATCCAACGATGCTTGCAGGTGGTACCTATACCTTATTGTATTCGTATACAAATATGAATGGTTGCACATCAACCGATTCTGTTCATGCAAAGGTAGAGGCCCTGGTAAACGTGAATTTTAGTGCAACGCCTATAAGCGGCAGGTCTCCGTTGAATGTCAATTTCCAGAATTTAAGCAGTGGAGGTGTTCAGAATAGTTATGAGTGGGATTTTGGGGATTCAACCGCTACCAGTACTGCGGTAAATCCATCCCATATCTATACAAAATCCGGTGTTTACAGTGTGAAACTGAAAATTACAGGAAACCTCTGTGTTAGCGAACTTATCAAAAACAAGTATGTGTATGTTGATACTTTTGGGGTAGGTATTGAAGATTTTCAAGCGATACAGGTGAAAGCCTATCCTAACCCAACAAAATCAGTAGTTTATTTGGAGTCTATAGACGCTAGCGAAATAGCCTCCATAGAGGTTTATTCCATTACCGGACAGGCCATGAGTCAAGTGAACATTGTTCAGGGCGATGCACAGTGGAAAGTAGATTTAAGTGAATTAGCAGCAGCTAATTACCACTTACACGTAACCATGAAATCCGGCGAACGCGGTGTAATCCGGGTGAATAAAGAATAAAACTAGCTAAGGATTAATCAACTGGCTTGAACTGCTCAAAGGCATTGAGGCAGTTATTGCAGTAATGCATGGAGCGGCAAAGGGTTGGCCCGAATGGTGTTTTCATTTCGGTATTACGGCTGCCGCAATACGGGCAAGCTACATCAGATAATACTTCCAATTCTACGTAGCCATTGTGTTTTGGAGGAGGAGCTAAGCCGTGTTTGAGTAATGCCTGGCGTCCTTTTTCAGTAATGCGATCGGTAGTCCAAGGCACATCAAAATTGGTACTCACCTCAATTTTATTGAAGCCGATGCTTTGAACTTTTTCACGCACCATGTCTTCCATGATTTTCAAAGCAGGGCAACCGGAGAAAGTAGGTATCATCGTGATACTGGCCGAATCATTTTCAGCCTCTACCCCTGAAATGATACCTAAATCGACCATGGAAATGGTAGGGATCTCAGGATCCATCACCTCTTCCAAGGCTTTCCAAATTTTTGCTTCCTCCGTATTCATAGTCTTACCATTCAGCTGTAGGGTCCACACGGAACACCTCGCTCATCTCATCTAAGAGTGGTTGCAAATGTTCTGTATGCTCTCCTTGAAGTCCGCCGTAAACAGGAGCCCAAGTAGATTCGGCCGGAATTTCCAATCCTGCTTGTTCTAAGATGGGACTGATGGCGTCAATCCAGCGGGCTTTTAAAGCTGCTTCACCTTGCCATACACCTTCAGCAATTAGCGTAGACTCATGAGGTACAGATTCGAAGATGCCTAATGCATAGTTCCAAGCTTCATTCAACGACTTCTGCATGCGCTCTTTGCTCTCGGCAGTTCCTTGTCCCAACTTCATCAAGAAGGTATCACCGTGGAATTTGTGGTATTTCAATTCACCTTTGAATTTGCGGGCTACTTTCGCTAAAGGCTCATACGATGATTGAGCTAACATCTCGTAGCGAATCAATTCTGCGTTGTCAAACAAGAAGTGACGAACCAAAGAGAAATCGTATTCGCCAATCGGAAATTCTACCAATTGACAGTTGTGAAACTGTGGAGCATTGCGGGTAAATGCAACAGTGTCCGGATCTGCTTCACCAAGGGTATTTAAAATTTGGTATAAGGCCAAACTCTGTCCGATTTTATCCTGAGCCATCGAAGAAAAGGCAATATCCTCCTCAAGCATTGGTCCGATACCGGTCCATTCCGAGTTGCGGTGACCTAAAATCAAAAGGTCGTCGGCCATTTTATACAGCAATTCTTTGATTGCTAAAGTGCTTTGTTCGTTCATGATCAGGCGTTTTCTTGAGCTTGTTTCGCTTTGTATTCATTGATGCGGTCCATCACCTTATAAGGTGCTGCTTCGCGGTATAGTTTCTCCGGTGTTGTATCGAAGATGTCTGAATCATCGTAGTCTGAAGCGAAGATATCTGCGGTTTTCGTAACCCAGATATTCACGCAAGCGCCACGGCGACCGTACTGCTCTTTCCCAAACAGCAAAGCCATTTCAGGGTTTGGAGCATGTACTGTTCCTACGTGCTGGTGGTGAGTGCCACGTTTTTTCTGATGAAACACTTCGTAAGTCTCAAAGTGATCAAGTGGCTGAAGTTGAATTTCCATGGACTCTTCGGATTCAATTCCGGCCCTGGTGATGCGTGGATCTAAGGATTTAATCTTCATAACTTCGTTAAACTAACGCAAGTTAGTTAAATTGAGATTTAAATCAAATAATCCTACTCAAACAAAAGAAATACAGCGCCTTATGGTTTGAAGTTTGGATCGTTCAAGAAAGAATAATCACTTAAAGTGAGGAGAAATGCTTTCAAGGCAGCTTTCTGTGTGGGGTTTAAGTTCAATGCTTGAACTCTCCCATCTTGGTTTGGCCCGTGTTGTCCACCCATATTATAGTGTAGGATAACGGCATCCAAGTCTTTTAGTGAACCATTGTGCATATAGGGCGCTGTAAAGGCTATGTTTCGCAAACTTGGAATTTTAAAGGAGCCGCTATCCTTCGGTATTTTGGTGAATCGATACCTTCCGGGATCATTGTAATGCACGTAAAGGCCGTTGTTGGCATTCTGATGGTTGGTAAACAGAGGCTCAGTATGACAGCTGGCGCAAAACGTTTTGAACAGGGAATAACCTAATTCTTCTGTTTGATTGAATTTAGTTTTACCCAGTCGAACCTGATCGTATTTACTGTCTGCACTGATTAAAGTTCGCTCAAAGGCAGAGATACTTCTTGTAATGACAAATGGATCCGGTTCGCGGTTATAGGCGAGTTTAGCTAGCGAATCGTAAAAAGGAATGAGCTTCAGTTTGTCCGCTATATCAACAATATTGAAATCGAATTCATTGTGCTCCTGTATCGGTACAAGCACTTGCATTTCCAATGTAGGGAGCGATCCTTCCCGTAAAAACCGGTCTTGGTAAACAAGGTTAAAAAGCACGGGAACATTCCGGGTACCTGGTCTATTTGCTATTCCGGGTGTCTTGGTTTTGTTATCGGCAAAAGCAAATTCCTGTTTATGACATGAAGCACAACTCAGACTGGAGTCGCGAGATAAAATTGGATCAAAAAACAGGGCTTTCCCTAAAGCGATGCGTTCTGGGGTTAATTGATTATCGGAAGGAATATTCTTTGGCGGGAAGTAAGGTATTTCTCTAGCATACCAAACTTCCTCACTGGGCAAAACGGTTTCTCCTTGCCGGCAAGCCAAAAAGTAAAGGGAGCTTGCTAGGCCGAGTAAAATCCATTTTTGATTAATGCGGATTGGCATATGCCGGATTGCTGATAAGCTTGGTATCGGTCAGAGTCTTTAAAAATGCAATAAGATCTGCCTTGTCTTGAACATCAAGCATGAGGCCAGTTCCCAAGGTGTTTTTCAAAGCCGGATCCAAAGTAGGAGAATCGAATAATCCACTATTATAATGGTCAATTACTTCTTCTAAAGTTTGAAAACGACCATCGTGCATATAGGGTTGCGTAAGCTCAATATTGCGTAGGCTTGTTACTTTAAACCGAGAACGGTCATTCGCGTTATTGGTCACTTTTTGATGTCCGATATCCATCCCGGTAAAGAACGTATCCAAGCCATTGTTCATGTATAAGTCGTTTTCAAAATTGTTTCCTGAATGGCAATGAGCACAGTCGGCACCAGATTCTTCCGGGAAAAACGGATTGTATTCAGCAAAAAACAATTTTCGTCCCCGCTCTTCAGAGGCACTCAAGCTTTGTTTGCCTTGCAGGTAGTCATCGTATTTGCTTGAGCTAGAAGTGATGCTGTTCATAAACTGCTCAAGAGCTAAGGAAATGAGTGTTTCGGTGATTTCCCTGCTTCCAAAGGCTTTTTCAAATTGAGTCGGATATAGGCTACTGTTGGAAAGTTTATTCACCACATTGCTCAGGCTTTCATTCATCTCTAAAGGGTCCTGAATTGGTAATAAAGCCTGGTGACGCAAGAGGCTTGCACGGCCATCCCAAAAGAAACCATTGCTATTCCAAAGCATATTAAAAACCGCCATGGCCTGTCGTTTTCCTTGCATCCCGGCTATGCCGGTAGAAAACCGAGCCGTATCGGAAAAGGCATTGCTTTGGCGATGGCAATCAGCACAACTTTGGGTTCCATCACCTGAAAGCATTTTTTCGTAAAATAAGAGTCGGCCGAGCTTAACGCCTTCTACCGTCAAAGGATTATCAGCCGGAATATCCGGGTCTGATAGATTCTGATAACTCAGCTCATACGCAGGGTTTCCCGCATCAGGCTCGGTGATTGGGGAATCTTTCTGACAAGCCTCTAATCCCAGCCAAAGTCCGAGAATAGCCAAGAATAGAATGCCTGTTTTGGTATGTTTTATCGTACAATCCATGTCAGCACTTTTTTAGTTTCTCCGGCTGAAATGGTAATGAAATACATGCCGGGTTTTGTCCAGTTCAATGGTACCTGAGCATCTGAAGTAGTTAAGCTTAATGCGAGTTTTCCTTGGATATCGTGCATTTGAATTTTTCTTTCCTCCACTTGATCAAAGCTTAAGGAAGCTTGTCCCCTACTTGGATTCGGGTACAAATTGCAATTCAGTTCTTTTGGTTTTTCTACGTTTAGGGTAGACTGATTTCCTTCTGATGAAGTGAAAACCGATGAAACGAAGTTCAGCAATGCCATGGTTTCGTTCTCACCATCACCATGGCGGGTTAGGCCGTTGGATAAATCGATGCCCATAACCGCCTTGGAATAATCTGCCGATAATTGAATGCTTAAATCAGATCCATTGCTAATACCGCTGGTGGCTATTACAGTTTCGAAATACAGGCCATCACCAACTGCATGAAGCTCCATGGCTTGACTTATACCATTTCCACATAGTCCTTCTAAGGCCAAAAAACGGTAACCTGCGGCCCAGCCCCAGTGCATAGACGGCGACTTTGGAGCTAAAGCGTGGTTGCCCGGCCAAGCAGCTGGATCACCGTGGTTTACGCCACCATCAACGCCTATGTAAAAACGAATTTTTTCGAGCGATGTGATGTTTTGTTGACCTAAACTGAAACTATCGGATGAGCCAGCATTCACTAAGAGATATTTATCGGAAAGCGCCGTCTCTTGGCCGCCATCGTGTATCAGTTTGATGCCACTGATATAGTATTGCATGCGGGTGTATTTTACTGAGTCTCCCTCGCTGCTTCTAAAGCTTTTATTGAAAGCAAAGGATTCCGAACCCAACATGTGTTTAACGGTGAGGTAAACATTCTTCTGTGCTTTTGCAGCAGAACTTAGAGCCAATGCGGCCCCGATAAGCAGTAAAATTCTTTTCATCTTCTACAATGGTTTGGAATTCGAATTTAATGTGTTTTTCTGGAATGAGAAAAGCTAGAGGAGTCCACGCGATTTCAACTCCAGGTACTTGTTTAAGGTATTGGCGCTTAAATCTTCAGGGCGAGAGAGAATGCTCATGATGCCTTCTTTTCGGAGCTCGTCAACAATAAGTTGTTTCTCAAACTGGAATTTCTCTGCTACGGTTTTAACGTATACTTCGGAGACCTTGTGAACGGGCTCTTCCAATACCGCTTCCAATTGAGTGTCTTTAAAAAACACCAAAAGTAAAAGATGGCGTTTATTGATAAAGCGAAGGAAAGGCAAATGCCTGCGCATGGAGTTAACCGTATCGAAATTGGTATACAAAACCAATAGTGATCGTTGGTTTAGCTTATGCCTGATTTGGAGGTATAGTCGCTCGAAATCTGACTCTAGAAAATGCGTATCCACTTTGTAGAGTTTTTCTTGAATCTTGCGCATCTGGCCGGAGCGGCGATCGGCCGGCAAGATGTCTACATTAGCATGATCAAAAGCAATGAGTCCGGCTTTGTCGTATTTGTTGATGGCAATGCTGCTCAATACCAAGGAAGTATTGATTGCATAATCCAATAAGGTCATTCCGTTAAACGGATTGCGCATTACCCGACCTAAATCCAAGATGGAATAGACTTGCTGCGATTTCTCGTCTTCGTAAAGGTTCACCATCAACTTGCTTCTTCTCGCTGTGGCTTTCCAGTTTACCGTTCGGATATCGTCGCCGGGCACATAGTCTTTGATTTTTTCAAATTCGTAATGGTGTCCAAGGCGTCTAATTTTCTTGATGCCTGCATCTTGTAAGCGATTCGATATCGCTAGGAACTCAAACTGCCGAAGCTGCAGGTAGGATGGATAACAAGCAAGGTCTTGTGCTGCCTCAAAGCTGAATCTTCGCTCAATTAATCCCGCCAAGCAAGAAGCAAATACATGCAATTTGCCGAAGGCGTAGTTTCCTCTCGACTTCGGGTAAATCAAGTATTCTATGGTTTTGGAGCTATTGCTGTTGATGGAGTCTTGAATTTCAAATTGCCGAACCTGCAGTTGCACCGGTAATTCGTCTATCACTTTCACTTGAACAGGAATAGCGTAGATGGAATCGATGTTTACCTTAATAGGGTTGGGATCGCCATTAGACAAGCGCTCCGGCGTGTTGCGAGTTGCTTTGATGTGGTTGCCTGAGTAAAGCAAAGCCGTCTCCAATAGGGTTAAGGCGCCCAACAGCACCAAAAACAGTTTAGCGAAGAAATAAAGTGCCGGAAAGAAATAGGAGAGAATAAGCAATACCACGCCCAAGCCGAGTCCGCCATAAAACCGCAGGCTAGGGAAAAAGGAAAAATAGTATTGCTTTAAACTCGACATTACCTTGGAACTTCTACTTGGCCAATGATTTCACGAATAAGGTCATCCGGATTGCTGCCTTCCATTTCACGCTCAGGTGTAAGTAAGATACGGTGACGCATCACGGGAAGAGCCACAGATTTGATATCATCAGGTGTTACAAAATCACGGTCGTGCATCGCTGCCAAAACCTTGGAGGCCGCCAGCATAGCAATACCTGCTCGAGGCGATGCCCCTAAGAAAATGCCTGGGTATTCACGGGTTCTGCGTACAATTTCATTGATATAGCGAAGCATATGGTCTTCCACCTTCACGCCTTTGATTTGGGCTTTGAACTTGGCAATCTCTTCCGGATTGATAACTGCTTCTACCTGCTTGTACAGTTCTTGTTGACCGTAATTATGATGGCTTTTTAACACTTCAAGCTCTTCGTCTACTTGCGGATAATCGGCTACAATCTTCATCATAAAACGATCGAGCTGAGCCTCTGGTAAGCGGTAGGTTCCTTCGTGTTCTACCGGGTTTTGGGTAGCGATAACCATAAAAGGCTCCTCCATTTTGATGGTTTGTCCGTCCAAACTCACCTGACGCTCCTCCATCACTTCAAACAAGGCAGCTTGCGTTTTAGCCGGGGCGCGGTTGATCTCATCAATCAACACAAGGTTGGCGTAAATAGGCCCTTTTCTCAATTCAAAGTCTTGGGTTTTCTGGTTGAAGATGCTGGTTCCCAAAATATCGCTCGGCATTAAATCAGGCGTAAACTGGATACGCGCAAATCGGGTGTTTACAGAACGACTCACCGATTTAGCCAGCAGCGTTTTGGCCACGCCAGGAACGCCTTCAATCAATACATGCCCATTCGCAAATAGAGCTATGAGTACCTGTTCTACCAGCTGATGTTGACCAATTACCGCCTTGGAGAGTCCGCTTTTAATGGCTTCAATTTTCTCGTGAAAAGCAGCAAAGTCGATGCGGTGCTCTTCTTCCAAATGGCTATTTTCTAATTCGTTCATAACAAGTGTCTATCACGTTATTTAATTCCAGCAGATCCTTCTGTGTAAAGGTTTTATTCCGCTGATTATAGTTCAATTGTGCTTGGAGTAAATCGAGTAATTCGGGCTCCATGCCTGTTTTCTTTTGTAGCTTTTCCAAGAACGCAGTATCCTGTCTATTGATGTTTAGTCGGGCGTATACTTCTTGGTAAAAGTGTTGAATTTTCTTGTCTGCCATCTCCCGGTGTTTGCCTTCATTAAAATACAAGTTAGCGATGGTTCGAATGAAGTTCAGGCTTTCGTTTCTTGGGGCTTTGATAACCGGAATGGCCCTTTGCCTGCGTTTCGCTTCAAAGAAGATAAAGAGTAATCCTGCCATAAGTAAAACGCGCAATGCAATCCAGAGCGGCGGGTTGGATTTAATGTAGGTGAGCTTATGTTCCTTGATGCGCTTGTAAGTTTTGTGGTAATTGTCCCAATACGTGTCTTGCAACTTAAGGTAGGAGAGGGCCAACTCAGCGTGGTCTTCGCCACGTAGGATTTCCTGGTTGCTGAAAATGCGTGGCTGAAGGTGAATCAATAAGTTACCGCTGCCCACAGGTACTCGGATGAAGAATGGGAAGGTATCGCGCTCTACTGTTCCTAGCACTTTTCCATCAAAACTGCTGTCGAGCGTAAAGTAATGGTAAACAAAATCCGGACTCAGTGCTTCCTTAGCGTGGTGTTTCGGATGCGAATACTTCAGGTGAATGCTATCGCCAGAATAGATAACACGGTCTTCAATGGTAAGGTCAAATTCACTTAAGAAGCCCGGGTTGAAGTCGTCTGCTGAAACAAAAATATCATTGCCCTTCTCCATGAAATCGCGCATGATCTCCAACTCAGGCAAGCTAAAATCCAAGTCTTTGCTAATGAAAATAAGGTTGGAGTTGAGGCTGAATTCAAAGGCCGTCTGCCTGTTCAGCATGGGCTCATTGATGTCTTCAATGGTTTTATCGAGGAAAAATCGTGGAAGCAGTTTGCGTAAAACCTCGGTGCCGTAAGGTCCGGGATCATTCGCTTCATAGGTCTCTAAACGTGTTGGCGATTGAGTTTGACCACCCGTTAAATAGGCCAGGATGACCACAGGAATTAGCAAGTACAGATACCGTTTATCCATGATCTGTGCCTCCTTTCAGAGTTTGACGCATTTGCGAAAAGAGTTCCTTGCACTCCGCGTATTGAGATGAATTGATTTCGTATTCTCCGTAATGCACGCGTTCAAACCAATGGGTTAACCGTTCCACGTAAGGGTATTGGGCCTTCAAGCGAAGTTCATCCAGGTATTCGCTATTGGTTTTATCCTTTTTAAAACTGATGAGCATGGCATCTTCTAAAATGCGCAAACTGCGGATAAATAACAGTCGCAAGGCCAATGGATAATCTGCTTTGGCTTCTGCCTGTTGTAAGTCTTCTTCCAAGTTGGAATTAGTGCCGGTATAGGACAAAAACTCGATGGCCTCTTTCAGGTCTTGGTCACCGCGTTTAAAGAGTTGTGCAAAATTGCTATTTCGCGCTAGGAACCAGATCACCAGTAAAAGTGCAATGCCCACCAGAGACCAAATCAGGATATTGGTCCACATCTCCACGGTTTCCGGCTCGTGGTTGAGATTATACTTTTTAAGAAGGTCCTTAATCCAGTCGTTGAGCAATTGCCACATACTTGGAGCATCGCGTTCCAGTTCAGCCTCTTCATAGTGGTAACGGTCGTCTTTTCTTAGCTCCTGCAACTGACTTTCTTCAAAATCGCGAATACGGTAAATAGCCGTATCTCGCGTCCAAGTGTTGTTAGCGAAAAGCGGAAAGCTTAAGATACTCAATATGAAAAGGAGAAGTTTCCTCATTGGTAAGTGCCCAAAGGGCCTAAGTCTTCTACGCGTTTTTTAAGCGATACGTGATCTTTTTCTTCACTAAGGGAAAAATAGAATACGGCAAAGCTGAGGTTCAATAAAAGCAGGTAAAGCAGCCCTAATATTTGCATGATATTCTCAAGCAGCAAGGTAAAGGATACATTAAGGCCTGCAGTTAGGTCAAATACTTCTCTGAACGAGTCAATGTCGATTATAGCCGTGATGATTACCGGAGAGAAAATCACCGAAAATGGGATGAGAATGCAAACGATGAGCAAGCCAACACTGGAAAACCAACGGCCCTTCATGAGTTTAAATACCCTATCGATGGAGTTGCTAAATCCAGCTTCTTCGTTCAGGTAAATGATGCTGAACATGAGTAAAAAATTAAACACAAGCAGCATGGCGACGTAGAAAAATGGAATAAGAACCAAGGTTATGCTGGCAAAGAAGCCTGCCACCACTACTACAATTGAAGTAATGATCACCACCGCTATAAATGCAAAAAGCAGTTTCCAGCCGTGTTTAAATACTTCTGACCAGAGGTCGGCCATTTCAAAGTTCCCCGATCCTCTTTCTCTGTATAACTTTAAAAAGTAAACAGCAGCCCAAGTGCAAGAGGCAGTATACAAATAGGAAGCGATTAGGCTGAGAATATTCATCGGGCCTAAAAATTCATTTATAATCCGGTCATACGGACTTGCCGATGGGTCGTAGATGTTTTGTTTTAAAAAGGATAAGGTTGAAGTGGCCAAAAACAAAGGCAAAACCATCAAGACAGCCGTTTTGAAAAAGTGTTTCGGATTGGATTTAACAATCTGTATGGCGGCAATTAAGGTTTGTCCTAAATCCCTTTTTTGGTATAATTCAATTTGTTGTTCGTCCATTTTTGCGCTTTAAATACAAGGGATAAACCAAGAAGTACCCAATTATTACCAAAAGCGAAACCGCTATGGTAGCATAACTGAGTACTTCGTTTTTATAGTGTCGTGTAAAGTAACTTTCAATAAAACCGGCAATCACAAATACAGGAATCAAGGCTAACATGAGCTTCCCACCTTGAGCGGCGGCTAGTCTGAAGCTTTGAATGCGTGGCAAAGATCCCGGAAATAACCAGCCGTTGCCCATTATAATCCCTGCGCCTCCCGCCATTACAATAGCGAAAATCTCAAAGGTGCCGTGCATCCAAATCGCTTGAGAAGAGATTTGTCCGAGGTCTTGGAAATAAAAATAGCCTGTAAAAGCACCCAACATGATGCCGTTGTTCGCTAAGAAAACACCCACCCCGATACTGGTTAGAATACCAAAGGCAAAGACCATGATGGATACCCAGATATTGTTGGAGGTAATCATAAAGAACATGTACAGCGGATTCATGGATCCGTAAATGCCCATCGGGTTGCCCGTATCAATGTAAACGTCGGTGCGGTCAACATAATCATCGCCCATAATTAACCTGCTGAAGTCGGGGTCAATCCAAACACTTATCCACCCAATTAAAAAGCAAATACCGAAGATTAAGAAGGAGAGCAGTATGGGTTTAGAGCGATGCAGAAGAAGTTCAGGCACATCCTCTTTCCAAAAATGCACAACTCGTCCCCACGAAAACCTTTCGGCATTGTATAGCTGCCGGTGCACTTGCCTGAGCAATTGATTCAGGTAGGCCGTGGTATTTGAATTCGGGTAGAAGGTTTGACTGTATGAAAGGTCATCGCTCAATTCAATGTACGCATTAGCCCAGTAATCAGGAGAATAAGCCTTGCGTTCTTTCAAACGCGCTTCGGCTTCTTTCCATTTGGCTGAACGCGTTTTCAGGAATTTGGCTTCTTTCATAGGGAGATGTCCAAATTTGCATTTTTCCCAGCGAATGGAAAAGCTTTTTCCCATCAAGATTTAGCAGTTCCGGTAAGTTTCTGAGTGGACTTTAGTCTTATGGAAAATTCCCTAAATTGAGCCACAATTATGGATACCTCGATACGGATAAACACGGTCACCAATGTAGATTTACGCTTTGAATTGGCCGGATTAGGCAATAGAATGCTGGCGGCACTGATAGACTTGGTGCTAATCATTCTGCTGCTTATTGCCTACCTAACTTTGGTGGTCTCTGAGCTTCCCGAAGAGACAGGATCCATTTTTGGAATCATTGGAAGTGTGCTCATTGCGAGTTATCCATTTTGGGCTGAATTGCTATTTAAAGGCCAAACGGTAGGTAAAAACCTGATGAAGATTCGGGTGATGAAGGTGGATGGCTCTGATATGGATTTGGTTAGTTATTTCTTGCGTTGGCTGCTTTTTGTGTTTGAAGCCATTTCCTTCGGAGGAGTAGCTCTGGCTAGCATTATCTTATCCAAGCACCAACAACGTCTGGGCGATTTAGCCGCGGGTACCGTTGTAGTGAAAGTAAAAAACAGGGTACGTTTGGAAGATTCCGGGTTTCATGAGTATTCTTTTAGCGATACCTATGAACCTCGAATTCCGGAAGCTAAACAACTTTCGGGCGACGATATGCAAACCGTAAAAGAGGTATTGAACCTGATAGACGATGAAAAGGAAAAAGGCTTGGAGCGATTTGAAATGGCCTACCAAGCCCGCTTGCGCCTGTGCAATAGATTAGCCATCCAGACTAATTTAGACGATGTTACTTTTTTAAGGCAGCTTTTGAGCGATTATACCTATTACCAGTCGCGTTAGCGAAGGCAATCAAGGTAGGATTGGACCGTCTTTTCCAGGCCAAGGTAAAGGGCATCACAGATAAGCGCATGTCCGATACTTACTTCTTCCAATCCCGGAATTTGCTCCTGGAAGTAACGCAGGTTTTCCAAACTTAAATCATGACCGGCATTGAGTCCTAAGCCTAGGGTTTGAGCAACCAAAGCAGCTTCTTTATAGGGCCTAATGGCTTCTTCGCGGTTGCTGGTATACCCGTGGGCATAAGCTTCAGTATACAATTCAATGCGGTCTGTGCCAGTCTTTGCAGCTCCCTCTACCATGGCCGGTACCGGATCCAAGAAAATGGAAGTACGAATGCCTTGATTTTTAAAGTGAGCGATGATCTCTTGCAAGAAACTCAAGTGGCTGATGGTATCCCAGCCTTGGTTGCTGGTTAAGGTATTGCGCGCATCCGGCACAAGGGTTACCTGTGCCGGTTTAATCTCGTCTACCAAGTCAACAAACGTGCGTTCAGTGGGATTCCCTTCAATGTTAAACTCGGTACTCAGTAAACCTTTTAAGGCTCTTACATCGCTGTACCGAATATGGCGTTCATCCGGTCTGGGATGCACGGTTATCCCTTCTGCGCCAAAGCGTTCGCAGTCTAGCGCGGCTTTGACTACATCCGGATTATTTCCGCCTCGCGCATTGCGCAAGGTTGCGAATTTGTTGATGTTAACCGAGAGGCGGGTTGTCATGTTTAGGCTTTGGCTGCGTAAAGGGCGTCGCGTTGTGCTTTTACTTCCGGGTTTTCCAAGAATTCATCGTAGCTGCTCAATTTATCCATCATGCCGTTTGGCCCAATTTCAATGATACGGGTGGCTACGGTATTCACAAACTCGTGGTCATGGGAAGTGAAAATCACGGTGCCTTTGTAATCCATCAAACCGTTGTTGAAAGCGGTAATGGATTCGAGGTCAAGGTGGTTGGTTGGTTCATCCAAAATCAAAACATTCGGATTCTGCAACATCATTTTAGAAGTCATACAACGCACTTTTTCTCCTCCTGAAAGGACCTTCGCTTTCTTCAACGATTCTTCACCGCTGAATAACATACGTCCGAGGAAGCCGCGGATAAAGGTTTCGTCTTTTTCTTTGGAGAACTGACGAAGCCAATCTACCAAGCTTAAATCTACTCCTTCAAAGTAGCTGGTATTGTCGTTCGGTAGATATGCTTTATTGATGGTGATACCCCATTTTACCTCACCTGTTTCCGGTGGGTTTTCTTCAGCGATGGTTTCCAATAAATGGGTAATCGCTAAATGGCTTTTAGAAACGATGGCAATCTTATCGCCTTTGTTTACCGTGAAGTTGATATTGCGGTAAAGCGTTTCGTCTTCTGTCGTGCCTGAAAGATTTTCAACCGTCAAAATCTGATCGCCTGCTTCTCTTTCTTGGGTAAAGAAGATAGCTGGGTATTTTCTGCTAGACGGCTTGATTTCAGCGATGTCTAGCTTCTCAATCATTTTCTTACGGGCAGTAGCCTGACGAGATTTCGCCACGTTGGCCGAGAAGCGAGCGATAAACTCTTGCAATTCTTTTTTCTTCTCTTCTGCCTTTTTGTTCTGGTCAGTACGTTGTCTTAACGCCAACTGTGAAGACTGGTACCAGAAGGTATAGTTACCGGTATAGATCTGTAGTTTATTGAAGTCGATATCTGCTACGTGTGTACAAACCGTATCCAAGAAGTGACGGTCGTGAGATACTACCAATACCGTGTTTTTGAAGTTCATTAAGAAGTCTTCCAGCCAACGAATGGTATTGATGTCCAAGTCGTTGGTAGGCTCATCCAGTAAAAGGATGTCAGGGTTACCAAACAAGGCCTGAGCGATGAGCACACGCACCTTTTCGTTACCACTCAATTCATCCATTTTGCGGTAGTGCAAATCTTCTGTAATGCCCAATCCCGAAAGCAATTCAGCGGCATCACTCTCTGCTAGCCAGCCGTTCATTTCAGCAAACTCGCCTTCCAATTCAGAGGCTTTCACACCGTCTTCGTCGTTGAAGTCGGGTTTGGCATAGATGGCGTCTTTGGCCTGCATGATATCCCACAATTTCTTGTGGCCCATGATTACTGTTTCCAAAACAGTGTATTGGTCAAACTCAAAGTGGTTCTGTTTTAATACAGCCATCCTTTCACCCGGTGTCATAAACACGTGTCCGGTGGTCGGATCGATTTCACCGGAAAGGATTTTGAGGAAAGTAGATTTTCCTGCTCCATTCGCGCCAATAATGCCGTAGCAGTTACCTGGGGTGAATTTTATGTTAACATCTTCAAAAAGAACCCGTTTGCCAAAACGGAGAGATACATTAGAAACTTCAATCATGGTACTTGATTTTCGGGCTGCAAAGGTAAGGAGAATCTTTTACGTGGCCTAGCAAACACAAGAATCTAAGTCGGGTTTTTCAGGCAATTTGGAAATCGAAGCTCATTTTAACGTCCTTGTTTCTCCTTCCATCGATTTTCAGTAGAATATTTTAACCAAGTACAACCTATTTGCTAGGTTTTACGTCAAAAGTCTGAATGAGATTCCTTTTCCTCTTCGTACTCTTTCTTTCCTTTCACCTCTCTCAAGCTCAATTCAGCCAGATGCGGGTTTTTTCGAGTGTGCAATCGCCTAACATAGGCTCTAGAGGTGATATAGCGAGTTTCAGTAATGGAGACCTTGTGGTTATTGTCGACCTTTTAAATGGGTATCATTTTCAGGTGATGCGCTTGAATAAGGAACTTGAAATTACCCACTCGGAGGAGTATAGTTTTTCAGATCCCGTTTACAGTCTACAAGTGGCGGTCTCTGGCGATACCGTGTACGTTGGAGGTAATATCCGCAACGAAGCCTCTACCAATATTTTCTTCATGTCGTTGGACGGGCAACTTCAACAGCTGGATGTTCAGGTATTGGAAAATTCACTGAACTATCACCTCTATACCTTTGATGCACATCCGGATGGTGGCTTGTATGCCGTTGGTTTTCTCATCGGTAGCCAAGGGGGCACAATTGGGAATGTAGGGAATTTCATCACCCGTTTCGCCGGAAACGGTCAAATCAGTTGGTTCAAACACTTGGATTTCGCATCGACCATGTGGGGTTTTGGCGGACATACTGCTGCAGGAGAGATTATGGGTTCCGGCTCCGGATCAGTTTGGTTGATGGACAAAGACGGAAATTACAAATGGATGAAAAGTTATACCGGCTTTGTAACCATTGCCGGGGTTTCCCAGTTGGGTAAAAAATTATTTATAGCCAATTCTGCCTACAGTGGTACAGAGCACGAGTTATTCTCAGTGGATATAGACGGTAAAGGGTCTACACCTGTCGATTCCTATCTGGGTTTGTCTCCCCATTTTATTGGCTCTACGCAATCCAATATTGTTGTGGGAAGTAGCTACCTCACCACCGATTCTGCTTTCCTGCGTTTGGTATTTTATACGGACTATGGAAAAGTAATACGCAGTGAGATTTTGCCTCAGGCCTTTGGCTTTGCACCTACCGGCGCTTTGCGTGATGCCTGCAATTACAACTATCACTTAAGGGCAGACGGAACTCCATTTGTGCTCGGCGTAGCATTGCAAACGGGCTTTTTTGTTATGAAACTTCAGCCTGATGGCAGCTTTGGGTGTTGGTCTAATGAAGGCTACCATACACCAGGCGGTCAAACGAGTCCGAAAGGAATAAACGGTAAACAAACGTTTGATCACAGCACCAATTTTATTGCCTTGTCAAGTCAAAAAGGCAATCCAATTCAGTTTAGCGATAGTTTATTCTGCCGGTACTGTAAACCCATCGGCTACCGCTTGCCTGCCGATACTGTGTTATGCGAAGGGGATAGTTTGGAGCTTAACATTCCAACCGGCCAATTCACTTGGGCTTGGGCCGATGGCTCTACGCAAAACCCCGTTCTCATCCGAGATTCAAGCTGGCACGCGATCAAATTATACACCGAATGCGATACGCTGACCGATACACTGAAAGTGGGAATTCAGCAGAAGCCAAGGTTTACCATACAGGTTTCCGATAGCCTCCCCAATCCAAATGAAGCCTTCCAGCTCTTTGCGGTTCCGGATACCTTTCATTCTTTTCTCTGGACACTGAACGAAGATAGCTTGCGGTTTACGCCTGATTTCGACAGCAGCCTGAATGAAAACGGAACCTATCTTTTTAAGCTTAAAGTAGGCTATAATGGGTGTTATAGCTCCTTGATACAGCGTGTGAAGGTCTTGGAAGTTGATTGGTATTTGCCAACGGCTTTTAGTCCGGATGAAAACGGATTAAACGAGACTTGGGGACCGGTAGGCAGAGGCTTCACTGACTATACGCTTCGTATTTACAACCGCTGGGGTGAAGAGGTGTTTTCTAGCGAAGGGGGTTTATGGGATGGTCGTTTCCGTGGCGATTTTGTTCCAGACGGCCAGTATTTGTTTATCCTGCAGGGCTACGATGATGCCGGTGTGAAAATCAATCGGAAAGGGACAATTACCGTTTTAAGGTAGGTAGTGGTCAATCTGACTATGCCTAATTCACATTCCCGTTTATATTTGATCTATGTACAGCGAAGGCTCGGGGTATTACAAGGAAGTAAAAGCCTATTACAATGAAGATTCGGTTAGCTTTAAAAGCAGGGGAGAAGCCAACCCACTTTTGCAGCGCATTCGGGAGTCATTCCGAGCAGAATCGGAAGGTATAGCCTTTCATCAGGCTTTGGAAGTAGGCTATGGGCCGGGCTTCGACTTGGTTTATTTCGCTAAACAGAACCCCAATGCACAGGTTTACGGCATTGATATTTCCGATGGCATGTGTGAGGTGGCTTCTTTAGCGATAAAGGAGGTGCAGCTAAACAATTGTCAAGCCATGGTGGGCAGTGTGGAGGATGTGAAGTTGCTTTTACCTCAGCAGCAATTCGATTTGATCTATGTGTTTTTTGGTTCCCTCAATACCGTGGAAGACCTGAACGCAGCCGCCAAAGAACTGCAATCGCTATTAAGCCCAAATGGAAAGATGGTGCTCACCTTTGTGAACAAGTGGTACCTATTAGGAATCTTGAAACCACTTTTGAAACTTCGTTTTGCAACCGCTTTTAAGCGATTGAAAAAAGTTTGGGGAGGCTACTCAACCAGTCGCTTTTTGCCTTCTAAATGTTATACGCCTACCGAAGTGCGAAAGGCGTTTGGTGGAATGAGGGAAGTGAAACACCGCGGTTATTCCATCCTCTTTCCTGCGTGGTATGAAAGTCCGAAGGTGGTGCAGGCCAATTACAAAGACCGACTGTGGAATTGGGACCGCGCCTTAAGCAAAACCCCGTTTTGGTCGCTAGGAGAGTATACGCTCTTTGTCTTTGAGAAAAAGGCTTAAGTGATGCTTTAAGGCCGATTCTACTTCGGTAAACTGGAAAAAGTTGGCCGGGAAATTCTCTTGAAACCGCGTGCCTAAAATGATATTGGAGCGAAAAGACTCCACGATGGCTTCTTCAAATTTCATCTCCATTTCGGTATTGCTAAAGGCCTTAATCGGAAACCCGCTCAACTTGGAGATGAGCTCGCAAAAATTCCGCTGTGGCAGGGCTTGAGGCATCGCTAAATGGTAAACGCCTCGGTTGAAGTTGAGTGAAGCGTAGACTATGCCTTTGGCGGCATCGCTTACTTCGATAAAGCTCATCCAGTTTTCGCCTGAACCGTATTGCGGAACACGTTTTTCTGATTGAAGCTTATCGGTAAAAAAACCTTTGAACCAAGAACCCTGGCCAATAACCCATGGCACTCGAATGACCCGCACATTTTGAGCTACCGGATCAAACACGTCCTCGGCAATGCTGTATTGCCTGGCAAATGCAATGGGCTTCAATCCTTCGCCTTCCAAGATGGTTTCGGTGCCATGTTCTCCGTACATCAAACTCCCTGAAACATAGGTGAAGCTGCACCGCCAATTGGCTCTTTGGCTATGCTCTACTAAACGTTTATTGGCGTTTCTGCCTTTCCGGGCAGCGAGGTATCGGCCTAGTTTTCCAAACCTAGTGGCATTGATACGCGCCAAGTGTATAATGGTTTCCGGTGGATTATGGTCTAGCTGACTCCAGTCCACTTTTTCTAAACTGCCTTTTATCGTTTTCACCCCGGCAAAGGAACTTGCCTTTCGGTGACTCAATACTATCAAGTCTTCCGGATTCCGCTCACGCAGCAACTGGCTTACTACGGCATGACCGATAAAGCCGGTTCCTCCTAAGATTAAGATGGGGCGATTTTTACTCATTTTGCTGGACTAAGTTTAGAGAGCTGAACCAATTGGTTAGACAGCACTTTTTTCTGATAGTTGGCCGGATGGTTTTTAGAAACGTAAATGCGTGTTCTAAAAGCTAAATCGTAATCCTGTTCAGGATAGCCGGCACTTTGCCATTTGGCCCTCCATTTACGATCTGTAAGCCTCATCAGCCTTTGGTTGATTTTACTAGCACCCAATAGGTTAACTAAGCGTTCAAACCCTTTTTTCAACCAGGCTTTGCGCTCAGAAAATTGGGCCATTTGAAAACGGTTGAAATTGGGCAATTCCGCTTTTAACCATTCGTTTTGATCGATGAGATGATCATAGACTTCTTGGTTGTACACCGGAATCAAAGAACTGAGTTCAATCGCGGTATAGCGGTTATGGTCTTCAATGGTTAAATGGTCAGCGTCGATATAATAGTTCATGCAAAACTGATGCTGGCGGTTCACTAAAAAAGTGAGTTTCTTGAACACATGCATCAGGCTTCGAGCTATCCAAAGACGGTTGGTATCGGTTACAATGAAGTAGTCGAAGTCTGATTTGGAATCGGCATAAAGCTTACTTAAGGAACCGGAAATGCCCACAAACCTGACAAATGGAAACTTGGAAAGGAATTTTCCTATTTGCATGGCATGGGGCAGCTTGGTATAGGCTAGGGCGTTAGCTTCGTTTCTTCGAGAGAAGATATCGAGCGACTGCGGAATAGCAAATAGGCTGCCTTGTTGGGTCACTTCACGTTCTGCGGTTAGTTCATTCAAAGCATTTCGAAGGCTGCTTAAATCGGATTTCACCGGCAGGTAGCGTAAGATTTCCTCTTCCTTCAAAGGATAGTGGAAGAAGTCGAAATAGCCAAGCGTTTGCTTGATTTTGGCTTTCAATTCGGAGGTAGTAAGCGTACTTTCCATGATTAGCGGAATAAGGCCCTCCAAACCTCTTTTGCGGTCTCACCAATGATGCGAATGTCGAGCAAAATGTTCCGGTTGCTGATATAATACAAATCGGCATGCACTCTGCGTTCCATGTCTGAAACATGGGTGGTTGGTCCTCTGAGTCCTTTAACCTGGGCCAACCCGGTTAAACCGGGTTTTACCAGATGTCTCAGCTTATAACTGGGTATTAGTGGTTCGTAATAGTTAGTATGGTAGAGCATGTGCGGACGAGGTCCCACCAAACTCATATCCCCTAAAAGCACATTGAACAATTGCGGCAATTCATCCAAGCTGGAGAGGCGCAGAAATTTGCCCATGCGGGTAATGCGCTCGTCGCCATCGGTAGCTTGTTTGGTATCGCTCAATGCATTGATGCGCATGGTTCTGAGCTTATAGCAAGTGAAGCTTTTTCCGTCTTTGCCCGTTCTAACTTGAGCGAAAAACGGGGAGCCTTTGCTCTCCAATCGGATGAGCAAAGCCAAAAGCGGCAATAGCCAACTTAAAAGTGTGAGCGAGATACCCAAGGAGAATACAATATCTAGGGTTCTTTTTTGAAAGCTGTAGCGAAGTGAACGCGGTGCCTTTTTCAGCAGTGCTTCGTCTTCCCAAACTTTAACCGGGTGCTTCCAGTTCAGTGATCCTAAATTTCCGGCTTGTAAATTCATGGTGTAGAGATTAAATCAAATTCTGTGGTTGAGAATAAGTGTCCTGTTCAGGGCGCATCGCTAGCGATAACAGGGTGAAACATAGAAAGGCCATCACGCCCTGTTGACGTTCAAAAACCGACTCGGTAAGGCAAAATGCAGCGAATAACGCAGTGCACATGGCCAATGTTAGGTTCCTTTGCCTGATGGCTAGAATTGCTAGCTGAATAAAGATGCCCCCCAGCATCAGCAAGGCGAGTAATCCGCCCTGTACCCAGCTTTGCAGGTATTGGTTGTGAAAATTATATCCAATGAAACCGCGGTCTGCACCGCTTTCCGGCGCGTACAGATCGAGTGATTTATAGGCTTGGTCTAAATGAGTTTGAGCCGCACTATTGCCTACCCCTAATAGCCAAGCGTTTTCTGATTTCAGTATTTGAAATGCCAGTCTTACTTGGATTAAGCGAAGGCTGAGCCCGTCGAGGTAAACATCTTGACCGATGTGGTTTGCATTGACATAGCTCAGGCGCTTAACCGATACATCGCTAAATCGTTTCTGAACGGGGTTTGGAATGAGTAAAAGTGCCGTGATTAACGCCAATATGCCCAAACTCAAAACGGCCTTTATCTTTCTGTTCTTGAGTTTATAGAAAACCATCACAAAAAGCGCCAGGGCAGCGAGTCCCAGCATGAGTTTAGAACTCAATAAGACCAACGTGAGTCCGTAAACTGAACCAAAAAGTAGCAGGTAAATGCTTTGGATTTCTTGCCTCAGCAGAAGCAAGCTAAACAGCAGAATTGCCGAAAAGTAAACGGCATGTTGCCCAATTGGCCTGACCAATTCATGGTAAAAAAGCGATTCAATCTGTCCGCCAGCGATGGCAATCCCAATCAAGGAAAGACACAGTCCGCTTAGCACAAAATGGTAAATTCTTAAATGCACCCGAGCGAGGCTTAATCGCTTAAAAGGCCAACTTAGGTAAAGCAAAGGCAGCAAAAGAAAGGAAGCTTTTCGCTCAGCAATTTTGAAATCAGCAGCCACGTCTCCAGACCAAATAGAAGAAAGAGCGGCCCAGCCAAAGAAGGCCATACAGCAGCCGGCCCAAATCCATTCATGTCGGTTGCCTTCCCATTTAAAGTTCCGCTCTAAAATTCTGGCAAGCACTAGAGCTACCAACAGAATGGCACTTAATTTTAAACTAAGGCCTAAACTCAGAAGCAATGCTAGCCAAAGCCCTTTGGTGATGTGGCGGTATGTCAGCTGATTCATCATTTGCTTAATACCTCCTTGAAATATGTTTCGAGTTGGGTGGTGATGGTATCCCAGCTGTAGTATTGTTCTATCTTCTTGATATTCTCTGTTATGAAATGCGCATGGTCTGCTTTTACAGGAACTTGTTTCAGCAATTCGCTTAACTCTTCTACCGAACTGAAATAGAATGCATCCGATTCTAAAACGGCCCGGTTGAAAGGATTGTCGTGAGCACAAATCAGGCTGGAAGAAGCCATGGCCTCTAAAAGCGATGGATTGGTTCCTCCCACAGAATGTCCGTGGAAATAGATGGCCGCGTGGTAGCGAAGGTTGTTCAACACGTTTAGGTCGTAAAGCGGACCGATAAACCGAATATTTGTTCCGGCATATTGCGCTTGCAGCTTTTGGCCGTAGGCATTCGTGAACCGGCCAATAATAAGCAGAGGCAAGTCGATTCCGGATTTCACGTGCGCTTCGCAAATGAGGTGTACGTTGTTTTCCGGTTCTGGTCGAGCGATTAGCAGGGTATACTTATTCGGTTCAACTCCATATTGCGCGAGAAGGGCTGAATCCGGATTTGAGAAGACCTCTGCACCGTAAGCAGTATAGTTGGAGTCTAACCCGTATTTGGATCGCAGGTAACCTTGAATCGCGCGCGAATCAGCAATCAAGGCATCACTTTTTCGGGCAGCTCTTTTTTCCGACCAGCGCAAAAAGGCTTGAACGGGTTTGCTGTATTTGCTTCGTTTCCATTCCAAGCCATCCATATTACTGACCACTTTTGTGTTTTTAGGAAGCAGATGCATCCAAACCGCACTGCTGGTATAGCCAAGCAAAAGGAGGATATCGAAGTGTTGGCTTCGGCTGTCAAGGATGCAGTTCCTGTCGTAAATAAACTGGCCAAAGCTGCCATAGCGGTCTTCCGGGTCATTGCAAACACGGATGTTCACTCCTTTGAATTGGCTTTCCTTATAAGGGTGTAGCGATGAATTGTAAACGGTTAGCTCATGTCCGCGTTCCTGCATGCGTACCGCAAAGAATTCGGCAAACTGTTCAAAGCCACCGTATTCATTGGGAATTCCGCGAGTGCCAAGTATGCCTATTTTCATTTCAGCACCTCCTTATAAGCTTGTAAAGTCAACTCGGCGCAACGTCCCCAGGTATAGTCGCGAAGGATACGTTCTCTCAACTTATCCGATCGCTGGCTGTCCAAGGCCGCAAGCACAGCTTGACGGATGGATTGAATATCGTCGGGCTTAGCATAATGTACGTCATCTTGGAAATAGTCGTATTCATCGCCTAAACGACTCATCACCAATTTGGAACCGCATAGTGCAGCTTCCAGACTACTTAAGCCGGTGGTTTCAAACCAGCTTGGCATGGCGTGGACTTCAGCTCGGTGGTATAGGTTCACTAAATCCTCGAAATCCAATTGGCCTAAGAACGTCACGTTCTCATCGGCTTCGCTCACGCATTGTTCGTAATAGGCGCTATGATTAGGCGCTGCTTTGCCGGCTAGCCAGAGTTTGATCCCGGTGCCACGCAAAGCTCTGATAAGTCCAAGTTGGTTTTTTCTCCCTTCAATTCGGGCAGAACAGAGCACGGTATTTTTTTCTCTAAGCGCATCGCCCTTAAACCGGAAAAGTTCTGTGTCGGCACCATTGGGCACCGCTTTCCAAGGTGTATCTGTTGGGAAATCCTTAAGTAGTCGTTTTCCTTCCGATTCTGAATTGGGCAGGAGGTAAGAGCAGTTTTGCAGCACTTTACGGATGCTGGAATAATGTCCGCGACTCAAATAATAAAAGGAGCCAATGGGTTCTCTGCTTTTGGCATAACGACCGAGTACTTTGATGTACTCCATTCTATGTTTTCCTACCGCTGATGCCAAAATGCGGCGGACTGGATGGGCCTGTGTCTCTTCATAGGCCGCATATTCAACGTAGACAGGAGAAAGCACATAAGGTAACCCGGACTTGGAAGTATGGTGTAAAATGCTGGCCGGCCGGATGATGTTAAAGAAGTGAAGGAGGTCGTATTTAGCATAGTCAATGGTTTGGTTGGAAGTGAAAATATCTACCTGTACGCCCAAGCTTCGGAGTGCGGATGCGGTACTCGTCATCTGCACAGTATCCCCTCCACGAACTGTAAAAAGGCTTGGTCTGGAAATAAAGGCTATGCGTAGTTGATTATCCATGCAGGGCTCCTTTCTTTTTTTCCCAAGGCCAAACGGGTATCGCCCACTGTTCTCTCAGATTCGCTTTGTTAAATTCTTTAGCGATGGGAGAGAAGGCCAGCACCCAAATGCTTATTTCCGCCATGTTGATGAGGAAACTTCCGGTAAACTGGTAAACGAAGACAAAGCAAAACAGACTGAGTCGGAAGAAATTACTCCATACCTTGGTCCGCCAAAAGAGGAAGAGTTGAGTTCCAAGTCGTAAGCTTAATCCAACAATCCCGAATTGGGCCAGCGTCTCGGCAGCGGCATTCGGAATTCGGGCAACTTCCGGAATATTGGTATAGTGGTAGAAGTTCAGGAGGATATCCCGACCCATCAATTTGATTTGCCCCAAACCAACGCCAAACCAAATACTCTTTTCTTTGGCCATCAGCCAGGCTAGCTCAAAGGCTTCGTAAGTTCTCCCTCGAGCGGAAGTGTCTTCTCCGCCACCAATGTTTTTCAGTCGATGGAACAGCGGGTTCTCCGGATAGAACAGGTAGAGCACCACCAGAGAGCCAAGCACAAGACTCGCAAATACAATAAAGGTGATGCGCAAACGCTGGTGCAAAACCAACCATTTCAAGTGAAAGGCAAACAGGATTACCAGTGTTATCGCTAAACCGGCCCATATCCCCAATGAGAAAGACAACAATAACGGAAGACCCAATAAAATCAGAATCAGCCAAGCATTGTATTCCTTAAAGAATAGGATCTTGAGCAAGTAATAAATACTCACCGGAACCAGAAGTAGAGAATAATAGGAGGCTTCGTAGGTCAGCATCATCAAGCGGGGGATGATTGGCAAGCCGCGAGAGATCGGAACCAAATACCACCAGCTTTCTTTCCAGGGGGTGAAGTAGGCTAAAAATGCGATGGGCAATAAAAGGGTATTCACCATCAAGATGCCTTTCATCGCTAAAGGCAATGCGTGTTCTTGTTTGAGGAATTGATAGACCGCAATTCCGAATACCCAAGCGCCCGTGAAAAGCGCGGTAGACTGAAGGTAATACGGTAGGTTTGTTCCTTGCCTAAAGTGAATCAAGGCAAATGGAATCAGCAATATCGCTAAGTACGTATACGCCTTAAATAGTTTGGCTTTTATACTGAAGTACAGGAATAGCGGGGTGAGCAGAAAGGTATAACTCAAGCCATGCGGTAGCCCTACCGTATTGAAGAATACGTAGACTAAGACCAAAAAGAGTCCTCCTTGCAGTGCTATGTTTTTTGTACTATCCAAAGAGCAGCACTTTTAGGTTGAAATCGCCAGTACGTATAAAAAGCAAGTAGCCGCTCACAATCAGCAAGCCTGCCAGCGCAAGGGTGATCCAGATTCCGGAAGAATAGATAATAAGCGTGGCCAGGATAGAAGGCAGAATCAGCAGAAAGCCTTCTTTCCAAGTGCTTTGCTTGAGTACCTTTTTATTGATGATGAAGTTTTCCAGCCAAATGCCCAATGCTGTTCCGAAAACCAAACCGTAAACCAGCCCTTCCACCGTTTGAAAGTGCCAAAGCCCAACCAGCATCGCTAAGATGGTGATGGCTGAAAGTTGCAGGGTTAGTCGGGTAAGCAAGCGCTCGTAACCACTGCCATTCAAGAAGAAATATCGAGCAGAAGTGAAGATGAAAAAGAGCTCAAAAACGCAATACAGGTTCACCAGGTTTTCTATTTTCAGGTAGAGATCAACTCCCAGCCACAGCGTAAGCAATGCCGGACTGATAAACTGAAAAACCAATAAGGAGCTTATTCCGGCAAGGATGGTAAAGCTACGGGCTGTAAGGAAGAGCCTGTTGAGTTCGGCACCTTCTTCACGGAGTCGAGCCACCTTTGGCAGTAACCATGGCACCAGCGAATTATAGGCCATGTGGATGTGGTTAAACATCGTGGCTACAATAGAATAATAGCTCAGCGTAGCCAAACCGAATACACTGGTAACAATGAATCGATCGAATTGGTAAGTCAGAATTACTGATACTGATTGCACCCAGTTGTGGAGTCCGTATTTCAGTTCTTCTACGATGCTCGATTTCTCCCAGATAAGTTGAAGCGTATAACCCGGAAGGTGTTTCTTGATGAAAATATAGTAGATGAAAAAGGAGCTGAACGTAATGAGCAGGTTCGAACCGAAGAGGTATTCCAAGTCATATCCCATGCTCACCAACTGAATATTGGCGAGTAAAATGCTAAAACGAACCACCAGGTTGATGCGAGCCGGTACCTGGAAGTTTTCGAGTCCTTTGAGCGCTCCATGAGCAATTTGTTCAATAAACTTCAAGGCCACCAAGATGGAGGTGATGAACAAGAGCAGACTCATTCTGTCGTGGAGCTTGGGGTCTAGGTTAAAAATACCCACTTGACGAACACCAAGTATAAGTATGCCTCCAACGGCCATGCAGATGAGCAGCAAAACGAGTCCGAGAGATAGGTTGGTATTGATGCTTTGCCACATGCCCGGCCTATCGTTTTTCCCTAAGTAGCGAGCTACATTGCGCTGTGTGGCTGCGCCAAGACCGAAGTTCAGCAACTGAAAGCTCACCAATATGCTGTTCACGAGCATCCACAATCCAAACTCTTCTGCTCCCATTCTTTCGATAAAGAAGGGAGTGAAGCCCAAGAATACTGCAGGATATGCAAGCACATCAAACAGATTCCATAAGCTGTTTAAGAGATTATTGGATTGGCTGATTTTCATTATTCTTTAACCGATTTTGAGGGTATAGCCAACCATAATAGGAGAAGAAAGCTCAGTCCAAAACCAAGCAGAGCATAGCGAAGTAAGAAGTTTGGCAGAGATGGTTTCTGAGAAAGTAATCCCGGGTTGAAGCCCATGATCAATTCAACCGGTTTATAGGAATCCAAGCCGGAGCGCAGGTTCAACCATTCTTTGTAAAAGTTGTCAGATAGCTCAAACAGCTTGTCTATAGAACCGTCGCTCGACATTTGTTCAGGCTGTACTCCGCGTTTGAGCTGTTGGTTATAACTCATCTTGATGGAGTCCATCCAGGCCAATTGATTACTCAGAAATTGGAGGCGGTCTTGGATGTTCTGTAGGTTAACACGTCGACGTTCCGTATTGAGTGGATTTTCATTGAAGTATTTGATGATGCCGTTTTGAAGTGAAGAACAGATACTTGGGTCGGTCACATTGGCCAACACGTAAAATGGAATTTTTTCGCTTGTAAGGTCTTCGTGCAGCGGGCTTCTAGCGATGTTTAATGCTTGAATTGACTGAAGATGTTCCACATCGGCTTCCTTCATCCCCAAGACATTGGCTACCCAAGGCCAATTTTCTTGTTTGATTTGGTCCTGTAAACGAATGGTCATTTCGCCGTAAGTCTTCTTGTGCAGTTCATTGAAGGTGAGCTGCATTTCCACTTCGTATACGGGTTTAAGCTGGCGGTATTTCCAGAATCCGAATCCTATTCCCGCAAGAACTGGCAGGAGCAATAGGAGAATGCGTTTTCTAAACTGCGTAACAACAAAGGATAGACTGCTGTTAACAAATGTTTTGAAGCCCTGCAAGTACTCCAAAAGGTTTCGCAATTCAATTGAATCGATGTTTGGTTTGGCCATAATTCCCCTGTTTGGTGATGTGAAACTACCAAGAAAGAGAGAATTGTTGCCGGCGCATTAATCAATGCACCTTTTACCTTGACGGTTCAATTCTGTTATTTAATACCTAAAGGAAGTGGAAGCTTAATATTAAGCTAATGTGCAAGTTTCTGTTCCCAGGCCCAAGCGGCGCGAAGCATGTCTTCTAGGTCAAGTTCTGTTTGCCATTTAAGCAGGTTTTTGGCTTTTGTAGTATCTGCATACACTGCTTCAACATCGCCTTCACGGCGCGGGGCAAATTGAAATGGAACTTCTTGTCCGGTTGCGCTTTCAAAGGCTTTCACCATCTGAAGTACGGAATAGCCGGTACCGGTTCCGATATTGATATAATCCCAGATCGGGCAATCTTGTACGTCCAATAAGCGACGAATCGCTGCGATATGCGCTTTAGCCAAATCGACTACATGCAGGTAATCTCTCACACAGGTTCCGTCTGGCGTGCTGTAGTCGTTACCAAAAATATTCAAGTGAGAGCGAATGCCTTTGGCTGTTTGGGTGAGGTAGGGTACCAGATGGCTAGGTACACCATGTGGCTCTTCTCCAATCAGGGCAGACGGGTGGTTGCCAATGGGATTGAAATAGCGAAGGCTAATGGATTTCATCTGTTTTTCAGACATGCTGAAATCGCGGATGATGTCTTCGCACATTTTTTTGGTATTGCCGTACGGGGAGATGGCAGGTTTTATGGGCGCATCTTCATTTACAGGCAGGTGTTCAGGGTTGCCATAAACCGTGCAGCTGGATGAAAATACGATGTTTCCAATCTGGTATTGCTTCATGCATTCAAGCAGGTGAATGGTAGAAAGCAGGTTATTGGAATAGTAGAGCAGTGGCTTTTCAACCGATTCGCCTACTTGCAATAATGCCGCGAAGTGAATGACTGCTTTGATGTCGGTATGCTTAGCGAAAAAGGCCTCCATCTGGGCTTTGTCGCACATTTCTACTTTTTCAAATTCCGGACGAACCCCTGTTATTGCTTGGATTTGATCCAATCGCTCCAACTTGGAGTTGCTCAAATTATCGATGATAATAGGCTTGTAACCTTGTTGAATCAACTCAATCACTGTATGCGAGCCAATATAGCCCGTGCCGCCTGTTACCAGTATTTTTTCTGCCATTATGCTTTATTCACTTTGCCGTCTTTCAGCAGGTATTTCGCGCCACTTTCCGGACAAATTGCTTCACCAATTTCGTTGAACTCTAACCTGTGACCGTACTCACTCATCCACCCTAACTGACGAGCCGGATTGCCAACCAAAAGGGCATAATCAGGTACGTTTTTCGTCACCACGGCGCCTGCCCCGATAAAGGCAAATTGCCCGATATCGTGTCCGCAAACAATGGTTGCATTGGCACCAATGCTAGCGCCTTTCCCCACGTGGGTTTTGGCGTATTGTCCTCTGCGGTTAATGGCACTTCTCGGGTTGGTTACGTTAGTGAAAACACAGCTTGGCCCTAGAAAAACGTCATCGTCGCAGGTAACACCGGTATAGATTGAAACGTTGTTTTGTATTTTAACGTTATTGCCTAATACCACTTCAGGTGAGATAACCACATTTTGTCCGAGGTTACAGTTTTCGCCAATGGTACAATTGGGCATCACATGACTGAAATGCCATATTTTGGTTCCGTGGCCAATACTGCAGCCTTCATCAATAACTGCGGTTTCGTGAGCGAAATAGGTATTAGTTGAATTCTCTGCCATGAGGGTCTTTGAATAATTCGCTTTCAGGTAAGCTCTTAAAGTATTCGTATGTTACTTTTAGTCCTTCTGAACGCTCCACGCGAGGTTCCCAGCCTAGGATTTCTTGAGCGCGGGTAATGTCCGGTTTACGCTGTTTAGGATCGTCTTTAGGAAGTGGTCTGTAAATTACCTTCTGGCTTGTTCCTGTCAGCTTGATAATTTCTTCAGCAAACTGTTTGATGGTAATTTCCACCGGGTTACCGATGTTAACCGGGTAGGCGTAATCGCTTAAAAGCAATCTGTAGATGCCTTCAACCAGGTCGTCAACATAACAGAATGAACGAGTTTGAGAACCATCCCCAAAAACGGTTAAGTCTTCTCCGCGAAGTGCTTGTCCGATAAAGGCAGGCAAAGCCCTTCCGTCGTTTAGTCTCATTCTTGGTCCGTAGGTATTGAAAATACGCACTATACGCGTTTCAACGCCGTGGTAAGTATGGTAAGCCATGGTCATGGCTTCTTGGAAACGTTTTGCTTCATCGTATACGCCGCGAGGACCCACCGGATTTACATTACCCCAGTAGTCTTCGTTTTGCGGGTGCACCAATGGGTCGCCGTAAACTTCAGAAGTAGAGGCAATCAATACACGTGCTCCTTTAACTCTCGCTAGACCAAGGCAATTGTGAATACCCAAAGAGCCCACTTTCAGTGTTTGAATTGGAATTTTCAGGTAGTCAATCGGACTTGCCGGTGAAGCGAAGTGCAGGATATAATCTAATTCACCCGGCACGTGAATAAACTTCGACACGTCGTGGTGGTAGAATTCAAAATTAGGGAGTTTAAAGAGGTGTTCAATATTGCGCAGGTCACCGGTAATCAGGTTGTCCATGGCAATTACATGGTAATCTTCATTGATAAAGCGATCACACAGATGCGAACCTAAAAATCCGGCACCTCCGGTTATTAATACTCTTTTCCTCATCTTAGTTAATTCCAATTCCGTAATAGGTGAAGCCTTTTTCTCTCAGGTCTTTTGCATCGTAGATGTTTCTGCCGTCGAAGATTACTTTTCCGTTCATCAAGTTTTCGATTTTAGCGAAATCAGGGAATCGGAATTCTGGCCATTCTGTTGCTAAGATCAAGCCGTCAGCACCTTGCAATGCTTCGTATTCATCTTTTGTATACGTGATGGTATTGCCAATCATGTGTTTGGCTTCTTCCATTGCTACAGGGTCGTAGGCTCTAACTGTTGCACCGGCTTCCAATAAATGGCTGATGATAACCAAAGAAGGAGCCTCACGCATATCATCGGTTTTAGGTTTGAAAGACAATCCCCAAAGGGCGATTGTTTTGCCTTTCAAATCGCTGCCAAAGTGATTGATGACCTTATTGTACATGACGTTTTTCTGGTCTTCGTTCACTTCTTCAACCGCTTTCAAAACACGCATGTTATAGCCTTTTTCAGCAGCGGTTTTAATCAATGCTTTTACGTCTTTAGGGAAACAAGATCCACCGTACCCGATGCCCGGGTAGATAAATTTATTACCGATACGCGCATCTGATCCAATGCCTTTGCGCACCAAGTTTACATCGGCTCCCACAATTTCGCAGAGGTTAGCGATATCGTTCATGAAGCTGATTTTGGTTGCGAGCATTGAGTTCGCAGCGTATTTGGTCATCTCGGCAGAAGGTACATCCATAAAGATGATTGGATGTCCGTTCAAGGTGAAAGGCTTGTATAATTTGGCCATGATGTCTTCTGCTTTTTTAGAAGAAACACCAACCACAATTCTATCCGGCTTCAAGAAGTCGTCGATAGCGGCACCTTCTTTCAAGAACTCCGGATTGGAAGCTACATCGTAAGGAATATCTACACCGCGTTTTTCCAGCTCTTCTCTCACAGCGTTGCTTACCTTTTCAGCTGTACCTACCGGTACGGTTGATTTGGTTACTACAACACCGTAGCTATTCATGTTTTGCCCGATTTCACGCGCAACAGCAATGACATATTTTAAGTCGGCAGAACCGTCTTCACCCGGAGGCGTTCCCACAGCGATGAACGCTACGTCTGAACCTTTAATTGCCTCACTCAGGTTAGTAGAGAAATGCAATCTACCGGCTTCATAATTCTTTATGACCATTTCTTCCAAACCCGGTTCGTAAATTGGCATGATGCCGTTTTTCAGGTTTTCAATCTTCTTTTGGTCAATATCTACACAGGTCACTTCGATGCCTACTTCGGCAAAACAAGTTCCTGTTACTAATCCCACATAGCCGGTTCCTACTACGGTAATTTTCATTTTTATTAAAGCTTACTGGTTTAAAAAATTCAATACGTTTTCGATAATATACTCTTGCTGATCCGGGGTTACATCCGGACTGATTGGCAAAGAAATCACACTTGCACAAAGTTGCTCAGTTACCGGGAACATGCCAGCGGTGTAACGGGCATCGGTATAGGCTTTTTGCATGTGCAAAGGCACCGGGTAATAGATCATAGCCGGAATCTCTTTGCTTGCGAGGTAATCTTTAAGCGCCGCACGATCTACATCGTGCAGTTGCATGGTATATTGATGAAACACGTGGGTGGTATTGCTTGGCCACTGCGGTACAGTAACTTTAGCATGGCTTCCCAAGGCTTCATTATAGCGATTGGCAACTTCAAGTCGGCGGGCATTGTAGCTATCCAGGTGCGGAAGCTTGCAGCGCAAAATGGCGGCTTGAATGCTATCAAGGCGTGAGTTAACGCCAATTTCATCGTGGTAATATTGTACAGATTGTCCGTGGTTGGCAATCATGCGAATCTTCTTCGCTAATTCATCGTCGTTTGTGAAGATGGCTCCACCGTCTCCATAACAACCCAAGTTTTTGGAAGGGAAGAAAGAAGTACACCCAACCGTACCAATGGTTCCGGCTTTGGCAGTGCTACCGTCTTTGAAAGTATAGTCAGCGCCAATGGCTTGAGCGGTATCCTCAATTACAAACAGGTTATGCCTTTTAGCGATGTCGAGAATCGCTTCCATATCAGCTGTTTGTCCGAAAAGGTGCACAGGTACAATGGCTTTGGTCTTTGGGGTAATGGCCTTTTCAATCTCTGCCGGATCGATGCAGAAAGTGTCAGGGTTAACATCAACCAATACCGGGGTAAGCTTCAACAAAGCAATTACTTCAGCGGTGGCCACATAGGTAAAACTAGCCGTGATAACCTCATCACCAGGTTGGAGATTTAATCCCATCATTGCAACCTGCAATGCATCTGTACCGTTTGCACAAGGGATAACATGTTTAACTTTCAGGTATTCTTCCAACTCAGCTTGAAACTGTTTTACCTCCGGGCCATTGATAAAAGCCGTAGAACGAATGACGCCCAAAACGGCCTCATCTACTTGTTGTTGGATTTTTTCGTACTGGCTGAGCAGGTCAACCATCTGAATTTTACGCATAAGTTAAAAGTTTTTCGAAAGTCGCCGACAAAGATAGATTTTCCCTATAGAATTACATTAAGTTACAGTTACGGTATATTTGAAACCTCATGAAGTACTTCTTTAGCCTTTTATTCCTAGTGCTTAGCCTTTCTCTTTCGGCTCAAAAGAAAGACACAAACTCAGTAGTGAGAACGGGCTTTATTTGCCAATTTACCTACGATCTAAATTTCCCGACCGCCGATTTGAAACAGCGATACGGCTTGTTCAACGGCGTTGGTACCGGAGTGTATTATAAAACAGGCAGAAACTGGATTTGGGGTGCTGAAGGAAGCTACCTTTTTGGCAATAGCATCAAAGAGGTTGATTTATTTGATGCCTTCACGGATGCAGATGGTTATGCTATAGACCATCAGGGAAACAGAGTGGAGATTCTTGCCCAGATGCGCGGACTGCGTCTCTTTGTTAAAGGAGGTAAAATTATCCCTTTGGGAAGAAACAAAAACTCCGGACTCATGCTAAGTGTTGGCTTTGGTTATATGGAACATTTCATTCGTGCTACCAACAGATCAACAACAGTAGCGGCATTGGAAGGCGACTTAAAATTTGGTTATGATCGTTTGGCTTCCGGATTCACCATGAATCAGTTTGTTGGGTATCAGTTTTTGGATCCGAGAAGAAGAATCAACTTCTTTGCAGGAGTTGAGTTTACCCAAGGCTATACGCAAGGCCGACGCGCAATAAACTTTGATACCGGTTTGCCGGGCAATGAAAAAAGATCTGACGGCAGTATTGGCATACGTATCGGATGGTTGCTGCCTATTTATACTGGATCGGCATTAACTTCAGGTGGTTATAAATTTCGCTAGTGAAGTTCATCTACCAATTCAGTGTTTGGGCATACCGACTCGGTATCGGAATCGCAGCGCCGTTTAACGCAAAGGCGGCCGACTGGATTTCGGGAAGGAAAGATTGGCAAAGCCGATTGCCTCAGCCGAAAACCAAAACACGTTATTGGTTTCATTGTGCATCGCTAGGGGAGTTTGAACAAGCAAGACCTTTGATAGAGCACTATGCACATCAAGACATCGAAATATGTTTGAGCTTCTTTTCGCCTTCGGGATACAATCAGAAAAAAGAGTATTCACATGCCGTTTGGGTGGGTTATTTGCCTCTCGATTCTAAACGGAATGCGCAAGTTTTATTGGATGCCCTCCAGCCGGATAAGGTGTTTTTTGTGAAGTATGAGTTTTGGTATGCCTATCTGAAGGAGATTCACAATCGCCAAATTCCGTTTTACCTGATCAGCGCCAGGTTGCGTCAAGAACAGCCTTTCTTTCAATGGTACGGGGGCGTATACCGGGAGATGCTGCGCTTCTATTCGCATATCTATACCCAAGATAAAGCTTCTGTTGATTTGCTTCAAGGCATTGGAATTAAGCACGTAACCCATGCCGGAGATACCCGATTTGACCGGGTATTGAACCTCAAACAAGCCAAGGCTGAAAATGCCATTTTAGCCGACTTCATTCAAAACAGAACTTGTTTGGTAGCCGGTTCTTCTTGGCCTTTGGAAGAAGAACTTATAGCAAAGGCCTATGTTAAGTTTCCGGAAATGTGTTGGGTAATTGTTCCTCACAACATCAGCGAATCACATATAGCAGAAATTGAAAAGCGATTTGAAAACACACTCCGCTATTCATCGCTAGAAAAGAGGAAAGACGCAGCACCTAGTCGTGTATTGATCATTGACCGAATCGGATTATTGGGTAACGCATACTCGTATGCAGACATGGCCTTGGTAGGTGGCGGCTTTACCAATGCATTGCATAATATCTTGGAAGCTGCTGTCTGGGGTATTCCCGTTCTGTATGGAAACAATACGCCAAAGTACCCGGAAGGGGAGGCTTTAGCAAACTTTGGCGGTGGAATACGTTTAGCGAACCAAGCGGACTTTGATTCAGTCTTAAGCGAATTGCAAGACACTTCAAAGCGAAGAGAGATTGGCGCGAAAGCGGGGCAGTGGATTGAAGCGCATGCGGGAGCGACCAGGCGTATTCTGGCTTCAATTCAATAGTTACCTCACCTTAAAATAGCCTACCAACCAGGCTTCTTCCTCTTCACGTAATTCTTCAAGGTAATAGATGAGTGCTCCGGGTGTTTCCAACTTGGTGGTGAAGGTGCTGAGCTCCAATGTCCTGGTAGGAACGATGGCCACCAATTGTTTGTTCTGGAAGATTAAACTGAGTCGCACGTTTTCTTCTTCTTCCATCTGAAACAAGTGAAAACCCATGGTGTCAGCGGTGTGTTCAAAGCTAAACTTCGCTAAAAAACCGGCCAATTGAGCACTGTCCATTTGGCCTTTATGCTCTTTCAAGTCCATCGCTAAAACCTTTTCAGGAATGCTGTTTACGTCGATGCGGTCGCTGTAGATATAACCGCGTACATAAAAGAAAAAAGGTATTCCGGTAGTATCCGGATTGTCTAATAAGAAGATGGCTTTCTCGGCTTTGCCAATCAATTTGCCGCTTTCATCGTAAAGTGCGGTGCCTTGCTCTGTTTTACCTCTTTTGCGGTCTTTGGCTTTCACATAAGCCTTGCGGTGTATGCCGCAGATCCGGTCTTTGGGAACTTCATCGAGGTAGACTTCAGTTTGTCCGTAAAGGGTCAACTCAATCTTTCCGTTTACCGCACTGCTAAACACTTCCACTTCTGACAGCAGTCGCTCTGCGGAGGCATTCAAGCTAAAAAGACCAATAAGAAAGAGCAGTTTAAACCTCATTTGAAAATGTAGTCGCCTTTGGCGTTTACCACAAATGACGGCAGTTTGTGCTGTTTTTCAAAGTGCGAATAGCCTTTTTGCAGACTCGTCCAGAATGACTTGTGTTGCGGATACTCAGTCTGAATGCGTTTCAGGTTGCTATCGTTCATGTAGCAGGGAAATATATGTACCGGTATGTTCTTTTGACCGTTGTTGCGGGCTTCTACGGCCATGATGTAGATTTCTTGAATAAAGTCATCTGTCATGGCCATACAGCCAATGGAGGCACAGGCACCGTGGATATAAATATCGCTTCCGGGCTTTTTCTTATCGCTTAAGATTTTATCAGAGGCATTGGGGTAATTTATACCCAGCGAAAGGTGAAATGAACTAACCGGATTAAATCGGTGTTCTTCAATGTGGTAAAAGCCTTCCGGAACCTGCCAATCACCTTGTTTGCGTTTCGGGCCAAGTTCACCTGAAGCAGAGCAGATGCTATACGTCTGAATCAATTTCCACTCTTCCTTCTTGAGCGATGAGCCCCAAATCTCCAGCTTCTTCTCTTCTTTCAATGCACGTAAGAAAATGCGCAAGTCGTTGGCTTTGAGGCCTTGTTTGGTTAAGAGTTGGGTAACGACTTCCTCTTTTTCCTGGTAGGCGTTTTTCACCCTTGCATTCTTTTTATGCTCGGCTTTGAAACCATTGCCTAGGATGGTAACACCAGTAAGGAGAACGATTGCCCAGTTCATAGAAAGTAAACGGAAGGGCGGGATTCTTTATTGTTAACTGTCGGCTGTTGGACTGTGGATGTAACTATTTTGAATATTTTCGTTCTATTCCTATGAGGCTTGGTGGATTTATCCTTGTTTTATTTTTGGTCCTATCTGTTTTCGCGCAAGAAAGGGGCAAGCCTGTAGATTTACAAAATCCCAAGGTAGACGATTATTTTCAGGTACACGAATACCTTTCCGATTGGTGCCAAGGCTATAGTTTACGTCCCGATTTAGGTCATGCTTTAGATGAAGTGATGGACTCACTGAAAATGTTGCCTAATTGGAAATTTAGGTTAGAGGTTCATACCGATTGTCGGGCTGGACAGAGTTACAACGACTCCTTTTCGCAAAGAAGAGCAGATACGCTCCTTGCCTATTTGTTGAGCAAAGGATTTCCCGCTTGGCAAATTGAAGCTAAAGGCATGGGTGAAAAAATGCTTTTGCTTGAAAAATGTAAGTGCGAACGAACGGATCCTGGAAATCAAATTTGTGACGAACGAGAACACCAGATGAACAGGCGATTGGTTATTCGGTTGACGGAAAAGCGCGAGCTGCAAAGGGTGCACTATTTCAATCCAGAAGGACCATTCACTTTTGAATACATGGCATATCCGTTTTACGATTCTTTAGGGCAAAAACAGAATCAATGGCAAATGGTGAAGGATATCGCCCAGTTTCAAGAAGCTTATTTCACAATCTACGTGGTGAAAGAGAAAGGTCATTTGCCATGGTTAAAAAGAAAAAATCGGAACTGGCTGAAGCAAGCACACTCCATTCGTAACCATGATCCTTCACCTTCCAGAATTAAGATTTTGGAGTCCAAATCGGGGGCGTTTGGAATCAATTCAGGTTACGTTTTGCAAATCGATTCATTCTTTCAAAAAAGAAAACTGATGGACGAATTTGGAATATCAGGTGACACCAATTTGCGGATTGGGGATTACCAGTATTATCCCGAGAAATGCGAGTGGGAAGTATGTGTGATGGGAGGGATAAATTGGACTGAAAGTCCTACAGACAGCTTATACAACCTTTATGTTGTGATAACGCATAAACCAGTTCAGCTTAATTGGTATGAATATACTTATGGGAAGTTCTGCGATGCGGCACAAGACACCTCCGCAATAGGGAATCTGAAAGCCTATGTAGAACGAATTCAGCCTTATAGATTACCTTATGCGAGGGTGAAGGAGATTATCTATGTCTATAAGCCGGCGTCAACTCGTCCTTACCTCTACATTCTTCAGCCTAGGAAAGAATAGCAATACTATCCTTCCTACAGTCAACAATGAACATTCAACAGCTTCTCACGCAATGAGAAGCTCACCCTTTCTTGCGCACCATGTCCCAATAGCGCTTGTGCACGATGAGCATGCCGAATGATTCGCCGTCTTCTTTGTTAAGGTGCTTGTGGTGCATCTTGTGGGCTCTGCGGATGGCGCGGACATAGGTATTGTCCCAGTCTCTGAACCACTTAAAACGCTGGTGAATGATCACGTCATGCACCAGGAAATAAGCAAAGCCGTAAAGCAAGATGCCTAAGCCTACAAACAGGCGCCAGTCGTTACCGGCCATCATACCGAACATGATAAATAGCCAGCTCGGTACAGCGAATATCAAGAAGAAGAGGTCGTTGCGTTCAAAGAACCCCTGACTGCCTTGGTGGTGGTCGCGGTGCACATGCCACATCAGTCCGTGCATCACGTATTTATGGCTAAACCACGCCATAAACTCCATGAACCAAAAGGTTCCTATAACCAATGCGAAGGCAATCCAGGTATTCATTCTACTTGATGAGAGAAGTCAGTTCATCCGACATCGGCTTCACACTGGAAGGGAAATACTTTAAGAGTTTGCCTTCCGGATTGATGAGAAACTTATTGAAGTTCCAAGCCACCTCGTAATCGCCCAAGCCGTTTTTAGTTTGCGTAGTCAACCAGCTGTAAATAGGGTGCTGGTTTGCGCCTTTCACTTCAATCTTTTCGCTCAAAGGAAAGCTTACGCCGTAGTTCTTTTTGCAGAAGCTGGCAATCTCATCTGCAGTACCGGATTCTTGTCCGCCAAACTGATTGCACGGGAAACCGATTACTACCAATGTGTCTTTGTATTTCTGGTATAAGGCTTCCAAGTCTTCGTATTGCGGTGTATAGCCGCATTCGGAAGCCACATTCACACAAAGCACAAACTTGCCTTTGAAGTCAGACATGCGTAAGGTGTCTTTACCCGATAGCGATAAGACGGTATAATCGTAGAAATTGGTGGTGCTTTCCATTTTAGCAGGTTTACAAAGTTCTTCTTCGCTCAAGCTTGATTCAGAAGCATGTGCTGAATCTTGACATTGGCTAAATAACAGCAGCGCGCCGGCTACTAAACTCAAATTCAGAGCGTGTTTTATCATACAGTTTTGTTTCAACGTTTTCAAAGGCAATTGGTTCATTGCATCAGACGCAATAAGGTAAAAAAGACATAAAGTCCAAGGTAGACCTGCACCGAAAGGGGATTATACCATCGCTTAAAAAGCCATTCACTCAAGCTAAACAAGAGCACTGAAACCCCAAACCAGCCTATGTAATTCTGCAGTGGAATTTGGAAGTCGGCCCAAATCCAGAAGTTTAATTCTTGCGCTACCGGTTCAATTTGAAGGTCGAGCAGCACCATCAAAACAGCAGCGAAGAGGATGCGCAAAACCGGATGTTTAAATACCCTACCTGCGATGTCTCTGCTGGCATAGGCCAAAAGCACCCAATTGACCCCGATAATCAATGGAATCTCATCGAGCTGCCAGCCTAGTACCGGTCCGTAAACGTATCGGCCAAAGATCAATCCGGTATGCACGCCAACCCATTCGGCGGAAAAACCGATCACGTAGGTAATCAGTGCCCAGAGGCCAAACGACTTGGTAAAGCTCTCGTGTTTAAAAAGCAGGATAATCAGGTTTACCAGCAGAAACCCGGGCACCATCGCTAGAAAAAGGCTTTTGGTTTCGCTAAACTGTAACCCGGCCACGCCTACTGCGTATAGGATAAGAAGCACCGTGGTTAACAGCGAATCAGATATGTTTACTTTACCTTTCATGAACCCGTCACTTGTTCTGAACAAAGCGCAAAGGCAATTGTTCAGCTTAAAAGCTTCTGCAAAGGAAGTAAATGAATTTATTTTTGTTGTGATGAGCGAAGAGAAAGAAGAATCCTATACCGGCGAAGCCTCCTTTGCCCCTTTACCCTTGCACGTGGGCTCGGCGCAGATCAAACCCATCGATAAAGGCAAGGTGAAGGCCACGGCTTATGAAGCGATGCGCCACCATGCCGACCAGCAAATCAGTATGCTGCGTAAGCAAGCGGAGCTGTTGATGCAACAGGCTAGAGACATCGAAGCGAGGGTGGAGATTTCAAGGCAAATCTACGAGGCCGATATGCGTTTTGTGCCGCAAGTGGGATTAAGCTACTATCTTTATGAACACGAGGGGAACAGAAAACTTTCCCTGATTGCTCCCGGCGAGTGGGGCAGAAGCAAGGCCTTTGATCGCTATATCGCAACCGTGCGACTAATGGCCGACAAGACCTGGGAGGTGCTGGATAAATCAGACGATCTATGAAAAAAATGCTACTGCTTGTTTTGCTTGTGCTTTGTAGTCTTGGCGAAGCCTTTGCGAAGGATTACCTCGTTATCTACAAACCCGGCAAGCAGCAACGGTATTACTATTATGTGGGCGATCAGATTAAACTTCGTCCGCAACGAAACTTTCCCATGCGCAGTGGGGCCATCTATGCCTTTAGCGATTCAGCATTGTATTTCAGTCCGGACGATAGCATCCTGTATTCTGAAATTGACTATATCCAATTGCGCGACAAAGCCGAGTTTTTTCCCAAACAGCTGTGGGCCATAAATCTGCTAAGTACGGGCTTGAGTACGCTGGCTGTTGAAGCGGGTTATTTGGCAAGCACGGGGGCTTTTTCGCCCTTTGTAGGCGCTTCCATTGGTGTGGCGGTGGTTGTTACGGTGGTGCCCATTTTGGTCAATTCCGGCTTCCGATTATTCAGGCGAACGAAGTGCTATATCGGACCTAACGATTTTAAAATTGGCGTCGTCAGCATGCCAGGCTAAAAGCTTCCCGGCCTTTTCGCTAGTTTTGCAGCATGATTGGCTATTTCCCGGATGATACCATTGCCGCCTTAGCTACGCCCTCGGGTGTTGGAGCGATAGGCGTGATTCGCATAAGCGGTCCGAAAACCTTTGAGGTTCTCGATCAGGTCTTCCAGGGAAAGAAGCTGAGCGAGGTGCCAACGCATACAGTGCACCTGGGTAAAATCAAAGACGGTGATCAAGAGCTCGACGAAGTTTTGGTGGCTGTTTTTCACAACCCGAAATCCTATACCGGACAAGATGTGGCGGAGATTTCTTGCCACGGTTCCAGCTTTATCCAAGAACGAATTTTAGAACTTTTAGGGAAGCAGGGCATTCGCCTAGCCTCTCCGGGAGAGTTTACGCTTCGGGCTTTCTTGAACGGTAAGATGGATTTATCGCAGGCGGAAGCGGTGGCCGATATGATTGCTGCCGATTCAGCCGGAGCCTTGAAGACGGCCATGTACCAGATGAAGGGTGGCTTTTCCAAAGAGATCAGTGTGTTACGTCAGGAGTTGATCGACTTTGCCTCATTGGTGGAGTTGGAGCTCGATTTCTCGGAAGAGGATGTGGAGTTTGCAGATCGGGATCAGCTAGCGAACCTTATCCTGAAGATTTTGGCAGCAGTGAACAGACTGATTGAATCCTTCCGTTTCGGCAATGTGATGAAGAACGGCTACGCTACCGTTATTGCCGGCAAACCCAATGCGGGTAAATCGACTTTGCTCAATGCTCTCTTGAACGAAGAGCGAGCGATAGTGAGCGATATAGCAGGCACCACACGCGATACCGTGGAAGAAGCCATTCAATTGAAGGGTATTCTGTTTCGCTTTATCGATACCGCGGGCATCCGCCACGATGCCGAATCGGAGATAGAGAAGATTGGTATAGCGAGGGCTTTGGAGAAGATGAAAAATGCGGCGGTGGTGATTTACCTCTTCGATGCACGGGAGATGAGCTTGGAAGAAGTGGCAGCCGAAACCCAACGCTTCGAAACCGGACAAGCCGAAATTCTATTGGTGGCCAATAAAGTAGATGGTTTAAGCGAGGCACAGCAGAAAGCCTTGAAAGCCAGACCGGAGATTTTGCAGGTATCCGCCAAAAACAAAGACATCGACAGCCTGATTGCCGCTTTGAGCAAGCTAGCGAACGAAGCAAACCTCGGCGCTTCCGGCGCTACGGTGAGCAATGTGCGTCACCTGGAGGCTTTACGCGAAACCAAAGACGCCTTGGAAGCAGCCTATACCGGACTCAACAGCGGCCTCACCGGCGACCTCCTCGCAGAAGACATCCGCAGAGCGATCCACTACCTCGGCGACATCACGGGTGAAATCAGCACCGACGACCTCTTGGGAAATATTTTCGGGAAGTTTTGTATTGGAAAATAACCTCGCGAAACTAATGAGCTGCTTTAAAGGCTCTGGACTTAAGCTCACACTCAGCATTGGAAATACCATATTTTTTCGCAACAGCCTTCCAGTTAATTACTGCTTCCGTAACTTCACTTATAATTTGATGAGCCTCTTCTTCATCTAATCTAAAGTAGTTTTTCACCTTTAAGGCCAAGTCGAAATCCAAAGTGTTATCGCTTTCTGAGATGTTCAAACTCAGTCCAGTCCCGGTTTCAACCGGGTTAATATCATAAGCCGGTGAAAGCACCCAGCCTTCCGGATGAAGAATAAAACCATGATTACGCAAATGATCATCGGTATTTGATACACTGATGTTGAAAACAATTCTGCGCCAAAGCTCTTTTAAATCATTTTTCACATTTCTTCCGTGGCTCGTTAAGAAATCAACAATATCAAGGTAACTGGCTCCATCTTGTCCATCAGCAAAACCAAGCATGGTCATGGCCGAGGCGAAATGAATTCTTTGTCCATCCGATGAACGATCAAAGCGTTTAGTTAAAAAGGTGTGATGCTTGCTCGAAAACTGTTGTGCTCTGCATTCTGCCATATTTATTCCGGCAGCTTTCGCCAACTCATAGGTTACCATTTCCCAAGCGCCAACATCAAAATGATCATTTCCACTTGGAAATTTTGCAATCCACAATTGACCTTTTTCATCAATTATACTTGCTTTGGGGCGAGCGCCTCCTAGGGAAGATCCAGGCGCTACCAGCATACTTAACCATTTTAAATATTCAGGATCATTTACAACTTCATCATTTTCCAACCTTAAGCTTATTTCCTCTAATGCTCGAATAGAAGTCCAGGGAGGAGATGCCATTCCCTTGTTGTTATTTAAGAAGGGCCCATTCATCTCCAATTTAAATCGCAAACCACCCATTCTGTGGCCATCATAAACACCGAGCAGATAATCGGTCTCAAATAGATTTCGTACTGACCTTTCTTCCATCCTTGCCAATGCTGCCTCTCGTTTTCGCATTAATATTCGTCCCCATCTATCCGGAGAGGAATCTAAAAACAAACCAAAATTCGGTTTGCCCTCATTGAGGTAATGTAAACCCTCATATAAATCTAGATCAGGATCCAGCACCTGTGCGTATTCAGACTGCAACCATGCATTTTCGTATTCAAAAGAAAAGACCTCTTTCCCCCTTAATAGTTCAGAATGCAGGGTGCCCATTAAAATAGGTTCTTTTAGTGGTTCCCAATGCGCAAATACAAATACATTTTTTTTTGTGTTCTTAGTACTCATGACTTGTCATGTCGTTTTGGTGCCCTTTTATTTGTTTCCAGCCTGGCATCTTGCAATTTCCTTCCCAATTGGTCATCCTTGGCTAATAACAATAAATCCTTTTCTAGCCCCAGCACCTTCATAACACTCAGGTACTGCCCAATGCCTACTCCCGGGTGTCCACTTTCAATTTTAACCAAAGTAGACCTGCCTATACCGGCTCTTTCTGCTACTTGGGCACTGCTCAACTTTCGTCTTAATCGAGCCAATTTAAGATTCTCTCCAAACTCCGTCAGAATTCCCTGAATCCTAGGAAGCAATGGGGTTCTGTTTTTTGCCATAATGTATCATATATGATA
>SBGR01000028.1 GCA_006226545.1 Bacteroidota bacterium | reverse complement strand
GAGGGGGAGATGCCCCTGGATTTTCGGCAGCGATTTAAAGACCGATACGATCAAAACATGCAGGAGACTGCGCTGAGTCAAGATCGCTCAAGCAAAGAGAAACGCCTATTTATCACCTTCTCTACGCATGCTCTGGATTTATTTATCAGCAGCGGCAAAGTATGTTACGGAGATCCTATTAGCCTCTACTGCGATAGCTTGTTAGGTGTGGTATTGGGACAAAGAGATACCCTTCGTAAAAACTTGAGAGTTTACGCTTTGCGCAGTAACGAGGTAAATGCATTTACCACACACCAAGGGGTTATCGTGATTAGTACCGGTCTCATCTCCCGACTTGAAAATGAGGCCCAATTGGCATTTATTCTTGCCCACGAGGCCGCCCATTACCATTACAAACACAGTTCGGATGGCTTTGAGTTTAGATCGGAACTGTCGAAAGACCGTTCGTCTTATAGCGATGAAGACAAGTTCTTGGCTTCCATTCAACATACTAAAAATGCCGAATGGGAAGCGGATGTCTTTGCAATAGATATACTGAAGGAGAGTCCTTATTCAGCTAAAGACGTGGCAAGTGTCTTTGATGTTTTAAAACTCGCTTACGAGAGTGTTGGTAATCACCCCTTTCCATTTTCTGAGGTAGAGGATAGCAGCTTTCAAATTGCCCATTTACTAGAACAAAAAAACGATAGACCCGATGTGAGCGAGGTGCAGTCCGAGCCACGTATGACCAAAGAAGAAGCTCGCAAATACAGCTCTCACCCTCAGCTTTTTGAGCGAAAAACAGCTTTTATTGAAGAGTTTAAATCCGACACAACCCGTGCGAGCCAAGTGCCGGTTAGGTCAGCCAAATTCATGTCCATTCAACGCTTAGCCGAATTTGATGCCTTGTACAATTATATCTTGGAAGAAGAATACTTGGGCGCTTGGATACTTTCAAATTACCTACTTAAAGATTCGGCAGTTCAGCACCTTGCGGCCATAAAACGCATTAAATCCATGGCACTGAATGGCCTATTGGATTATACCTATTTCAAGAACGTGGTTTTAAACCGGAAATTTGATGAAGAATATCCGCCTTCTCAGTACCAGGTTATTTTAAGAAAACTCGACGACAGTCGGCTTAATGCCTTGGTTGCCCGAGAGGTTTGGCGTCTCCACCAATCGGATAGCGAAGATTTGATTATAAAAAATATTACCGATGCCACCATCCTTAAGGCACAAAATCACTTTTATAAATCTGTAAACAGCGAAGACAAAAGTATCACCGGATCTAAAAAGAGGGCCGAGGCAGAAGCCAATATGAATCGCTCTTTTGCCGGAGTGGAATTTCAAGAGCTCAAAGCAGCCTTGAAACAAAACCCCGATAGTGTTAAAGCAAAAAAAGAAGACACCAAAGCCGATAACAAGAAACGTCCACAGATTCGGAAAATGCTGATGTTTAGCCCCCTCGCTGTAAACATCGATTACCGGAAATCGGTAGACCGCCGTATCCGTAAAGCGTATGAGATGCAAGCAGAAATTGAAGCCATGACGATAGAGGTTGGCCGAGAATTAGGCATTGAGATAGAACCGATGCAAATCTACCCGGAAGACAGTGGTGCTACCGGAAGGTACAACGACTACTCCCTGATGGTGGATTGGATGACCTACTTAGATCAAAAAAATCATGCAGGAAATCTCATGCAAGAAAGCATTTCCCAATTGGCAGACAAATACCAAGCTGACTATATCAGCCAAAGCCTATATGTGGCCTATGTAAAACGTAAAAAACTAGGAACCGAAATTCTCTTTGGCATAATTCCTTACCTCACCCCATTCTACATTCATTGGCAATTCAATCCTTATAAAAGGCTTAGGATGGTTAATGCTTACTATAATCTTAAAACGGGTGAAATGGATTACGAATTCAATCATTCCATGAAAACCAAATACAAGCCAAAAGAAATGCGCGTATACCTCTATCACTCTTTAAATCAAATCAAGCCATGAAGAAACGTATTGGAATACTGACCCTGCTTCTTGTTTGGATGCTTTCTTCAACTGCCCAAGACAAGCCCCGTGTTTCCGGTTATTATGGAAAACGCTACTTAGTTTTCGGCGGCATAGAGGCGATGGGAACTACCCAGCCTCAGAAAGTGTCTCAAAGCGATGGTTACCATCTCGGTAAAACCTTCTTAATTGGTGCGCAAACGGTGGTAACAAACCGCTCCTCGCTGGCCGTGCGTTTGGCCTATGCTAAAACGGCATCCAATTATGAATTGAGCAGCGTAGGTGCTGATAACCTCATGTGGAGGGAAGGGTTCAAACACTATCAATTAATCACTTACCGAGGTAATGCCGGTATTTCCATTTTTAGCTTAGGCTTCGAATGGGATTTATTTGTGAAAAAAAGAGGTGGACTGAGTCCGATGGGGCGCTACTTAAGTTTTGGTTTGCTAAAACACTACAACAGATTCGACTTTAGTGATATCGTTTTTACCGCCCAGGTGACCCATCCAGATATCAGCACTTCCATGGAAGAGGTTAGGCTTTCCAACCCCACAGACAATACTTCCCAGTTTACAGAGCTCTTCTTCAGGTACGGACGTGTTCACCCTATCAATAAAAACCTCCTACTTGATTTGTATGGTAAAATGGGTGTGCTCTTAACTAAAATTAGACGGCCATTAACCTCAGAAGGCAAAGAAAGATTGAGTGAAGGCCTTGTACATATTAATACCAGAAGGCTCGCTTACATGCATGTTTTTAACCTCGGCATTCGCTTAAAATTTGCACTATGACTTTAACCAAGAAATCGATTCTCTACGCTGTTTGTTTCTTTCTCATTGGCTCTTGTAGCAAATATGAGTTCGACACGGAAACGAGCTATTCCACTTTGGAATCATTCTATCAAGCTGAACTGGCTTGCTCCTTAGAAAATGAAATTGAATTTCTATCTTCTTTGGGAGATGAATACTATGCGATTACCGGTCAAATCAGCGAGGTTCAGGGACTTGAGGTACTAACGCTAACCGAGCCGGGAGTTGCAACAAAAGAACTAAAAATCACCTGTCGCGACCCACAAGGGTTTCTTGCATTAGTGGGAAGAAAAATCGCTATCAGAGGGTTTCCGGATGACTTACTTGGAATAAACTATACCAACGGCAGCGGCACCTGGAATGCCTATACCGGTTATGCCTATATTTTCAGAAATGAATCAGGCAAAATTAACCTGGCCTGGTGCAAGGTGGCTATGAACGGTAGCGGCTCCAGTAACTTTTCATCCCTGGCTTATACCTTCTAGTTAACTTCTTTAAGCAGCTTGCATAGAAGCTTTACTGCCACATCGAAAAAATGTTTTCACACGTAGATTACCCCTTCTGTTTCATCGCCGTAGACGGAGGCATCTCCTTGCATAAAGCGGGATCCACTGAGCCAGGCAAGAACAGCGTCGGCCTGATGCCAATTGCGTAATTCAGGGAGCGGTGGGGTTAGCTGCTGCAATTCCTTTTGGAACAGTAGGAGGTCATGTTTGTAATGTTCTTTTAGCTGAAGCTCTTCCACCAAGGCTTTCGGGTAGACCTCAAAGACTTTGTGTTTTTCCAATTCCAAGGTCTTCTTCAAAAGCATCGCTCTGGAGGTGAGTCCGCCGAGGAACATGGGCGACATCGCTTGCAGCTTGCGGTCGGCAGCACGGTAAAAAACCTCTAGCGATTCCGGATCATTTAGGCCTTGGGGCAGGCTAAGTGGCGCATCGATAAAAACAAAATTTGCTTTGTAAGCCTGCACATAGTTTCGAATGAACTTATCAGCGTCTTCTCCTTTGATGCTTTGCAAAACATGCAATTCGCCCTCATCTACAAACGCAATCGCTGTAGTTCCGGCCCGTTTGCTGCTAAAATCAATTCCGATAAACCTATTCTCCGGCATGGGTTCAAGTATACGAAAAGAACTTTTGAACTTGTTCAGCACAATATTTCGGTCTTTAATTATCTTCCCTAAAAAACCGAACCTATGATCATTTACGGATGGAAATCGACCGGTATTGGCCAAGCGCAAATTCCGGAGCCCTGCCCCAATTGCAGCACCGAAAACAGCGTGCAGATGCATGTTTTTAAAAAATACGCTCACGTGTTTTGGATCCCCTTGTTTCCATTTGGAAATACGGCGGTAACAGAATGCGACCATTGCAAACAGGTTTTAAAAAAGAACGAATTCTCGCCTCAATTCAAAGAGCGCTATGAACGCCTAAAAGAGGCGTCAGCCAAGGCCCTTTGGACCTGGACCGGCACAGCCCTTTTTGCAGTATTGGTTGTTTATTCCAGCTTTGCTTCAGGTAAACACCAGGAGGAACTAAAAACCTTTGCCGCTGAGCCCCAAATTAACGACCTATACACGTGGAAAATCGATGGTGAATACACCCTTGCCAAGGTGGTGCAAGTTGCAAACGATACGGTTTACCTACAGTTTCATGAATACAGCATCAATAAATCGTATAAAGTAAACAGGCTATTGAGCGAACATCCCGATGCCTTCAGCGCCGACCTCGTTGGCATTCCTTCAGATCAAATTCCAAGCTTAGTAGCCGACGATACCATAAGCGATATCGATCGCTAAGTTTAGATGAGAGAACCTAAGGTATACCGAATAAAAAAGGGCTGGAAAATAGCCCTGCCCTTCCTTCTTTTGTTTGTGTTTTGTATCGGTCCGCTGATCATCCTGCAAGACCCATGGGATGATCCTAACGAAAAAATGACTTGGCTCATTGCTGTTATAAGTATTGAGTTCATCTTGTTCATTTGGTACCTGAAGTCCGGCTTGAAGTATGAAGTAATCCTTTCCCATGAAGGCATCACTGCTCCATTTGGCATGTTGAACAAAAAGCGCTTTGTCCGCTGGAATGAGATTGAATCCTATGAGCTATTTTCTCGGGATGGAGTAAAATCCATTCGCTTAACCTTGACCTCCGGAAAATCGAGGACGCTTTTCGGATATAACTTATATGAATCCAGCGCTTCCATCTTGGTAGAAATTATACGTCGATTTAAAAGTAGACACGAAATCGAAGAGGAAGTAATCAAAGAAACCCTATTGGAAGATGAGGAATTAGGCATTAACCAAGAAGAGCGAATACAAAAAGTTCAGCACTATAAAAAGATATGCAAGGTGCTGAATAGTGTAGGTGGAATTGCAGCTGCCTTATACCTCTTTTGGCCAAAATACTACGAAATGCTATTCTGGGTCTGTTTCTTAACTGTACTCATTGCCTTCTGTTTGGTTATCTTCACTAAGGCGAGAATTAGTCCGTTGGGTGTAGACAGTGAGTACATTCCTAGCGTATTCACCAGTGTCTTTTTTATTCCACTCGTGATGATTGTAAGGGTGCTTATGGATTTGAACTTTCTCCACTTTCCGATGGAGCTTTTTTGGGTACTCATCCCCAGTATACTCATCGCCGCTCTGGTAGCCAGCTTCTCTTCTGAGAAAGGTGAACGTCTCCTAGGTTTCGGGTATATCCTGCTCTGTTGCTTGTTTTGGTTCAGCAGCTCAATGTGCAGTATCAATTATTTCACAGCCGAAAACCCCGAAACCAAAATGGGTTATACCCGTTCGGTGCTTGATAAAGAAATAAATACACCAACAAAAGGTCCGACGACCTACCACATCTATGTTCCACAAATTGAAAATTCTGACGATCCTATTCGTCTGGATATCAGTCAAAGACTTTACACGCAATTGGCTGAAAACGACAGCCTCATCATTTGGGTAAATACCGGAGTATTTGGCATTCCGGTAGTAACAGAATACACCCCTTTATACTAAAATGAAAAAAATCGCTAGTTGATTGATTTCCTGTTAGCTCTCATGAATTGCGACTTCCTGGAAATTCAGGGGGAATTTGAGACAATTCTGCTCCCGTGTGGGTTAAGGAATACTAAAATTTCCTTTAATTTCGCACAATTCTTCAAACAATGACTACTTCCTCTATCCGTCTTAAAGCTTTAGAAATGGCTCAGCAACGAGCCGCTGTGAAGGTTGACCTTCCCTCTACCAAAATCTCTGATTACTTCGGCAGTGCTGTTTTTGGCGATAAAGCCATGAAAGCACATCTCAGCAAAGAAGCCTACAATGCTATCCGCGCAGCCCGCGAAGGAAAGCCTATTGAACGCCACATCGCTGACCAAATTGCTGCCGGCATGCGTCAGTGGTCCATGAACGAAGGTGTAACGCATTATACCCACTGGTTCCAACCACTTACAGGTGCGACCGCAGAAAAACACGATGCTTTCTTTGAACCGCTATCTGATACCGAATCTATTGAGAAATTCAGCGGAAATGCTTTGGTTCAGCAAGAGCCGGATGCCTCTTCATTCCCGAATGGTGGCTTGCGTAATACCTTCGAAGCTCGCGGATACACTGCTTGGGATCCTTCTTCCCCGGTATTTATTGTTGACAATAAAATTGGTAAAACGCTTTGCATCCCTACCATCTTCGTTTCGTATACCGGAGAGGCCTTGGATTATAAAGCTCCTTTGTTGAAATCATTGCATGTTTTGGAGCAATCTGCTCTCGACGTTTGCCGCATCTTCGATAAAAGCGTTGCCAAAGTGAGCACTACCTTAGGTATTGAGCAAGAATACTTCCTCATCGATGAGGCTTTGTACAATGCTCGTCCTGACTTGGTGATTACCGGCCGTACCTTATTTGGGTATAGCGCAGCAAAAGGTCAGCAGTTGGAAGACCATTACTTCGGTTCTATCCCTGAGCGTATCTATGCTTATATGCTCGACTTCGAAACGGAAGCTTTGAAATTGGGTATTCCATTGAAGACCCGTCACAATGAAGTAGCACCTGGACAGTTTGAATGTGCTCCGAACTTTGAAGATGTAAACCTGGCCGTAGACCACAACCAATTGTTGATGGACTTGATGGAGAAAGTAGCTCGTCGCCACGGTTTAAAAGTACTATTCCACGAAAAACCATTTGCCGGCATCAACGGTTCCGGTAAACACAATAACTGGTCTATGGGTACCGATACCGGTGTGAACTTGCTTTCACCTGGCAATACTCCATCTAAGAACCTTCAGTTCTTAACCTTCTTCATTAATACCATCAAAGCGGTTCACGATTACCCTGATTTGCTTCGCGCGTCTATCGCGTCTAGCAGCAACGAACATCGCTTAGGTGCAAATGAAGCCCCACCTTCCATCATCTCTGTATTCATCGGTTCTCAATTATCAGAAGTATTGAGCGAACTGGAAACCAATACAGCGAAGAAGAACGATAACAGCAAAGGACAAAGCATCTTGTTCCCTAGAATCCCTGAGATTCTCTTAGACAATACCGATCGTAACCGTACCTCACCATTCGCCTTTACCGGCAATAAGTTTGAGTTCCGTGCGGTTGGATCTACTGCCAACTCAGCATCACCAATGACGGCCTTGAATACCATTGTAGCAAACCAGCTGCGTGAGTTTAAAGCTGAATTTGAAGCTGCTGTGAAAGGTGGCATGAAGAAAGAAGAAGCGATAGTTTCTATCCTACGTGGTTATATCAAACACAGCAAACGCATCCTTTTTGAAGGAAACGGCTACGGTGACGAATGGAAGAAAGAAGCTGAAAAACGCGGCTTGAAAAACATCACTGAAGTACCAGATGCCTTTGAAGCTTATGTTGAGAAAGGTGTTCTTGCCCTGTTTGAGAAAACCGGTGTACTGAACGAACGCGAAATGCATGCTCGCTATGAAATCTTGTTGGAGAACTTCACCAAAAAGGTGCAGATTGAATCAAGAGTGATAGGCGATCTAGCTAATACTCACGTAATTCCGGCTGCATTAAGCTACCAAGGTGAGTTGGCAGATACCGCGAAGAAGTTGATGGACTTGGGCGTAGGCAAAGATGCCTATACCGTTCACTTAAATACCATCAATGAAATTTCTTCACATGTAACTCAGGTGAAAAAATTGGTTCTTGAAATGGTGGATGCACGCAAAGCAGCCAACAAAATTGAAGACACCGAAAAGAAGGCAAACGCTTACTGCTACAAGGTAAAACCTTACTTTGCAGAGATCCGTTACTACGCTGATAAACTCGAACGTATTGTGGCCAACGAGCAGTGGCCATTGCCTAAATACCGTGAACTTTTATTCCTGAAATAATTTTCCTTGAAATTTTGATACGCAAATGATCAACATTATCGTTGATTGTTTGCGTATTATCATATATTCGCTGACTAAGATGATTTCAATATGAGAAAATCGTTTACTCTAACTCTTAGTTCTGGGCTCTTCATTTTACTGTCTGCATTAGTACTTTCTTCATGCAAGCCAAAAGGCACCATGAAGGACGCCAACAAGGCGTACGAAAAGAAAGAATTCAATGCAGCAGCTGAGATTTACAAGGACGTTGCGAAAACTGAAAAGAACCGTAACGTTCGTAAGGAGGCATACTTCAAAGAAGGTATGGCTCGTATGATGAACAATGACTATAAAGATGCTTACAAAGCATTTGAAAAGTCATTGAAGTACAAATCCACCAAAGGAGCCGATCAAATGGACGCGGATGCCCTCCGTTACATGGGCGAAGCACTTAAACTTCAGGAAAAATATGCTGAAGCGATCATCAAGTTTAATGAATACCTCGCCGAAAATCCGGACGACGAAGAAGTAAAACGTCTGAAAGAAGGATGCGAGTTAGCATTGAAGTGGAAAGACAAAAAAACCCGCTACGTTATTGAGAACTTCAAAAAGGCCAATACACGTGAATCGGATTTTGCACCTTGGTTCTTAGAGAAAGAAGGTTTGGTCTTTACTTCGGCTCGCGCAGGCGGTATGAATAAAGCTGAGTACGGTTGGACCGGTCAGTATTTCGACGACATGTACATCGTTCCGATGAAAAAACGTCGCGGTACTGTGAGTTTCGACAAACCTGTTTTGTTGAAAGGAACCGTAAACACCAAATACTCTGACGGTGTTGCTTCTTTTGAAGGCAAAGGACGTAACATGTATTACACCCAGTGTAATAGTGATGATGGAAAAGGCCTCCGTTGTAAGATTTACTCCGCCAAGAAAATTGGACGTGATTCATACGAACAACCGGTTCTCCTCGACTTCAACAGTGATTCATTTAGCTGCGGTCACCCGGCCATTTCACCGGATGGTAAGCAGATGTTCTTTGCTTCCAATAGCACAGACGGTGAACACTACGGTGGATGGGATCTTTATGTAGTTAACTACGTAAGAAGAGGAAAAACTTGGAGCGTTCCTTTGAACCTCGGGCCAACCATCAATACCAAAGGGGATGAAATGTATCCATACGTTCATACCGACGGTACTTTGTACTTCGCCTCAAATGGTCACGTAACTATGGGTGGATTGGACATTTACTTTACCAGCGGAAGCGGTCAAGAATGGACCAAGCCTGAAAACATGAAATGGCCTATCAATACCGGTGCAGACGATTTCGCTATCTGGTTGGCTGAAGACAAAGAAAGCGGCTACTTCTCTTCTAACCGTGAAGGCGGAAGAGGAAGTGACGATATCTACTCCTTCACCATGAATCCTTGTGAACTCTTCATGACAGGTGTGGTACGTGATAAAGCTACCAAAGCCGTTATTCCAAACGCTACTGTACACATTAGAACCAATAAAGACACCGCTACCATCGTATTAACCACTGATCAAACAGGAGCTTATAAACTTCCTTTGACCCGTGAAACAAAATTCGAAATGATGGCGAAAGGTCCGGAAGATGCTTACTACTTCGATTCTCAGAAAGAATTCCAGAGCACCGAAGGCGTAGAGTGTTTCACTACCTTGGTTCAAGACTTTGAATTGGAAGAGTTGGAAATCGAGTTTACGGTAGAAGGTATCCTTTACGATTTGGACAAAGCAAACATCCGCCCGGATGCTGCTCAAATCTTGGATGACTCAGTAGTAGCTGTATTGAAACGTTTCCCTCGCATTAAAATCGAGTTGGGTTCTCATACAGATTGTCGTGCAACACACGAGTACAATGACTCCTTGTCTCAGCGTCGTGCCGACTCCGCTGTAGCCTATATCGTATCGAAAGGTATCGACCCAGATCGTTTGGTTGCCCAAGGTTACGGGGAGCGTCAGTTGCGTATTGAGAAGTGTTCTTGTGATCGTACCGATCCGGGTAACGTCATCTGTTCTGAAGCTGAACACCAGTTAAACCGTCGTACTACCATCAAGGTATTAGACAAAAACTGGAAGAAGGTTGAGCCAAAGGCAGAAGAAGCTCCTGCTGAAGAGCCGAAACCTCAACAAAACAATCAAAGACCACAACGAAGAACTCCTCCACCAAGGAGACGGTAAGTTATAAATGAAAAAAGCGGCCTAGCGCCGCTTTTTTTATGCCTGTTTCATGAGTTCCAAGAACTCGTCCTTTCGGGTATTACTGATGGCCACCTGCGAGCCGTCTTTCATCACCACATAGCCTCCATCCGATTTGATGTAGCGTTCTACTTCACCTAGGTTGATCAAGTGCGAATTGTGGATGCGAAAGAAATTGTAATCGCTTAACAGGGATTCGTATTCTTTCAAGTTCTTGCTCACCAAAATCTTCTTATTCTCTTTCAAGAAGAACGTGGTATAGGCCCCCTGTGCTTCGCAGCGGATGATATCCGTAACCGGAATAAACACCATGCCCTCGGAAGTGCTAAGTGTGATCTTATGGGTCTTCGGATTTTCCAATTTTAAGTTCTTCAATAAAAGCTCAACCTGCAAGTTGCTGCTAGTGGAGCTTCGCTTTGCCTTAACCTTGTCAACCGCCGTAATCAATTCATTCACATCGATTGGCTTAAGCAGGTAATCAATTGCGCTAAACTTGATGGCTTTGATGGCATATTGTTCGTAGGCTGTAGTGAAGATTACATCAAAATTCACCTCCCCCAATTTCTCCAAAAGATCAAAGCCTGTCGCCGTTTGCATTTCAATATCGAGCATCACCAAATCAGGATTTAACTCCTTGATCATCGCTATGCCTTCATCTACTGAGCCGGCCATGCCTTTCACCTCGGTATCGGAACAAAACTCTTCAATGAGGTTACGCAGTCCTTCGCGACTGTTTTTTTCGTCTTCTACAATTACAACCTTTAACGTCATACTATCGGTAATTTTATGGTTACACGTGTCCCCGAAGGTTCGTGTAGGTCTTCAATTTTTATCAATTCACCCAGGTCGTGGTCTTCTGCCAAAAGCATCAGACGGTTACTGGCTATTTCCATTCCGTACGACTTATGATTCGCCTTACGTTTGCTGTTAATCTCTGCCGACTTCTCCCTGCCCACGCCATTGTCTTCCACGATGCATTCTACAAAGTTGCCGTCTTGGCGCATTTGAACCAACAGCTTTCCTTCCCCACTGTTCTGGTGAAGTAAGCCATGCACAATCGCGTTCTCCACGAAAGGTTGGAGTATCATGCCCGGGATCTCCAGGTTGTTCTGATCCAATACAGGATCTATGTCAAACTCATAACTAAAGTGGTTATCGAAACGCATGGATTCCATCTCCACATAGCTATTCAAAATCTCCACTTCCTCCTTTAAAGGAATCTTTAGCGCCTTGCTATTGTCGAGAATCTGACGCAACAAACGGGCAAATTTAGACAGGTAGGTAAGACTTGATTTCTTGTCGTTTTGCGTGATGAAATACTGAATGCTGTTGAGTGAGTTAAAGATGAAATGTGGATTCATCCTCGCTTGGAAGGCCAGGTAACGGCTTTCAGAAAGCTGTCTGTTGATGAGCAGTTTCTCGTGGTTCTTGCGGTAATTCACGTTCACCCTCCAACGGAAGATGAGGTATAACAAGGATACTGCAGCTAGGAAGAGTAAGAAATAGAACCAGCCGCTCATCCAAAACGGTCTTCTTATTTTAAAGGAATAGGACGTTTCCTGACTATACAGCTGACGGTTTGGATCAAATGCCTTTATCCATAGTGTGTACTGACCAGGCAACAAATTATTTAGTGTGAGCAGTCCATTGCTTGGTGCTTGAATCCACTCTTCGCTTCGCCCTTCCAGCTTATACCAAAACTCCATGTTCTCGGCATTGCTCAACTGCAATGAGGTGAAGTAAAACGTGAAGTCGTTGTTTTCAAATGGGATTTCCCCTTCGTAAGTTGGTGGTATGAGTCGCTTAGGGCTAAACTTATATTGCCCTTGACTGGCCTGTGCATCCAATAAGTAAATTTGTGGAAGGTATTCGGAGGTGAATTCCCTGTTGGGCTGAATGCGCATTGGCCCACTGGCCGTGCCTATCCAAACAATGCCTTTAGGTGATATACCTACCGATGCTTTGTCCCAAAAGGTATTAGGGATACCGTCATCGCTCGAATAGTTTCGAACGAAAGCCTTCTTGCTGAAGAAGTTTACCACCTTACTTAAACCGCGTTTAGACGCCACCCACAATTGGTTCTTTTGGTCCTTTTGAATGAAGGTGATGTAGTTGGAAGGCAGACCATCGGCCACGGTTAAAGTCTTTAGCAAAACCGGTGAATCGCCTGCAATGGAATAACAGAAAAGGCCTTGACCTTTGGTGCCCACATAGAGTAAGGTATCGTCTGCAAAAACCCGTTCAATAACCCAGTGTTTATCGAATACACTATCCGGATAATTGGTGAGCTTTCCATTGTCAAACAGGTAGAGCCCATTGTTGGAGCCCATCCAAATTCTGTCTTTTGAATCGCAATCGATGTGAAGCAAGTTCACGTACATCAACTCAGCAAAGACCATGGCCTCGGCTGAATCGGGGTGCAGACGGTAGAGGGCATTATTGCTCCCCATGTAAATGGTACCCTTCGAATCTTCTGTTATTGAAAAACACCTTTGAAACATGCCGCGTTGCATTGGTAGCGTTTTATACTCCCCTTTAGGTGTTCTTACCATCAGCCCGGTAAGCGTGCTTCCAAAATAGATATGGCCGGATTTGCTGACGAAGAAATCGTTGATCTCGCTCATCTGCAAAGGCTTGTCTTTCATTACAGCCTGCACCTTATTATTCACCACCAGGTGCATGTAATATCCATCGGTAAATAAAACACTATCCTCTCCCAAAACATGGATATCGTAGATGGCGCCACCCAGAATAGAATCGGCTTTAAGCGGGTAGGCAAAACCTTGTGAAACACGCCATAAGCCGTATTGACTTCCTACCCAGATATTGCCTTCGCGGTCGTTGTAGATTTCATTTAAAACATCCGATTCCCTGCTCAGAACCGTGGGTGTGCTCTCCAGGTATTTTCCATTTTTAAAGCGATGCACATTGCGCTGTCCGCCGAGGTAAACATAGTCTTTATCCGAAGAAACAAAGGCCGCAATGAAGCTTTCGTTTTGATTTGGAATGACTACCTTCTTTTGGGTTTTCTCCGGGTTAGCCGGATCAAAACGTTTTACCTCGTTGTGCAACATGCCCATCCAGATATAACCTTCGGCATCTTCTGCCATGGTGATCACCACATTGGATGGATTCTCCGTTTTGAGGTATGGGATGATCTTACCGTCTTTCCATTCGTTGATACCGCCTTTGGAGCAGAAGAGAATACGGCCACTTCGGGTCTTTAAAAAAGAAAAGCAGTTTTTGTGCAAAAGGCCGTCTGCCTCGGTATAGAGGATATTGGTATCCGGACCCACCAGCCAAAGTCCTTCCCTAGAGGTAGCGAGCGATTGATCCGACGTGATCGGCATAATCTTTCTAATATCCACCGGGCGTTCTTTGATTCTGATTTCCCGCGTATGGAAGCTATGTCCGTCGAAATGAGCCAGTGCCGGTCCGTTTCCAAACCAGAGGTGGCCATCGTCATCTTCTCTGATGTCTGTGATGAAATTGTATTTCAATCCATCGCTAAACGAATAATTCACAAAATGACGGCCGTCGTAGCGCGAGATTCCGGCATCGCTGCCAATCCATAAAAAGCCGCGACTATCTTGAAATATTTCTGTGATGAGACCTGAAGGCAAACCATCCTGCACCGAATAATGGCGGATATTGTATTGCTGTGCTTTGGCCGAAAAAGCCAGAAGCAGGAAGAAGAAGAGGAGGAAGTCTTTCTTCATAGTCAGGGTTCTTACAAAAATTGTCAATCTTTTGAAATTCTCCACATTAGATTCACGGACAAGCCGCTTGGATGTATCAATAGTAGAATATTTTTGGCCGAATTTCGACGAATACCAAATGTGATTGCAATCCGCTTAAATTCGCATCGTGAGCAAGGAGCTAAAAAAGGCCTATCTGTTTATGCATATTGCTGTTTTCCTTTTTGGCTTTACCGCCATCTTAGGAAAAGAAATCAGCTTGCGCGAAGTGAGTTTGGTTTGGCACCGGCTTTGGATTACCGTGCTCTCCATAGCGCTTGTTCCCGGAGCTATTTCTTATATGCGCCGCATGACGAAAAAGCAGATTCTGCGTTTTATGTTCATCGGTATCTTGACTTGCGCTCACTGGCTAACCTTTTACGGTTCCATCAAGTTATCGAACGTCTCCGTGGCCTTGAGTTGCTTGGCAACAACATCGCTGTTTACCAGCTTTATTGAACCTTTGTTTTTTAAGCGAAAGATTGACCTTTTGGAAGTGGCCTTAGGTTTTGTGGTGTTTATTGGAATAGTGATCATCACTCAAGCCACTTTAGTTTACTGGGAAGGCATCGTTGTAGGTTTGATTGCTGCATTGCTTGCCGCCATATTCTCCACCCTGAATAAGAAATACATGGAAGGACATAATCCTTTCACCATGACCATACTGGAACTGGGTAGTGGCTTTTTGGTTATTTCCCTGTTCTTACCCTTGTACTTTGCGTACCAACCCGAAATGGTTTTTGCCCCAACGGCCGAAGACTGGCTATGGTTACTGGTACTTTCCATCTTCTGTACATCGGTAGCTTATATACTGTCTTTATTGGCCTTGAAGGAACTCAGTGCGTATACCGCCAGCCTTTCGCTTAACCTAGAGCCTGTTTACGGCATCTTAATGGCCATGGCCATCTTCAATGAATACGAGGATCTTACGCCCGGCTTCTACGTTGGAACCTTGTTGATTCTAACCAGTGTATTTTTACATCCCATTTTAAAGAAGCAGCAAAAGAAAAGACGAGCTAAGCTAACAGAAGTTTTACCTTCCTAGCTTGTTGCTCTGAAACCGAGCTTCTAACTTGCAACATGACCATGAATAAAATCGGTTGGAAAGAACTCGTCGATTTCCCTGAGTTGGGATTGAAAGGCGTACCGGCTAAGATTGATACCGGGGCTCGTACCTCGGTGATTCATTGCGCGCACATCGAAGTGTTTAAGCGATACCGAAAAAACTTTGTTCGCTTTACCCCATTGGATGAGAGCACCGGCCAAGAAACACAAGAATTTGTCTACCCTTTTCACAAAGAGCGAAGGGTGAAAAACTCGTTTGGACAAGAAGAGAATCGCATTGTGATTCTGACAACCATAGAGTTATACAATACAGTTTACCCCATAGAGATTTCGCTAAGAGATCGCTCCAATATGGAATTCCCGATGCTGTTGGGACGTAGTTTTATCCGGAAGAAATTTCTGGTCGACGTATCGCGCTCCAACCTATCGTATAAGAGCAAACAGAAAAAGATTAAAAACACCAAACAGTGAAAATAGCCGTCCTTTCCAGAAACAAAAATCTGTATTCTACTCGCCGATTAGTGGAAGCCGCAGAAAAACGGGGACATGAATGTGTGGTTATGGACCACCTCAAGTGTTACGTTGGCATGAGTCAAGGTAAACCAAGCATACACTACAACGGTGTTGATGTTTCGGATATTGACGCCATCATTCCGCGCATCGGTGCTTCGGTTACCTTTTACGGTACGGCCATCGTAAGGCAGTTTGAAATGATGAACGTATTCTCTGCCAATGAGAGCCAGGCCATTTCCCGCTCAAGAGATAAGCTGCGCAGTATGCAGATTCTTTCACGCGAAGGTTTAGGCATGCCCATCACCGGTTTTGCGCGTAACTTGAAAGATACCGGCGACTTAATCAAGATGGTGGGCGGAACACCTGTAGTGATTAAGCTTTTAGAAGGAACACAAGGCATTGGGGTTGTTTTAGCAGAAACCAAAAAAGCTGCTGAGTCAGTTATTGAGGCATTTCACGGACTCTCTACCAATATCCTTATTCAAGAATTTATCAAAGAGTCTAAAGGCACTGATATCAGAGCCTTTGTGGTAGATGGAAAAGTTGTAGGTGCGATGAAACGTACCGCTAAAGACGGCGAGTTTCGCTCCAATTTACACCGTGGTGGTACAGCCAGTTTAATCAGCTTAACCAAAGAAGAAGAGGCTACTGCTATCAAAGCTGCCAAAGCCTTAGGCCTGACGGTTTGCGGAGTAGACATGCTCCCTTCAGATCGCGGTCCGTTGATTATGGAGGTTAATTCTTCACCGGGACTTGAAGGCATTGAGATGGCCACTCAAAAAGACATCGCCGGACGTATTATTCGCTACCTTGAAAAACGGGCAAATCAGAAAGGAAATAAAACAAAAGATAAAATCGGGGTATAAGAAAACTTCGTAATTTTAAGAAACTATTGAACCGTGCCCCTTTATCAACTACTGAACAAAATACCACTGCTCAGGCAGAGCTATGCCGCTAAGTTTTTGTTTATCGCCTTTTTGGGTATCCATATCCCTTTACTGGGGATGCTGGCCTACTACCTGAACAGCGGTAGCAAGAATTTTCCGCTGAATGATTTCCTCGTCATTCTTATATTAACACTGGTGGCCACCGGTATAACACTATTGGTTTTATTCGCTCTGTTGGCGCCCATCACGAAAAGCGTTCACCTCATTAAAACCTATCCGCTTCGCAATACGACAATTCAGCATGAATTGGATGCACTTGATCTGGATGAAGCCGGGATACTTTTGGAAAACATTGAGCAAATGCTGCACGATGTAAAAGAACGGGAAAGCTGGCGAGAAGAGCTTTTGTCTATCATGTCTCACGACCTTCGCTCGCCTGTTTCTACCATCGTTACCTTGGCTGATTTGATTGAACTTAGCACCCAAGAAACGGAAACCAAAGACCTCATCAAACACATTCAAAACTTCTCACACCAGCAGCTCGATTTGCTGGAAAGTACTTTGACTTTAATACGGTATGACTCGAGCGAAATTGAATACCATGCCATCAACTGTTTCGACCTATTGGAGTTTGTGGTGAAACTTCAAGAACGATCGCTAAAGCAAAAGGATTTGAAAATTACCGTGGAGGGTTCTGCCGGACATGTTGCCTTAGCCAATCGCACCATGTTAGAACGCATTATCCATAACCTGCTCAGCAATGCCATTAAGTACAGTCACGATAACGGCGAAATCAAATTGAAATCCGTTCGCAATGGCGATATGATTGAATTGCACGTTCAAGACTTTGGTACGGGAATACCGCCTCTACTTCAACGTCGCCTCTTTGAGCGATTTACTTCCAGTGGCAGAAAGGGCACCAAAGGTGAAAGCAGCACGGGCTTAGGTTTGTTCTTAAGCAAGAGGTTTTCTGAGCGAATGCACGGTACATTAAGGGTTGAGAGTGAAGGTGAAAATAGAGGAAGTACTTTTATTCTAAGTATCCCTTCGGTCGCCTAGATCCAGCCTACGCCACACTATCCAAACGCTGATAAACCCAAGTATCACCGCAGTATAGATAAGGTTATCAAGGCCGGCGTATTTCTTCAAAACTCCGCTTAGAATGACAAAGACCAGCACACCAATGGAGTTAAACGACTGCTGAATGCTGAAGTCGGTGCCAGGAAAATCGAGTCGGCATTTGTCCATCATTACCGTAAACAAGGCCACTGTGGCCATGCCTGCAATGAAATCGTTCAACATAATTATGCCCCGAACACACCAGATGGAAATCCCTTCTTGGTTGAGGAATAAAATCAATAAGAAAGCGGGAATCTTCAGCAGGCCATAGTACAACAGGGAATTTTTCCTTCCCAGTTTGTTCATTAGTAATCCACCCAAAACAGCTCCCACCATGGAAGCTGAATTACCCCAGAGCCCGACGGTATAACCTACATCATCTGCACTCCAACCGTGTTCCGTTAAAATACTCGGTAAGAGGGTTCGGGCTAAAATCTGGTTGCCCATGTAAATGAACAACAGTAAAATCCACCAATTCGACTCTTGTTTTAGGTAGCCTTTGTTGTCTGCTAAAAAGTTCTTTGGTCTCGCTGCGTGTATTTCCCTTTTCTGCTCTTTGTGTAGAAAAACAGGAATGAGCGGGAGCAAGAATACTCCGGCCAAGGCCAAAATACTTACTGTCCAGCCAAACATACTGAAGAGTACCAGAATCAAAGCCCCACCCACAAGTTCTCCAAGGTAATACCCGCCCATCTGCATGCCGTTGCCAACGCCGTGTTCTTGTTTGTTCAAGGTTAAAACGGCTAAGCCATCCACGGCCATGTCTTGCGTGGCGCAGATGAAACTATAAAATAAGAAGAGCAAGGTTATCTGTAAGAGATATGATTCTAAGGGTAAAAAAGCACAGACCACCAAAACCGCGGCACCCAATAACTGAAGAGGAATAATCCACGATTTTCTATGGCCGATGCCATCGTTTCCGTAGCGGTCTACTAAGGGAGCCCAAAGAAATTTGATGGTCCAAGGCAATAAGAGCAAGCCAAGAATGCCGGTCATCTTGGTATAGTCAATTCCTTGTTGTTTTAAGAATACCTGAAATCCTGTCTTTAGAAATGAAACAGGGATAGACTGCGACACATAGAGCGTAGAAATGAGGACTATTTTGTCCAGTGGCAGCTTGACAGGTGATGACTTCAATGAAGCGAAATTTTTCGCCTGCGAAAATAGGCTACTCGCTAGCGACAACAAAGGATTAGGATAAAATTATCGAAAGGAATTGGGATGTCTTTTTACAGCCAATCAAAGTCCTATTACGATTTACAATAAAGTTTTCACGCTCATTCTCAACGCTTTATAAGCTTCAATACATTTATTACAATTACATTTATTGTATTTACATTTATTTCCTATCTTTGTAGTCAAATCTGAAAATGAAAATGAAAAAACTCATCTATCTTTTTGCTGCAGGATCTGTGTTCTTTGCCTGTGGTGAAGCCAAGAAAACAGCGGAAGAAACTAAAGACGTAGCTGAAGCTTCAACTGAAGCCGTTACTTACGCGGTTAACACTGAAACCAGCTCTGTAAAATGGGTTGGCGCTAAAATCACCGAAACAGTTCACACTGGTTCAGTAAAAATTTCTGAAGGTAGCCTTTCTGTTAAAGACGGTGCTATTGAAGCAGGTAACTTCGTTATCGACATGAACACTATCTCTAATGCAGACTTGACTGAAGAGACCGGTGCTAGCAAATTGGTTGGTCACTTGAAGAGTGCAGACTTCTTCATGGTTGATACCTTCCCAACTGCAAAATTCGAAATCAGCAGCGTTGAAAAAACTGAAGGCGCTGAAGGAACTCATAAAGTTAGCGGTAACCTTACCATTAAAGGTGTAACTAACGGTATCACTTTCCCAGCTACCATCACCACTACTGAAGCTGGTGTTGAAGCAAATGCTAAAATCGTTATCAACAGAAACGAGTGGGGCATTGTTTGGGGTGGTACTCAAACTGAGCAAGGCGTAAAAGACTTCTTGAAAAACAACCTCATCAAAGACGAGATTGAATTCGAAGTTAGCCTTAAAGCTACCAAGTAATATTCACACAATTCGAAATAAGAGCGAAAAATCCGGGCCTCAGTGCTCGGATTTTTTTTTGCCCCTTTCGCCCAATAACTTTGCCCTATGCCAGCACGCTTTCCGGCCGTATTGCCGCTAACCTTTCAGGGCAAATTCCTTTGCTTTATCCTTCGCATCTTATGTGCTGCTCTCGCCCTATTTAAAGGCAAAGAATGGGAAAGACCCATTCCCAACTTCGAGGAAAACCCGCTACGCTATCGCTTCCGCGACCTACTCTATTTCGCTTATAAATACTATTACCGTCCACCGATACAAGCCGAGAACCAAGCGCTAGAAGACTATTTCCATGCGCAAAAATTGCCCTTCGCTAAAGCCGAAGAACTTCAAAGCTGCATCAGTATTAGTGTGGGAGGCGACCTCATGCCCTATTCTTGGATAACCAAAGAATCATGTACCCAACTGTGGGATAAACTTGGCCCCTGGTATTTCTCTAGCGATATCGTTTTCGCTAACCTCGAAACACCCATTGCTCCATCTAAAAAACCAGGCATCGTTCCAGAAGTTATGCTCTCCAATATGTACTTCAACGGTACCGAAGAAATGTTCCATATCTTCAATGGAAACGGACAATACAAAGGCCACGATGTGCTGAGCACCGCCAATAACCACAGTCTGGATCAAGGTGCCGACGGACTTATTGAAACCCTTCAATTCCTCGATCAGAAAAACATTCAAAGCACAGGAACACAGGCCACGGAAGAAAAACGCATCGCCATCGTGGAACGTGAAGGAATTCGCTTTGCCTTTGTAGCTGCCACCTATTGCCTCAATGCCATTCAAATCAAGGAAGAAGAAAAACACTTGGTGAACCTTGGCGACTTCAACCTTCCAAATTGCGACTTAAGCGAATTGGATAAATTAGTGCAAGAAGCGCGCGCTCAAGCCGACGTTGTGTTGCTTTCCTTGCATACCGGAAATGCCTACCAAGCCTATCCTTCCGAACATACCACCGAAATCATGCACCGCATCTTTGAGCTCTGTGAGCCCGATGCCATCCTGGGATCCCATCCTCATAACCCGCAAGCACCCGAATACTATAGCTATACCGGTATAAAATCCGGACAAGCCAAAAAAGGACTTTGCATCTACAGTCAAGGTGATTTTGTAGCCTACGATATCTTTACCTGGTGTCATTTCCACCTCGGTTTCAAACTGTATTTTTCAAGCGATAAATCCAATCCTGAACTCAAACACGTGGAAGTTTATCCTAGCATGATGAAGCAAAACAAATCCAAGTTTCAGTTTGTTCCAGTTACAGGACAATCAGACAGCAAAGAACAAGATGAGTTGCAGCGATTTTGGAAACAGCACCTTTCTCCTTCGCTTTCTGCGCATCTTGCACCCTCAATTGGATAAAATCATTTTCTTTGTAGCGTAATTTTTTAAGCGATTATGAACGAGCAAGTACAACCGGTTATCGATTCAACAAAAGAGTTAATGGACAAGGCACTTCAACACTTGGCTTCTGAACTGAACAAGATCAGAGCAGGTAAAGCCAATCCAAGTATGTTGGACGGACTTGTAGTAGACTATTACGGTGCCCCTACCGCTATCGGACAGGCTGCCAATATCAGTGCACCAGATGCCCGCACCTTGGTGATTCAGCCTTGGGACAAATCGCTTATTCAACCTATTGAACGTTGCATCATGGAAAGCAACTTAGGTTTGAACCCCCAAAACGACGGTGAAGTAATTCGTTTGAACATCCCACCATTGACCGAAGAGCGTCGTAAACTCCTCGTAAAAACGGTTAAGTCAGAAGGGGAACAAGCCAAAATTTCGGTGCGTAATATCCGTAAAGACGCCAACGAAAAAATCAAACGTCTGCAAAAAGATGGTTTGGCTGAAGATATCGCCAAAGATTCAGAAGCGCGCATTCAGCAGCTTACTGATAGCCACATTGTGAAGGTAGACGAGCAAGTTGTGGTGAAAGAAAAAGAAGTGATGACCGTATAAGGTGAAACGCCTCCTCTCACGGAAAACCCTACTCTGGATAGTAGGTATTCTCATTGGCTTCGGCATACTCGGTTTTTTTCTCCGAAACACCCTATTTCATAACGTCTTGCAGTCTAAGCTGGATGAACTTAAATCCAGAACCGGCATCGAAGTGCATATTGCCAAGAGCGGACTGCACGGACTAAAAAGCATTTACATAGAAGAACTGCACGCATTTAAGGGAACCGATACTTTGGCCTACCTTAAAAGTTGCGACGTAAATATCAATGTATGGGGATTTCTAAGTGGTAAAGGCCTGGTTAAATCCTTGAGCATTGAAAGCGCTCAACTCAACTACCAAAGAACCTATTCCGATAGTTCATCGCTAAAAAACCCAGAAGACACCCGCGCTCCTAAGAGTGATCCGGTTAGCCTATTGAACTCTGCTTACAAACAATTTCAGCGATTCCTTCCTGCCCAAATGCATTTCAGCGACCTGAGTTTGAACTACCGTGATAGCTTGGGAAGCTTAAACATCTCGCTCGACACTCTGCATACGGCCGGTCATGCATTCAAAGGGAGTGTGAGTTTTGCAGACCCAAATCAAGCACAGCAATGGCATTTGCAAGGGACTTTGGAAAACGGGATTGAACTTCAAGCTTACCCGGAAACGAAGGCTGCCCTCCCCATTCTGTACAGCCGACTTGGTCTCGATTTCAGAGCAGACACCCTGAAACTTAAACTTCACAACGCCAGCAACGATCAAGGTCGTTTTGCCTTTAAAATGATGTGGAGCATCGATGGGCTCAACCTATACCATCCCAAAATTTCACTCGATACCCTCGGTCTACAATTTGTGCGCGCACGCACCAACTGGTCGCTGCACGATGGCTTTATTGAGCTCGATAGCCAATCGACCTTCACCTGCAACCATGTAAAAGGAAAAATAGGCTTATTGTATCCAATACGTTCTACCCATAAAGCTTATGCCCTGCATTTTGAAACATTGCCTATTGCTGCAGATTCTTTCTTTGCCAGCTTGCCCCAAGGTGCATTTGATGAAACCAGAAACCTTAAAGCTCAGGGAACCTTAGCTTATAAACTCCACTTCTTCTTAGATGGTGATAAACCTGATGAGCTTCAGTTTGAATCGGGATTTGAAAAAAACGGTTTCCGAATAATCTCGTACCCCGGCACGCCGCTGTCCCTGATGAATGAATCGTTTGTACATTCCGTTTATGAAAATGGGACATTGAGTAGGCAGTTTTTGGTGGGACCGGAAAACCCAAATTTCACGCCTATAGCAGAAGTGCCGGAACACCTGATCCATGCTATTCTTTGCTCTGAAGATCCATCATTCTTTCAGCACGGCGGCTTTATACAGGAAGCCTTTAGGGAATCGATTGCAGAGAATTATAAAACCAAAAGTTTCAAGCGAGGCGGTAGCACCATCTCTATGCAACTGGTGAAAAACGTTTTCCTTAGCCGAAAGAAAACTGTATTCAGAAAGATTGAAGAAGCACTTATTGTATGGCTCATTGAGAAACAGAGGCTCAGCAGTAAAGAGCGTATGATGGAGGTTTACCTGAACATCATTGAATGGGGACCAAATGTCTACGGCATAAAGGAAGCATCCCAATTCTATTTCGCTAAAAATCCCAATCAGCTGACTTTGTCAGAATGCATCTACCTCGCGAACATCATTCCGAGGCCTAAAAAGTTTGCTTGGGGATTTGAGAAAAGCGGACAAATGAAAGGCTATCTGCAAGACCTCAATAAATTCATCTTGCGTCGTATGGTAGTGAAGGAATTTATAAGCCCTTCCGATACCAGCGGCTACCAAGTGGATGTGCAGCTGAAGGGAAGGGCTTTGGATTTGGTGGTGCCTGAAGATACCAACGTGGTAGAACCACTTCTAGAACCGGAGTTCGAAGAGCTGATTCCTTTGGTTATTCCCGACTAAACCAGTTTTTGTACTACCAGGTATTCTGCAATTTGTACGGCATTGGTAGCAGCTCCTTTGCGGAGGTTATCTGCTACAATCCACATGTTTACAGTATTCGGGCGGGAGAAATCGCGGCGGATTCTGCCAACGTAAGTAGCATCCTTACCCTGCGCGTCTAGCGGCATTGGATACTCACCATTCGCCGGGTCGTCTTTTACGATAATGCCTTCGGTAGATTCTAAGATGCTACGCAATTCATGCAGGTCGAAGTCGTTTTCAAACTCAATGTTCACAGACTCTGAGTGTCCGCCCATTACAGGAATACGCACTGTAGTTGCTGTGACCAACACGTTATCATCGCCCAAAATTTTACAGGTCTCATTCACCATCTTCATCTCCTCTTTGGTATAACCGTTATCGAGGAAAACATCAATTTGTGGAATTACGTTTAAATCGATTTGGTGCGGATACGCTTTTTCACCATCGGTGATGCCGGCACGCTCGTCCATCAACTGACGCACTGCCTTAACGCCGGTGCCGGTAACGGATTGGTAGGTGCTCACCACCACACGTTTGATTTTGTATTGTTTGTGAAGTGGATTCAAGGCCAGAACCATCTGAATGGTAGAGCAGTTTGGGTTAGCGATAACCATGTCATCGGCTTCCAAAACTGAAGCATTCACCTCCGGAACAACCAGTTTATTGGCTGGGTTCATTCGCCAAGCCGAAGAGTTATCAATTACTTTGGTGCCATTGGCAGCAAAACGCGGCGCCTGCTCAAGTGAAACAGATCCACCTGCAGAAAAGATAGCGATAGCCGGTTTAGCAGCGATGGCGTCGTCCATGCTGTGTACCTTATACTTCTTACCCTTGAAAGTGATTTCCTGACCTACAGACTTTTCAGAAGCAACGGGAATAAGTTCCGTTACAGGGAAATTTCTTTCCTCTAATACTTTTAGCATTTCTTGGCCTACCATCCCGGTAGCGCCTACTACAGCAACTTTCATGGTATAAAATATTGACTTTTAAATGACCGGCAAAAATAGGGCATTCCCCTAATTTTCAGGTATGAACCGCCTATTACTTTCTTCCCTATTTATGGGTCTTTTATGCTATTCCACAAAGGCCCAAAGCACAATTCATTTAGCTGAACCCGATTTTACGTTTCCAAATTCATGGCAAGGCGATACTGCCGCCTGGCATTTGGGGCAGAGTCGGGGAACAGGAAATCCCTTGTTTGTTCAAGGTCCTATCCAGCTTCAAGATTCCGTAGAAGTGCTCTTTGAATTGAATCCGGCCTTTGCCACTTCGTCCAATAACTACGTGGAGCTGCAATTCTATGCTGAACCATGTCTCCGCCCCGACAGTTTCACCGGATATTTAATTCGTATCGGACACACCCCGGATGAGGTTAGCTTCTATGCGCAAGAAGGCCTTTTGAGCAATAAACGAATTGATGGCTTGGATAAGCGGCTTGCCTCCTCGTCTAATAACCGCGTTGAAATCCGACTTAAGAAAAGTCAAAACTTATGGACATTGGAAACCCGATTAGCAGGCGAGCAGAACTGGCTTAACGAAGGCTATTGGACGGACACTTCCGCCTTACATTTAACTGGCCTTGGGCTCTATTTCCGCTATTCGGCCTCCAATGCAGAGAAGCTCAACTTATACCAATTGCACGTTGATTATCCTTACCACGACATCACTCCGCCGCAAGTTCTTTCAATCGAGTCTTGGAGCAAACAAGCCTGTCTGGTGCATTTGGATGAAGCGCCTGTTTTCAGTCAAAAGCCCACCTTAAAATTGAATAATGCTGTCGTGGCAGCTTCTTTAGAAAAGTACGAATCCAATTCCGTTTTGCTTTACCTCGACAGCGGCTCCTGGCCCGAACAAAATGTGCATATTGAGCTGAGTGGATTGAGCGATGAAGCCGGTAATCAAAGCATCAGGTGGGACAGCACCATGGCATTCAATCAAAATTCAGCGGCATTTATTTTTAGTGAAATCCAATACGACCCCTCTCCCAATTCTCCATGGCCGGATGCCGAATACCTTGAAGTATGGAATGCCGGAACGGAAACGCTTCGCCTGGATTCCTTTCTATTTGCTGAGCAAGACAGTTTCTATTTCCCAGCACAAAGTTTCATCCCGCCTAATACCCGCTTGGTGCTTTGCAGAATAGACGATAGTCGCTTTTTCGACTCCATTCCCCACCTCGCTTTCCCATTTCGGAAAGGCTTCTTGAGTAATGCAGGAGAGCGCTTGCTTTTAGCCGATAGAAACCATCAAATTCTCGACTCATTTACATACAATTCAACATGGCATGATCAAACGCCAATCATTTCTAGTTCTTTAGAAATCAAAGATAAAACTGCGACATGTTTCAATTTAAATGAGCGATGGGGTACATGTTTAGCGATGGAAGGCGGGACACCCGGAAAAGCTAATAGCATCAATCAAATTTTGGTTGATAGCACATCGCCAACATGGTTAGACTTTGGTTTCAACGATAGCCTCATCAGCCTTCATTTTAGCGAAGCGATTCACAGCATAGGCCAGCTTCAACTCGATCAAAGCTCATTACCCCTTTTGACCAAGCTTCCCTCCGCAGTTCTTCAATTCAGCCTTCACCCCAAACTCATTTCCAATCCGAATAAGTTCCATCAACTCAGGCTATCCGGCTTTGCCGACTGCAGTAGCAATACCATAGGCGATACACTTACCTCATTTCGTTATGCCGTTCCAAAACTTCCTGAAGAAGGAGAAATACACATCACCGAAATACTGTTCAGGCCACTGAACGGACAGGAAGCCTTTCTTGAAGTGCACAATGCCGGTGAGGAAGTGATTAAACTCTCATCGCTGGAGCTTGACTACAAAGGCAAACGGTACACTCTTCCTGAAATTCTGTTGTTTCCAAGTGAAGTGGTGGTGTTAAGCAAAAGTATAAACTGGCCAGGGATGCCATCACTAAGCACCGTTTCCGGCAACTTAGCCCTTTACCGAAAGGACCAATCCTTCCCACTAGACTATGTTTCTTATTCGCTAGATCTCTTTACAGAAGCTGCAAAACAAGCCGGAGGATTTTCGCTCGAGAAAAGAAGTGATGATGGCTGTTATTCTGCGGAAATCTGGAATAGCTCTTCAAACTATGGAGGCAATCCCGGAACTTTTAATCCAGACCTCAAACAAACCGAAACAAGCTTCCCGGAGCTGCTTCAGGTGTATCCCCTAGACAGCAGCCTGCGTTTTCATTTCACTACTGAAATACCTCCGGCAAACTTTTGGAATTCCACCTGGCTGATGGAGGGACAGTCTATCAGTCCCGTTCAATTGCATTCCTTCACCCTTGATCCATTTACGGTTGAAATACGGTTTAGCTCGGTACTACCCGAAGCTGGAAACATCGTACTGGAAGATCTAAAAACCTGTTCCGGGCAAAATGCTGAATTCAGCTACAGCTTGCCGGCAGTCGGGAAATTGACAAACCTCTATTTCAATGAGGTGTATTTTCATCCTAACGATGCCGAGACCGATTATATCGAACTATACAATGCCAGTGACTCGGCCATTGACCTGAAAAACACGCTGATTAGCAGCCTGAACCCGGATGGAAGTTTGAAAAACCAAGTGAGGCTCTTTCCTGAGGGATTTCTTCTGTGCGCGGGACAATACCTCGTATTAAGCGAAGAGCTACCATGGATTACACGTCGTTTTAGCGATGTGCCTCTGCAGAACTTGATGGCGAGCCCACTTCCAAGTATGAATTCAGATGAAGGCATCCTAGTTTTACACGATAGCCTCGGTGGCCTATTGGATAGCCTTTCCTATTCCGTCAATCAACATGCCGCAGCCATTCAAAATCCCAAAGGGGTATCGCTCGAAAAAGTAAGGGAGAGCGAAGCAAGTTCACACAGTATTTGGACATCTGCCTCGGCTTCCAGTCAATATGGGACTCCGGGAAAACGAAACTCGCAATTCCGTGGTATTACCGAATCAGAAGACCTATGGACCCTGGATTCGAGAAGAATGAGTCCGGACCAAGACGGCTACGAAGACCTTTTGTTGATTCGCTATAAAACTGCCGAAACGGGATTGCGTGTGGTCATTCACATCACCGACTTTTCAGGTAACCTTATCGCTACATTGGCAGAAGGTGAACCTCTTGGTAGCAATGGCACTTATGCCTGGGATGGTCGCAACAAAGAAGGGAAATTAGCGAAACCCGGAGCCTACTGTGCCTTTATTCAGACCTATAGTGGCAAGGGCTCAGAAAAGCAGCATTTGAGCTTTAGTGTATTATCGAAAAACTAACGACGAACAACAACCTGTTTTCGCAAGAAATCTTGTCCGCTTTGAAGCTCCAGCCAATACAGGCCGGATGGCAAATCGCTCAAGCTCACTTGTCCGTTGGCCGCAAGGTCCCCTTTACTTAGTTGTTTGCCGGTAGCATCGTAAAGGCTATACTTCGCTTCTGTATCCAATCCGCTTACGCGTATGTGATCCTGAGCCGGGTTCGGGTAAACTTGAACTGAAGCCGATTCTGCTTGATCTGCACTGATGATAAAACTCTCAATCAGGTTCAGGTTAAAGGAAGTTTTTGCATAGTAGAAGTTTCCACCCAAAAGCGCCTTGGCCGTCCACATTAGGTTGACCTGACCCCAGCTTTTTCCATAAGCTGAATCTAAGGCATGCTTTAAATAGCCGTAACTTAAGGAATGGGCAGAATCAATACCGTTGTTCTTCGTTTTAAACTGGAACACCGGATTTCCGAAAATCGGTGATGCTTCGGCCGTATCGAATACCAAATAGAACTCAGGTGAGTTGGCTACCGGAGTATAAGTGCTTTCCCATTGGTAACTGATTTGCTGACTTCCTGCCCCTTTGAGGGTAATCGTTGTGTTATTTACCGGGCTGAGCAAACTGTATTCGTGGTTTTCGTTGTTCAACATTTTGTTGGTGAGGTGGAGACGAAAAACCTGATTTGCCCAAATGGTTTTTCCCGGGCCAGTTGCCATCACAGTCCAGTAAACCGTTTTGGTTCCGTCTTCCGGAATGCCGCAATCTTCTATGATTTGGTTTAGGGAATTGTAGCTGATAGACCATGAATTGCCATTGAACGGAACTGTGATATTGGTATAGGGATACTGAAAACCGTCGTTCACTGTGTCAATCATGAGGTAAAACTCCGGTGCGGCACAGCCTGCCGGACAGGTGGAATTCTGCCAAGTGAAGTTGACCATGGTATTGGGGTTTCCGCCTATGTTCACATACAAATCTTGCTGTGGAAACTGAAGATCAAACGGTGTGTATTCATCGCTAAACTGGGTTCTCACAAACTTCACCACAATGGAATCGGAACTTCTGAACTCGTAGTTGGGCAATCCGTCTACCGCCATCAAATCAATCATCATGTTCAACGTGAGCGTATCACCCACCTTGAAATCTTTGCCGCTAACAGTTTTAGAAATGCCGTTGAGGTAAGATGCCCAGCCTCCCATATTGGTGGTGAAACTGGTGTCATTGAAACTGCTTTGGCAACAAGTTATATCGCGAACCGAAAGCGGAGAACTCACATCGCCAGCCAAAGAATCAAAATAAACCTTGTAGAAATAGTTCACGCCTACCGGGGGGTTACTTACCTTTCCACTTGTCCATGTAACAGACAGGTTCTGGCTTTTATCACCCCCAACATGTACCACGTTACCGTGCTGTGGGTTCTTTATTTGAAAGGCTTGAGTATACTGTGCCTCGGCCATAGAATAGAAGCCCGTGAGCACAAAAAGCAATGCAAGTCGAAACTGGTTCATCGGGCAAAAATACGAAACTCTATTAATCGAATGGGGAAATACGATGAACACTCAAAAGCACTTACCTCGGCTAGGCATTTGCCAATCAATAATTTAGTACATTGCAGGCCTTTAGGGCGCTTCTAGGAATAGCATAGGTTCATACAGAAAAGATTAGCGTGAAATTATTTTATCCCCACGTTGTGAAATACGAAAGAAACGCTACCTTTGCACTCCTTAAAATTTTAACGGCAAGTCATGAAAAGAACATTTCAGCCTTCTGTACGTAAAAGAAGAAATAAACACGGATTTAGAGAGAGAATGGCATCTGCTAATGGTAGAAAAGTATTAGCTAGACGCAGATCAAGAGGAAGAAAGAAACTTTCTGTTTCTTCTGAAGGTCGCCATAAACGCTAAGAAAACTTTTCCCTGAATTGAAACAACGCTTCTACTTCAATAAGGAGGAGCGACTCATCAGCCGCAAGGCTATTGACGCTCTATTCAGGGAAAGGAATTTCTCCGTTTTCCAACACCCTCTTAAAATGAGCTGGCTGGTCTATGACCATCCATCACCATCACCGGTACAACTTCTCATTTCTGTACCTAAGCGTCGCTTTAAAAAAGCCAGCTCCCGAAATCGCATTAAAAGGTTACTTCGTGAGGTTTATCGAAAAAATAAGCCCGTGCTCTACGAGTTTTTAAATTCGAAGGATACACGAATCATTATTTCCATTGCCTATGTAGGAGAAAAAGAACTTAGCCTGCAGGAAGTGGAACGAATTTTTCTTAGTATCGTTGAGAAATTTAAGGCTGCTTACACTGCAGCTTAGCATCTCGCGTTAATCTTTTGACTATGCTTATGAATTGGTATAAAACCCTTAACCGCAAGGTAAAAACTGCCCTCATGGTAGTGTTAATTGCCGCGGCCACCTTTGGTTCATTCTCTTTCGCGGATGAATACTTCGAAATCTCCAAAAACATTGAACTCTTTACCAGCGTATACCGCGAGGTTCACACCTACTACGTAGATGAAGTGGAGCCTGGCAAGCTGATGCGTACCGGCATCGACGCGATGTTGGAATCACTCGACCCCTATACTAGCTTCTATTCTGAAGCCGAAACGGAAGAATACCGGTTTCAAATCACCGGACAATACGGTGGAATAGGTGCTACCATCAGCCTCAAAGGTGATTACGTGATCATCAATGAGCCTTACGAAGGGTTCCCGGCAGCCAAAGCCGACCTCCGTCCGGGCGATCAACTGATTTCAGCCAACGGCAAATCGCTTAAAGGACTCAATACCGAAGAGGTTAGCAAGGTGCTGAAAGGCACACCTAATACCGACCTGAAACTCGTGATTAAACGTCACGGCAAGGAAATGGACAAAACCCTTGTTCGTGAAAAGATCCACGTGAACAACGTTCCTTACTACGGCATGGTGAATGAAAACACCGGCTATATCAGCCTTCAGAACTTTAGAAACGACGCAGGTAAAGAAGTAGCCAACGCCTTGATTGAGCTGAAGAACAACAACAAACTTACCTCTGTTATCCTCGACCTTCGCGGTAACCCGGGCGGACTCCTCATGGAAGCCATCAACGTGGTGAATGTGTTTGTGCCTAAAAACCAATTGGTGGTAAGCACCCGCGGAAAAGTGAAAGAGCAAGACAGAGAATACCGCACTTTAAATAATCCGGTAGACCTTGAAATTCCGGTAGTGGTATTAACCAGTCGCGGTTCAGCTTCAGCTTCTGAAATTGTTTCAGGAACCATCCAAGACTTAGACCGTGGCGTTGTTTTAGGCCAACGTACATTCGGAAAAGGATTGGTGCAATCAACTCGTCCGTTGAACTACGGCACCCAAATTAAACTCACTACTCAGAAATACTATACCCCAAGCGGCCGTTGCATCCAGGCTTTGGATTACTCCAAAAAAGCGGAAGACGGCAGCGTAGAATCGGTACCAGATTCGCTTAAAAAAGCCTTTAAAACCAAAGGTGGCAGAACCGTTTACGACGGCGGTGGTATTGATCCGGATGTGAAAAAAGACATTAAGTACTTGAGCAAAATCACCACCAGTCTACTTTACAAAAACTTGCTTTTCGATTTTGCCGTTGAATACAGAGGCCGTCATGAGCAAATTGCCACGGCGCGCGACTTCAAATTGAGCGAAGACGAGTGGAACAATTTCGTGAAGTTCTTGGAAGACAAAGACTACGCCTACCAAACTGAAACCGAAAAGGAATTGGAGCAACTCGAAGCGAAAGCCAAAAAAGAAGGTTACTACGATGCCATCAAAGACAATTTCAAAGGCCTTACCGAGCAATTAAATCACGATAAAAATGCCGATGTAACCAAAAACAAGGCGGAAATCAAAGAGATGATTGAACAAGAAATTGTTCGTCACTACTACCACCGCAAAGGCCGTTTTGAATATTCGTTTATCAATGACGAAGAAATTAAAAGTGCCATTGAAGTCTTGAACGACCAAAACAGATACAGCAAACTGCTCAAGCCTTAAGCTGAGCGATAAACTTTTCAGATACGCGGCATTGTTTACCTTTGCCGCGTATTTTTTTATGCTACCCTCCCTCCTCGACATACTCTATTTACTGCTGGCCGGTGCCGTAGGTGGCTTCCTTTCAGGCGTGTTTGGCGTGGGTGGGGGCATCATTTTTATTCCCATCCTCGATGTGGTGCTCAGCCATTACGGAATAGAAACCGATATCGTTAAATTCCTATTGGCCAACTCCATGACAGCCATCGTATTTACGGGTGTTTACAACAGCTACAAACAGTACAAAGCGAACAATTACTTCTTCTCGTATGTGCTCGCTACCGCCATTCCCGGCGTGATAAGTTCACTCCTTTGCACCTACTTTATTGAACAGGGTAACTGGTACGATAAGAAAACCTTTAACCTCGTTTTTGCTGCTTTGCTGGTGCCTTCCATCGTACGTATGATTGCCAAGCGGAAACACCAGGCAGAACATAGGGAGGATATCCCTTGGCATACGTTCTTACCCATCGGATTTCTCACCGGCATCTTTGCGGCCTTCTCCGGACTAGGTGGTGGCATCGTAATGATACCGGCCTTTGTGAACTACCTAAAGATGGAAATGAAAAAAGGAGTGTCGGTTTCAGCCGGCGTCGTGCCTTTCTTTGCTATCATCACTACAATTTTCTACATGTGGCAGCAGCCGAGCCAAGCCATTCCTCTAGCCCATGTGGGTTATGTGGTTTACCCGGTGGTATTGCCGATGATAGCCGGCGTTTTAATGACCGTGCCTTTGGGCGTAAGAACAGGGCATCGCATGAACCCGGTGCTCAGCAAAACCATATTTGCCATCATGGGTATCTTGATTATCATTAAATCGATTTACGAAAACTTCAACTGATGAGCCGTATTCTGTGCATAGAAAGCAGTGCTGCCATCTGCTCGGTGGGTTTGTATGAAGACGGGAATGAGCTTGGCTACCGCGAAGACCGCAATGGGTTTAAACATTCGGAAATGTTGGCTGCCTTTGTAGACGAATTACTCCCATTGGGAAAACCAGATGCCATCGCGATCAGCAAGGGTCCCGGTTCCTATACCGGCTTGCGCATTGGCGTTTCTTTAGCGAAGGGTTTGGCCTACGGGTTTGGTATTCCTGTCATCGCTATTCCTACTTTGGAAGCACTAGCTGAATCGGTACGCGAAACTAGAAAAGAAGAAGTGGTGTATTACCCCATGGTAGATGCCCGCAGGATGGAAGTGTATACCGCCGGGTACGATAGTGAAGGAAAAGAAATCGAAGCCACACACGCCTTGGTGGTGGAAGCTAACAGCCTAACCGGCGATAAAAAGAAACTGCTTTTTGGCGATGGCGCAGACAAGCTGCAGGGTTTACTTGGTGATCGCCAAGACATTGAAATCATAAGCGGAATTTTTCCGGAGGCAAAGCAACTTGCAAAGCCTGCCTTCCGTAAATTTGAAAAACAAGAATTTGAAGACTTGGCCTATTTCGAGCCTTTCTATTTGAAGGAGTTCGTGGCCCAGCTTCCAAAGAAAAAACTATAAGCATATGTACATCGAACAGCTTTATACCAACTGCCTGGCTCAGGCTTGTTATTATGTTGAATCGAATGGCGAAGCCGCCATCATAGATCCCATAAGAGATACCGACGCATACATCGCTAAAGCAGCAGAACGAGGCGCCAAAATCAAATACATTTTTGAGACGCATTTTCATGCCGACTTCGTTTCTGGTCACTTAGACCTTGCCGCCAAAACCGGAGCCCAGATTATCTACGGCCCGGATGCAACAACTGAATACGACGTTTACAACGCCAAAGACGGAGAAGTATTTGAACTCGGAAAAATCAGTTTTACCGTGCTCCATACTCCCGGACATACCTTGGAATCTTCTTGCTACCTTTTGAAAGACGAAGCGGGAAAAGACCATAGCCTCTTCTCCGGCGACACCCTTTTTGTGGGTGATGTAGGACGCCCAGATCTACTTGATGGCGTAATGACCAAAGAAGAATTGGCGGGTATGATGTACGAATCGCTTAATACCAAAATCAAGCCTTTGGCCGACGAGGTATTGCTTTACCCTGGTCACGGTCCGGGCTCCTCTTGCGGTAAAAACCTCGGTCCGGAAACCCATTCTACCCTTGGTGCACAAAAAGCAACAAACTACGCTCTGCAACCGATGGACAAAGAAGAGTTTATCCGTCAGGTAACCGATGGCATAACCGCTCCACCGGCCTATTTCTTTGCCGATGCCAAGTTGAATAAAAATGGCTACCGCAGCTTGGAAGAAGTGATTGCCGAAGCCAATACTGCACTCAGCCTCGATCAGTTTGAAAACTATAAAAACGAAGGCATCCAGGTTTTAGACGTACGCATACCGGATGAGTTCGAAAACGGCTTTATACCAGGCGCCCTGAACATTGGTTTAAACGGTCAATTTGCCATTTGGGCCGGAACCCTTTTGCCTATCCATGAGCCCCTCCTTTTGGTAGCACCGGAAGGCAAAGAAGAAGAAGCGATTATCCGACTAGCCCGTGTTGGTTTCGACCAAATCAAAGGCTACCTCAGAGGAGGAATGGACGTTTGGACCAAAGCCGGGAAAGACCTCGACATGGCAATCTCCATTGAGCCTGAAGAGCTGGCCCTAGATTACAAACACAGCAGCATCCAAGTACTCGATGTGCGTAAACCCGGCGAATGGGATACCTGCCATTTGGAAGGGGCTATACATGGCTCCTTGCAGGACTTAGAAAGCAAAATGAACAGCCTAAACAAGGAAACTCCTTATTACGTACATTGTGCAGGCGGCTACCGTTCCATGATTGCCGTTTCCATGTTGAAAGCGCAAGGCTTCGACCACGTGAGAAACGTATACGGTGGCTGGTCTAAAATCAAAGAACTCGACCTGCCAAAAGTGATGCCTTCCAAAGCCAAACAAGGATGAGACAAATAAGGGGAATACTCTTTTGCTTCCTCTTTCTTTCTGCTTTCTCCGGACTCAAAGCGCAGTATTCGCTGAAGGATACCTTTCGCATCTACCTCCGAGAGAAGCCGAGTCTGTATGTGTCGCTCGACGGCCGCAACTCCTTTGTGCGCGATGCTCCGGCGATTATTGATGGCGTTCGCTTTGGACTGAACTACGGTGGTAAAATCAGGCTTTTGGCCGGCATTTACGATCTGCGTTTTCCCATCTACCGTACTTATACCTTCGCTCCCGGAACTCCACAAGAAGAAACCTTGGTGCAGCGCAACAGTTTCTACTATTTCGGGCTTACCCTCGACTACGTGCTGTACAATAAAGGTCGCTGGAAACTGATGTTGCCTTTGCAAACCGGATACGGCTTTGGAAAACGGCAAGAACGCACACCGGCCGGCGATCTAAGGCTCGATAAAAACCTTACGTTCATGCCTTTGGAATTTTCCTTTTCGGCAAGTTATCGCATATTACCTTGGCTATCTGCCGGTGCCGGTTTGGGTTACCGCTATGCCTTATTTTCGAATAATATCTCCGACGATTTCAGCGCCCCCATTTATACCTACGGCATGGGCATCGACGTTGAATGGTTTTGGGATCGCTATTTAAAGAAACAGATACTTAAACCATGAAATCGCTCTACAGTCTTCTCCTCTCTGCCGCTCTCTTGGCCGCTTCATGCCAATCGTCGGAAAACAAGTCCGATTCTAAAACCATCACAGGCATCACAGTATTGAAAGGAACGGATACCATCGCTTTAGCGAAAGAGTATAGCGATGCCTTTCTGAGTGACTTCAAGACTGCTAAGGAAGTGGGGCCGCTTAAGTTCATGGGTACACATTTGTTGCATGTCCAGTATGCCGATGGAAGCCATGATGTATTGAAAAGCAATGGAACTGCCCATTCAGGCGAGGGGCGCTATTTGAGAAATGAGTTTAACATCATCGATCGCTACCGCCAATACGGTGAATTGGATACCATTTCCGGACAACTCCACACGGTGGCCGAATTACAGGTAGTGCTCAAAACGGCTGAAATTGACAAAGCCCCTGAATTCTTCTCTACCCGAATACAAGAGAAGTTGTTTCAAATTGCTGAAAAAGGCGGAAACCTAGGCGAGTGGGCCGCAGCCTGGAACTTAGATTCTGCCGCTTTCGCTAAATACAAACGGCGTATCATCGAAGGCCGTGGTGCTTTCCTTTTTGAAAACGGAGCATGGCGTATCAACGAGCTGTAGCGGTTCATTCCGGCAAGTACTACGTTTCATACCATCCACAACACGAACCATCGCTCTTCTCTAGCAGATTATCCACCCATGGCTGAGCTTTGTTCCCTGTATGTGGTTCAAAGCATTTCTGTTTGGGCATATTGTGTTTGGCTGTGTGGCCTTAGTGAGCGGAGGCTTGAGTGCGCTCTTCCGTAAAGGCTCAAAGCAACATACCGCTGCCGGGAGACTTTTCTACTACAGCATGCTCAGTAGTGGTTTATTGGCTATTCTTATCACCTTGCTGCCCAAACACCATAGCTACTTTCTCCAAGGCATCGGCGTGTTTACGCTGTATTATACTTTGGGGGGCAGAAGGGCGCTTTCCTACCAAAGAACTCCAATCAACACAAGTTTTGAGAAGCTGCTTTTAGTTTTACTCTTCAGCTATAGCCTATTTTTACTCGTTTACCCTAACCTGAAGGTTTCCGGTTTTATGCTCTTGTCTACCGGCTTCGGTGTATTCGGGATTTGGCGTGTTTTCCGGGATAGCCGATTGCTCCTTCATCCCGAAATCTTACAAAAACGCTATTTGCACCTGCACCTTATCCGCATGTTTACGGCCTATGCCTCCACCGTAACGGCATTTTTAGTGGTGAATCAGTGGCTGGGCTTTTTGGGTTGGTTTCTTCCCGGCCTAGAAGTAACTGGCATTATATTATATTGGACACAGAAAATTCAAGTTACATGAATTCGATAGGAACAAAACTCTTTGCCTTATTCTTAACTTGGGGTATACTAAGTAATTGCATTGCTTCGGCACAAGTGTACATGGAAAAACAAAGTAGGCACCGTTTCGCACAGCTTACTTTAGGACTGGATCTGCTCAGCACACATGGAGGGAGCAGCCGATACCAGAATGCGCAAATGCAAACCCTATCCCAGAGCTGGTCGGCCGGCAATGTGCCTAGGTTTATGATTGGCGGCACTCACTTTTGGGGTCATGCCCATTTTGCCTTGAGTATTCCCTTAGTGAACCCAAGCAAGCGGCAGGCAGAATTACGGTATTTGTACTATACGGGTATTGAAACTGCTTTCCAATATTACCCTTGGCGTATTCAATCCAAGCGAGTTCGTCCTTTTCTTGGGATTAGTTTTTTAAACGCAGGCTACCAGCAAGCTACGGGCACAGAACCTCAAGCCAAAGGAGCTTACAAGGAGATGGTACTTTTTCCGGTGCAGACGGGATTATGTTATGCTCAAGGGCCGCATCACCTAGAGTTTGGGTTAAGTTATAACTACCAACACCAACAACGCTATGCACTTTCAAAACAGCTTCACGATAAGCTACAGCTTGCACCTTGGACTTTTCGTGTGAGTTACCGATACAATTTGGAAACCACGCTGAGTGCCGAGAAAAGCTGGGAAAACGGGAAGTCCCAACTTGCCGCAGCGCAGCTTGCTAAAGCCGGTAAACTCAACAATTTCTTTTTAGGTATCGGGCTTTCAAGCGCATTCCAACTCCGGAATTCTCCTTTGAATGTTGAACACTATCCATGGTTAGAGCGTTTTCCAACGCCCCTCATGCCTGATATGTCATTGGGCTATTATTGGCATGAACCCGATATGCAGCTGGTTCTCAATTACCGCTTCTACCGAAGCAAACAAAGCGGATATGGAATACGCCAGCAAATCAAACGCAATTCTCTTGGCTTAGAGCTCACCAAATGCCTAGGTGACTATCACGGATTTGTGCCTTTTTTGGGACCATTGCTTAGTATGGACATGTTGGCGTTCGAAGCCTTTCAAAATGATGTGCCTGATGTGCAAGCGCAAGACACAAAACTTGCCTTTGGACTCAGCTTCGGTTGGGATATTCGCCCGAACCGCATTCAATCGTGGCTACTCCGCACCAATTTACGCTGGTATCCTAAGTTGCAACTCGGTACAGAGCGAGGGAAAGTGGACTTCAGCAGCTTGGAATTTAACTTTATACAGTTGGTGCTTTTTCCGGGGCGGTTTTAAGCAAGCCCCTATTAGGCCGGCACGTGATTGCCTTTAGCGACCTATCTCTTTCCTCAGAATTTCCTTGATTTGGATATCAAGAGTTGGGATAATTTGCTCAACAACTCCCCAAACCGCCCAAAGGTCAACTCCAATGTAATCGTGAATCAATTTATCCCTCATCCCGGCAATCTTTTTCCATTCAATTTCTGAATGCCTAACTCGGAAATCGTCGTTTAACCTTTTGGTGGCTTCACCAATAATTTCGAAGTTTCTGATTACCGCATCTTGAATCAGATTGTTCTTTAAAAAACCCTCTTCATCCAATCCTTCAGTATATTCTTTTATTCTGGCAATGCATGTGTTGATATGCTCAATATAGATGATTGGATCTTTTTTCATACCAATCTGATTAGGTCGGATTCTATATAAGGTTTGAGCGATGCATTTACAGAGCGCAGCGTAATCAGGTCTACTTTGATTCCAAGCAAATCAGAGAGTTCTTGCTCCAAACCAATAAGCTCAAGAAGATGAACATTCTTTTCAAAATCGATAAGAATATCAAGATCACTTTTTTCATTTTCTTCCCCACGAGCATACGAGCCAAACACACCTACAAGCGTAGGCTGAAGCCTTTGCACCGCTGTCATGATCGTATTTTCCTGTTGTGGAGTTAACATGTGTTAAAGATAAACTTTTTTCTGAGTAGTTAATGGGATAATGGTTTGTCATTCTACGGCCTATTCTTCCCAATTAATTCGCATTAAGAATGGCACTTAATAATCCTAGCTTCACATTCGAAGAGGAATTCAATCAGAGACACTTGAAAACAACCCATCACTCCCCCTCCGTCTGCGACGGCACCCCGGCTTCATTACCTAGGCGGTAATTGTTCTTCACGAAATTACACCAGTCGCAATCGCTTTTGCCGCAACCGGTGAAGTCGTGGTTCATGATGCGCTGGTAGGAGTTGACAATCTGATCCGTGACGATGGCCTGGTCTTCGGCGGTGATGAAAACCTTCTCTTTGAAGAACTCTCCGTTTTTTTTATCCGGTTCAATGAAGTCGAATTCAGCGGAGACCATCTTCCAATCACGGCTGCGTTCATTGTCCATCAAAATCTTGTAGAATACCGCCTGACGCCAATAGTCGCCGCCTACCTCGTCTTCCGGCTTGCGTTTCTCTTCCGGCACATCCGGGTCCGGACGTTTAAACTTCGGCTTGGCGTTATCGTAGCTGCCTGTCTTGTAATCGATCAGGTTAGCGAGGTTCCCTTCAAACTCAATCTTATCAATCTTACCATTGATCGGGATACCTTTTACCTCCAGGTTACGGAAGGCGCGTTCTACCGTCACCACCTTGTTCCAGCTCTCGGCATAATGACGGAAGTATTCAGGTAAAATCTTACGACCGTAATCCAGCTTCAATTCAAAATCTTTTGGCGTAAAGCTGTCTTCGTTCCGGCGCATGTACCATTCAAAATAGGAAACCAAGTCCGATTCGCTTGGAAAGCTTTTGTCTTCGCTATCCACCATTTTCTTAAACAGCAGCTCCAAGGCGTAATGCACAGAAGAACCGAAAGTCATGCTAGGCGATTTTGCCCTCGGCACACGAATCAGGTTATCGAAGTAGAAGCTCAGCGGGCAGCGCAGGTAATTGTTGAGGTGCGTCACGCTCATGGAGTATTTCTGCAATAGCTCCTTCAGGTATTCTTGGTCAATGAGGCTGGTTTCCGGCATCGCGATCTCTTGGAGTACCGTCATCTGAAACTCGAGCAAAGCCTCATCGCCTAACGCGATGTAGTTTGGTTTAGCGATGCCAGCCGTTTCAATCTCGGCCACAAAAGCCGATTTCTCCAGCTCCTTATCGGCTGCGCTGCGTTCTGCCCACGACACAAACAGGTGTTCTCTTGCTCGGGTCATCGCTACATAAAACAGCCTGCGGGCTTCCTCGTCTTCATTCACCTCGCTACGTGAAACGAGTGTGTCGGGTAAGCCATAGGTTCCGCTGCGGCCTTTGCTGTTCCAGGTCTTGGCATCGGCGCCAATCAAGAAAACGTATTCAAACTCCAGTCCTTTGGAGGAGTGTGCCGTCAAGAAATTCACCCCTTCCGCTGCATAGCTCACTTTGTAAACGGGCACCTCAATCCGGTTATCTTGCATCAGCTTCACCTTCTCCAAGAACTGCTTCAGCTGCATGCGGGTATCGCGCGCGCATTCGTCCTTCACAAACTCAAAGAAGCTGTGGATGAGCTCCATCAGCCAGACCTTTTCCGGCGAGGAAAGCGCCATCTTCAGGATGCCGCCGCGGTTTATAATCTTCTCTAAAAGCTCCTGTAAGGTGAGGTTATGGCATTCACTCAACCAGTATTCAATATCGCTAGAAACCCGTTTAAACGGATTCAAATCCGCGTCTTGGTCAAAAAGCGAGGGCGCCTTACGTGCGGCCTTGGCCATCTCTCTGCGGAAGGAAGTGCTTTTATCGCCCCAATTCCCTTTGTAGACATCTAAGCTGAGTTTGGCCACATCCAGCGGACGAATACCGAAAAACGGGAAATGCAAGAGGTGGAAAAGCAGGTGTTCTCCGCTATGCGCCCTTTCGGTTTCCATTTGGATATACTCCAAGATGGTGAGCATCTGCTGCACCAAAGGCTGATCCAGCACATTGACCTTCTTTTTGATATTCAACGGGATGTCAAGCACCTGCAGGTAGCGGGCCATGTCTTCCGCCTGACGGTGGTTTCGGTAGATTACCGCTACCTCAGAAAGTGGAACACCTTTGTCGCGCAAGGCCGCAATCTGCTGCGACACGTGCACGGTTTCATGGTAGCTGTTATAGTAGGTGCGTATTTCAGGCACTATGCCGCTCTGCATCCGGTAAGGCAAAGAGGCTCTTAACTTCTTTTCCAAACCCGGCATTTCGCGGACCAATCGTTCTTTGTTTTGAGCGATAAGTGCTCCGGAAAGATCTAAGATGGCCTGCGTGCTTCGGTAATTATCGGTCATCATCACCACCTCCAAGCCTTCGGCATATTCTTTAGCGAAAGCCGTGATGTTTTTCACGTTGGCGTCTTGGAAAGCGTAGATGGATTGGTCATCGTCGCCCACCACAAAGACATTGGGTTGATCCCAGTAGTTGATGAGCAGGTGAAGCAACTCGCTCTGCGCTCCGGAGGTGTCTTGAAACTCGTCTACGAGATAATAGAGGTAGCGTTCTTGGTAATTGCGCAGCAGGTCTTCATTGTCGCGAAAGGCCTCCAACACCCAAAGAATCATATCGGCAAAATCGTAACGCCTACGCGCTTTTAGCTTCTCCTGGTAGACATCAAAAGCTTCCACAGCAGCCTCCAGTTCACGCATCTTCTCTTTTTGTTTAGCGATGTCTTTTTCTTTGACATCCCCTTTTTGAAATCCTTTGCCATTGCGTTGGTAGATATACTCATCGCGCAAGGGCAGATCTTCCAAATAGGCTTGTATCGACTGCTTCACCATAGCCGGTTTCCAGTCTTCGCGCTTCATGATTTGGAAAAGCCTATCCAGTCTTCCGGTTTCGTAGTATACCTCTCCTTTGAATCGCTTTAAAGGGTGATGGCTTGGGAACTCATCGATAATCTCATGCAGCACCTCAATCTTTTCTAGCTCAGAAAGCGGCTCCAAAGCACGCAATCCGAAGTAATCCAGGTTCTCCTGAATCACCATATTGCAGAAGCTGTGAAAGGTATGGATGTGTACGCGGTAGGCATCCGGACCAATAAACTGCAGCAAACGTTTGCGCATGGCGATGGTGCCGGCATCGGTATAGGTAAGGCAGAGGATATTGTGTGCTTGAGCGTCGGTTTGAAGGAGAATATTACCGATGCGGGCTGCCAGGATTTGGGTTTTTCCGGTTCCCGGACCGGCAATTACCAAAACCGGACCTTCAATCGTGTCAACCGCTTTTTTCTGTGCCGGGTTGAGTTTTTCCAACTCCGACTTAAATCCCTCATTCAGCTCCTTACGCATAGGCCAAATTTAGGGGCTAGTACATCATCGGTCGGTATTTCTTCGGAATAAATTTATTCACGCCAAAAGTATATACCCGATCCACAACGCGTGGCGTATTGAAGCGAAAACCTAAAGAGAACAGGGTGCGGTTAAATAGTGAAGTGATGATTAGGCCTTTGCTGTTAAACACATTGATGTCTGACCATCCCTGAAAACCAAAAAACCAACGATCGGAATTATAACCCCAAGCATAGCGGAAATCTACCTTAGGCGAGAGCCGTAACTCTTTCAGGTGGGAACCGGTATTTTCCAGTTTATAGTTGAAGTGCTGAATATCTGCACCAAGGCAAAGCACACCCGAAAGGAACCATTTTCCCCCTGTCCAAGTGCCCCCAATACCCGGTGCAATACCGAATCCGCCAATGCGCATTTGGTGCACCATATTATAAGGTTGGTAGTCAACCCAGATGGCTCCGGGCACAATGCTAGAGTCGGCTTTCATGCGGTGAAAAAAGACATCGGCAGAAAGGAAATAACCCAGCTTACTTTTTAGCTGTCTCTCGCTAAAGGCAAAAGCAGAACGGTAGCTGAATTTGTCTGGATTGAACTGGTATAAACCTCGAAGCTTGATATACCTCACCCGAATATCCGGACGGTGCGGAAAGGGTTTATCTGCCGGTCTAACCGTGTCTTCGTATCCAAAGCCCGACAGGTTAGAATAACCTGCAGTCCATTTATAACTGAATTCCAACATCGTCTTGCGCGTGGCCCACATTCGCAATCCAAAACTAGAATGGTTTGTTTCCCCGTATACGGCCTGAGAAATGGAATCGAGCGATTGACTCCAGCCCAAGGCCAAATCGAAAATGCGGTACGAAAAGCCAATGCCGTAACCTCCTTTGAGGTTGGGTCTGTAATTCGCTTGACGCGTACCTAAGCCCTGAGAAGAGGCTCCGGGAGAAAGTTGTATTGATTCAGCGGAAGAGCTGACGTAGGGAGAAACCGTGATTACATCAGGAAACCTTTTGATATAGGCGCTGTCTACTACACGCGGTATATTGAATTGTGCTGCAGCATCAATTACAAAGGCGATCAGCAAAAAGGCTAAGACAGGGTATCTCACAGCGCAAAGTTAAGAAACCCATTACGATAATGTGATTTACCTAGTTCACCAAATTCAGAGGTCCAATTGGAACAGCACATTCACCGCCAGATTTCATGCTTTTAGAGACTATTCCACCAAAGCGTAAAGCCTGATGTATATTTGCACCTGAATGAAGACCTTCTTTCGGATGTTGCGTTATGGCCGACCGTATCGGCACCTGGCTTACCTGAACGTCCTATTTAACTTGTTTAGCATTGTTTTCGGCCTGTTTTCGTATACCATGCTTATGCCTTTCCTCAATTACCTCTTTGGCATTGAAGAGGCTTCTGCAGTGAAACCGGGAGGGACACCAATCTCCAACCTCAACCAGAAATTCATCCAATTTCTGAAAGACTTAAGTGGCGATGATTTAGGCCTTGGCTTACTGTACGTTTGTTTAGCCGTAGTGTTATTTACCCTGCTGAAGAACGTTTTCCGTTACCTCGCTTTATACGTGCTGATTCCATTCAGGAACAATACCGTTCGCGACCTACGCAATGCGGTTTACAAGAAAGTGATGCGCCTGCAATTGAGCTTCTTTACCGAAGAGAAAAAAGGCGATATCATGTCGCGCATGAGCAATGATATCACCGAAGTGGAGATCGCTATCATGACCAGCTTGGAAGCGATTTTCAAAGGTCCGTTTACCATCTTGATTACGTTCTCTTTCTTGATAGCGATGAGCTGGAAGCTGACCATGCTCATCTTGATCATCCTTCCACTCAACGGTTTCTTCATCTCTAAAATCGGTAAGCAATTGAAGCGCCACGCATCCCGTGCACAACGCCGATTGGGCCTATTGGTTGCGCAATTTGAAGAGAGCCTAAGTGGAATTCGTATCATCAAAGGTTTCGCTAAAGAGGCCTATTTCTTCCGCAAATTCAGCACAGAAAACCGTCACCTCAACAAGATTAATATCGCGGTAAACAGAAGCAGAGATTTGTCTTCCCCATTGTCTGAAACCCTCGGTATCTTCACTTTAGCGATTGTTTTATACTTAGGCGGAAGAATGGTACAGACAGGGAATGGCGTATTGGAGCCTTCTGAATTCATTCTCTATATCCTCTTGTTTGCTACGGTGATTGAGCCGGCTAAAAACTTCTCTGCCGCATTTTACGGCGTTCAAAAAGGTGCCGCCTCCGCAGACCGCATCGAAGAGATTCTGAATATTCCGGAGACGCAGAAAGAAGCGGAAAACCCGGTACACATCCAAACCCTAGAAAACGAAGTCGAATTCCGCAATGTCGGTTTCCGCTACGGACCTGATAAGAAGACATTACACGATGTTTCATTCAGCATTAAAAAGGGACAAACTGTGGCCCTCGTTGGACCAAGCGGTGGTGGTAAATCAACCCTGGCCGATTTGCTACCAAGGTTCCACGATGTGGCTGAAGGGCATATTTTAATTGATGGACACGATGTGCGCGATATTGCGGTGAAAGACCTGCGCGGACTGATGGGCTTGGTTACCCAAGAGTCTATCCTTTTCAACGATTCAGTATACAATAACATCGCTTTTGGAAACCACGACGTGACCTTAGAACAGGTGACTGAAGCAGCAAAAGCAGCCAACGCACATGAGTTCATCACCGGATTGGAAAACGGATATTATACCAATATTGGCGACCGTGGTGGTAAGCTGAGTGGCGGTCAAAAACAACGTTTAGCGATAGCTAGAGCCATTCTAAAGAACCCTCAAATCTTGATTTTAGATGAAGCTACTTCGGCTTTGGATACCAGCTCTGAACGATTGGTGCAAGAAGCGCTGAATAACCTGATGCAGAACAGAACCTCTTTGGTTATCGCTCACCGTCTAAGCACCATTCAGCATGCTGATTTGATCGTGGTGATTCAAAACGGTCATGTGCAAGAGATGGGCAACCACCAAGAACTGCTCGCTAAAAACGGGGTATATGCAGAATTGCTGCAAATGCAGCAGATGCGTGCCTAAGGTTTGAGAACAGGTTCAACGGCATAGCCTTCTTTTCGCAATAGCTGGATAATACTTTCTTCCCCCGCTAAATGGCCCGCGCCTACGGCAAAAAAACAAGCTTCTTTGGCCATCATGCCTTTTAGTTTGGCTACCCAAGCATAATTTCTGTTTTGCAAGATAGAAGGCTCTTTAGCGAGGCCTTGAATGTCGTTGAGCATTAGGCTATCAATGAGCTGAAGGTCCATATTCTGATAAGCCAAAGTCAATTCGGCAAAAGCCTTTTTTGAATCGTCTATGTGATCAATCATGTGGTAGAGCTGCTCTGCCTGTTCCATATAGGGAATGCTGTCCAGTACATTCAATTGAAATTCCGGAGATTCCAGATACTGGGTTTTTAACTTGTACTTTTTCGCTTCGATGCTCAATACATTTTCTACGCTGGCAATTTGGCTCATCGGACAATCCACTAAAACCGTCATTGCCATGGTGCCAATAAGTATCGGCTTGAAGCGTGCTTCTCCATTCATCGGCATGTTTAGCTCTTTCTTGAAAAAGGTTTCAATTTCCTTGAGTTTCGCTTCACTCAGGAGCATTTTTAAACTTGTATCGCCTTTCATGAAGGAGAGTCGTATCATCTCCATCGGTTCCAAATCATCTGAATTGGTTTCCAAAACCAAAGATTTGCATTGCGGTAAGACAGAAAAGATGCTGTCGTGCAATTGTAAATCGTCTTGGCAAATGGCGTGGATGGTGCCGTAGAGGTACGACGGCGTTTTCAACCCGTTTCCGCTAACCCGGTACAATAGGGTTTTGGCTGTGTCTGCCTGACCATTTTGTGCGAGCAACAGCGCTGGAAAAAAGAGCAATAATCCGAGAAACGAGGTGACGATGATACGGTACATGGGATTCGAATTTACCGATTAAGAATTGATTATCTGAGGATAGGACAAAGGGTCTTCCCCTTCTAATTCAAGGGGAGTTCAATTTTACAATTCAAATGGGCAGCAACACCTCCTAGAGGGGTGTAAAATCTTACACCCCTCTAGGAGAATTAAAGCCTGTCACTCCTTCCAATACACCCGTTTCACGCGTTGCGAAACGCCGGTAAGGAGTTCATAAGGTATGGTGCCGCATTTTTCTGCTACTTCTTCAATTGGCAAATTAGAGCCAAATACTTCTACGGGGTCGCCTTCTTTGCAAGCGATATCACTCACATCAATCATGGTCATGTCCATGCACACATTACCTACCACCGGTGCCCTTTGTCCATTCACCCACATATTGCCATTTCGATTGCTCAAAATCCTTCTAAAGCCATCGGCATAGCCAATGGAAACTACCGCAATACGGCTGTCCTTTTCCAAAATTCCTTTGCGCGAATAACCTACCGTCTCACCTCTTTTGAGTTCTCTGATTTGAGAAATCCTCGCCTTTAAAGTACCCACCGGTTGCAATCCGCTGAAACGGCCGGAAGGGTCTATTCCATACAAGCCAATGCCCAAGCGCACCATATCGAACTGCGCATCCGGGAAACGCAGAATGCCGGCCGTGTTTAAAATATGGAAGAGCGGTGCATAGTTCAGCTCCTTCAAAAAAGCGATGCGCATCACCTCGAAGTTTTTAATCTGCTCCCGCGTGAAGCTGTCGTGCATCGACTCATCGCTTGCCGCCAAATGTGCAAATACCGACTTCACCTCTAACTCAGGGTGTGCCCTCAGTATTTCAAGAAGCTTGGGTACATCTGCATGTTCAAAACCCAGACGGTGCATCCCCGTATCGAATTCCAGGTGAATTGGTGCTTTGGTGATGCCGGTGGCTTGAATGGTTTCCAAGAGCTTGTCCAGCATAGCGAAATCGTAGATATCCGGTTCCAAGCCAAAATCCAACATCTCTTCCAGGCTGTCGCGTTGTGGATTCATCACCATGATGGGCAGCGATATGCCCTTTTCCCTCAGCACAATCCCTTCATCGGCATAAGCCACTGAAAGGTAATCTGCCCCTGCGCTTTGCAGCTGGTGGGCTATCTCATGACTCCCCGCTCCATAGCCGTGGGCTTTCACCATGGCCATCAGTCGGGTGCCCTTTTTCAATTTCGATTTAAAGAAGGTGAAATTATGTTCAAGCGAGTTCAGGTCAATCTCTAAAACGGTCTCATGAACCTGCTCTTCCCAATGTTTGACCAATCGCTCAAAATGAAACTCGCGCGCGCCCTTAATCAGCACCGTTGAATCTTTGATTTCTTCCAGATTGAGCTGCAGACTTGCCTGTGCTCTGCTTTCAAAGAAGAGTTGGTGGCGACCTAATATTGGACGGTCTAGAAAGAGCTCTTTACCGATGCCGATAAACAGATCGATGCTATGCCGACTCAGCATCTTCTCCAATTCACTATACAAGTCTTTTCCCTTTATGCCGGCGTCTTGTAAGTCGGAAAGGACCAATACGCGACGGCTATTGCCGGCTTGGCGTTCCAAGAAATCCAGTGCTATCTCAAGCGAAGAAAGGTCGGCAGAATAGGCATCATTTATCAAGGTAGAGCCCAGCTTTCCCTTCTTTAGTTGAAGTCGCATGTCTATGCCCGGAAGGGATTTTACGCGATCCGATAAGCTGCTTAAGTCCACGCCAATTAAGTAAGCGAAGGCCAGACAACTGCACAGATTTTCTATGGAAGCTTGATCAGTATAAGGCAGTTCAAACTGCAGGTTTTTAAAGCGAAGTTTAGTGATGCCGTGTTGCTCGGTACTGTCGAACATCAGTCCGCCGGAACTTGGCTTGTTTAAAGTCCAGCCATAACATTTAACTTCTTTCCCTGCCGACCACGTCTTCACTCCCTTTTCGATCAATTCATCGTGGGCCGGGTAGACCAAGGAGTATGCCTCATCAAATAGACTCAGCTTCTCTTGCAGCTTCTCTTCCCGGTTTTTGAAGCCTTCATCGTGGGCGGCACCGAGTGAAGTAAGAATACCCCATTTTGGGTAAAGCATGCTTTGCAGCCTTTTCATCTCGCCTTGGCGGGAGATGCCGGCTTCCACGAAATAGTATTGGGAGTCTGCCGGCATGGACCAAAGCGAAAGCGGAACGCCCAGTTGGGAGTTATAGCTCTTCGGACTGCGGCTAAGCCTTAATTTATTTTGCAATAAGTGATGCAGCCATTCTTTGACCCAGGTTTTGCCGTTACTACCCGTTATTGCTACCACATCGCCTTCAAAGCTGTTGCGGTAGGCTTCGGCTAGTTTTTGCAAGGCTGCCAATGGCGATTCCACTTCTAAAACCGTGGAATCTGCAAGGGCCGGAATACGTTGGCCCTTTTGCACCACAAAATGACGCACGCCGGCTTCCCAAGCCTCGTCCAAAAAGCTGTGGCCATCCCGTTTGCCGCTGAGGGCAAAAAAGAGGGCATGTTGTGGGTCGAGGATACGGCGGGAATCGTAAGCCAGCTCACGGATAAGTTTATCGTGGGCGGCGTGTGTCCCGAGTAGGTGTGCGATATGCGATAGGGCGAAGGCCATTGATACAAAAATGACCAAATCCCGCGGCAAATCCTATCGGCTTAGATGCCGTTTTCTTCGAGGGCCTTAGCGATCTGCACGATGGTATTGCCTTCCACTAGGTACGCTTTAAACCCAAGGGCCTTGGCGGTAGCAATATTGTCGGGCAAATCATCGAAATAGGCTGTCTCTTCCGGCTTGATGCCTGCTTGGTCTATCACGGTTTCAAAGGCTTCCGGTTCCGGTTTACGGTGACCAATATGGTGCGAGTAAAAAGCTTTGTGAAAGAGCGATGCCATGTTCGGGTAGCCGTAAGATTGAAAAATACGGTCGCAACCGGCCTCGTGGAGCTCGTTGATATTGCTCAGAGCCATAACCGTGAAATTCTCTTTGAGCGATTCTAGGAGAAGTAAACGTTCAGGCGGAACTCCGCCCAGCATGGCGTTCCAAGCTTGTGTAAACTCATCGGGCGACATCTTGATGCCTCCCAATTCAATATTTTCTTGAATGAAATCGGCCGCTGAGCATTCCCCTCTTTCGAAACGCGTTAAGGTGAGTGCTTGGCTATGTCCGGTAAACCAGGTATCGCTTCCCGCTACACCTAGCGCTTTAAATGCTGCTCTGGTTTTATCCGGGTAGATATCGAGGATCACTCCGCCAATGTCAAAGAGAAAGTTCTTTAAAGCCATGGGGCGAAGGTAGGGGTTGTTGGATGTTTACTGTCTACTGTTTTACTGGAGAAACAAGGTGAATTTGCTTCAGGCTTTTGTACCCAGCTAAAGCAATTTCCTGCTAAGATTCAATTTTCGTGATAGCACGTTCAAGAAGCCTTATCAAATGTTTGAAAAGTAAAAGAGCTATAATATTGAGCGAAAGAAAAATTGCATAATTGATACTATAGTCAGTCCATGGAATAAAATTTCCAAGACTAAGCTCATGTGTATCCAAATCAAAAAACGGCATTATTACAGTACAGAACAGCATAAAATAAATCATCTTTATCAAGACTAAAGAGGATCTTATTAGTATTTCGAGCATCGTAAACACTTTGTGTTATTAGAACTTTTTTGTGTTGTCTTAAGTTAAATAACTCAGAATCTACTACTCTTTTGCGACCTGTTTAGATGATTGAATTTTCGCATTCTTCAAGTAATCTAAGACCCTATCGAAATAGAGTTCTAATCCTACTTTACTTTCATCTTCACAAGTTTTAGCCACCCTAAAGAAATAGAAGTCAAAATTCTCATCATCATATCCTGAGTTTACGGATATCATATGATAACATAACTTATAGGAATCTTGCACAGTTGAATTTGGGTCAAACACCATTTCTCCAATTTTAAATACGTCATACTTGGAAGGAGCAAAGTCCTTGATATTTGATACAAGAATTCCGCTTTCAGGGAATACAAATCTTCGCTTAGTACCTTCTATAAAACCACCTCCATTATCAACGCCATTAACAATCACATACCAATCCGCTAACGGTTCTGAGAATACATATTCATTAGCGAGTCCCTTGTCTATGCAACCTGTGAGGGCTATGAAAAATACTATCACAATATTCCGTGTCAAATACATCTATTCGTATACTATAACTATGAATTCAAGATATAAATTCTTAACTCTCCTTGCAGTACAATGTAAAGAATCTCTCTCTAAGTTTACTACAATGATTCTTTGGCTGTTCTGAGTTTGTAACTCAGGATAAATGTATAAAAAAAGCCCCGCAAGCGGGGCTATGAGACAGTACTTATTTAATGTATCGCCACCTACCATTGGAGATAGATTTTGATTCGTATTTATTCAAATCTTCATTCCAAACTTTGACCGTACCGTAGAATTCAAAGTCCATGTAAACCATATCGCTGTTGTTTACATAACGATCTACAACCAAGGTTACATTTTCAGATATTGTAGGATGTGCCGATTTAGAATTGCCAATCCACATGGCGCTAGACGATGCTTCATTCAGATTCACGAGCCTAGCCCCGTCGTAATTAGCCACCACTAACTCAAACTCAGGCACGTAGTTCAATAGAACTCCACAGGCTACATTGATTTCAGACTCGTTTGGAGTTCGGGTTGCGTAGTAGCCGCTTTGATTTGAGCGATTCACACTTTGACCATCCAGGGTATAGCTCATGGTCCATTTTACAGCACCGTAATTAGATCCACCACCGGTTACGCATAATTTCTGATTAGGCAAGGTGGTGTTTTCTGAATATCCCGGAAACTGTGCTTTGTTACCGTATTCTCGGGTTACACCATCGTAGGGCCAAATACTGAACGACTTTCCTTTTGGATAGAAAAAGGTATAGGTACCGGCCACCACTTCCACAGTGCTCGCTCCATCCACTATCACTTTTCCTCCAAAAAAGAGCTGATTATCACAGTCTACAATTGTTCCGCTAATCTTAATGAAATCAGGAATGTCTTCAACCACGATTTCAGGAATTTCGGCATCGCTTTCAAATGGACCAATTGTCATGATTTTGGCTGAATTTCCGATCAGGTGTCTGAACGAAATACTCAATTCAACAACTTCATTGGAAGGAATTCGTCCGCTAAAGTTCCCTTGCGAGGTAGTCAGCGACGTCGCGCTTCCATAATTTTTACTTTTCGCAGTTACATAGGCTCCGGCAATAGGAGTCCCTTCCGAATTCACTACTCGCCCTTTAACTACGCTTGCAGCAAAAGGTTTGTCTACATTCCAAAAGGTGAAGTGTTTTACTTTTCCAACGTATTCGCCGTTCACCAAACTTGCTTCACCTTCTTCTACCCAATAGCCGGCTTTTTCATCAAAATACCAAAGTGGAATTTTTGGCGAAGCAGAGGCTGCTAAAGAACCAGGTACCGGCATGCGAATAATCGCTTCGCTACCATTTTTCATTTTAACCTGCGCACCTTTTGAATCAGTTAACTCCACAGCCAACATACCGAACGTTTGCAATCGTTGGTCACCATTGGACGTGGCCGCCACTAAATCGCCCGGCATAATTGAGTTGATGTTTGACGCTTCCGGGTCAAGGTATTTCATGGCAACATTCACCGTTCCGTTGTATGGGTTGCCATGCATATCAGTAAAGCCGGCAGGCAGTTGAACGGAACTTGAACCCACCGTGGCTGTGCCACCATCTGTAGCAGAAAAGCTGGCTACTTTAGCGTTAGACAACAGCGTAATTTCTATATCATTTACCCCTTCTTGTGGAATGATAGCGCGTGATCCATGAAAATAGCCACTTGCATGTACTTTAATGAATGTATGTTTCTGATAGACTTCCGCTCCCGAAACAATAAAATATCCTGAAGCATTTGTGTTAACCGTCTGATTTCCTACCGTTACTGTGGCATTGGAAACCGGCATTCCTGATTCGTTTAAAACCAATCCGCCAATCTCGGCCGTCACCTTGCTCCCTAAGTCTAACTTGTACTTTTGGGTATTGGTAACAAGAATCTGATCTGGATGGTCAATTTTCTGGCATTGTGCAAGCAAAAGCAGGCATAATGCCATTGGGATCATGCTTAGTTTTTTCATACTAAAGGGTTTAGGTTCGAGAGGGTATTTAGGTATAGGACGACCAAATGCTTCATTTGGTTGCCTTACGCGATTTTACCCAGGCTGATATTCGATAAATGGAACTTGAAACTAGTCGATTTAGCAAAAGCCATAAATCATTCTAAATTCCTTTAAAGTTTATTTTAGACAGCTTTGATATAACCTGTTCTGAAGCTCCTTATTCTCGATAAGGTTTTCAATGTATTTTTTACTTTACTGGACTTTTATCTTCTTCTCTATACGCAATGCCATTTGGTAGGTGTCTGTTGACATTTCAAGCACGACAACCCAATCATCAACACTAGCGGTGAAAGCCTTTGTTCCAAACTCTCGAGCCAAATGTGTTCGAAGCCTCTCTTCTGCTGAGCCTTTAGACGCCCCAACGTAGTACTTATTTAATTTCCGGCTATGAAGAATATAGCATGAAGGCATACTGGAAAATTACCTCATAGCTATCGATTCAAATTCAGGGAATTGTAAAAAGAAAAGGGAGAACTCTCGCTCTCCCTTTATTTACTGAGTGGGCCCAACAGGGCTTGAACCTGTGACCCTCTGATTATGAGTCAGATGCTCTAACCAACTGAGCTATAGGCCCAGTAAATTTCTTTTTTCCAAACCTGGATGCTCTAACCTCCCGATAACTATCGGGATGAGCTATAGGCCCAGTAAATTTCTTTCTTCCGAACCTAGTTGCTCTAACCTCCCGATAACTATCGGGATGAGCTATAGGCCCCTGATGAATTGCTTCATCAAGGCTGCGAAATTAATACAAAATATGTTCTTCTCTTAATGCTTTGGTAAGTCGACAAAAAATGTGCTGCCTTGACCCTCTTGACTTTCAAAGCGAAGACTGCCCCCGTGATCTTCTACAATCTGCTTGGAGATATGCAAACCAATGCCGTAGGTCTTTTCACCTTCCGTCCCGGGTCTTTTGGCTTCTGAAAGCATATCGAAAACCTTATCCTTTAATGCTTCCGGGATACCTATACCCTTATCGCTAAATTCAATGGAAACCTTATCGCTCAAATCCTTAATGCTTACCCGAATGGTTTCGCCTTCGTTGCTGAATTTCAAGGCATTCGACATCAGATTAGTGAATACCCTCCACATCTTTTCTTTGTCTATGTCGGCAATCACCTCTGGTCCTTTCACCTCAATTTTTTGCTTTTTCTCTTCCGCCCGAAGCCGCATAAAGCCGGCACAGTATTGCACCAAATCAAGGACTGGATACGCTTGTTTGTTGAGTACGTTTCCGCTTTCCGGACGAAGATTCAAGACGTCTTCCATGAACCCCAATGAATCTTTGGCCAAGCGTTCAATCATCGCTATGTATTCATTCTTCTCTGCCAAGGAACTTTGATCTGCCAGGGCCAAGTTGCTAAGCGAAACAATGCTGCTTACCGGACTCCTTAAGTCGTGGGCAATGATGCGCATCACACGGCGGTATTCGTCTTGACTCGCGCGCAGGTTGTCCATGGTGAGGTTCAACTGTTTATTCTGTTCTTCTTTTTCAGAATAGAGCCTGTTGAGCAATAAGATATGTTTATTTGACTCCCGAAGGTTTCGCCTCACCAAGTACACAATCAATAAAAGGAATACCGAAAGGACCAAGGCCAGCACCAATAGAAGGTTTTTGGTATGTTCTCTATCTTTCAATTCAGCCAAACGGTCTTTCTGCTGAACATTTTCAATTATCCTTTTATAGTCAACCCCATCAAGACCCTTTTTCAGTACCGCTAATGAGTCACTTTTCTCCTGGTATGCTTTGTAATATTTGAAAGCCTCTGCCCGGTTACCGATGGATTCATAATACCTGCTTTTAGCCCAATTGATTCGAATAGCTGCATCCTTGTTTTTGGTTGCCAAGGGCAGTAGTTCGAGGCTGTCCAGTTTCACTTTCATCTCCTGGATACGCCCCATCCGCCGCAGCAAATTGAGGTATTTCAGCTCTGTAAAAAACGCATCCCGGTTATCGTAGGTCTCTTGGGAATTGATAGCGATAGACTCCTTAAACAATCTTTCAGCCATATCAAACTGTCCAAGTTCCATGGCTGATTCACCGTAGTTTCCTTTGATAACCGCTTCGGCCAAATCAATAAACCCTTGATCACGCGGAAACTTGTCCCTTCCTGCTTCAATAAAATCCAGGGCCTTCTGAAAATAGGCTATCGCACTGTCTTGTAGTCCTAGTTTTTGATACGAGATACCACTGGAATTGTACATCGCTTGAAGGCTGATAAATTTCTTCTGGTACATTGTATCTGAGCAGTCTTGGACCAACTGGATAGCTTTGCGGTAATAATTCAAAGCATCACCGTAATCGCCCTTGCGGTAAAGCACAGAGCCAATGCTTGAATTTGCTTCGGAAGCAGCGCAATCGTCGAGGTACTTTTCGCTTAATAATTCAGCTTGGTAATACGCCGTGAGCGATTCAGAATAACGGTAATGTTCCCGGAGCATATAACCTTTGGAGATAAGTCCGTGAACATAATCCTTCTCTGCCCCGTCAATTTCCCTAACCGCAATGATTTGACTGTCGGCATAGGCCAATGCTGTTTCTCGGTCTTCAATGTCTTTGTAGTACCAGCATTTTAAATCGTAATAAGCAAAATAATCCAGCGGTTTGGGCTCATTAATTTTAGCGAAAGCCTTGTCGAGCAAGGTATTGATACTGTCGCGTTGGGGTGAATTTCGGTAATAGCGAATTTCTTGAATACGTTCTTGAAAGGAAGGCGTACTCTGCGACGCCTCCGGTTGGCAGGACCACCAGAATGCGCTTAAGCCAATACATAAAAAGTAAATCCCCCTCTTCATTTGGTTGCTACCAATTCGCAAATAGCGATTTAGCCATTTAATTATCAATAGCTTCCAAAAAAAGGGCATAAAAAAACCCCGAATGACGGGGTTTCTGAATCAGATAATCTTGAAAATTAGTCGCAAGTATAAGTGAGGTTAATATTACCCAAAGCGCCTAAGGAAATTTGAGTAGGATAGCCGTCTGCATTGTATGCGTAGGTATATTTCAAATCTGAATCATCCTTCCAAGTTTGATTTACATCATCGTAAGACTGCGACAATTCTCTTGTGCGGTTATTTGGAGAAAGGATGATAGCTTCATCACTTAAGACGATGTCAAAGCCCTTGGCCACTTTTTTTGTATCGTATTCATACACATCACGGTATGTATTATTCCAACCGCCTTGGCCATCACTTTCTTGTGATGTTACAGAAAGCACATTTCCATTGGCATCATAGGTATAGGTGTCTTTGGATGATTCTGAACCGTTTTCAGAAACCAAGATACTCACGATTCTAGTTCCATCATAGGTTGGTACTCCGGTAGACTCAAGCTCTAGGCTGCCGTTATTGTCGTAGTAGTAATCAATTTTGGTAATCTTTCCGCCAGACCAAGTGTATTCAATCTTCGAAGTAATGTCTGTGCCGGCCGTTCCATCAAAAGCCTCTTCTTTGGTGAGTTCACCAGCGGCATTGTAATAGTAGTTGCTGCCTTCAGAGTCTACACCTGTGGTTGACACATAGCGAGTCAATCTTTTGTTTGCATCGTAGGTTAGGGCCATGCTTGCATTTTCACCGAAAATCGTTCCTTGTGCAGAAGCCACTCGGCAGGTTTTAGTTCCTGTAGTATTGCCAGTGTTATCCGGCGTTTCATCTTTAGAACAAGCGCTTATTCCGACTACCGTAGCCAGAGCAGCAAAGAGTATGATCTTTTTCATATAAACAATTCGATAAGTTACAGTTATTTTAAGTTCACTTGCAAGTCTTCCACCTGTGGCTCAGATGAGATTGCCTTCATGTGGTCGCTCATCAAAGTTTTTTCCAGTAATACAGAACAAGCAAAAGTGATGAAGAGCCCAAGAACGATGAGCACTTTTATGTTTCGGTTACTTTTTCTGGAGGTGTACTTACTTGCATTCATTCGCAGTTAAGACACGCTGCTGGGTTTATCCCCCTAGTCTTTTTAAAAATAATCTTGAAGTGGGTTGATTAGTGATGTACATCCTCGTTGTTGAGGATACTGAGGTAGGAGTAATAGCGACTGATTTCTATTTTCTCTGCTTCTAAGGCTTCCAAGATGGCACAACCCGGTTCTTCTACATGCAGGCAATCGTTGAACTTGCATTCGCCTAAACGCGATTTCATCTCCGGAAAGAAATGGCTCACTTCGGATTTTTCAAGATTCACCACGCCAAAGTCTTTGATGCCCGGCGTATCAATCAAGCGGGTAGTATTGGGCAAAAGAAACATCTCAGCAAAAGTGGTGGTGTGTTTACCTTTATTGGAGTAGGTAGATATCTCACCTGTCTTTTGTTGAATGCTACTGTCTAAAGCATTCAGCAATGTAGACTTCCCCACGCCCGAATGCCCTGAAAACAAACAAGTTTTACCTTCAATTTTCTCCCTCAGTAAATTCATGTTGGTGCCTCGCGTGGCTGAAACTTGCAGGCATTCATACCCTACCGATTCATAAATTTTCTCATAGAGACGAAGCAGGTATAAGGCATCTTCATGGTAGATGTCAATCTTGTTAAACACGATTAAAGCCGGGATATGGTAGGCTTCGGCGGTAACTAAAAAGCGATCGATAAAGCCGGTAGATGTGGCGGGGGTAGCCATGGTAACAACCAAAACAGCCAAGTCGAGATTGGCTGCAATCACCTGCGTTTGCTTGGAGAGGTTATTCGATTTGCGGATGATATAATTCTTGCGCGGGTAAATGCTTGTGATCAGCATTTGGCCTTCATTTCCCTCTTCTTCTGCCTCCACCTCGTCGCCCACGGCAACGGGGTTGGTCGACTTACTCCCTTCCAGTCGCAATTTGCCACGCATCCTGGCTTGAACCTCTTCACCCGCCGGGGTTAATAAGGTATACCAAGATCCGGTCGACTTTGTGACGAGGGCTTTCATCCTTAAAATACTTCGCTAGCTACCCGGTATGTCGCTTCCGATTTACCCATGGTATAAAAGTGCAATACCGGAACACCGGCTTTCTTCAATTCTTTGCTCTGAGCGATACACCATTGAATTCCGGCTTCTTTCACCTGCTCCGCATTCTTCGCTTTTTCTACTTCATCCACTAGGTCTTCCGGAAGGTCGATGTGGAATATCTTAGGTAAGATGAACAATTGTTTTTTGGTAGCAAGTGGCTTCAATCCCGGAATAATGGGCACATTGATTCCGTTGGCGCGACAGTGATCTACAAACTCAAAGTACTTACTGTTATCAAAAAACATCTGGGTAACGATGAACTCTGCACCGGCATCAATTTTCTTCTTCAAGAAAGTTAAATCCGATTTCAAGTTCGGAGCATCTTGGTGCTTTTCCGGATAACCAGCCACGCCGATACAAAAATTGGTTGGGTTGGCGTTCTTCAGTTCATCATCCAAGTAAATTCCTTGGTTCATGTCTTTCACCTGATTAACCAATTCCAAGGCATTGGTGTTTCCATTCTCTTCCGGCACAAACATGGAATCTCCTTTTAGGTTATCGCCACGAAGCGCCAGCACATTGTCTATCCCTAAAAAGGCCAAGTCAATCAAGGCATTCTCAGTCTCCTCTTTGCTAAAGCCGCCACATATCAAGTGAGGCACTGCATCCACTTGATATTTGTTCATCAATGCAGCACAAATACCAACCGTACCCGGGCGTTTACGTGTAGCCACTTTGTCGAAGCCTCCATCCGGTCTTTCGCGTAAAACGTATTCTTCACGGTGATAGGTAACATCAATAAATTTGGGCTTAAAATCCATCAAAGGATCGATGCCTTGGTACAAGGTTTCAATGTCGTTTCCTTTTAATGGCGGTAGTATCTCGAAGGAAAACAAAGTGCCTTCGGCAGAATTGATATGATCAATGATTTTCATGAATGAGAACAAAAATAGACTTTCACCGCCATAGGTGCAGTGCCTATTTTGAATTCATTCAAAGTGCAATTCGATTGAGGACTTGCTCATAAGGGTATTTTGTCAGTTAAACGTCATATCTTTATGCGACTGTACCAAAACCCTATTACCTTTCCAAATAGATTGTATCTTCACTTTTTGTAAGCCATGAAAAACCTTTTCACCCTTGCATTTATCCTGCTGCTGAGCTCTTGTGGGCCGGAAATCGGCATAACTGAACCCAATGATTCAGCTTATTCGCCTGTTCTGATGGATAGAGCCGTATTGGAAGCCTCCATTAAAGTAGGCGGACCTCAAGCCTTAAAAGAAACCGGTAAAGTTTATGCCTTTGGCAATTACCTTTTTGTTTCTGAATTACACCAAGGCATCCATGTTATCAATAACAGCGATCCGGCCAACCCTGTTAAAGAGCATTATATCACTATTCCCGGGGCAGTTGACATGGCCGTGAAAGGAACTAAGTTATATGCCGACAATGCTGTTGACCTCCTTACTTTTGATATTAGTGATATAGCCAATATTCAATTGGTAGATCGCAAACGGGATGTCTTCCCTGATATGGTTCCTCCTGATTTAATCAATGTTCCAAGCGTTTACAGCAAGGAAAACAGGCCTGCAAACACCATCATTATTAACTGGATTAAACCTTAAGAACCATGAAAAAGCAACTCTATTATTTCTGCATTGCGATTCTGCTTTTTTCATGTGAAAAAGGCTCTGATGATATAAACCTTAATTCCAGTATAGGCTCCGAAGGCGTTGGGGTTGGAGGATCATTGGCCCGCTTTGCCATCGTTGGTAATTCCCTCTTTACCGTTGACCATCAATCACTCAATCAATTTACGTTAGACGCCAATGGAATTCCAAATAGCCCATTAAGCCGGGTAATTGGCGATGGGATAGAAACCATCTTTCCTTTCAAAGGATACTTGTATATCGGCACCATGACGGGCATGCACATCTACGATATTTCAAATGGTGGGTTCAGTCATTTGAGCATTACCACCCATATTACCTCTTGTGATCCCGTGGTAGCAAACGATAGCCTAGCCTTTTTAACCCTGCGCTCCAATCCGGCTTTGGGTCGGTGTATGCGCGGTGCCAATGAGCTGCAGGTATATGACGTAACAGACCCTATCAATACAAAGTTCATTAGCAGAACGATTATGCAATCACCACTTGGACTTGGCCTGTTTCAGAATAAATTATTTGTTTGCGATAAAGGGATTAAAGTCTTTGACTACAGCAATCCTGCACAACCTTCGCTAATACAACATTTGAATACCCTGGAAGTTATGGATGTTATCCCTCTCCAGAATCACTTGTTGTTTTTAGCTCCAGACGCGCTTTACCAGTATGCCTACAGTAATAATAACTTTCAATTAATCAGTAAACTAAGTAAAGACCTATGAAAACCTACAAACTAATCCTTGGACTGTCTATCGCACTATTGTGTAGCCAGTCGGCCATGAGCCAAAAAGACACTACCGAGCCTAAATTAGGCAAAGGGTATTTCTCCATTTCTCCTATCCATTTCATTTCAAATGGATTGAAATTAGAGTACAATGTTCCGCTTAAAAATGGCAATCTATTTTACATTTCTCCCGAATTCTATAGCGGAAAACTAGGCTTGGTCGACTCCGGTAGAGTAACCGGAATTGGCGTAAACACGGGAATCAAATACGTGTTCAGCCACATTCAAAAGAGACAAGAGCATAGCGTGAACTACTTCGCAGTGGGTGTTGAAGGAAACTACTTTAATGTAGAATCTGCCGGAAACATCTGGGTAAGCAAGGTGGTCAATAATCAATCTGTTTTGATTCAAGAAAGAAGACCTGTAAACCGCCAGTATACGCGACTGGGCATGCAGGTATTATTCGGAACCATGCGCTACGATGAATCACGTTTCTTTTATGAATTAGCTGCCGGCGCTGCATTACGTCATTCCATCAACCGTTTTACAGACGGATATCAGCCTACTGAAATCGAAGATCAATTTCCATGGAGCTATGGCTGGAGTGGCATCTCTCCTTTGATCTACTTTAAATTAGGGGTGGTATTGAGATAAGAAATTTTCAAATTCCTAACTATACTGTGAAATAAAGGGTCCTTCGGGGCCCTTTTTCGTTAATACCGCTTTCTTCGCACCTCCAGAACTGCCGAATTCTGCATGTCTGACTTCATCCTGATTTGATGAGCCGCAGCACCATCTTTTACTCGGATTTCATAGGTGTTCGGCTTGATTTTACCTTCGTTGATGGCATGAACTACCAAGCGATTATTTCCCGGTTTCAAACCAAGTTTAATGCATGCTGGAGTTTTATCCAGTCCAATTGGCGCTCCTACAATACTATCATTCCACATCAACAAAATACTATCGCCATCCACTGTCTGGTCGTCTAAAAAACAAAACTCCAGACTATCCGAATCTACCTCCAATTGTTGTGGTTCCTTTTGAATGCGGTCTACCCAAAACTGAACGGGGTCTATGGCAACCAAGCTATGCGATTTTTCCTTTCTCTTTCGAGGGCCACTCAACCTTTGGAAATTGTATTTCATCACCAAGCGCAGGGTTGATGCGTTACTTGTGATTCCTTCTCCCAGTTTATTGTCTACCCCGATATAGGTATGGTTGAGTATGTTTTGCCATCCGTGGTAGTAAGCCAGCTCAAACGATAACTTGCCATCCTTACCCATATAAGCCATTTCCACTCCTCCACCGAGTAAAGGATACAAGGTTGGACTCGATTGTATGTCAACTACCTTATTACTCTTAACTTGAGAGTAGGCGTAATTGATGGATCCGCCATAGTTGAACTTGAGTGTCCAGAATGTACCTAGCCATTTGTATCGGCTGAAATAAACAGGAAAACACCAGTTTCTGTAGCTGATTAGAGAACTGATGCTGCTGGCCGAAATAACCTTATACCCGCGACTGCCAAACTCCATCCCTAGGTTAAAGCTATGGCGTTCGCTTAAGTAGGCTTCTAGAATTAGACCATAAGAAAACTTTCTAGCGAGGCTCTGCATGAAGCTTCGCTCTACATCCGGCCAACCATCTAAAACAGAATAGAGTGGGTAAATGGTATTCACTCCGGTTTTGTTATCTGGTGAGACTACCTGATTACTGCCGTTTTCAAACTGGGTTCCAAACGTAACCGTTGGAGACATGCTAAAATAGAGGTTGTATCCCTTTTGGGCTGAGCCAAGGGAGGCAGAGCCAAGCAGTATCAAAAGGAGCATATACAACCTCATAGCTATAAAACGTGCTGTAAGGTACAAAGGGTTCGAATGGGAAATAAAGAATAATTCGACAGGCTTAAATTTCCTGGCCTTCGTTCTTCATTTTCTCTGCGTTCTCGGCCAGCTGAAGTTGGTCTAAAATCTCTTGTATTTCACCGTTCATCACGGCATCCAGATTATACAAGGTTAAGCCAATGCGGTGATCGGTTAAGCGACTTTGTGGGAAGTTATAGGTGCGGATCTTAGCCGAGCGATCGCCTGTAGTAACCATGGTTTTTCTTCGCCCTGCGATGCTTTCCATGTGCTTCTGCAATTCCATCTCGTACAATTTTGTGCGGAGCATGGTCATCGCTCTTTCTCGGTTACCCAGCTGAGAACGCTCTACCTGACAAACCACTACGATACCGGAAGGCTTGTGTGTAAGCTGCACCTTGGTTTCTACCTTGTTTACGTTCTGTCCGCCTGCACCCCCAGAGCGGGATGTTTGCATTTCGATATCGGCCGGATTCAATTCCACGTCTACCTCTTCTGCTTCCGGTAGCACCACCACCGTTGCAGCTGAAGTGTGTACACGGCCTTGTGTTTCCGTTGCCGGAACACGTTGCACACGGTGTACGCCAGATTCAAACTTGAGCACGCCGTAAGCATTCTCCGCTTGAACTTCAAAAACGATTTCTTTGTAGCCACCCATGGTGCCTTCTGTGAAGTCTACCACCTCTGTTTTCCAGCCGCGGTTATCGCAATAGCGAGTGTACATGCGGTAAAGGTCGCCAGCAAAAATAGAGGCTTCGTCGCCACCGGTTCCGGCGCGAATTTCCACTTGGGCATTTTTAGCATCTTCAGGGTCTTGTGGAATGAGCATGATGCGGATTTCATCTTCCAACACAGATTTACCTTCACTTAAGGTATCAATCTCCTCCTTGGCCATGTCGCGCATCTCCTGGTCCTTTTCTGTGCGCAAGATTTCCTTAGCACTTTCTAAGTTGTCTACCAGGTTTTTATATTCCTTGTACTTCTCTACGATGGGAGTTAAGTCGCGGTATTCTTTATTCAGTTTGGCAAAACGCTTCATGTCTGAAGTAGCTTCAGGATCTCCCAAAGAAACTTCTACGTCTTCCCAACGGCGTTTGATGGCCTCTAATTTATCCAGCATAAGGCCGCAAATTTACGTTTTAGTTCGGAGTTTGTATTCTAGCGAACAATCTTCAATTAAGAGAAATAGACAATCCAACGAATGCGTGTAACTCTCGCCTCAATTGTTGGGTATTCCATTCTTCAGAATAGGAATTTATCCAGCTCGATGTCCCCATAACCCCAGAAGAAACAGGTGCATAATCAAGCTGAAGTAAAGGTTGAATTCTTTTTGTTAATTGGAAGGAATAGCGAAGCCCGGTATGCCAGGCTAAAATTTTCTCCTTGCTTTCTTGTACCAATGAACCCGGTGCCTCGTATACCACCAGTACTTCTTCATTAGTGCGGGTATAATTTACGCCATTTACCCACTCTATGTTATGGCGGTGATGTTTCAGAATTGATAATCCAACTTCAAAATACGACCGAAAAGATTGAAAGCTCCTTTGGTAGGGTGTTGTATTGCCCATGCCACATTCGGGGTCTCCTCCATAATACGAATACCGCTGATGTTTGAAATCACCTAGACCCAATTCCAGTCTGAGGCTTTTAATTTTGGCTTGCAAAGCAACTTGAGGGGCATATTGCCAATAGGATACAGAAATGGTTCGCGTGGATGGCGGACCATAGTTCACTGCTAAACCCGAATTCACAGAGAGTTTAACCTGCGCCGAGCTTTCAGTATAAAAATTTAGAAAGGTGCCCAGAAAGATCAAAGGGAGGAGTTTGACTTTCATACCTTGAAGGTACAAAATTGAACCCCAAGAAGTCCTTTGTATTCGACGAAGAAGTTCTTGGGATTCAAATGACACAACTCGGCTCAAACATGCGTGCAGAGTGGATAGGCACAGGAAACGCAGTATTGCTTAAAATTCAATTTTATAATAAGGCGTATCCGTGGATAGTGCCGGGTGAATTACAAGTGACTTTTTGTAATTGAATGCCGTGTCTCTGAAATGAACGGAATAGGTCAAAGAACTCTCTGACAATGGGTTTCTATAAAACAGCATTGTTGTATCAACCCCTTCATTGAATTTAGTGAAGCGAAAGGCAATATTCTGTCCACCTGAGTTTCCAACTACATGCAATTTAAAATAGGCAAAGGGCACAAGTGTGATGTTTTGCGTCTTCTTTTTGTTTCTGGTAAACGTAATCTCCTCTCCTCCCTGCATGTCCTCATAGTTGTCCGACCTTGCATACAACTGATAGTAGTTATCCTCCGCGTTAGCCTGAAAGCTGAATGAATAGATTCCGTTTGCATCAGCCTTGAGATCAATCACCCATTTGCCCCCGGAAGCCCAAAACCCTCGAGGAAGTTCACTCACTTGAACTCTTGCGAAAGGTATACCCATGCCTGTTGATGCGTCCACAACTTGTCCGGTAATGGTAAATTGACCTTTGTAGTTGAGAATTTCTTTGTCTTTGCTGCAAGAACTCAAGAAAAGCAGTGCGCTGAAATAAATTAGAATCTTGGTTTTCATAGGATAATTTTTTTTGTAAAACTACCCAATATATTGCGCTCTTTTACTTAGTAAGTAAAGTATGACCCAAGCTTGACAATCAGCTGACTTAAAGACAATTTCAGGGTTATGAATTTATCCCTTGTAAGTCAACAAACTAAACTCCTCCCCATCAAATACCCCATAGGTATTGTAGCGAATCCAATCGCCGAGGTTGATGTAACGGCTGGTGTCTGAAACCGGTTTGTCTAAAGGGAGGTGACGGTGTCCAAAAACAAAAAAGTCAAAATGCTCTTGCGCAAGAATCTCTTTGCAGTAGATCATCAGCCATTCTTGATCGTCGCCCAAATACTTGGCATCATTATCTCCATTGGCGTGCCGACTCCTTCCGGAGAAATAATTCGCTAAACCAATGCCCCAGCTTGCCGGCAACATAGAAAACAGGATTTGGCAAAGCCGATTGCGGAATACCTTTTTAATGAATTTATAACCGTGGTCTCCGGGACCAAGTCCGTCGCCATGGCCTAGGTAAAAACGTTTCCCGTTCCACTCACGTGTAATTGGTTCATGGTAAACCGGAATGTTCAATTCCTCTTCAAAATACCCGAACATCCACATGTCGTGGTTGCCGGAGAAGGCGAATAACTTGATTCCTGCATCGCTCAATTCGGCCAACTTACCCAGCAAACGGGTATAGCCTTTCGGCACGGTATGTTTGTACTCGAACCAAAAATCGAAGATGTCGCCCATCAGCCAGATTTCAGCGGCATCCTTTTTCACTTCATCCAACCAACGAACTATGCGTTTTTCTCTTTCTAGCGAAGCAGCTTTAGTTGGAACGCCGAGGTGGAAATCGGAAGCGAAATAGATCTTTTTACCCGCGTTTAGCGACATGCGTTCAAAGTACGGTGGAAGCGGTGAAAAAAGCAAAGGGCGGAGAGCTAAGGGCGGAGAGCTAAGGGCGGAG
>SBGR01000008.1 GCA_006226545.1 Bacteroidota bacterium | reverse complement strand
CGTTTGTACAAACGCTGGCCAGGCCTCTGGGCTTGAAACGTTATACTGCATTAAGGTTTCGGGGTGAGCTGGATAATCGGAATCATCATCTCTTCCATGGAGATACCTCCGTGCTGGAAGGTGTCTTTGTAGTACTTCACGTAATAGTTGTAGTTGTTCGGGTAAGCGAAGAAGGTGTTCTCTTGCGCAAACACATAACCTGAACTCACGTGCAGTTTCGGTAAAAATCCGTCTTCCGGCTTCTTGATTTCAAATACCTCTTTCGGATTGTAGTTAAGGTTTTTACCTTGTTTGTAGCGAAGGTTGGTATTGGTGTTTTTATCTCCCACAATTTTAACCGGGTCATGCACCCTTACTGAGCCGTGGTCGGTGGAGATGATGAGTTTAAATTTCTTATCAGCGATGCGCTTCAAGGCTTCAAACAAAGGCGAGTGCTCAAACCAGCTTTGGGTAACCGAGCGGTAGGCCGCCTCATCTTCCGAAAGCTCACGCATGAGCGATACATCGGTACGGGCATGCGATAGCGCATCCACAAAGTTGTAGACGATAACACTCAAGTCGTATTGCAAGAAGTTAGGAATAGAATCCACCAGGTTTTTACCGCCTTCAAGGTTGGTCACCTTAACATAGTGCAGCTTGGTGTCTTTTCGGGTGCGGTTCAATTGGTCTTCCAAGAACTCGCGCTCGTGCATGTTTTTACCGCCCTCGTCTTCGTCGTTACTCCAAAGTTTAGGGAAACGTTTTTCAATCTCTGAAGGCATCAAGCCGGCAAAGATGGAGTTACGGCAGTATTGTGTGGTGGTAGGCAAGATGCTCATGTACAGGTCATCATCGTCTACACGGAAGTATTCTGACAACAAAGGCTGGATTGCCTTCCATTGATCAAAACGCAGGTTATCGATGAGCAAAAAAATCACCGGTGTCTCGCCGTCGATATGCGGAATCACTTTGCGTCGTAGCAATTCATGACTCAATAACGGCGCTTTTGGATCGCGGTTGTGCACAAAGTTGATGTAGTTCTTGCTGATAAAATCCGCCCAATTGTGGTTGGCTTCGTTGATTTGGGTATTGAGTACATCGGCCATGCCGCTGTCTTTGCTCGATTCCAGCTCCAGCTGCCAGTAAACCAATTTACGGTAAACACCTTTCCAAGCTTCAAAATCGAGGTCGTCCATGAAGGTCATGGAGATGTTTCTGAAATCTTGTTGGTAGCCCTGCGCTGTTTTTTCACTTACCAAGCGACGGTTGTCTACTATCTTTTTAATGGTAAGGAGGATCTGATTTGGATTCACCGGTTTGATGAGGTAATCGGCAATTTTAGAACCGATGGCCTCTTCCATGATGTACTCTTCTTCACTTTTAGTGATCATCACCACCGGTACATCGCTCATCTTTTCTTTGATGCGATTCAGGGTTTCCAATCCGGAAATGCCCGGCATGTTTTCATCCAAGAAAATCAGGTCGAAGCGTTTGGTTTCAGTTGCTTCGATAGCGTCGATACCGCTGTTCACGGTAGTTACGCTATACCCTTTTCCTTGTAAGAAAAGCACGTGTGGTTTTAAAAGATCAATCTCGTCGTCTGCCCAAAGTATTTCAATTGCCATGTCTCTCTAACGGTATTCGGTTCAAATCCTTGCACAAAGGTGCAGAAAAAAGAAAGGACACGGAAAGCAGACCAGAATTAATAGGTAGAATTCCCGGTTTTACGGCTCACCTGCGAATCTTACTGTTTTAGCGACATTCGTTTCCTGCTTTGCGCAATAGCCTTACCTTTGCCCCGATTCTCTTGAATAAAAAGAAAAACATCAACGACCCGCTGTATGGCTTCTTAACCCTGCCATACGACATTTTGTTCGACTTGATTGAACATCCTTATTTCCAACGCTTGCGTCGCATACGCCAGCTGGGAATGAGTCATTTGGTTTTCCCCGGAGCCAACCATACTCGCTTTCACCACGCTTTAGGCGCTTTGTTTTTGATGAACGAGGCCTTGAAAAACTTGCTCAGCAAGGGTGTAGAGATTAGCGAGGAAGAGGCGGAAGGAGCCTGCATCGCTATCTTATTACACGATATCGGTCACGGGCCGTTTTCCCATACCTTGGAACATACCATTGTAAAAGGGGTTCACCACGAAGACATTTCTTTAGCGATGATGGAATCGCTGAACCGTGAGTTCAAGGGCAAACTTTCCATCGCTATACAAATATTCCAAGACACCTATTCTAAGAAGTTCTTGCATCAGTTGGTTTCATCGCAACTCGACATGGACCGATTGGATTACCTGCGTCGCGACAGCTTTTATACCGGCGTTTCGGAAGGCGTTGTCAGCTCAGACCGAATCATCAAGATGCTGCATGTGAAGGACGATAACCTGGTGGTGGAAGAAAAAGGAATCTACTCCATCGAGAAGTTCATCATCGCTAGAAGGCTGATGTACTGGCAGGTATACTTACACAAAACGGTGGTAGCCGCTGAAGAGCTGTTACTTAAAATCTTGGAACGCGCCAAGGAGCTTGCCGGACAAGGCCAAGAGCTCTTTTGCACGCCGGCCTTTCATTTTTTCTTGTACAATGAGGCAGGCCGACAAGACAATGTTTTGAGCGATAAGGAGCTGGAGATGTTTTCGTTGTTAGACGATAACGACATCATGAGTTCTATCAAGGTTTGGATGAACCACCCTGACCCGGTGCTTTCTACCTTGTGTTATAAAATGATTCACCGCCAACTTCCTAAGATTCAAGTTCAAAAATCGGCGTTCACCAAAGAACAGGTAAAAGAAGAACAAGAGAAGGTGGCCAAGCGACTGAATGTGCCTTTGGATGAGATTCACTATTTTGTGTATACAGGCAAGCTGGAAAACAATGCTTACGATAGCAGCACCCGAGGAATTGGGCTACTGCTCAAAAGTGGTGAGGTGATAGATATCGCCGAAGCATCCGACAACTATAACCTGAACGCCCTCAAGCAGAGCGTTCGCAAACACTTCCTTTGTTCCTACAAATAGCTAACTTGCACTAATTTTAAGCTTATGCAACTAAAAGCATCCGAACTTTGCGAAATCCTAGATGGCCAGCTTGAAGGCAATGCAAACGCAGTGATAGAGCGGGTCTCCAAAATTGAAGAAGGCGACCATGCATCCCTCTCCTTCTTAGCGAACCCCAAATACGAAAGCCATATTTACGATACCGATTCGGCCATTGTATTGGTAAGCGAAAATTTCCAACCGGAGAAAGAGCTGAAAACTACCTTGATCCGTGTTAAGGATCCATACAGTGCCTTCACCCTCATTTTGAGCAAGTTCTTTGATGCTGTTTTGCACAAGAAAGGCATAGAACAACCTTCCTTTATCGATGAAACAGCCAAGGTTGGCAACGACATTTACGTTGGTGCTTTCGCTTATGTTGGCGTGAATGCTTCGATAGGTGATAACGTCAAAATTTACCCCAATGCCTATGTTGGCGACAATGCCATCATTGGCGATAATACCGTTCTTTATGCCGGTGTACGTGTATATTCAGGCTGTGTGGTAGGCTCCAATTGCATCATCCATTCCGGTACCGTTATCGGATCAGACGGATTCGGCTTTGCCCCACAAAAAGACGGCAGCTATAAAAAAATTCCGCAAACCGGAAATGTGGTAATTGAAGACCATGTGGAGATTGGCGCCAATTGCAGCATCGATAGAGCCACCATGGGAAGCACTTTGATTAAGCGCGGTGTGAAACTGGATAATTTGATTCAGATTGCACACAATGTGGAGATTGGTGAAAATACCGTGATTGCAGCTCAGACCGGCATTAGCGGTAGTACCAAGTTAGGTAAACAGAATGTAGTGGGCGGCCAAGTTGGCTTTGCCGGACATATCGTGATAGCCGATGGTTCTCAGTTTGGTGCACAAAGTGGCATCTTGGGAAGCATCAAAGAACCATACAAAGGTTGGATGGGTTCTCCGGCAGGAGAATTAAAAGAACATTTGAAAGCTCAGGCAGTATTCAGAAATTTGCCGAAGCTCGATAAGCAAGTCGCGGAACTGCGACGAGAAATTGCACAGATTGTAGATACGTTAAATAATAAGGAAACGAACTCGTGAAACAGACTACCCTTAAAGGTACAGTGAACTTATCAGGTGTTGGATTGCATACCGGCGCTTTGGTAAATATGGTTTTGAAGCCAGCGGCCGAAAACCACGGTTATAAATTTCAACGCGTAGACATCGAAGGTGCGCCTATTGTAGATGCCGATGTAGACAATGTAGTAGACACTTCACGCGGCACTACCATTGAGCAAAATGGTGCTCGTGTGTATACCGTTGAACATATCCTTGCCGCATTGGCCGGATTGGAAATCGACAACGTATTAATTGAACTCGACGGTCCGGAAATTCCAATTATGGACGGCAGCGCCGAGATTTTTGTGAATGAAATTTTAAAGGTGGGCAGCATCGAACAAGACGCCGAGCGCGAGTACTTTGTTGTGCCATCGAATATTCATTACGAAGAAGACGACAAAGGTTTGGAAATGATTGCCATGCCTTTAGATGACTATCGCTTAACCGTTATGGTGGATTATAACTCACCGGTTTTGGGTAGCCAGCACGCTTCCGTGATGAGCCTGAAAGACTTCCAACAGGAGATTGCACCGAGCAGAACCTTCTGCTTCTTGCATGAGTTGGAGATGTTGCTTTCTCAAAACCTGATTAAAGGTGGCGACTTAAGCAATGCTATTGTTATCGTGGATCGTCACGTAGAAGACAATGAGCTGGAACACCTCGCTCAGCTTTTCAATAAGCCGAAAGTAGAGGTTAGAAAAGAAGGTATTCTGAACAACGTAGACTTGCGCTACCAGAACGAACCTGCGCGTCATAAGTTGCTTGATTTGATTGGCGACCTTGCCTTGATTGGCATGCCTATCCGTGCGCAGATTATGGCAGCTCGTCCGGGCCACGCAGCGAACGTAGCCTTCGCTAAAAAGATTAAGGCGCTCATCAAAAAGAAAAGAGCGAAAGCCGATATCCCGCATTACGACCCAAGCAAGAAACCGGTATACGAGCATTCAGAAATTTCGAAATTGCTTCCGCACAAGTTTCCTTTCTTATTGGTAGATAAGGTGATTGAGCTCACTGCTAATCACGTGGTAGCGGTGAAGAACATTACCGGCGATCAATACTTCTTCCAAGGTCACTTCCCGGAAAACCCAATTATGCCTGGCGTTTTGCAAATTGAAGCATTGGCTCAGGCAGGTGGTGTATTGGTATTGAGCAAGGTTCCTGATCCGGAAAACTACAGTACCTACTTCATGAAGATTGACAATGCCAAGTTCAAGGAGAAAGTAGTACCGGGAGATACACTCATCTTACGCATGGAGCTCATCGCGCCAATCCGCCGTGGTGTATGTATCATGAAAGGAAGTGCTTATGTAGGTGAAAAACTGGTGACAGAAGCAGAGATGGTTGCGCAGGTTATTCGCGACAAAGCTCCGGCTGAGCCACAGGAAAGTGTAGCCGCCACTGCCAACTAATTTTTGAACCGAGAAACAAAGACCAATGATACAGCCTCTAGCCTACGTCGATCCACAAGCGAAGATTGCAGACAACGTAGTAATTGAACCCTTCGTAACCATCCACAAGAACGTGGAGATTGGTGAAGGAACTTGGATTGGATCGAACGTGACCATCTTTGAAGGTGCACGCATCGGTAAAAACTGTAAGATATTTCCGGGTGCTGTTATTTCAGCTATTCCGCAAGACTTGAAATTTGCCGGTGAAGAAACCACGGTTATCATTGGCGATAATGTCATTATCCGCGAATGTGCCACAGTAAACAGAGGTACCTCTGCTGCCAATAAAACTCAGATAGGAAGCAATACCCTGATTATGGCGTATACCCACGTTGCTCACGATTGCGTAATAGGGAGCGGTTGTATTCTAGCGAATTCAGTACAGCTTGCCGGGCACGTTACCGTTGGCGATTATGCCATTGTAGGTGGCACATCGGCGGTGCATCAATTTGTGAACATCGGATCGCATGTGATCATCTCCGGTGGTTCCTTGGTGCGTAAAGATGTTCCGCCGTATACCAAGGCAGCGCGTGAGCCGCTTTCGTATGAGGGCGTGAATTCTATTGGTTTACGTCGCCGCGGGTTCACAGCAGAGAAAATCAACGAAATTCAAGAGATCTACCGTAACCTCTATTTAAGAGGCTATAACAACTCCAAAGCCTTATCCATAATTGAAGCGGAGATGCCGGCTACCAAAGAGCGCGACGAAATCATCAGCTTTATCCGCGATTCCGACCGTGGGGTAATGAAAGGCTATTCTTCTAAACGCGATTGATGGCAGACAGACTGGACATCCTTGTTGAACAAGCCGGGAAAAAGTTCGGTCGCGACTGGATTTTCAAAGACTTTAACTACCGATTTGAGTCGGGCAAGTCCTATGCTATCCTAGGCCACAACGGCTCCGGTAAAAGTACCTTGCTCATGGCGCTGGCTGGTTTCTATGCCATCAGCCGTGGTCATATCAAGTGGGAGCAAAACGGCGCCAAACTCGAAGACGATGTGTGGTACAAGCATTATGCGTTAAGCTCTCCGATGCTTGAGCTGCCGGAAGATTTTACCATTGATGAATTTCTGAGTTTACATTTTCAGCTCAAGCCGATGAAAGCCGACTGGAGCATAGCCCGTATCTACGAGGAAAGCGGATTAGATGCAGCGAAAAACAAAGCCTTAAAACAGCTGTCGTCCGGCATGCGACAAAGAGTTAAGCTTTTAGCCGCAATGGCTGCCGACGTTCCGGTGCTCTTCTTGGATGAGCCCTGTACCAACCTAGACGATGCCGGGGTGGACTTGTACAAACGCGTCATCGGCGAATGCCAAAATCAATTGGTGCTAGTAGCCTCCAACATGAAAGTGGAATACGATTTCTGCGAAGTGCAGATTCAGATGGAAGGACTTCGCTAAGGTTCTTTAAAAAACGCTCGATTCACCTAAACTCCTTGATCAAAGTAGGGTTTGAGGCATTCATACCCATTTTGTAGATTCGGGATCTATTATCCAATTGAGTGGCGTTGCGTAGATAGTATTTGCCCGATAAAAAGTATACGCTCGAGTCGGGTATTGAAAAAGAAGGGCCGCCCATAAACTCAGAAATATAACCTTGGTAGATTGGTGTGATGGCTTTTGTTCCAAAATTATAGGAAGCCAAATTACCCTTTGTAGTTCCATACAGCAGTTCTCCTTTTCGTGTCATGCAGCCTCTGCGAAAAGCACCTACATTGGGGTTAATTGTATTGATAAAAGCAGAATCGGTATCAAGGTCATAGTATAAATAGCCTTGGGCTATCATATAACGATCAAGCGGCCATAAGTTTAAATAATTCATTTTAGTAACCCGGAATGAATCAACAGCAAAATTTGTAGAGTAGAAAACTAAATCTTGTTTTTGCGCCAAAGGATAGGCGTGAATAACGGCTATCTGAGTACCATTCTGTTTCCATGTTACAGAGGTGCACGTAACCCCAGTCACAACCCGTTTTGGCAAAGTCAGCGAAGTATTCCAAAGCCAAACATTATCATTGTCAATAAAGAGTAAGTCACCGTTTTCATTCATCGATAATTCAGTTACAATCAGTAAGGTGTTGAATAAAAGCTGAAGCCGATTATGCACTAGGTCATACTCAAATATGCCGGGATTATAATTGCGTAAGGGGTCCTTAATTAGACAACTCAAAATGAGTGAATTTGGTTTACTTGGATTGACCAAAGCACGATAAACGAGGGTATCCGGTTGAAACAGATAAAAATCGCCAAATTGCTGCCACTCTACGTTGACGATGGTTTTTCCTTGTAACAGATTTTCCAAGGCGGTGTCAATATTCGGAAAATTCGGATTCTGAACATAGTTTACAGGATTGTCAAATTGCTCTTCAGGTAGCTCTGCAACAACCAAAGGCGTGTCTGGACTTGACTTCTTGCAGGCTAAGGCAAGCAAGGATACGAGTACCGTAAAAATTACCAGGCGAAGATTCATCCAATTCAATAGTTCATTTACCCATCTTAGTCGAAAGCTAGAAATGGGTAGGTTCTTTGCGTAAATTTAATGAATTACCCTGATGGAAAGTTCATTGATTACGTCAATTCCAATACGATAAAACGGAAGGACGTCGCTAAAGAAAAAGCCCCTTGCGGAGCTTGGTTATTAAACTTCTTCTACTTCAACTTCAATTCCGCCGGTCCAGCCGGAAACCAAATTGTAAATACCGCAGAAAATGGCCGTTCCGACAAAGCCAAATCCGGCATACAAAATTGGAACAAATATTAATCCCACACCTGCAAACACACTCCAAATTGCATTACTCTGAGCTCCGGGCATATCGCGCATGCTACTCGACATCAGAAAAAAAAATGGGACAACAAAAATGAGGGAAATAATAAAGTAAACCACGGCAGCAACTTTCGCTGTTTGGTAGATGTTAAAGCGTTTGATTCTTCTCATAGGTTCTTTTTTAGTAAACCTAAGGTACTAAAAACTACGAGAATACTAGTACGGCGTGATTAAGCCATATCCCAGCTATCGTAAAGCTGGTTGATGAGTTTGTTTTCTTCCGGCTTCATCTCTTGATCCGCCATCACTACTTGCATAGCAAAGTCGAGCAAACGGTAACGGTCTTCCGGTTCTGAGATGGCATAAAAACGTGAAGCTACTTCTGCAAAATGACTTTCCAACTCTTCCATCGGTAAAGCTTTTAGGAAGGCTTGTTCCTTGATGAGGTCAATCTTTCCGGAAAAGGCATTTTCCAAAAAATCGCTCACCACAGAAAGCTCCGGCTCAGAACTTCCTCCATCGGATAATGACAAGGTAATGAGAAGGTGAAAACCCGCTTCAGTGCGGTTCATTTTGCTGATAAATTGCGTTGGCATAGCACACCAAATATATCGCTTTTTTCTATCCCTGCAAACTCTTCGGGAGCTCCCATTTCAGGTTAGAATTCCAGCGTAATGTGCCTGCCTGAATCTCCAGTGGAGAAGCAATGTTGTTGTGGTACAATTGTCCGGTTCCTAGGCCTTGTGGCAAGCTGGTTTGAAGCGATGCGGTATACTGAGCGATGGCATTTAAACCTATATTAGATTCCAGAGCCGAGGTGACCCACCAGCCTGCTTCTACCCTGTTCGCTTCGGCTATCCATTGATCTGAGATTTCAAAGCCGCCTAATAATCCTGGTTTGAGAATGATATACGGCGGACGAATTTGCGTCAACATCGCTTTTCCTTCTTGTTCCGGATGGATACCTAAAAGTTCTTCATCTAAGGCGATGGCCAATTTCGATTCTCGGCAGAGCTTAGCCATGGCATCCCATTGTCCGGCTTTAATCGGCTGCTCTATCGAATGCAATTCAAAACGATGGAGATCTTTCAACATCGCTAAAGCATCTGCTGCCGGAAAGGCTCCGTTGGCATCCACCCTTAGCTCAATCTGAAATGCCGAATAACGTTTGCGAACTGCTTCCAAGAGGCGACATTCTTCGTCGAAATCCAAAGCGCCCACCTTCATCTTTATGCAATTGAAGCCTTGGGCAATCTTAGCTTCAATCTGCTCCAGCATTTCCTCTTTGGGTGCCATCCAAATCAAGCCGTTAATGGGAATAGCCTGTTGGCCTTTGGTGAAAGGGGTATCGAAAAAGGTGAAGGGCGAATCAAAAGCCAGTCCGCGTAGCGCCGATTCCAAACCGAAACGGATGCTCGGCCAATTCGCTAGATCAAATTCACGTGGGTCGTTTCCTTCATTGATGGAGTTGATCACTTCATTCAATTTCAACTCAAACTCCGGCCTATCGTCGACACTCAATCCTTCAAACGGACTGATTTCACCGTAAGCTATGTGGTCACCCTCTCGCAATTCGAGGATGAACAGTTTTTTGTGTGTAAGAGTATTCCGGCTGGTCTTGGCCGGTTTGATCAATGCTAAATCGTAGGGTACTATCCGTGCAACAAGTCTCATTAAGCCAATGATTGAATCAGGATAACGTAAATGATCACCTGCGCCAAGGTGCCTAGCGATAAGCCTTTAAGGTAGGCATTGTATTCAGATGCATGTGCCTTCTTCTTTAAAACACCTGCGGTATTAATCAATACCGGAATAAAGGAGAGCATCCAAATGTATTTGAATACAGAATCGCTGGAAGCACTGAGTTCTGAGCTATAGAAATAGACCGCCATGGACACCATCGCTCCCAAAATCAGAAAACCGTGGTATACCCTGGCCGATTGCGCTCCCATCTTTACCACCAAGGTGTGTTTATTGGAGTTGCGGTCGTTGTCGATATCGCGCATGTTGTTGATGTTCAATACGCCTACCGACAGAAAGCCATAGCTCAAGGCCGGCCAGATCATGTGCGGTGAAAGTTCGCCTAGGTACAAGAAGCTTGCGCCCACTACGGAGACCAAGCCAAAAAATACCAGAACGAATAGATCGCCAAAACCCGAGTATCCGTAAGCCCCTGCACCCACCGTATACTTGATGGCGGCCCAGATTCCGGCTATGCCCACCGCTAGCATCAGCAATGCGCTGAGGTAGTTTTCCGTGCCGAATGATAAAAACAGCAAGAGGTTACCCAGTAAAAAGGTGCTTGCCACGCTGAAGATCAGCGCTCGTTTCATCTCAGCAGGCTGAATCATGCCACTCTGAAGCGCGCGCTCCGGACCAACCCGTTTTTCGTTGTCGGTGCCTTTTACAAAGTCGCCATAATCGTTGGCCAGGTTGGAGGTGATTTGCAATCCGAAGGCCGTGAGCAAGGCCAAAACAAATACGGTCCAAGAAAAGTGATTGGGGTAAACTTCAGGTAAGAAGCTTCCCAGGATAATACCGCCGGCCGCCAAGGGCAGGGTGCGCAAACGCAGAGCGCCAATCCATACTTTTCCTTTATTGCTCATCGCTTATAAATTTCCTGTTCTGCCCCCGTCAACCACGATATTGGTACCGGTGATATAAGCTGCTTGTTTGGAAGCAAGGAATACCGCCGCGTGAGCTACTTCATCCGGACTACCAAATCGGCCCATCGGAATCTCAGATAACATCTCCGCTTCCACCTCGGTGATTTCATGTCCGGCTTTATCGGCTTTGTTTTCAATGATGCTGCTCAGGCGACCGGTTTTAGTGGCTCCCGGCAATACATTGTTTACGGTGATGCCAAACGGCGCCAACTCCAGAGAAAGCGTCTTCGACCAATTGCCAACCGCGCCGCGGATGGTATTGGAAACGCCTAGTCCTTTCAGTGGAATCTTCACGCTGGTAGAGATCACGTTGATGATACGTCCGTAGCCACTGTTTTTCATGCCTTCCCAAACCGCCTGAACCAGGTGATGGTTATTGATGAGGTGGGCTTGAAACGCGGAATAGAAAGCCGCATCTGTGGCTTGGGTGATAGGTCCACCCGGAGGGCCGCCGGTATTGTTCACTAAAATATGGTAAACATTGGTAGCTGCTGCATGGTCAACCACCTGTTTTACATCGGCCGGATTGGAAAAATCGGCTACGAGGTAGTTGTGTTTTTGTCCTTTGCTCGTATCCAGTTCAGACAATACTTGTTGAAGTTTGATTTCGTTTCTGGCGAGTAAGGTGATATGTGCTCCGGCTTCAGCGAGTTGCAACGCGATGCATTTTCCGATGCCGTCTGAGCTACCGCAAACCAGTGCGTTTTTATTGGATAAATCGATGATCATGGTCCTGCAAAAATGCGCATTTTCAAGGAGCTTTACTTGATTTTGAATGGATGAATCATTTTGAAAGTAGGACTGTAGGATCGTCGTATCGTTTGACTGATTTACCTAATTACATCCTATGTTCATTTTGTAGGGGGGTCGGTCGTGACCAGCCCCAATATACGATTGTCGATTTGTGCCACTCTAATACGTATATTGCTGTATGAACCTTAAACTGCTTTGGGCCCTCCTGCTCTGTTTTGTGTGGGCTTGCCAATCGAAACCCCGCATCAGCGTTGAAACCACCCAACTAAAATGGCCTTTATTGGAAGAACTGAGTGAAGTGCGCACCCAGCTGATCCGAGTAGACAACAAATACTATATCGCCACAGATGAGTCGTTGTATGAGCTAGCCGATACCTTGGCTGAAACTAAGCCTAGGTTATTGCATAGGTTTGATGGGAGCTATTGGGACAGTATTAGTAAAGGATTGGACCCGGATATTGAAATACTTCATTGCAGGGATCTTGAAAGCGATTTTGTTAATGGATTACCGGATTTTTATATCCACCGTTTGGACAAAGTAGACGATCAGACCATTTTAGTGAGCCTTGCATACAATTTCATGACTCATCGGAGAAATGAAAAAGGCTATGGTCTAAACAAAGCCTGGAAAATGTTCCTAATCCGTACAGACGGCAAACTCGAGGGGCCTTTAAATCTGAATTATGCAGTTCATGATACATTGGATACTTCGGTATACAATATTGACTTAGGAGATTATAGTGCCTCGCTCTACTATAAGACTGATACAGGTTTACTTGCTCTGACCAAAGATGTAAGTATTTATGAAAACCCGCTCCAACTAAAAGACTGTCCGCAGTTTGCTTGGTATAACCTCAACACCGGGAATTTTATGTTGGTTCATCCTGATTCATGTCCAAAATTCGACGGCCCATTGCCTAGCATCTTTAAAAATCAATTTCGCTTAGCTTGGCAAGATGGGAAAATTCATGCTCAGCAAGTTTTTTCAGCTCAACAAAAGGATTCTATTACTTGGAACAAAGATGCCATGGTTTTGGGCAATCAGGGGAACCTAATTTTACTACGAAATGTATATGACTATGATGCTAAATTGAATACAGTAGAAGTAGTTGAACTTCAAGATCAAAGCAAAGAGAACATTGTGTTCCGCTTTGAAGGAACGGCCGGGTTCCCTAATAACTTTAACTATATCGACAACTCTACTATCTCTTTATTCTACGATGACCTAAACGGCAAGGTCTACGAAACGGTAATTCGTCTAAAGCCATGAAGCAGATCCTTATAGCGATACTTGTATTGGTAGCGATAAGCTCATGTCAGGGGCCAAAAGAAAAGCCTTTACTTTCTAGCGAAGCGATGCAGCTGCGCTTGGATTCGTTAAGCGAAGGCAAAGGCACTTGGATATTGGTGGCCACGCCAGGCACCTGCTGGAACTGCACAGCCTACTACTATTTTCTGGGTAGAGACGTGACTAAAAATCCCAATGCCCATTTAATTCTGTTAACCAATAAGATTCGGAAGGCCACGGCTAATGAAATGTACCAAGGTCTCAATTTGAAATTTAATGAGCGCATCCGGCATGTGAAAGACCCGGAACTGTTTCAATCGCTCAAAGCCAGCAGGCCGGAGCATGAAAGCCTAGTGTATTATGAAAACGGCCAATACCAAAGTTTCCCTATCGACGACCGCGATGCCATGGATGAGCTTTGGCCGGAAGTAGCGGGGATGATAGCAGGGAAAAAGTAGGTCCCGATATTCATCGGGAGTAGGATTGTAGGATCGTTGGACTGATTTACGCATTCGAATTCTATCTTAAACTTGTAGGGCTTGGCCGCGACCAGCCCTTGCCCACCAATACCTATTTTGGATTTTTTGTTTCACCCCTTCGGGGTTCCTTTCAATTGGGAATACCTTTATGCTACCAATGTTAGACCCCTTCGGGGCC
>SBGR01000083.1 GCA_006226545.1 Bacteroidota bacterium | reverse complement strand
AGATTTGGCTTTATTCGCAAATGAACGCTATTAATCTTCATCTACTTTTATTCTAGTTCAGAAGGTATAGAGCTCAACGATACCATGGTACAAGCTCAATTTTGCCAGAAAATGAGCCACAACTCCTAACATTTTGAGCTTCAAGTTATGAAAGGAAGCATTCCGTTTGGAGGAATCTGTTCAATGCTTTTATCTGAACCATCCGGCAAATTTTCTTTGCTAAGTTAACTCGAAGGTAGTACCTAAGCTCCTTTTAAACATGACATAGGTTATTAATAGTCAATTAATTAGATTTACCATTTTAAGGATTATAGTGGTTTTGTCCGATAGATTCAGTAGTGCGGAGGGGAAGATTGAATGCGACTATACTTTTTTCTAACAACCAACTCAATTAGACTTCATTTCGTTTAGATATCGAACACAATTTTGTCCGTTTTTTTTTCTTAATATGAAACCTATGAAGAAACTCCTACTTCTCTTTTTTCTTTTGCAAGTCGTTCCGCAATCACTAGAAGCCCAGAGTATTCGCATTATGGATCAATACATTGTGCCATTTAATCCAAAGTCGGGGGATAGTGTCTTTGTGCAGTTGAGGACGCGCTTCTCTTCTTCGTATGGAAGCTTTGGATATGAAGTGGAGCGAATAGGGGATAGTTTTTCCATCTCCCAATGTGTCTATTTGGGCCCATTAACTGTAGTTATGACCCATGATACTTTGCTGTTTTTAGACATGCTCGATACCGGAGAATATGATGTAAACTACACCGTAAATCCCTCGAACACCCCGGATAGTTGTACCTATGTGAACCCGGTAGATTCTACCGTTCACTTTCAAATTGGGCTGGCAACCGGGGTGAAGTCGGAACAAGACCTAAGGTTCCAAATCTACCCAAACCCCTCTAGCGGAATTGTTCATGTAGCTTATCCGCCGGAAAGTTCGGAGCCTATTCAGTTCTCGGTTTATTCCATGGATGGAAAGCAGGTATTCAGTTCTGTCTTCACGGCTAATTTAGAAGGTCATTCGGAAATTGATTTGTCTTTGCTAGCGAAAGGCATGTACGTGCTGATGCTTCAATCCGGCTCTGGAACGAGGAGAGTGAGGGTGTTGATGGACTAATTCCTCGCGAATTGCTGGAAGAGCATCATCAATCCATTCTTCATAAAAGACAATTCGAAATGCGCAGAATTTGACATTATTGAGACCCGGATTTCAGCCAAGCTTTTCTATCTTGACGCCTGAACCAAGCCCTTAAACTATGTTAGATGATGACCTGACCGGCTATAAAAAACTACCGCTCTACCAGAAGGCCGAGGAAATATTCGAGGTGGTTAAACAGATTGCCGAGCTTATTCCGGAAGACGATGACGCCCTGCAAATCACCAAAGAACATATCTTATCTGATTCCATGATGATTATGGCGAAAATTGCCGGGGCAGAGGCGGGAGAACTGTATGATATAAAGATGGAGAATGCCGCCATAATTCGGAAATCAGCGCGCGATTTAAAAGTGCAATACCACAGCTTAGCGATGTTCGGGTTTGAAGAAGTGGAGTACTTTCACATTGTGCGCAATCTGATTGAAGAGTTCCGACTCTTGTTTATTGATTGGGTGGCAGCATTCGAAAAGGAAGACTATGTAATTGACCGCTGGGGACTTTTCAATCCGCCGGGCGTTGGTCCCTTCGACAAAGACCCGGATGAGGACATTCCTTTTGACCCCGAGGATGAATTTTAAACTTCAATTCTACACAGAAGAAAGTGTAGAGTTCAACATCGAAACAAACTGTTGAACCGGCCTCCTAAAAGAATCTTCCGGTTTTGTAAAGGAGTATGCAAGAGGGTTTTACCTCAGCAACTGAATCGTGCCGCTTTGGTTAAGTGAATGACCGGGCTCGATTCCGGTTCCATCAAATTGGTAGAAATATACTCCGGCAGGGCAAGCTAAACTTTGGAAAGTTCCGTCCCATTGTTTGGTGGGTTGATTGGACGAAAATACCAGTTGTCCCCACCGGTTGTATATGCGCAAGGAATAGTTGCTCACATATTCTGCTTTCACTTCAAAGAGGTCGTTTTTCCCCGGACTGCTTCCTGGCGTGAAGGCGTTTGGGATCCAAAGTTTCGGTGTGCAAAGGGTCTTGACTTGAAACAAAAAGGTGTGTAAACAATGGAGGCTGTCTTTCGCCAATAGGGTATACTGGTTTGGGTTGTTTACCCATAGCTCTTCCGCATGGATTTGATCAGGAAACCAAGTGTATTGGGTAAACGCATGTTGAGTAGACAAGGTAATGCCGGGCTTGTCATCAATGCAAAAGACGGTGTCAAAACCCTCGCTAAATGCAGGTGTTACCAGTGTAAAATTTGTATCTATTGAGCAGAAATAAGGGCTAGCACTACGCAAGCTATATCGATCTGATACCCACACAATCAGCGGGTTTGTCTCTATTTTGTTATTATTTAAGTAATACTGGGTTGAATCAAAATGGGGCAGATTTAGCGAAACCATGGAATCAGGACAGAGAATACTTGGAATTGAAACGTTATCGCTTTGCTTTTTAGAAACAATAGGGATGCTGTCTATTAACACCTGATTTCTAAAATAGTAGATGACTTTTGAATTGCAGAGGTAGAGCTTCGGATTACCATACATTGGGTTAGCGCCATCAGACGAAAAGGAGAAAAAGTGAGGCTCATCATCAGTAGCACTAAGTTGAACAGAATCACATTCACAAATGCTGTCTTTGTCAGCGCTGATGTAGTATTCATATTCTACTGAAACATCGTCAAGGTAAAGCCACAACGTTCTAGAGTTAAAACTATCAATTTGAGTGTTATTATCATGGAAGGTGCTGATTGTAATCCATTCCTCACCTCCTTCGGCTTTGTAAAAGCCCTCAATCAAGGTCCAATTGGAGGTGTCTCGGATAATGCCTCCTTTCCACCTCACTTGCGGGTAGATCTTTGGGCAGATGGTCCTATAACAGGAATCATTAGGATTAAAGTTAGGTCTAAAATCTTCCGGCTTGTTTTTACTTAAATAGGCCCCAGCCCCATCCGAATAGTAGCCACTGCAATCGTTGATGGAAATGTAGAAAGCGATCCTATAGACTAAGTTCTTTCGAAGGGGGTTTATTAACCTTGTTTGGACTAAATCGCCTGTTTTATGAAGACCTGAATAATTAGCTAGTTCAAGGTAATTACTTCCTGTACGTGGTTGCTGATAGGAATAACAATAACTTGTTGAATTATATTCTTGGTAAGAAAGAGGAACACTTAGTCGGGGGTGATTTGTGCAGATTGAATGAATATCAGGTGTTCCCCATGATGGAATTTTCCAATCGTAGATCATTGTATCAAACTCATTATAATGCTGAGTATGTTTGCTTGGACAGCGGTATAATAGTTCAAAGCTTGGGTTCGGAACCAGGTTTTGGCTATAGACTGCTAAGGAAAAACATACTAGGATGAACGTGAGAAGTGCTTTCATGAAATTAACCAGCCAATGAAGGCTTAGCTTAGTGATTCAAATGTAGTTAATTTTACATGACTACTCGAATGTGCTTTCCTTACTGGGTATACCTCCTAACTATAAAATTAAACAAACTGTTGAACCGGCCTCCTAAAAGGTCCTCCTTAGTTTTGAGATGGGAGTTTATTCAGGAAGGATAATAGGACATCAGACATACTCGATTAGAAGGCGTCCTTACTGTCCAATTGGCTCAGAATTCGAGTATTTCCATGAAAACACGGAAGCCGGTCATGGGGTTAGGACTTGAATAGTGTCCTATGGCCGAAATGGTAATTTCAAACTGATTTGAATTCCAAGAACCACCGCGGCTTTCACCTTTGGTCTGGGTCATCTCTGCCGCATTTCCTGCCATTTGATACAATTCATTCAGTAGTGGGTAATAGCTTTTCCCGACACATAAAAAGACACTTCCATCCACGGCTCGACTGATGCTTTTATTTCCATTAGGGTAGTCGTAAAACTGTGCTCCTGTATCGTTGCGGTCAAGGTACTGTTCTTCGAGTGGGCAAAAATTAGCAAGGTAAGCACCTTGGCTGTTACGTAAAAATGGTCCTCCCCATGGGTAAAAAGATCCTGGTCGCCCGTCTCTTGCGGCCATTTCCCATTCCTCGTGACTCGGTAAGCGGAATACGACCTTCTTATAGGGTTTGTCTTCCCAGGTTTCGTATTTTTTAGTGAGCCAAGTGCAATAGGCTTGAGCTGCTTCATAGCTGATATTTACCACCGGATGTTCAGGAAAATGCCCGGACACTCCTTGCTGTTGCACAAACGCATAGCGGGTATGGTTTTGCCAGTTTTCCGATTGGATGCGGTATTCGGGATTGGGATTTTCAAGCAAAAATTGCTGGTAGGCGTAATTGCTCAATTCTGTGTTCTGAGCGAAGAGGCTATCGTTTATCGCTAGAAAATCTTTTTTAAAGGCCTTTTTGCTGAATTCAAAAGGCAGTACCGGTTGTGCTTTAAATCGCACTATCTCTACCACATAGCGAAAACCTGTTTCACAATTTGCACTAGAATCCCCATCATAATAGCCGGGCTGGTCGATTCGGGCGCGGTGCGGGCCTTGGTTCCAGCTTCCTCCTTTGGTTTTACCGTTTTCTTCAACCCATTCTGCCGCATTGCCACTCATGTTCCATAAGCCTATCTCATTTGGCCAATAGGATTTTAACGGGGTGGTAATCATGCCATTGTCATTCAGTCTGGAAACCAATACCGGCATAGTTCGTCTGGCATTGAGGCGAATCATGCCTTTGCGTCTTTTTTCGTCCATTTTCCGAATGCCGCTGCCATCCCAAGGATAGGGGGCGTCTTGGCATAATCCGGATCGGGCGGCGTCCATCCATTCCTGTTCCGTTGGCAAACGCACAATCACAGAATCGATTTCGGAGTTTTCCTTTTTCAATAATTCATTGAGTCGGTTTTGTTTCCATTGGCAATAGCCTCTTGCCTGCGCCTGAGAAACATTCACTACAGGGTAATCTTGGTAAGCTTGATGGGAGAAATAGTATTTAACGAATGGTTCGTTGTACGATAAAATTTTGGTCCAGGCTTGGGTATCCGGCAAAGCTTCTTTTAAGGAGTTGCTGTCGGCATGAATCCGAAGCCAATTCACATATTCCGTGTATGCTCCATTGCTGGTTTCGGTTTCAGCCATGTACAGAAACGGGTACTGAACATAGACGAGTCCGAGCTTTTTAAGTTTTTTTATTTTTTCAGGGTTCTGTCCCCGGCTAGGTGCAAAAATGAAGAGCAGAAGGAGACTATAAAGTATGCGGTTCATGGTGGCTTAACGAAATAGGTTCTGGGCTATTGCCTAAGCCAAAGATAGAAGAAAGATTTCGTGGATTTAATCCGTGACTTAAACCGAAGAATTACTCTGAAATATCAAATGACCTATCGATCAAACGATCCTACTTCCAACAATCCCACCGGCCACTTCGTGGCCTACGCTTTCTTCACAAACTCGCTTTTGAGTCCCATGGCTCCGAAGCCGTCGATTTTGCAATCGATGTTGTGGTCGCCGTTGGTTAAGCGAATGTTTTTCACCTTGGTGCCGGCCTTCACCGGTTTTGGAGCGCCTTTAACAGGAAGGTCTTTGATTACAATAACGGTATCGCCGTTTTGAAGAGCGTTGCCGTTGGAGTCGAGTACTACATCTTCACTGGATTCTTCCATCTGCTCAGCACTGGCTTCATTGGGGTTCCATTCATGACCGCAATCCGGACAAACCTGTTTGTCGCCATCCGGGTAAGTGTATTCGTAGTTGCACTGAGGGCAGTTGAGTTGATCAGACATAAGCGTATTCTTAGCCCGACAAAGGTAAGCTTCTGAGCATGTAGATTAATTCTAAACAAGAGAGTGGTTACGGGTTTCGAGTTGGCGGGTTTCGAGTTTCGGGACTGGCCAATTATGAAGGGTGAATTTTGAGTTTTGAATGGCCCAATATTCATTTCTGATTTAGCTAAACAAATGCCTCTACTATGGTCCATGGACAAACCGCAAAGTTGTTTCGGAAAACTCTGTGAACCCTGTGGTTAAATAGGTTGATCTACATTTAGAAGTTTACAATACCTCCAGAAGAATATCGAGACCAACAACTATGGTCTAGGGTAGCTCTGTTCTAGTTTATAGTGTTTCAATTCTGATCCGTTCACTGGTCCCGATGTGATTTATCGGGAGAATCCCAGTGCTGCTGATTTTGCACGATAGAAAATTGAATTCACTTCACCTCCTCATCCCTTCATCTCTTTATCATAGAGGTGTCTAACGCAATACGGATACCACCTAAATTATCATGACAACCACGGCGTAGAACAGAGCCTCTATGGTCTATCATCCTTTTCTAAACTCGCTAATTCTTCATCGCTAAACAGCCTCGACTTGATTATAAAGCGGTAGCCTAAAGGGATTTCGATAGAGAAGCTGGATCCGCGGCCTTCCACCACCGAAAGGGTGAGTTGGGTATGTTTCCAGTATTCGAATTGGTCCTTGCTCATGTAAAATGGGCTCGTGCCTACGTAGCCAAGCAAGACATCGCTAGAACCCACTATAAATTCACCCAAGGGAAAACACATGGGTTGAGAGCCGTCGCAGCAACCGCCACTTTGGTGAAACATCAGTTTACCATACGATTGTTCTAAGCGAGCGATAAGTTCCAGGGCGGCTGTATCAGCCAAAACACGAAGTACTTTTTGAGATGATTCCATGGTCTTTAAAAAAGAAATTCCCCTGCCGCAGCCGAGGAATTTCCGGTTTACTTATGATCAGGTATTAAAAGAAACCGAGCTTCTTTTTGTCGTAAGAAATCAACATGTTTTTGGTTTGGCGATAATGGTTCAACATCATCTTATGGGTTTCTCTACCAAATCCTGATTTCTTGTAGCCTCCAAATGGAGCATGAGCAGGATATGCATGGTAGCAATTAACCCAAACTCTACCGGCTTGAATCGCTCTTGGCACTTGATACAATTCGTGTGCATCGCGGGTCCATACGCCGGCACCTAAACCGTATAAGGTATCGTTGGCGATAGCGATGGCTTCTTCAACCGTTTTAAATGTAGTTACGGAAGTTACCGGACCGAAGATTTCCTCTTGGAACACGCGCATTTTATTGTGTCCTTTCAAGATGGTAGGCTGGATATAATAGCCGTTCTCCAATCCGCTGTTCAGGTTATGTTTACCACCGCCGCAAAGCACTTGAGCTCCTTCTTGGCGTCCGATTTCCATGTAGTTCAAGATTTTCTCAAACTGGTCGTTGGATGCTTGTGCGCCCATCATGGTGCTTGGATCCAATGGGTTGCCCATTTTGATGGCTTTGGTTCTGGCTACTACGCGTTCCATGAACTTATCGTAGATGTCTTCGTGTACCAAAATCCTAGACGGACAAGTACAAACTTCACCTTGGTTTAAGGCAAACATTACCGCGCCTTCTGCTGCTTTATCAAAGAAGTCATCATCGGCATCAGCCACTGATTTAAAGAAGATGTTTGGCGATTTACCACCCAATTCCATGGTTACCGGAATCAAGTTTTCCGAAGCATACTGCATGATCAATCGGCCGGTGGTTGTTTCACCGGTAAAGGCCACTTTAGAGATGCGTGGCGAGGTAGCCAAAGGTTTTCCAGCTTCCGGTCCGAAGCCGGTCACCACGTTCAATACGCCCGCTGGCAATACTTCTTGGATCAATTCCATCCAAGCCATGATGCTGGTTGGCGTTTGCTCAGCCGGCTTTACGATAACACAGTTACCTGCAGCCAAAGCCGGAGCGATTTTCCAAGACGCCATCAAAAGCGGGAAGTTCCAAGGAATGATTTGTCCAACTACACCGATAGGCTCGTGCAAGTTGATGCTTACCGTATGCTCATCGTGCTCAGACATGGTGCTTTCGTCGGCGCGAATAACACCGGCGAAGTAACGGAAATGGTCGATACACAAAGGAAGGTCGGCAGCCATGGTTTCGCGGATAGCCTTGCCATTGTCGATGGTTTCGATGGTAGCGAGGTATTCCAAATTATCTTCCATGATTTGCGCGATCTTCAATAGGAGGTTAGATCGTGTAGCGGCTGAACTCTTGCTCCAAGTTTCAAAAGCCTTGTGAGCAGCATCTAGGGCAAGATCAATGTCGGCAGCGCCTGAACGTGCTGCTTGAGTAAAGGCCTGACCTGTTACAGGAGAAATGTTATCAAAGTATTCTCCGCCCACCGGAGCAGTCCATTTTCCTCCGATGAAATTTTCATAACGTGGTTTAAATTCCACTGGCTTCCCTACGAATGGGAATGCAGATGTTAATGTTTCCATTGAGTTTATCTTTTTGATTTTCTCAAACCTCTACATTCATTTCCCAAGTGGAGGGGAGTATATTTTCAATTATTAGCATAATATTCCCAATATCGGAACGCGGCTAGTATATTGTTTCTCAATAAGTTTATTTTAGCAGTACGTCAAATTAACAATGGAGTATATACTGCCATACCAACTCACCCGTGTAGAAAAGCTACAGTCGCTGGTGGAACACCGTTCCAAATTCAACCTTGATTTCTGCGAGTTGAATGTGTTTGAAACAAGGCAACAAGCCGAAGATTTTCACCTCCGTTTTAATGGCGTTACCATCACTTCCATGCTTCGTGGTAAAAAGGTGATGCACCTGGAAGGCATGGATAGTTTCGACTACGTGCCGGGAGAAACTGTTATCGCTCCTCAAAACGCTTTGATGCGCATCGATTTTCCGGAGGCGGCCATCGATCAACCTACCCAGTGCACAGCCTTGGTTTTAGACAACCAATACCTGAACCAACAGCTGGCTTTGATTAACGAGAAGTGTGCGCCCAAAAACAAACGCGAAAACTGGGCTATCGATTTCAATCAGCTGGTGATTAAAAACAACCGCGAACTTGCGCGTACCAGCTCTCAGATTTTATCGGTTATTGGCGGCGATGCGCCTTTCAAAGATTACCAAGTCGATTTGATGCTCCGTGAATTGGTGCTTGTGCTATTAAAGCAGCAGAACCTTGGCAACCTCCGCATCGATTCGCGCTGCCATTCCAATAGCCATGCTTTTGCGGCGGTGCTCAGTCACATTGAAGGCCATATCAGTTCCGAGATTCGCATAGAAGAACTTTGCCGCATTGCCTGTATGAGTAAGTCGAGTTTCTACCGCGCCTTTGTAGAAGAATACGGCATCACACCGGTACAACTCATTTTGGAGGAACGCATCAAATACGCGAAAAGCCTCTTGATGCAAGACGAAGTGAGCGTGAAAGAAGCCGCTTATGCCTCTGGCTTCAACGATCCGAATTATTTCAGTCGGATGTTCCGCAAGTTGGAAGGGATTTCGCCAACCGATTTCAAAGTAAAAACGACAAGCTCATTTCAGAGCTAAATCCTTTTCCCTTAATTTGAAGGTATGTCCAATACCGACCTTATCATAGAAGAAAGAGCCCGCGATATAGGCGATTTTCTTGTTGGCCGCTTGCTGCCTTTTCGTAAAAAAAGAATGGTAGGTCCATTCATCTACATCGACCACATGGGGCCGGTTACGATGCAGGGGAAGTATGCCGACATCGATCAGCATCCACATATTGGCTTATCGACGCTCACCTTTTTATTGGAAGGCGAGATGGTACATGAAGACAGCATAGGCAGTCACCAACGTATTGCACCGGGGTCGGTCAATTGGATGACCGCAGGTAAAGGTGTGAGCCATACGGAAAGAACTCCGGCCGATCTCAGAACAGGCGCGCCACTGACCATGCACGGTTACCAGATTTGGGTGGCTTTACCGAAAGAAAAAGAAGACATGGACCCGGAGTTTCACCACATCGAAGCGCAGGAGTTACCGGCTTGGCAAGAGGCTAATATGGAATTCCGACTTGTAGCAGGTAAGGCTTACGGCAGACGGTCGCCGGTGCCGGTGCATTCTGAACTGTTTATGGTGGAGGTTAAATCAAATGAAGGCGGCGTGTTGGAAACTGGCGATAACCTCTTTGGTGAAATCGGGATTTGCATTGTGAGTGGCTCCATTCAAGCCTGCGAACACCACGTTGAAGAAGGCAATATGCTGGTAGCGAAAGCCCAAGACTCCTGCAACCTTACTCTCAACCCCGGAACGCATATCCTCATTTTTGGAGGAAAGCCATTTTCGGAAGAACGCTTTATCGATTGGAACTTTGTATCCAGCGATAAGGCAAAAATAGAGGCGGCAAAGGCTGCTTGGAAGGAGAAAAGTTTCCCGCTAATGTCCACCGACAGCTCCTATATTCCGTATCCGGATTTTCGTCGCTAAGCATTTTGACGCATTGTTTGCTTTGAAGCAATGGCGTAATTTGGTACCACCAAAACCAAATGAGGGGAATAGTAGCTCTTTTACTGTTGCTTCCAGCCTTCCTGTGGGCTCAGGAGTACCGCGGCACAGACGCACATCAGCGTGTTCAGGGTAGTGATATTGTATACTTCAGAACAGGCGAATCCGTGCCGGCCTATATTCACTACCGCCAGCAGCCAGCCCTTTCAGAAGACCTGATTCCTTTTATCCGCAATACCTTTAAGTTAAAAGATCCGTATAGCTTTAGTTTAGCGAAAGACGAAACCGATTTATTGGGTTTCAGACACCAGGTATATCAAGTGTTCTACGCACAGTTCCCCATTGAAGGGGCTGAAATTCGGGTGCACAGCAAAGACGCTATGATTCAATCGCTCAGCGCTTCTTTGCATAGCCTCATTACAGCATCAACAGAAGCGGTTATTACACCAGAATCGGCTTTAGCCATAGCCTTACAAGACCGTCCTGCTGATACCTTTATGTGGCAGCTGCCGCTAGAGCAAGCCCAGCTGAAGTCGTTCTACCCGCAACAGGAGTCAGGTTATTTGCCCAAGCCTGAGCTCTGCTGGTTTCCTAGCGATTTAAATAATCGCTCCGAATGGAAGCTTAGCTATCGCTTTAAGGTCTTTGCACAGTTTCCCATGTACCACGACCAAGTTTACGTTGACGCCCAAAGTGGTAAGGTGCTTTACCGGGAAAACTTGCTGCACGACTTCAATGTGAATGGCATCGCTGAAACAAAATATTCCGGTACCCGAACCATTCGCACAGATAGCTTGGCCAATGGCACATACAGATTAAGGGATAGCAGCCTGAGCGCTAGTTTCTTTACGCTCGACATGAACAAAGGTACCAGCTATGCCGCGGCGGTCGACTTTATCGATAGCAACAATTACTGGAGTACCGTCAACACGAACCAAGATGAAATTGCTACCGATGCCCATTGGGGTGCCGAGATGACGTACCACTATTTCATGGATCATTTCGGACGAAACAGCTTCGATAACCAAGGGGCGTCCATCATCAGTTACGTGCACTACGGTAACAACTACAATAACGCCTTCTGGAACGGCTATTACATGACTTACGGCGACGGCAACGGAACCACCTTTACGCCTTTGACATGCATTGATGTATGCGGACATGAAATTGCCCACGCAGTTACCACCCATACCGCCAACCTGATCTACCGAAACGAAAGTGGTGCATTGAACGAGTCGTTTTCAGATATCTTCGGTAACTCCATCGAGTTTGATACAAAGAGCTCCGCATCATGGAAGATAGGGGAGGAAATTGTGCCCAACGGAAGTGGTTTGCGAAACATGCAATTCCCAAAATTAAAAGGCGATCCGGATACCTATAAAGGTCAATATTGGTACGGAGGCACTGGCGACAACGGCGGTGTGCACACCAATTCGGGCGTGCAAAATTTTTGGTATTACCTGCTTTGCGAAGGCGATACCGGCACCAACGACAACGGAAAATTCTTCGATATAGATAGCCTAGGGCAAGGCAAGGCACAGCAGATCGCTTACCGTAATTTGAGTGTATACCTGAGTCGCTTTAGCGATTACGCCGACGCTCGCTATTTCTCCATTGTGGCCGCCCGCGATTTATACGGAGCCTGCTCGCACGAGATTGCCGTGGTGACCAACGCTTGGTTTGCCTGCGGTGTGGGCCCGGCCTTCGATTCATCTGTGGTTACTGCCGGATTTGTAGCCGATACCTTCTACTGCTTCGCTCCGGCCCAAGTACAATTTCAGAATGTTTCCAGTAACGCCATTAGCGTGGAATGGGATTTTGGCGATGGCAGTACCGATACCAGTTTAAATCCATTGCATTCCTATAGCCAGCCGGGTTATTATCCGGTGAGTTTGGTGGCGCGCAACTGCTACAGCAACGGCACAGATACCTTGAAGAAGAACAACTATATCGTAGTCGATTCAACCCCGGATATTTGTCACGCCCTATTGATGCCCGATACCGGCACCCTTGCAGTTGATTTTTGCCGAGGCTTTATCTACGATGCGGGTGGTGAAGCAGAATACCCCGATTTGGTGCAGCAGTATTTGGAAATTACCACGCCGGGGGCAGATTCTATCGCCATCAGCTTCCGCGAATTCGATTACGAAAACAACTACGATTACCTCTATATCTACCAGGGCATTGGCGCAGGCCGAACGCAGTTGGCTCGCTATACAGGAACCGCTTTGCCTTTAGCCGGCGATACCCTGTATATCCAAGGCAACGAGCTCACCATTCGTCACAGCTCAGATCCGGCCGTGGTAGGAAGCGGATTTAAGATCTGGTACGAAGCACAGCGGTCGGGCCCACTGGCCATTGCCCCGGCTGATACGGTGGCTTGCATGGGCTCTCAGCTGCAGTTTACAGCCGATTTCACCACACCCGATACCAGTACCATGGCGTTTTCGTGGGTCGACTCTGCCAGAGGAATCGTTTTCGCGCAAGGTCCGGAGTTTAGGTTCACGGCTGATAGTGCTGTCACGGTTTGGTTCATTGCAGAAGACGTATGCAACGGCAAGCTCGACACGGCCACATTCCACATCAGTCTATTGAATCCGCTTCAGGTTATGCTTAGCGCAGACACCTTGGCCTGCATAGGTGAGCAGCTCGACTTCATTCCGCAAGCGGGCGGGGGCAAAGCCGATTCTTATTCCTTCACCTGGCTGGGAAAATCGAGTCAGGCAGATACACTACATTACCAAGCAAATGCTCAAGAACTCTTACAGGTTGTTTTGAGCGATGGATGCACAGCTAAACCGGATACAGCCAACTGCTTGGTGAACGTACGAAATCCTCTTTCGCTGCAGTTGAGCGGCGATACTTTGGTTTGTAAAAACGGGGATGCAAGCTTGTTCTTGAGTGCAAACGGAGGAGACAGCAGCTACCGTATAAGCTGGAGTATTCCGGGCTTTAGCGATAGTCTTCAAGCTGCTTATGCACCGTCAGCTTCCGTTTGGGTGAAAGCGGTATTGAGCGATGAATGTACTTTGGAGCCGGCAAGTGATAGTTTGTTTTTGGCTGTTTATGCCGACTTGCAAACCCGCTTGGTACAGGACAGCACCCTTTGTTTTGGACAGGAATTAAAAACCAAGATTCAGGTAGATGCAGGTCATTTTGAATCGCTTCAGTTCAGTTGGAATAGTCAAGCCTTTGTAAACGACAGTAATTGGCTGGAACAGAATCCGACAACGGGAATTTATACGGTAGAGACTACCGACGGCTGTCAAACTAAAATGGATACCTTAAACCTGCAGGTTTTAGATCCTATTCAGTTGGTGAGCAAAGCCGATACTTTAATTTGCCATGGAGAATCGCTTACCACAAGTATTGAGGCAAGTGGTGGTATTCCGGCAAACTATAGCTTTACCTGGAGCGATGGTTTCAGTGGCGATTTGCGAAGCTGGCAACCAAGCTTTTCTGCGAGTTACCAAGTTAACCTGAATGATGGCTGTTCTTTGGAGGATAGCCTCAGGTTCAGCGTAGATTTAAGGGCTCCTTTATCGCTCGATTTGGGCGCATCGGTAGAAGTTTGCGAAGGCTCTGAAGTGACCTTATTGGCTGTGCCGCAAGGTGGTTATGTTGCCGCCTACCAGTATGTTTGGAGTCCGCTGAGCAGTGCCAGCCCAACCTTGCAATTCACGCCCGCCAGCTCTGCATGGTATTCAGCCAAGCTAAGCGATGGATGTTCAGCACCGGTGGTGGATTCTGTATGGGTAGAAGTTTGGGTTCCGCAATTACCTGCGATTGAATTGAGTGATAGCTTGATTTGCTTCGGTGAAGAAGTGACGGCCAAAGTTGATCCTGCATCGAGTCAGGTACATTGGGAGTGGAGCAGCGGAGATACCTCATCGCTCATACCTTTTAGTTATACTCCATCAGCCGCAGGTAAGTACGATTTAGTTGTTACCTATACAGATGCAAAGCAATGTTCTAAAGACACCTTATTGTACAATGCTGTTGAGGTTTTGCCTGAAATCAAAGGGAATATTCGCGTGAGCAAAGCCGTATTGAATTTAGAAACCGAGGTGCAGACGCTTGCTTTTGAAGGCTCCGGTGGAATGGATTGGATCTGGACTTTCTCTGATGGGAAAACGGCATCAGGCCGACAGGTGACCTATGTTCCTGCAGATACAGGCAGCGTATTAGCCAATCTCCGTGTGAGCAATCAAGCCAATTGTGAACTACTCCTTCAAACGGAGTTTTATATTATTTCTCCGGGAAAAGTATGGTTGCCAACGGTGTTTACACCGAACGACGACGGCAAAAATGATGTTTACCAGCCTACTGTAATTGGCATGGCGCAGTATAAAATGATGGTATTCGATCGTTGGGGAAAACTGATCTACCACTGCGAAGAAGGGAACTGTGGATGGGATGGAACCGACGGCAGTGGAAATTACTATCCAAATGAGGTGTATGTAGTTGTTTTTGAAGGAACTTCAGTGCTCCAAGAAAAGTTGAGTGATAGGGCGAGTTTTATGCTAATACGCTGATATTTAATTTGAACTAAGAATTTTATAAATAGTATTGATGTATGTTTGCGCCACTTGCAATTTTTTTGCACGTAAAAATGGGGTATAAATACAGATGAAAGTAGTACTTACAGGAGCAAGTGCTGGCATAGGAAGAGCTATGCTAGATCAATTGCTCAATTCAGGTCATGAGGTCGTTGCGCTGGTCAGATCGCCTGAAAAGCTTTCAGATTTAGATTTTAAGTACAATAAAATGCTCACTGTGATTCAGGCTGATTTTGCTTACCTGGATCAGGTTAAGTCCGCTGCGGCAGAGATCAAATCGAAGTGGGATTACATTGACCTTTTGATTAACAACGCCGGCACCTATGAGTCGGAATACCTCAAAACTGAAACGGGGGAGGAACACACCTTTGTGGTGAATTACTTAGCCCACGTCAGCCTGAGCTTCGAACTGCACCCATTACTTAATCAATTCACTTCAAAGATTATAAATCTAAGCTCCGAGGCACATCGCTTGGCAAGTTTCAGTTTGCCCAATGAGCCGATAACAAAGTACAGCGGTATTCAAGCCTATGCCTCTTCCAAGCTATATAATATCCTGTTTACCGCTGCCTGCAATACCCACTGGGCAGACTCCGGGATAAAGAGCTTCTCGGTACACCCCGGAATCGTAGCTTCTTCATTTGCCATGCAAAGAAGGGATTGGCTGAACCTCGCCTACAGGATATTTCGACCATTCTTCAAAACCGCAAAATATTCCGCTAACGAGGTTTTGAAATTGATGGACATCAGCACCTTCAAAGAACCGGGGGCTTACTTTAAAGAAGGTAAGGAAGTAAAAGCCTCGAAGGAAGCCAGGAATGAAGCCCATGCTGAAGCATTGTGGAACTGGACAGAACAAAGGCTTCAAGCTTAGGCTAAGCTAGTGGAATTGCCTTAGGGAAATTTTAACCTACCAATTGCAAACAGTTATCGAGCAAATTGGTTGCCTTTAGGTAGAAAAAGAATTTTTGCAGCCTGACCTCCACATGAAAAATCGGATTCGAATTGCCCTCCTAGTATTTAGTTGCCTAGTTCTGCAACAGGTACAAGCCCAGAATGTCACGCTCAGCGGACATATCCGCGATGCTAAAAACGGTGAAGAACTTATTGGCGCTAACATCTTCGTTCAAGAACTCAAAAGCGGTACGGTAACCAACGTATACGGCTTCTATTCGCTCAGTCTACCTAAAGGAAAATACAAGGTAGAATACTCTTACCTTGGTTATAACAGCATTGATACAACGCTGGATATCCAAAGTAATAGAACCTTTGACATTGAGCTTTCGGAAGCCCAAAGGGTTTTGGAAGAGACCGTTATTACCGGTGAGCGCCAGGATAAAAACGTATCGGAGAATCGGATGTCGGTGGTGAGTATCGACGTAAAAACCGTTCGGAAGATTCCCATTCTCTTAGGTGAAGTCGACGTGATCAAAGCCTTGCAACTCCTTCCGGGCGTGCAGTCGGCCGGAGACGGAAATACCCTCACCATCGTGCGCGGAGGTAACGTAGACCACAACTTGGTCTTATTGGATGAGGCGGTTGTTTATAACCCTTCTCACGTGGTAGGCTTCTTCTCTGTTTTTAATGGAGATGCCATCAAAGACTTCGACCTCTACAAGGGCGGTATTCCTTCTATTTATGGGGGCAGGTTGGCGTCTGTTTTGGACATCCGTATGAAAGACGGTAACTCCAAAAACTTCAGTGCCTCTGGCGGCATCGGTATCTTATCTTCCCGCCTCACATTGGAAGGTCCGTTGAGTAAAAAGAAAGACCTGGGTTCCTTTATGATCTCAGGTCGTCGTTCCTATTTTGATTTATTCTTTCCATTATCAGAACAAACCAAAGACGCCATTGCCAACTTTGGCGACCTCAACGCAAAAATCAATTTCAAGTTGAGCGATAAAGACCGCATCTATATCTCGGCCTATTCCGGTAGAGACCGATTGGGTTTTGCAGGTTTGGCCGGATTTGGCTGGGGTAATACCACCACCACAGTACGGTGGAATCACATTTTCAATACCAAGTGGTTCTCCAATACGAGTTTGATTTACAGTCGCTATAACTACAATATCGATTTCAATATCTCCAAAAACTTAAACTTCAGTCGCATCAACTACATTGACGACCTGAGCTTGAAGCAAGATTATACCTATTACCATAGTCCGAAGAGTACGGTGAAGTTCGGTTTCTGGAGCACCTTCCACACCTTCTTGCCAGGTAAGATAGAACCTATCACCACCGAGTCTTTGATACAAGGAGGTGAGCTACCTAAGAAAAGAGCACTTTCGCAAGCATATTACGGTTCACACGAGTATAAATTTAGTTCTCGTTTCCAAGTGGAATACGGTGTTCGCTTGAGCGTGTTTAGCAATATTGGAGGAAGGGAGTTTGTATATGCCAACGGCCAAAAGAATTATTTCCAAGACGGGTCAATTAGGCCGAGCGATATCATCGATACCAACTTCTACCAAAACGGCGAATTCTACAATACCACCATGGGTGTTGAGCCGCGTTTGAATTTGACCTACCAACTCAATTCCGAATCTTCCATCAAAGGTTCCTATAACCGTATGTACCAGTACCTGCACTTGATTCAGAATATTGCAGCGAGTACAGGACAAGAATTCTGGACACCGAGTACGCCATACATCAAGCCGCAGTTAGCAGATCAGGTGGCGGTAGGTTACTTCAGAAACTTCATGAAAAACACCTTGGAGTTTTCTGCCGAGGTTTACTACAAGTACATGCAGAATACAGTGGAATTGATAGACAATGCCGATATCAATTTCAACGAAGCAGTGGAAAGTCAACTGGTGGCAGGGCAAGGAAGAGCTTACGGATTAGAACTCTTCTTGCGTAAGTCGAAAGGCCGCACCACAGGTTGGATTGCTTATACCATCGCTAAATCAGACCGGAAGGCAGACAATATCAACCGCAACGAATGGTATCCATTCCGCTTTGATCGTCGCCATTATGCTACCGTGGTTTTATCGCATGATTTGAACAAACGGGTGAATTTCTCCGGTAGCTTCATCTTCGCTACAGGCGATGCTTATACCGCTCCGGTTGGACAGTATCAATTGAATGGAGTTACCGTTCCATTGTACTCAGACCGCAATGCATTGAGGATTCCGGCCTACCACCGCATGGATGTGAGTATGACCCTATACGGTAAAAAGAAAGAAGGGAAACGTTGGTTGAAAGAGAGTAGCTGGGTATTCAGTATTTACAATGTATACGGACGCAAGAACTACTATACTTTGAATTTCCGTACCGATGAAAATACAGGCGAAAATGCCGCCTATAAAACTTATTTGTTCCGCATGGTTCCATCTGTAACCTATAATTTCAAATTCTAAGCACATGAACCGTTCAATCGTATTTATTATAAGCGCCTTAGTGTTGTTCACGGCTTGCGAAGAGAAAGTGGACGTGCAATTGGGAGACACCGAACCCAAGGTTGTTGTTGAAGGCTATTGGTGTTCGGAAACGGATTCATCGTATGTTCGGTTGAGTCGCTCCATCGATTACTTTAATACAAGTACGCCGCCGGCCATTACCGATGCTACTGTTGAGATTAGCGATGGGCAAAATTCCATCCTGTTGACCCACGATGTCGACGGTTATTACCGTCCGCAGGCAGGTTATAAAGCCGATACCGGTAAAGTGTATACTTTGAAAGTTATTAGCGATGGGGAAACGTTTACATCGAGCAGCAAGCTCAACCCGATGTTTGAAGTTGACCCGGTATTGCAGTTTGAATACAAACCGGCTTCCGGATTTATCGAGGAGGGTTATGCTGTAACTTATTATTCTATCGATAACCGTCCGGGTGAGATTTATACTCGATTCAATTTTGGGCAAAACGATACCATCTTTGATCAGGAGATTTTGTTTACCAGCGCCGATCTGATTAAAGGCCAGAATAGACCTTTTGAGCTTCCGTTCTACCGCGCACAATCCGGAGATTCTGTGATGTTAATTTTCCGCAGTCTCGATGTAAGTGTAGCACGCTATTTCGAAGCCTTGAATGCCTTGAACAGCGGAGCTCCAGGGCCGTTTCAAACGCCACCGGCCAATCCTCCAACCAATATTTCAGGGGGAGCTGTAGGCTATTTCATGGCTACCGATATCACCCGAATTGGGCAGATAGCACCATAGGCTGTGGGATTGTAGGATTGTAGGACTGTTGGACTGATTTGTAAAATGTTAATTGTTAAATGTAGGGCGGAGTATAAAGGCCTGAATAAGCTTGACTGTTTTCGTTATGACAAATGAATTCTGAAAGGCGACGGAAACGTCGCTTTTTTCTTAAACTCAACCTTTCTTTCCCAATTTCAATCCTTGCTCCACAACCGCAATCAGCTTCTGTTTGTCGGCGGGTTTAGCGAGGTAAAGATCAAAGCCTTCGTTGAGGTAATAGCCTTCGTCTTCCGGCAAGGCATAAGCGGTAAATGCGACGCAGGGTATTGGTGCACAATGGTCTATTTGTCGCAATATCTTGAGTGTTTCAACCCCATTCGTTTTATCCGGACCGAGGTTGATATCCATCAAAATGAGGTCGTATTTTTTTTCTTTACACTGTTTAATTCCCGACTCTCCATCTACAGCCAAGTCGACTTCAAATTGAGGTTCCAGAAATTTACTGACAACCAGGGCGTTGATGCGGTCGTCTTCCACGTAAAGAATTTTTGGCTTCACAGCCCGCAAATTGCAAAATCCATTGGGATTTCAAAAAATCTAAAGCTCAGACACAACTTTTTTATGCTCATCTGTTATAATTCTGGGTAATTCATGACCTCTGTCATTTTACCAGCCTAACTAAAACGTTTATTTTCGCTGTCGATGGAAAAGATTACACTTGTGGGAGGTGGCTTGAGCGGTTCCCTGCTCGCTATATACCTCGCTAAAAAAGGATACGAAGTCAATGTATACGAACGCAGACCGGATATGCGTAAGAACCGCATCTCGGCCGGGCGCTCCATCAACCTGGCTTTATCGGTTCGCGGCATTCGTGCGCTGGATAAGGTTGGCTTGACCGAAGAAATCATGAAGCAAGCCATTCCAATGTATGGCCGCATGATTCACTCCATCGATGGGCAACAGCAATTCCAGCCTTACGGAAAAGACGGCCAAGCTATTTATTCTGTATCGCGTGGTTTACTGAATATCCGACTACTTGAATTAGCCGATGAATACCCGAATATCAACCTGTTTTTCAACCACCGTTGCATCGACGTTGACTTGGATACCGCTGAAGCCGTGTTTAGCGATGAACAAGGTTCGGAAGTTCGTGTGAAGGCAGACAGAGTGATTGGTACGGATGGCGCATTTGCCGCTACGCGCGATAAAATGCAACATACCGATCGCTTCAATTATTCGCAGTCGTACCTCGACCACGGCTACAAAGAACTTTTGATACCACCGGCAGAAGGCGGCGGATTCCGCATGGATAAAAACAGCCTGCACATCTGGCCTAGAGGTCATTTCATGATGATTGCCTTGCCTAACCCGGCCGGCGATTTCACCTGCACCTTGTTCTTCCCATTTGAAGGCGAACAAAGCTTCGATAAAGTAAAAACCGAAGCTGAAGTGAAACAATTCTTCAATGAATTTTTCCCAGATGCAGTGCCGAACATGCCAACTTTGGTAGAAGATTATTTGCAGAACCCAACCTCATCCTTGGTAACCGTGAAGTGTTATCCTTGGGTTCGTCATGACAAAATTGCGATGTTAGGCGATGCCTGTCATGCCATCGTGCCATTCTTCGGACAAGGCATGAACTGCGCCTTTGAAGATTGTGTGGTGATGGACGAGTGCATGGAGCAATACCCTGGCGACTGGACTAAAATCCTCGATAGCTACCAGAAATCAAGAAAACCGAATGCCGACGCCATCGCTGATTTGGCCGTTCAGAACTTTGCTGAAATGCGAGATAGAGTGGGAGATGCTGACTTTTTGGAAAGAAAAAGAATTGAGCATGACCTTTGCGAACTGTATCCACACGCGTTTCAGTCGCAATACGAGTTGGTAACGTTCACCAATACTCCTTACTCCGAAGCAATGGCCAGAGGGGCGGTGAACGATCGAATTCTCGAACAACTTAAAAGAGAGAAAACCGACTTGCACGATGAGAAGCGCGTGATGCAGATCATCGAGCAAAACTTATAATGGCAAAAGGATACGGTAAATGGATAGGCGGAGGCCTAGGCTGGGTTTTAGGTGGAGGGCCTTTGGGGGCTCTCATAGGCGCAGCGCTGGGTAGCCTCTTCGATATTGGCGAGTCTTCCGACGAACAAAGAGGGACTTATCAATCGCAAAGCAGACCCACCAACAGTGGCGATTTTTATATCAGCCTTTTGGTGCTATCTGCAGCAGTGATGAAGGCCGATGGCCGTCACCTCAAATCGGAACTAGACTTCATTAAACAATTTCTGAAGCAAAATTTTGGCGTTGAAAAGACCAAAGAATACCTCCGCGTTTTAAAGGAGCTTCTCGGTCAGGATATCCCATTGCGCCAAGTTTGTTTGCAAATTACCCAGCATACTCCGCATGCGTATCGCTTGCAAATCATGCAATACCTCTACGGTATTGCTCAGGCTGACGGCTCAATTGACAAGAGCGAAGAGCAGGTTTTGCACCAGATTGCAACGTACTTGAATATTTCGGCTGCCGATGCTGCCTCGCTAAAAGCTATGTTTGTAAAGAATACAGACTCAGCCTATACCATTCTAGAAATAGAAAAAAGCGCGAGCGACGAAGAGCTGAAAAAGGCTTACCGTAAGATGGCAGCCAAATACCATCCCGATAAGGTGGCAAGCCTCGGTGAGGATGCCATGAAGGCGGCGCAAGAGAAGTTTAGAATGGTGAATCAGGCCTACGAAGACATTAAAAAGGAAAGAGGCATTCGATGAAACACCTGCTTTGGATTGCATTATTCACGCTTTTGGCCGCCTGCAGCAAACCCTTTAACGCCAATGAGGTGAGTGAGGTTTTGTTTACCCAACAAGAGGCTTGGAACAAAGGCGATATTGAAGGGTTTATGGACGGCTATTGGCAGTCTGATTCCCTTCGTTTTTTATCGAGAAACGGCCTAAGCACCGGCTGGCAAAAGGTTTTAAATAACTACAAGAAGTCGTACCCAGACGGCGCAGCCATGGGTAAACTTCACTTTGAAGTATTGAAGGTGGAAGAGTTAGCCAAAGACAAAGCCTTGCTGATTGGCACGTGGCGCTTGAGCGAAACCCCGAAAGAAGCGTTTGGGTACTTCCAACTCATCTTTCAAAAATTCCCGGAAGGCTGGAAAATCATCAGCGACTGCACTCTGTGAAATACGCGATAGAACTGGCATACAACGGCACTCCCTTTATCGGTTGGCAAGCACAATCGGAAGGGAAGGGCGTAACTGTGCAGCAAACCGTGGAAGACGCCATTCAAAAAGTAACGCGTCAAGAGGTAAGTTTGATGGGCTGTGGCCGAACAGATACCGGCGTACATGCAAAATACTTCGTGGCGCATTTTGTGGCAGAGCCGATAGACGACCTCGCCGAGTTTGTTTACCGACTGAATAAAACCCTTCCCGATGATATTGCCATTTTCAAAGCAAGGGCAGTGAGCGATAAGTTTCACGCTAGGTTTAGCCCGACAGCGAGGAAGTACGAATACCATTTGCACAAGCGGAAAGATCCGTTTTTGAGGCCTTGGAGTTATTACCGTTACGGCGAGTTGGATCTGAGTTTGATGAACGAGGCCGCAGCGTATTTAGCGACGCTTACCAACTTCAAAAGTTTCAGTAAAACCAAGACCAACGTGCATACTTACAACTGCCGTATCGACGAATGTTTTTGGGAAGAAAGGGAAAATGGAAAAGTCTTGGTTTTTCATGTGAAGGCGGACCGCTTTTTGCGCAATATGGTCCGCGCTATGGTGGGCACCTTGATTGATATCGGTACGGGAAAAATGAGCCTTGATCAGCTCAAGTTAGCGATGCAGGAAGAAGACCGAAGAGCCACCGGAAAATCAGTTCCGGCCAATGGCTTATACCTTACAGAGATAGAGTATAACTGGAAGGAATATGAGTCGTGAAAGTAGCTACGCACTAGCACTTTCGATCGAGTTTATGGATGTAAAAAGATGAGCAAGGAGAAGAATAAATCGGTAAGCGGAAACGCGATGGATACGAAGTTGGTGATGCGAATTTACCGATTGGGGAAGCCGTATAGGACTTACCTCTGGACATCTGTCATATTAACTCTGGGCTACTCGTATACCGGTCCGCTGATTCCAACCTTGATTCAACGGGTGATTGACCAAGACGTGAGAGGTGGAGATGCCTCGGGTTTGGTTTCCGGTATCACACTTATTCTGGCCATTTACCTGCTCAATACCGCCATGCTATTGAGCCGTACCTGGTTCTCAGCATTCCTGGCGCAGAATGTTATCCGCGATCTTCGCAACCGTGTTTACCGCTATATCACCCGACTCAAACTGCGCATCTTAGACCGCACCCCGGTGGGTACCTTGATTACCCGCAATATCTCCGACCTTCAAACGATTTCAGAATTTTTTACCGATGGAGCCATTACCATTTCGGGCGATATCTTGATGATCGTTTTTATCGTCTACCGCATGTTTGACGCGAATTGGGAATTGGCTTTGGTTACGCTTAGCGTGGTGCCTTTCCTATTGATTGCGGCCTATATATTTAAAGAAAAGGTAAAGGTCTCTTTTCAGGATGTAAGACAGCAGGTAACCCAGCTCAACTCTTACGTGCAAGAGCATATCACCGGTATGCAGATCGTGCAGATTTTCAACCGTGAGAAAGAAGAGATGCGCCGCTTTAAAAAGATCAACGGGGCACACCGCGATGCCAATATTCGATCGGTATTCTATTATGCAGTTTTCTTCCCGGTGGTGGAAGTAATTACAGCATTGGCCATCGGGCTTATCGTGTGGTACGGTGCTTACGATAGCATCCAAGGTACTGGAGCACAGTTCGGTACCGTAGTAGCTTTTATCATGTACGTGAACATGTTCTTCCGTCCGGTTCGTCAGATTGCAGACCGATTCAACTCCATGCAAATGGGTATGGTGGCTGCAGAGCGTGTTTTTAAATTGATAGATGAAGAAGAGCACCTCGAAACGAGTGGCGATTTAGAAACCGAAATCAAAGGGGATATACAGTTCAAAAACGTTTGGTTCGCTTACCAAGATGAAGAATATGTGTTGAAAGATTTGAGCTTGGAAGTGAAAGAAGGCGAGACCTTGGCGCTGGTGGGAACAACCGGCGCGGGGAAAAGCTCAGCGGTAAATTTGATTTCACGTTTTTATGAGTTTCAGAAGGGAGAGATTATCCTGGATGGTCATCCTATCCGCGAATACGACCTTTACCATTTGCGCCGAAATACCTCGGTGGTATTGCAGGATGTGTTTTTATTCTCCGGCAGTATTTTAGAAAACATCAAACTCTTCAACCCGGATCTGACAGACGCGGAAGCCATTGCTGCCTGCAAGGCCATTGGTGCTGATCGCTTTATTGAGAAGTTACCGGGCAAATACGAGTATAAGGTGATGGAACGTGGCGGAATGCTGAGTGTTGGACAAAGACAGCTGATTTCCTTCGCTAGAGCATTGGCCTTCAATCCGCGTATTTTGATTTTGGATGAAGCCACTTCGAGCATCGATACGGAGACTGAAGAATTGATTCAAAAAGCCATCGCTTTATTGATGAAAGGCCGAACCAGTATTGTAATTGCGCACAGATTGTCGACCATCCAACATGCCGATAAAATTCTGGTGATGGACAAAGGGCGCATTGCAGAACAAGGCAATCACGAGGAATTGGTAGCCATGAATGGTGTTTATGCAGAGATGTACCGCAACCAATTTGAGCTGAATTCGGCTCCTTAGGCTTTCTAGATTTACAATCTTATTACGCGTTTGCGTTAACCTTTGCTTTGGCGATGTCCGTATTTTGTACCTAACATATGAAGTACAATTCGGACAAAGCTTTGGTTAAGGAAGTAATGCTCGTAGATGACGAACCTATTGATTTGTTTATCTGCGAGAAGCTGCTGTCGGCCTTGCGTTTTGCTGATCAATTTGTACCGATGCCCGATTCTATGAAGGCGCTGGAATTCCTAGAGAAGCGCATTAAATCGGGCGATTGTCTGCCGCAGATTGTCTTTCTAGATTATTTCATGCCTTTGGTGGATGGGCAAGATTTCTTGGAACGCATCAAAATCATGGAAGCCGAATACCCGGGTGTTTTTAGCGATACGCGTTTCATCGTTTTAACATCGCTCAAAGCTCCTGAGAAAAGAAAAAGCCTTGCCGTTTACGAACATGTCTTCAAAGTGATGAGCAAGCCTTTGAATGAAAAATCGGTAAAAGAGTTGAGCGCTTTACTGTTTCAGCAAGTCAGTTAACATCGTTTCATTCAAGTACAAATAACCCATGAGATTCAATGGGTTGTATTCCTTTTGTTGTGTTGGTTTCCAATAACGAAGCAGTTTTTCTTCATCCACCTTCTCCATTTTATTTTTACTCAAAAGGAAAAGCACCTTTGAAAAGGTCTTAATGGATACCAGTAATTTGGGGTCTGATTTAGCTTGTCTTTTAGCCGATTGAATAAGTTTCTGATACAGGTCTTGGTCGTCGTTTAATACATACATTAAAGCTTGCAATAGCTTGAACTCGGTTTCCAATACAGGAAAGTCTTTGAATCGAGCAATTTGCCTGAGGTTATTAATTACCAATGCAGCTTTGGAGTAGTTGCCGGAATAAAATTCAGTTAGCGATTTATACCTGAAATAGGTAATCAAGTGACTGAGCTCGTTGTCTTCCACGAAATAGCCTTGCCTGAATTTATCGCTTAGCTTTAAAAACGCACTTAAATCACCGTCGTTGCGGAGTTTCTGCATAAGCGAGATAAGGAACTGGGTAATGAAGAAACTCCAGAGGTGGGCCTTAAACTGATCTTCAATGTAAAAGCTGATTTGTTCCAGGTAATGGTTCGCTTTAACCTTATTTCCAATGCGCACATAGTATTCAAAGTAGAGGAAGGGGATAAGGTTTCGGATGATATTGTAGAAAGGGTCGAGGTTATAACGCTCCAGAATTTCTTGCATGGTGCGGATGCGCTCTTCTACCGCTATTTCTTCCATCGCTAGCTCCTCTTGACTCAAGAAATTACATTGATGGTAGTGTTTTACAATCTGAAAGATGATGTACAAGCGATGCGATTCGTAGAGGTTGAAGGTATTCTCCAGCTCATCCAATAGATCTTCCAATCGCTCTTGGTATTTCACCTCGTTGGTGAGTTGGTAATACCCCAGTGTATAAATGTATTCGTAGAGTAAATCCTCCGCTTTAGAAACCGCTAATGAAAAAGCGATGTGTTTTCGGTATTCGCGTTCATAGTAGTCGTGGCTATCATCAAAGCGTTGCAATCGAGCGAGTTGTTTGTAGATGGTGGCAAGCTCTGACGACATATCGTATTCCCTCAGTTTCTTTTCCAAGTCTTTCAGAAAGGAGAGGGAAATCATTTTTTCGTTATTGTAAACGATAAAGGAAACCCGGGCCGCTTCCTCTCGTAATAATCGAATCTTGTTTTCGTTGAGGTTCGTGTAAAATTGGACTACACGCGGCACCAATCTAGACTTCAGTGTATAAAAAGCACCCGGAGAAATAGCTAATTTTTCCGGCAGATTATCGTCTTTAACATCCTGTTTTCTAAGTAGTTCTAGTAGTTGTTTCGACTTTGAATCACGTTGTCCGGAAATAAAATTTTTCAATTCTTCAAATCCGTCCTTGTCAAGTTTACGTACAATGTTTCGAACCAGTTCCATAAGCGGTTTTTAAAACGTTGATTGAATTTAGTTCAAAAAAAGACAAAAAAGACCGTTTAAAAACTGAAATAATGCTCAAATCTTACACGTCATGAATTTAAAGATTTGAACAAAAAACTTTAGAACATAGAAAAATAAGGGGAATATGAAACTCACAAACATTAATAACATTCTAGAATCTTACATCTGTCCAAAAGTGGATTACTTACAAATTTCTGGCGTAAATGGGCTACATACCTTTGAATTATCAAATCCGACACTAAGCACATTTTCAAACCCAAAATTAAGAGACATGAAACTCGCCAAAAAATTACTAATCCTACTTGTTATTATGTTCGGCCTGAACGTTTTCATTTCTAACGCTCAAACTGCAGACACAGTATGTGCCGGAACATCCGGAAAGACGTATTGGGTAACCGCTAAAACTGGTTCTACCTACAACTGGACCATCAATGGCGGTTCCCAAGCTACCGGTGGCAGTACCAACAGTATTACCATTGATTTCGACAATTCAACCGGTGTAGATACCATCTACGTTCAAGAAACAGACTCCAACGGCTGTTTGGCTGATCCGGTTGCATTGGCCATTGTCAGAATGCCGCTTCCTACGGCAAACATCACCGGCGCAACAACACTTTGTCACAATGATTCAGCGCAGATTACCGTTTCCTTGACGGGTACTTATCCGCTGTCGTTAACTTATTCTGATGGAAGCGGTAACATTACCGTGAACAATATCAGCAGCTCTTCTTACCAATTCTATACAGGTGTATTGCCTAGCACTACAACCTATTCATTGGTGAGTGTGGAAGACGTACTTTCTTGCTCAAGCACCCCTTCGGGTTCTGCAGTAGTGACTGTTCTTCCTAAGCCAACTACATCTCAAATTTTCCACTAAAACTGGACTTGATCCGGACTTTTTCGCAACCGCATCTCATGTACCAATATGATGTTGGCAGGAAGAATATTGTCCATACTGGCTATAGGTTTTGGTTTTCTGACCTCTCCACTCCAGGCGCAAATTGTAGATACAGTTTGTGCCGGAGCCAGAGGGGAAGAGTACCGGGTAATCGATCAGGCCGGATCAAGCTTCAGCTGGAAAGTGGATGGAGGAGCAATAATCAGTGGTCAAAAAACGTCGGCTGTTAAAGTAAACTGGGGAACCGATACCGGCGTTTTTGAAATAACTGTTCAAGAGACCAATTCTGATGGATGTCCTGGCGATATTGTACAGGCATTCGTGTGGGTCCGTGGAGGTATAGAAGTAGACATCCATGGGCCCACAACTATTTGCAAGGGGGAAGAGGTAATGCTTACCGCCGACGGGGGAGCGAATTTTAAATGGAGTACCGGGTTCCTTGGCAGGGACATGCTATTCAAACCCTCTTCCGATACCACAGTGTATGTAATAGGTACCGGAAGTGCATGTGGGATTGACACCGGGTTCTTCCAAGTCAAAGTTTTTGAAAATCCTCAAGCTGATCTCGTCATCAACCCGCCCACTCCGGGAATCAATGAAATCGTTGAGATGTCGGTTCAAAACACACCTGCTTCGGAGCTTTTCTGGCGAATTCCTGAAGTAGGTTTGATAACCGAGGCGGATGAGCTTTACCATACCTTCACCAAAACAGGCCTTTATACCATTCAGGCCTTACTGATCGATGACAACGGTTGCCGAGATACCGTCCAACATAAACTAGAGGTATCTGTAGATGTCCATGTTTATACTCCTAATGCTTTTACACCCGATGGCGACGACCTCAATGCACGTTTTGCCCCGGTCACCGCTAATACCAAGTCAGTCCATCTGCAGGTATTTAATCGTTGGGGTGAAAACGTATACGAGGCCAAAGCCGCGAGTGGAAGCCAACTCGGCTGGGATGGCAACTACAATGGAGTAATGGCTCCGGAAGGAATTTATGTTTACAAAGTACAAGTTGTAGGTTTGGACGATAAACTCTATACCTACGAAGGAACAGTGCAACTGATTCGATAAGATGAAAAGGCTAGTCCATATTATTCTCAGCATACTGCTTCTGGCAGGGGGAGAGCTCGTTGCTCAACCCTGTGGGAATAATAAACCTTTTACCTATGCAGGCGATGACTCAACCATTTGTTCTTCACAAAATATAGTATACCTAAATGCGGTATTGAAGAAAGCCAATGGAGCAACTTGGGGTGGAGGCACAGGAACTTTTATTCCAAACAATACCACTTTGAACGCACAGTATGTGCCTAGTCAGGCTGAAATTGACAATGGAGGGGTTACCTTATTTATCTATACCACAGGTAACGGAAACTGTTCACCACACCGCGACACGGTTCAAATAACCATATTAAAAGCACCTGAATCAGATGTAACAGGCCCGCTTAAACTTTGCGAATACGCTAGCAGCGCCAATTATTCTGTAACAGCATTAACCGGAGCGTCCTATGACTGGCACGTGGTAGGGGGTACTATTGCCAGTGGCTCGGGCACCAATTCCATATCTGTGAATTGGGGCTCGGCCGGACCCGGTTATATCTATTGCGTGCAAACCGATTCCAATGGCTGCTCAGGCGTTGGTAGTATTGACCCAATTTCTCGCTTTAATTTCTCTACCTCCGATTTAGGCCATGCCGACGTTGGCGCAGATGCCGTAAGCTTTGATAGCGATGCCAAAAGCGACGGCTTCGGCATGTACATCGATGCGAATTGCGGTTCCAATAAGGGCTTGGATTTGGTGCTCAATAGCACTGATTTGGATCGAGGTAAAATGTGCATGACCTTCAGCTGGCAACGCGATGAGTCGCAGGCTAGCTTCTTCAAACGAGGAAATACTGAATTTTACATTAGCGGAGGTGTCTTATACGCCAAATTTGTGCAAGACAGTGCCGGAACGGCTAAGAACATTGGTCCGCTGAATACGGGTTATACTGTTCCTAGCGATGATGTGTTTCGCTATTTCACTTTTTGCTACGACTCCGCCAGCGGAATTGCTCGCCTATTGGTAAACGACTCCATCGCTTACGAATACAATTCGGGTGAAAACAGCTCTTTGTACTGGACCGGCTCTGGCAATGCAGAACTGGGAACCATCATGGACGGAAACTGCTCAGGCAATGCATTGTTAGATTGGATCAACATCGCTATTCCTATTTCTTTGGTACAAAAGCCTTCTGCCGAAATTGAAGGCGACTCTGTACTTTGCCGCAATACAAACGGGTCTTATTCTAGCGATACCTTAAACCATGTAAACTACCTCTGGACATCCAGCGGCGGTAACATCATTAGCGGACAAGGTACTCCGAATGTAGAAGTAACCTGGACATCGCTAAACCCTTGGTTGTCTTTGTCGGTTACGGATACCGTGAACGGCTGCGACAGTATTTATGTATTCTATCCGCAAATCAACCAGGCTGCTTTACCTGTGCTGAGTGGCGATGATTCACTTTGTGTTGATGAAGCTTCTTTTGTGGTTTCCAGCAATCCGGGTTTTGATATCACCTGGTCGTATACAGGCAGCCCAAGTCAGTCGCCGGTGCTTTCATCAGATACTTTTGCTTACAGTTATGCCACAGCTGGCAATTATTATATCCGACTGAATCTTGAAGATACGGCAACAGGCTGTGCTGCAGAAGATAGTTTGCCAGTTTGGGTGCAGGCTTACCCTACACCGAGTATCACCGGTCCATCCATTCTCTGCCTGAATAGTGCGGATGTATTTGAAACCGTGAATACGACCAATTCATTTTCTTGGAGTTTAAGCAATGGCAATGGTAGCCTTATATCTGGACAAGGAAGCAATCAGGTTTCCATACAAGGCATGAACGTTGGCTCACTGCAAATTCAATTGGTAGAAACAGATCCGTATTTCGGTTGTGAAACCAATTCGAATAAAACGGTGCAAGTGATGGGAACGCCGGTAACCAGTCCGATTCAGCATTAGAACGGTCTGAAACCGTAGAAAAGACGCAGGTTGCCAAAGGAATAGGAAAGTCGGGCGGCATTCAAAGGAAGTCCATAAACTTCATTAACGGCTTTAATACCGAAGAATCTTCTTTCTCCATTGTAACCAACCGAGGAGCGAACTTGCCAACGCAATACCGGGTCAAATTGGCGGGTATTTCCGCCCGATTCATAACTCACCTTGCTGTGAAGGAGGCCGCCGCCGCCCATCAAGGCAATATTAAAATACCAGTCTTTGCCCATCACGAAACAATACGCATAGCCCAAACTTAAACTGGCAGAAACAAATCGGCCCATTTGGTAATCTTCATCCTGTCCGGGCAAACGAAAAGACTCTGGGAGAATGGCGCTATCGGCATTAAAAGCATAGAGCGATGTAGCGTAGCCAAGCAGAAAGCTGCCTGCGCTTTTTTTCTGTTTTTCGGTTTGGATGAAGGCTGCTTTGATGGAATATTTCTTCGAATTGAAAATCCAATAGCCACTGAGGCCTAAGGTGAAGGAACGTAAATCAGGACGAAGAATATGCGGTTGGTTCAACACAATCTTGGGAACGAATTCGCGGCTATTCGCTAGATAAAATCCTTTGAAGTATTGAAACTGGGCATCAATTCCGAGCTTCTTTCCGTATTGATTGATCTGAATATCCAATCGACGGGTTCTGCCTTTTGAGCGAAGGTCTTGGGCGGTAGAAGGAAGGCTAAAGCCAAGGTAGCCGCCAAAGCCTTTGTAGAAGATGCCGGCGCCTATCCCGAAGTTTTCATTGGGCTTGAAGCGTGCCTCTGGAATACTGTCAATGGCACTGATAAAGGTGGTGCTGGAGAATTTATTAACCACCTGAAAACGCAGGTTCCACTTGTAGGCCGGAATGCCAATAAAACTGGTATCGCGTCCGCGAAGCCCTCGTTCTTCAAAAGAAAACCCTTGCTTCACGCCGAGGCATAAAGCAAGGGTCATTAGATATTTTAAGTAAAGCCTAGAGCGTAAAGGCATTATTCACAATCTCTTCCTGCTCTTTCGCGTGTACCTTAGCGAAGCCGGTAGCTGGCGAAGCGCTGGATTTTCTAGAGAACAATTTTAAGCTATAATTCTCTTTCCAACGCAACAAGAAGGTCCAAGCCCCCATGTTTTTAGGTTCTTCCTGTACCCAGGCGAAGTCTGACTTGCTGTATTTTTTACGGATAGCGGCAATCTGCTTTTCTGGGTAAGGGAACAACTGCTCTACGCGAACAATCGCTACGTCGGTGCGGTTTTCCTCTTCTTGTTTCTTGAGCAAGTCGAAGTAAATTTTACCACTGCAGAAGAGCACACGTTTCACTTTCGCTGCAGTTACTTTTGGATCGTCGATTACCTCTTGGAACTCATTGTTGGTGAACTCAGCCAAGCCGCTTACGCACTGAGGGTGACGAAGCAAGCTTTTTGGAGTCATGACCACCAATGGAATACGGAAATCGCGGTGCATCTGTCTACGCAACAAGTGGAAGTAGTTAGCCGGTGAAGTGATATTGGCTACCTGCATGTTCACGTGTGCGCACAATTGAAGGTAACGTTCCAAGCGGGCTGAGGAGTGCTCAGGGCCTTGTCCTTCGTAACCGTGTGGTAAGAAGAGGCAAAGTCCGCTGAAGGTTTTCCATTTAGCTTCCGCCGCACTGATAAACTGGTCGATGATGATCTGAGCACCGTTGCTGAAATCGCCAAACTGTGCTTCCCAAATGGTAAGTGTCTTTGGTGTAGCCATGGAATAGCCATACTCAAAGCCCATTACCGCATACTCGGAAAGGAGGGAGTTGTAGATTTCGAAGGTTCCTTGTTTATCGGAAACATTGGCAACAGGTACATATTCCTGCTCTGATTCTTCTTGTTTGATAACCGCATGGCGGTGTGAGAATGTTCCGCGCTCTACGTCCTGTCCCGACATACGCACATCAAATTGCTCGTTCACCAAAGTAGCATAAGCCATCAATTCGCCCATGGCCCAATCGTAGCGATCTTCTTTGATCATATTCTGACGATCTTGGAACAGTTTCTCCACCTTTTTCAAGGCTTGGAATCCATCCGGAATGCTGGTGATTTTCTCTGCCAGTTCCAAGAAGGTCTTTTTAGCTACAGAAGTTTTTGCTGTTTTATCGATGTCTTTTTCTGTAACCGCGCGGTAGTCTTGCCAGATGGTGCTGACAAAGCTGCTAGCCTGTTTCGGTCCGTCAAGTTTCGCCATCTCCAGCTTGCCTTGAAGTTCAGCACGGAATTTCTTTTCCATCTCACGGGCAAGGTCAGCTTCAATTTTACCCGTGTTCAAGAGTTTTTCACTGTAAATTTCTCTTGGATTTTTGTGCTTTGAAATGGCCTTGTACAACAAAGGCTGAGTGAAGCGAGGTTCATCCCCTTCATTGTGTCCGTATTTGCGGTAACCGAGTAAGTCAATAAAGACATCGGATTGGAATTCCTGGCGGTATTCCATCGCTAATTTGATGGTATAGATAATGGCTTCTACGTCGTCGCCATTCACATGGAATACCGGACTCAACGTAGTTTTGGCTACGTCGGTACAGTAGGTAGAAGAACGTCCGTCTGTATAGTTGGTGGTAAATCCAATTTGGTTATTGGTGGCGATGTGAATGGTACCACCCACTTTATAAGCATCCAATAACGCCATTTGTACTACTTCGTAAACGAGGCCTTGTCCGCTCAATGCTGCGTCGCCGTGCAACATGATAGGAACCACCTTTTTCGCGTCGCCTTTGTGTTTTTTATCGATGATAGCGCGAGAGAAGCCCTGTACTACCGGATCTACCGCTTCCAAATGCGAAGGGTTAGGTAAGAGCGAGATATGTGCTTCTGTATTGATGGCGGTTTTCACTTTGGAAGAGTATCCCAAGTGGTATTTCACGTCGCCTTCAAACAAAGCTTCTTCAAAGGCTTTTCCTTCAAATTCTTTGAAGATGTCTTCGTACGATTTGCCTAAGATATTGGCCAATACGTTCAGACGGCCACGGTGTGCCATGCCGATAACGAATTCTTCTACCTGGTGCTCAGAGCCAAATTGGATGATGGCGTCTAAAGCCGGAATTAAGGTTTCCAGACCTTCCAAAGAGAAACGTTTCTGGCCTACAAATTTGGTATGCAAGAAATTCTCGAAAACCACCGCCTTGTTCAGCTTATCTAAGAAGTGACGCTTCTCGTTTAAGCTAAGGTCAGGTGTGTTTTTTCTCGATTCCATCTTTTGCTGAAGCCACTGTAAGCGCTTCGGGCTGCGGATGTACATGTATTCTGCACCGATTGACTGACAGTAGGTAGCCTCCAGGTGATCAATGATCTGCTGCAAGGTGGCCGGCCCGATGCCTAGTTCAACACCTGCATTGAAGGTGCTGTTCAGATCGGCGGAGCTTAAGCCGAAGTTTTCAATCGATAGGGTTGGATCGTAGGTACGGCGGTCTCTTACCGGGTTGGTTTTGGTAAAGAGGTGTCCGCGGGTACGGTATCCGTGTATCAAGTTCAATACATTGATTTCTTTCAATGCATCCGACGAGATAGCAGGACTTCCTCCACCAGAAACTCCGCCATCGCGAGCGCTTCCAAGTTCAAATCCTTCAAAGAATTTTTTCCAGCCAAAATCAACGCTATCTGGGTTAGCGGCATATTGGCGGTACAAGTCATCAATCACCGCGACGTCGGCGTTGTTGAGGTACGAATGTGGATCCAATTGATTCATGATACTCAGCTATAGTGGGGCCAAAGATAAGATTAAATTAACATTGATAAACGAATATTAATTCAGCTAAAAAGGGAATTTTATGCTGACGATTCAGCCTGAAAATTCTACACTTTATACTTTTCTGACCTGCAGTGAATCGGCTGAATGCTATGTTTGTGTGATGTCTGAAGTCCAATCCTATTCCCAACGTATCGAAGCCTGCCAACTTCGTCAACAGAAACTGAAGCGAGAACTGCTAAGCTTGGCGCTGCTTAGGGCCTTTGTTTTTGTGCTTACAGGGCTTGCGGCTTACCTGCTTTATCCGGCAACTTGGATGGCTATTCCGATTTTTGTTTTTCTGATTGGCTTTTTGCTTTTGATGCGGGAGCAAAGTAAAAAACGCGCTCGTTTGAATCTTGAGATTGCGCTTGGTGAAATTTTAGAAAGGGAAGCGGGCACTCGACAAGAATTTACGGAACTGAGCGAATTGGATGAAATTGATACAGGACTGGGTCGCGATTTGGATTTGTTTGGTGCCAAAGGGCTCTTCGCTAAAATGCACCGTTCCTATGCGCACGGAGCGGCGGTCCGCTTAGCCAAACGTATGGTTTCGCTCGAAATCGAAGCAAAGTTGATACGCGAGCAACAACAAGATGCCGTGTCATTGCAAGAGAAAGCGGATGCCCTATTCTATTTCTTGGCGCATTCTAGGCAAGCCGATTTCACTCAGAGCAAAGCCGATAAACTGATTGAATGGTCGAAAGAGGTAACCAAAGACGTCTACTTGATTCAGCTGATCATCTTCCCATCGCTTATGCTCATGAGCGTGGTGGCATGGATGCTCTTTGGTTTGGACGATTATTTCATGACGCTCTTTTTCTTTCTAAACCTGGGTTTGGTGATGCGCAGAAACAAGGAGATTAAAGCCTTGCACGAATCGCTCGATAAAGTTCATCCGGCTTTAGCACAGCTGGCCCATCAGCTAGAACATTGGCATACGTCGGTGGAGTTGAGGGCGGAGTTGAATGAAGCCACCAAAGCCTTGAACCAGTTGGCCAAGATCATGGCTAGGCTGGATTCCAGGTTGAATCCTTTTGGCATGATTCTCTTCAATGGCCTTTTGCAATATGATTTGCAAACCTTACGCAGCCTGCACCAGTGGAAACAACACTATGCCCAAGCATTACCGGGCTGGCTGTCTGAATTATACGAATTGGAAATCAGAAGCAGCAGAAGTCTCTATGTAATGCGAGAAGGAGGCGTTTTTCCGGAACTACTTGAATCGGATTTTCACCTAGAATTTGACCAATTGCGCCACCCGCTGATGGCCAAAGACAAGGCCGTTCCAAATTCATGGTCGTCGCTAAAAAAAGGCGAAATCAATATCCTAACCGGCTCCAATATGTCGGGCAAATCGACCTTCTTGCGCAGCATGGGTACTTCCTTGGTTTTAGCTCAGAATGCTTATCCGGTGCCGGCTAAAAGTTTTAAGTTGAGTCCGGTGCATTTGATCAGTAGCATCCGAGTGAGCGATAGCCTGGAAGAGGATGCATCGTATTTCTATGCCGAACTGCGTCGGATGAAAGAGATTATAGAAACGGCCAAAACGGAGTCGCGCATCTTCTTTTTACTGGACGAAATTCTACGAGGCACCAATTCGAAAGACAAACAGGCCGGCTCTCGGGGTGTTTTACTTAAACTCTTGGAACAGCATGCCAATGGAATTTTGGCTACCCACGATTTAAGCCTGACGGAGATGGAGCAGGAGTTTCCCGGACAAATCCGCAATTACGCCTTTGAATCGCAAGAGAAAGACGGGGAGCTGTATTTTGATTATACCCTCCATGCCGGTGTCTGCCAGAACCTGAATGCCGTATTCTTGATGCGGAAGATGGGGATTATGGGATGAGGATTGAGGAATTAGGTTGAGGTTGAGGTTGAGGAATTTTTGATTTCTGATCTTTGATTTGGACCTGTTGTATGTCCCTTTTGCTGATTCAGAAACGATGGGAAATACGCATCACTTCACCGCACTTGGTACTGACGCCAACGCTAGCTAGCATCGATACAACCATGTTAAAGTAAGGACACTCTCATATGCGGGTTCTAATCTGCGCTAATGCTCACCGCTAGAGGGAATTGTTTACCTCAAAATGTATTTCCTGATTAAAATCATATTTGTTCTTGAGTGAGGTCATTTTTTAGCGATGGCAGGTGTTGAATCTTTGTTACAGAAAAACAAAGCACACCTCCATGACGCAGATTGAACAATTCAATTACGACAACAAGATTGTCCGCAATTTCGGGATTGCGACGGTCATCTGGGGAGTTGTGGGCATGCTGGTTGGTCTCTGGGCCGCCATCCAGCTCTATGAACCTGCAGCGAACCTTGGCAATCAATTTACCACCTTCGGCCGCATTAGACCACTGCATACCAATGCGGTAATTTTCGCCTTTGTGGGTAATGCCATTTTTATGGGCGTTTATTACTCTCTGCAACGTCTCCTTAAAGCGAGAATGTTTAGCGATATGCTGAGCAAAATCCACTTCTGGGGTTGGCAATTGATTATTGTAGCGGCAGCCATCACTCTACCCTTGGGCATGACCTCGTCTCATGAGTATGCTGAGTTGGAATGGCCTATCGACATTGCCATCACCTTAATCTGGGTGGTATTTGGTTGGAACATGTTCGGCACCATCCTGCGTCGCCGCGAGAAACACCTCTACGTCGCTATTTGGTTCTACATTGCCACCTTCGTTACCGTAGCGGTATTGCACATCGTAAACTCCTTCCAGCTACCTATTAGCTTATTCAAAAGCTACTACTGGTATGCCGGAGTGCAAGATGCTTTGGTGCAGTGGTGGTACGGACATAATGCGGTGGCGTTTTTCTTAACTACGCCTTTCCTCGGACTGATGTACTACTACCTGCCTAAGGCAGCGAATCGTCCGGTGTATTCGTATAAACTTTCTATCCTTCACTTTTGGACCCTCATCTTTATTTACATCTGGGCAGGTCCGCATCACTTGTTGTATACCTCTTTACCTGACTGGGCTCAATCGCTCGGAACCGTATTCTCCATCATGCTGATTGCGCCATCTTGGGGCGGTATGATCAACGGTTTGTTGACAGTTCGTGGAGCTTGGGACAAAGTACGCGAGGATCCAATCTTGAAATTCTTCGTGGTAGGTATCACCGCTTACGGTATGGCTACCTTGGAAGGTCCGCTTTTGTCATTGCGGAACGTAAACGCCTTGGCACACTATACCGACTGGATTGTTGGTCACGTGCACGTGGGTGCTTTAGGCTGGAACGGCCTTTTAACCTTCGCTATCCTGTACTGGTTAGCACCGAAGATTTACAATACATCTTTGTTCAGCAAGAAGTTGGCAAATACCCACTTTTGGCTGGCCACTTTAGGTATCATCTTCTATGCGGTACCGATGTACTGGTCGGGATGGGAGCAAGGCCAGATGTGGAAAGAGTTTGGTGTTGACGGACGTTTGGTTTACCCTGAGTTCATCAAAACGACCATCAATATTTTACCATTGCACATCATGCGCTCTATAGGCGGTACCATCTACCTGATCGGGGTGTTTCTGATGGTATACAACTTATGGAAAACCATGAAATCCGGTAAACTGGTAGCCAATGAATCGGCTGAAGCACCGGCACTCGTTAAAGAAAATCCAAAAGGCGAATACTGGCACCGTGTTATTGAACGTAAACCGACTATGCTCCTAATCTTGTCGCTTATTGTAATCTTGATAGGTGGTATGGTTGAGATGATGCCTACCTTCTTAGTGAAAAGTAATGTGCCTACCATCGCTGCGGTTCAACCGTATACGCCTCTTGAATTGGAAGGTCGTGATTTATATATCCGTGAAGGATGTGTAAACTGCCACAGTCAAATGATTCGCCCATTCCGCTCGGAGACAGAACGCTATGGCGACTACTCCAAAGCCGGTGAGTTCGTATACGATCACCCTTTCTTGTGGGGCTCGAAACGCACGGGGCCGGATTTGGCTCGTGAGGGTGGAAGCAAACTGAAGAAATCGGATGGGTGGCATTATTCACATTTGGTGGATCCAACTTCCATGACAGACCAATCCATCATGCCGCCGTATCCGTGGTTGGCTGAGCAAGACTTGAATACCTCCATGACAGCCTCCAAGATCAATGCGATGCGCACCTTGGGTGTTCCGTATAAAGAAGGCTTTGAAAACCAAGCGGTAGATGCGCTGAACAAACAAGCAGAAGAAATTGCTGCTCGCTTGAAAGACGAAGGCATCCGCGACAACGACGGACTGGAAATCAGCTCCAAGAAGGAAATCATTGCCATCATCGCTTACCTGCAACGTCTGGGAACCGATATCAGTAAAACCGAAACCGCAACTAATTAAGAAAGGAGCACAGCATGTTTAAACAGTTTTTGCACGGCGCAGAGGGAATGGATCAGTACCTCATCTTTTCCATGATTGTATTCATGGTATTCTTTGCCGGAGTAGTGGCGTACCTCTTCTTAATGAAAAAAGAAGACGCGGAAGAGTTGTCGCAAATCCCGCTGAATGAATCTACCACCCTCAATGACAACACGCATGAAAACGTATAAAAAACGCACCTTATTTTCTCTGTTTGTGCTGGGCCAGCCTGCCATGTTGCTGGCCCAGGCAAATGCTCCTCAGGCTCCAAGCTTCAACTTCGGGCTGAATGAGATTCTGTGGCTGACCATTATAGCTATGGCTTTGCTACTGCTTTTCTTGTTGCTCGTTCTCAACCGCCTCGTGTTTTTGCTCAAGGTGGAGGTAATGGGTCCGGAGCAAGCAGCAGCCAATAAACAAAGCCTTTGGGAGAAAATCCTATCGCTCAAGCCTATCTCTGCTGAAAAAGACCTGGTGATGGAGCATGAATACGACGGCATCCAGGAATTGGATAACCCCACTCCGCCTTGGTTCAACTTCCTCTTTTACGGCACCATACTCATTGCCGTAGTATACTTGGTGAACTACCATATTGTGGGCGACGGTAATATCATGGAATCTGAATATGCCGCTCAGATGGAGCAGGGCAATGCCATCAAAGCCAAGTTTGAAGCATCAAATGCGGCGGCCATTGATGAAACCAATGTGGAGCTGCTCACCGAGGCCTCCGAAATACTTGAAGGTTCAAAGATCTTTGCCGGCAAGTGTAAAGCCTGCCATGGCGATTTGGGTGAAGGCAAAACAGGTCCTAACTTAACAGACGAATACTGGATTCACGGAGGAGACTTGAAATCTGTATTCAAAACCATCAAATACGGTGTGCAGGAGAAGGGTATGGCTGCTTGGGGCGATTTCTTAAAACCGAAAGAAATTCAGCAAGTATCCAGCTATATCCTTTCCATCCAAGGCACCGTGCCTGCCGGACAAGGTAAAGCGCCGCAAGGTGAAAAATACCAAGCTGAACCGGCACAAGAGTCGGCACCGGCCGACACCACCCAAACCGTAACAGCAATGAATAAGTAATATGGATCCGGCTAAAGCTTTAAACGACAAAGAATTTCGTGATCACCTTTCGAACGTGAATACGAAGGGGAAGAGGCTTTGGATATTTCCTAAAAAACCTTCGGGTTCCTATACCAAAGCAAGGACCATCGTGGCCTGGTCGCTGATGGCATTGCTTTTTGCCGGACCATTCCTCAAATGGCATGATCATCCACTCATGTTATTCAACGTGATGGAGCGAAAGTTCATCCTCTTCGGCATCCCATTCTGGCCACAAGACTTTAAAATCTTCGCGATAGCCATGCTCACCGGTATGGTCTTTATCGTGCTCTTCACCGTGGTGTGGGGTAGGGTATTCTGTGGTTGGGCTTGTCCACAGACTATCTTCATGGAAATGCTGTTTCGGAAGATTGAATACTGGATAGATGGCGACTACAAGCAACAACAAAAACTAGCCGCCATGCCGTGGAATGCCGAAAAGATTCGCAAACGGGCTTTAAAACATACCCTTTTCTTTTTTTGGTCGTTTGTCATTTCCAATACCTTCTTGGCCTATATCATCGGTATTGATGAGTTGAAGCTGATGGTTACCGATGGCCCAATAGAACACTTGGGAAGCTTTGTTTCCCTGCTCATCTTTACCGGCGTATTCTACTTTGTATTTGCTTGGTTTAGAGAATTGGTCTGCATCATTGTTTGCCCTTACGGCCGCTTGCAAGGGGTAATGCTCGATAAAAAATCGGTGGTGGTGGCTTACGACCATGTTCGCGGTGAACCGAGAGGCAAGGCCAAGAAGAAAGAAGAGCTGAACTTAGGCGATTGTGTAGACTGCAACCTCTGCGTGAATGTTTGTCCTACGGGCATCGACATCCGCAACGGCATCCAGCTCGAGTGTATCAACTGCACCGCCTGCATCGATGCCTGCAATGAGGTGATGGTGAAGATAGACAGGCCTACCGGCTTGATTCGCTACGACTCCATGGAAGGCATTGAACAAGGCAGGAAATGGAAACTCTCCGGCAGAGCCATCGCTTTTAGTGGCGTATTGGTGTTGCTGTTGGGTATCTTAACGTATTTTATGGTGAGCCGAGATGATGTGCAAGCCATGGTGGTGCGTACGCCTGGGGCTACCTACCAGTTTCAAGGTAGCGATACCGTATCCAACCTCTACAATGTGGCCTTTATCAATAAAACCTTCGACGAGCAAGAAATCAGCATTCGCGTTGAAGACCCGAAAGCCAGCATGATGGTGATTGGAGACCAAGCCTTTATCACACCGGGTGGTGAACAGGTAAAAGGCACTTTGATGTTAAAATACCCGGTATCGGCCATCACGCGCAATCGCTTTAAAATTCCTTTAGCGATCTACCGCAATGGCGAAAAATTCGAGACAATAGAAGCGGGCTTTGTGGCCCCGGTAAGGAACTGATATGAAATTTAACTTCGGACATGGACTCTTTCTAGGTGCGGCGGCATTTGTGGTATTCATCTTTTTTTTGGTGAGCCATATGCTTAGGCAAGATGTAGACTTGGTAGCCAAGGATTACTACGAGCAAGGCATCGATTTTCAAGAGCAGATTGAGAAGAATAAGCTGGAGAAAACCGGAGTATTCCAGCTTCGGCAAGAAGGGAATGCGCTGCTTTTTCTGAGCGATAGCCTGCCTTCCCAAGGTTCATATCACCTCGCTTTTTACCGCCCTTCTGATGCCAAAATGGATTTCATCGCGGCGGTGCAGCCCAAAGACAATCAACTGAGCTTTCAAGATTCGCGTTTGGCTTATGGCGACTGGACCGTGACCCTCACCTGGGATGAAAACGGTACCGAACATTTTTCCCATTTCAAACTATTCTGGCAATGATTTGGGGGGCGGCCATACTTACCGGACTACTCGGTAGTCTGCACTGCTTAGGCATGTGCGGACCTTTGGTGATGGCCTTGCCTCAAAGTTCCGGTTGGAATGCGCTTATTTACCACCTCTTTCGAATCTTGGCCTACGCCATATTGGGCACCTTTATCGGCGCCTTTGGCTGGGGCTTGGATTGGTCAGGAATGCAACAGGGCATCAGCATCGCTGCCGGTGTTTTGATGATTGTCCTCGGCCTAGGACTGCTGCGCAAAAAGGGCGCTTGGCCACCGTTTTTCTTGAAACTCTACCAGAAATGGAGCAAAAGAACAGGTATAGCGGCCGCTGCGGGCATGGGCTTCCTCAACGGATTACTTCCTTGCGGGATGGTCTATGTAGCGATGAGTGGGGCGTTGGCTACCGCTTCGTTGGTAGACGGAGCCTTGTACATGGTTTTATTTGGATTAGGTACCTGGCCTATGATGTTGGCCATCAGCTGGAGTAAAAAACTTTGGAAGCCAACATGGCGCTTGAAGGCGCAGAAGATTGTGCCCATCTTAACTGTAATGATTGGCCTCCTGTTTATCGTGAGAGGCATGAACCTAGGTATTCCGTATTTTAGTCCTAAAATGAATAACCATGATACCGAATGTTGTTCCCGCCCGTCTTAAAGCCTGGCATCTTGCCCTTGGCTTAAGCTTCTTCTTTCAGGCTTGTGCTCCGGCTTATATTCCCAATGCGGTGAATGTGCCCATGCACCAAGAAAAAGGGGAGGTGGCAGCCGCGGTGAATTATGGGACATCCGGATTTGATCCCCAAGTTTCGTATGCTATAACAGATAATGTTGGAGCGATGCTGAATGCCAGCTTCCGAAATGATCCCATCGATACCAATAACAATTACCACCGCCACCTTTTTGTAGAAGGAGGCTTAGGGCTCTTCAAATGGACAAATGAAAACATGGTGCTGGAATGCTACGGTGGCTTTGGATACGGCAATATCAATGCGCACATGGAGAATTCGCTTTTTACCTCCACCGCCAAAGTAAACGGCTCGCGCATCTTCTTGCAGCCTTCCGTTGGGTTCAAATGGAAAAATGCAGATTTGGCCTTGGTCAATCGTTTTGCCTTAGTCGATCTGAGACAGGGCAATGAACGGGCTTCAGCTTTATTTACTGAGCCCGTATTAAGTATCCGTGTGGGGACAGAACAAATCAAACTTGTTATTCAGACCGGTATTTCCATCCCTCTTCACGAAGGTTTGGCATTCGCTTACCAGCCTTTCCTTATCAATTTAGGATTGCATATCCGTCCCGGAAAGTTCACGCTTTAGCGAGCAATCGCTTGAAAAGAGCGATGTGTGAGAACAAGACGATTGGCACGATAAGCCCCGGTAGCCATTGCACCGGAAAAACCACTACACCCGTATTTGGAACATCAAAAGACCAGGCCTGAAAAGCGGTTGGAGCAGCACCTACGGCAATGGTCACAATGGTGAGCACTAAGAGGAGACAGACGGTATTCCACGCCAGGATTAGGTTTTTGGCAGCCATTCCTTTTTTAGTCCAAAGCCACCAGATGAAAGGGGCGCTGAGGCCTGAAAAGACATCGAAATTGTAGCCGGCATAAGTCATCATTTGCGGTACAAGACCATCTTCGTATAGGCTATGCAGGCCCAACTCAACGGGGATACGCACGGCGTTTAAGAGAATAAGCCAGCCTAGGTCCAACTGAGTACTGAGAGCCCGGAACTTGGAAATAGCAAAGAAGAGTAGTAAAAGCAAAAGACTTGGTCCAATCAGAAATGCAAAGCGAGGGGGCGTTTGACTGAAATCGGAGTAGAAACCTTGAAAGCCGGCGATGCCTTGGATGGCGAAAAGCAAAAGACTAATCCATACCAAGGATTTGACTTTTTTGGCGGCGAGGTAAAAGAAGGCCAGGGTCAGGAAAGTTGAAAGGAAGAAAAGGCCGGTGCTGAAATTGGAAATGGTATTCATATGCTAGTAATTGATGTCGCAAAATTGAAAACCGTTTCGCTAAAGCATCTTGCCAAATGACAAGAAATTAAGACTTGCTCATTTCCCTGCGAATTCGGCTCAGCGAACTATCGGTAACACCCAGGTAGCTCGCTACATGTTTCAGGGGTGCATGCCGAAGTACCTCCGCCTTGGTTTCGAGGAGTTGTTTGTAGCGCTGTTCGGCGGTTTTATTGATGTGCGAAAGCGTCCTTTCCTTGTAGCGAATAAAACCGCGAACCAACATCGCCCGACCAAAGTCGCGGAATTCCGGATAGGCATGAAACAAATGGTTTAAAACCTCATAGTTGAGGTAAAGTACTTCACAATCGCTCATGCAGTCCCAATACTCCACGCTTGGAATACGCTGAAAAAAGGAATTCACCTCAAATACCATCTCGCCCGGTGTAAAGAAGTTGATGGTTACTTCGTTGCCCTCCGTATCGTGCAGGAAGGCTCTGATACATCCGCTGGCCAAAAAGAGGTAGCTATTGCTAATTTCACCTTCGCTCAAGAGCACATCTCCTTTGGCGTACTGTTGAGGTTTCATGTGCTCCCGAAGTATATGTTCCAGCATGGGTTGCTGAGGAACCACCTGGCTAAGCAAGACGTTTAATTTATCAAATGCATTCATGTAATGGATGGCTTAAGGTGCACATGGCGCGGATAAATCGCTAAAAACATAACCGGCTTTTTCCAAAAGTTTGTAATCGGCGCAAGCTGCTGATTTGCGGTTCAACTTCTGTAAAATTTGAGCCCGCATTAAATAGGCATAATGGTAGCTGGGCTCCAGCTTAACAGCCAAGTCACAGTCGCGCAGGCATTCTTCTAAAACGAAGTTCCCGTCTACCGCATCCATCGGTAACATAAAACTTCCTGTACGCGGAGCCGTGAATGAATTTAAACTGAACTTGAAGCTGTATACCCGTTTTTTTGTTGGTTTGTTCAAACGGTAAAACACACGTAACAGCAAGTGCTTCGGGTTACCGGGCTCAGCTTGTATCGCCTTATTGATGTGAATCAGGGCCTGATCCGGTTTTTGAGCGTAGAAATAATATTCCGACTCCAAGCTATAGAAATAGCCGGCAATTGGTATCTCTTGAAATCCTAAATACGGCCTAACGGCTTCCAGGTAACGGTAGGCTGAATCCAGGTTTCCAAGCCTCAAATGGCATTCGGCAATGTAAAGCTGCACGTAGAGTTTTTGTCCGGCTACATACGTTTCTGCCTCCCGAGGTGGTTTCCCTACTTCAATTGATTCGTCGTAAAGTGAAGCTTGCCATGCAAACGACAATTGATAAGCGGCCAAGGCACTGTCGTAACGCTCCATCGCTAAATAAGCATTGCCTATAAACGACATGTTAAAGCTGTGTTTTGGGTATAGCTGATCACATCGGAAATACCACTGCAAAGCTGTATCGTAAAGCTGACGGTTATAGGCAGCAACGCCACGTTGGAAATAGTACGAAGCCCGGTTTTTATCGCAGGTCTTTTGCATTTCCGCGTCGATTCTAAACTCTTTCCTAAACTCAGGCATGTCTTTCGATAGCTGATCGGCCTTTCGCAAATCTTCGCAGAAAGCATCCATGTTTTCCAATTGGTAGTAAACACTCGCTCTGCTGCATAAGTAGAATGGTTTGTCAGGGTGAGCCTCAACAAATTCAGTATAGAGAGGCAAAGATTCTTCGTGTCTTCCTGAATTAGTGAGTGATACAGCCATGCCTAGGCGGTAATTAGCATTGTTGCTGTCTAGCAAATAGGCTTTTATAAGGTGTTCAGAGGCAAGATCGGCTTGATCAAAGTTGGTGTAAATCTGACCAAGTAAATAATGTGCATCGGCCATTTGGCTATCGAGTGCTACGGCTTTGTTTAAATCGTTTTTCGCTGCGAAATAATTGGCTGAATTGAAATGGTAGTTTCCGCGGGCCAAGTAACCGTATGCATACTCGGCATCTTGACTAATCGCTCTATTGTAGTGCATCAAAGCCAAAGCCTTACTTTGCTCTACGATCTCATAGTACATGCCCAAGTAGATGCTAGGATAAGGATCATTTTGCCCTATCTCCTTGCCCTTTTCCAAGTAAATCAAAGCCTGATCGGTATTGCCCCAGTACATTTCATTTCGTCCCAATTGCACGTAACATTTAAAGCAATTTGGATTCAGCTGAATGGCTTTGAGCAGCATTTGCTGAGATGGCAGAATATTGCTGTCTACAGCCAAGTACCAAGCCTTGGTATACAAGGGCCACCAGTCGTTTGGATTTTTTTTCTGTTCAGCATTCAGGTAGTTCAATACAATGCTGGTATCTCGTAATGCAAAAAGACTGTCGAAATGTTTTTGTCTAGCGTCTTTTTGAGCGAAGGAAAGGGTACAATAGCAAAAGGTTACCAGTACAAGTAAAGCGCGAGTTAGACGTGGTTTTAGGCTAGGTAATGACATTAAAATTTGAAACTACTTTTCGATGGAAAACGAAGATACGCCATACACCAGAGCAACCATCAAAACGAGTTGAAGAATAAATGCCAGGAGGATGCGCCTTGGATTACCGGGGTTGAATATCCGTGCAGAGCCCAAGAAAAAGAGAAGTATGAATAATAAACCGGGAAACGAACCAAATCCGGGATCAAACAACTTGTCTATGATGCTCAATAGAATTTGCAGGGTAATGAAATAGGCAGATGATAAATAAATCCCGGAAATCAGGTGTTTGATCAACGACTGCTTGTGAACCAATCCACTTAGCCACGATATGATACTGAGTACCGGAACAAACACAACAAAAAAGGCCAGCTGTCCTGCCAGATTCTCTACAGAAAATTCAAAACCGAGTAATTCCGGACTAACCAAGGCTACTTGCAATCCGCCGATGGTTAGGGCCACCAAAAGCATTCTGCCCGGACTGGGATAAAAAGAGCGAAAGCCATTGAAGTAATTTTGCACATAGTCATGCGGATTCCAGAACAAACGAATAGCGGCTGAAAAAACGGATTTTTCGAGCGATAACAAGTTGGCGAAGAGGTCGTAAACCAGGGTGAAAAGGTTCAATTTCTTCGGATCGTATTTTTGTCCGTAGTTAGCGCAGTAATGCGATGCAATGCTTTCTCCGCAATGACTGCATGAAATGGTTCCGACGTTCATAGTGGGAAGTTCTGAAAATTGAAGGATAAATTTCGCTTTACCGAAAATTATCCTCGCTTATATTCGCCACCATGAGTATTGCGCTTCAAATCGGACGCGGCCTGAACATCAGTGAAAAGCAGGTTGCCGCCACCTTATCACTGCTTCAAGAAGGAGCTACCATCCCATTTATCTCCCGCTACCGCAAAGAGGCAACGGGCAGTTTGGATGAGGTGCAGGTAGCCGCCATCGAAGAGAACTGGAAGAAGATTCAGGAGCTGGAGAAGCGCCGAGAAGCCATCCTCAAAAGCATCGAGGAACAAGGCAAACTCACGCCAGAGCTGGAAGAGAAAATTCGCGCTTGTACCGAAATGCAGGTGCTGGAAGATTTATACCTCCCTTACAAGCAGAAACGTAAAACCCGCGCTTCGGTAGCACGCGAGCGGGGCTTGGAGCCTTTAGCGAAGATCATTATGTCGCAAAAAGAAACCGACCCTTACGGCAGAGCCGAACGCTTTAAAAACAAGGAAGTGCCTACGGCAGATGATGCCCTAGCCGGTGCGCGCGATATCATTGCCGAATGGGTTTCAGAACATGCCGGAGCCCGCCAAACGCTGCGGAACCTCTTTGAAAAGACCGCTGTTTTGGAAACCAAATTGGTGAAAGGCAAAGAAGAAGAAGGTCAGAATTACCGCGATTACTTCAAATTCTCCGAGCCATTGAAACGCGCTGCCGGTCACCGCATCTTAGCGATCAACCGAGCCGAAAAAGAGGGAATCCTTCGCGTAGGAATTGAAGTAAACAAAGACGATGCTTTAGACCGTATCGACCGCTTTTTTGTTCGGGGCGATAACGACTCTACCGATCAGGTGGAGATGGCTGTAGAAGATTCTTTCAAGCGATTGCTGGCTCCTTCACTCGAAACCGAATTCCGCAATACCGCTACCGAAAAGGCGGAAGAAGAGGCGATAGCAGTCTTCGCGCAGAACCTGCGACAGCTTTTATTGGAAGCACCTATTCCGGCGCAGAAGGTTTTGGCCATCGACCCCGGCTTTAGAACGGGCTGCAAGGTGGTTTGCCTAGATGAGCAAGGTACCATGCTTCACAATTCTACCATCTTTCCGCACGACCCAACCCGCAAATGGGAGGAGAGTAAAAAACAGCTGCAAGAGCTGAGAAAGAAATACGGATTCACCTCCGCTGCCGTGGGCAATGGTACAGCCGGCAGGGAAACCGAAACTTTGGTAAGAGAAGCCTTTAGCGATGTGCCGGAGCTGCAAGTTTTTGTGGTGAGCGAAGCCGGAGCCTCCATCTATTCCGCTTCTGAGATAGCGAGAAAAGAATTCCCCGGCTTAGACCTGACCGTGCGCGGTGCCATTTCCATCGGACGCCGTTTGCAAGATCCTTTGGCAGAATTGGTGAAGATTGATCCGAAATCGATAGGGGTAGGGCAGTACCAACACGACGTTAACCAAGAGCGTTTGCGCCAAGTTCTGGAAAGGGTAGTGGTCTCGGTAGTAAACCAAGTGGGAGTCAATCTGAATACGGCTAGTCCGTGGTTGCTCCGGTATGTATCGGGCATTGGTCCGCAATTGTCGGAGAAGATTGTAGCCTACCGCACCGAGCAAGGCAAGTTTGCCTCCAGGGCGGAGCTCAAGAAAGTAGCAGGACTTGGTCCGAAGGCCTTTGAACAATGTGCGGGCTTCTTGCGTATACCGGGCGCAAAGAATCCGTTGGATAATTCTGCGGTGCACCCGGAGAGCTACGACTTGGTGAAGGCCATGGCGAAAGTTTTGGGCAAGCAGGTAGAAGATTTGGTAGGCAAAAACGACTGGAAACAGCAGCTCAGGCTGGAGCAGTTTGTTACAGTTGAACGCGGTTTACCAACTTTAGAAGACATTGTAAAAGAGTTGGCCAAGCCGGGTTTGGACCCACGGGGTGAGGCTACCGCCTTCGCCTTCGATGAGCGCGTAAAAAGCATCACCGACCTTCAAGTGGGCATGCGCCTGCCGGGTATCGTAACCAATATGGCCAAGTTTGGCGCTTTTGTCGACATCGGCATCAAAGAGAATGGCCTCTTGCACATCTCCCAGATCGCAGACCGCTTTATCTCCGACCCTGCAGAAGTACTGCACCTGCATCAGAAGCTGGAAGTGCGCGTGCTGGAAGTGGATATTCCGAGGAAGCGGGTAGCCTTGACTTTGAAGGGGTAGTGGGTCCTGAAGTAGATACTTCGTAGCACTTCAGGACAAGTTGTGGGTCCTGAGTTACAAACTCAGGACAGCGAGAGGCAATGCTTTTTATTTCACAATTATTTCGACATTTAATTTCAATGGAACGAAAATGAAATCAATAGATTTCATGAATTCTCTAAATCGATCTTCACTCGAAATATCACATATGACTACTATCAGATATTTATAAATCATAAGATGTCTAATCATTTGTCCCGCTAACCGATCATATTCTGATGTTGATGGGTCTTTTTTCAGTTCAATGGCTACTGAGTTATTTACAAGTAAATCAATATTGCTATCTCCTTTTTCTTCACCAACATTAAATCTGCTCGATTGTAGAAACCCTCTAAGTTCCACTTTATATGTCTCTTCTGTAAATCTCTTTCTTTGTGGATTCCAGCTTTTTACACCTTCGATGGTTTTTTCGAAATCAATATTTTTTCTAGGTTTTTCTATGGGTGTCTTATAACCTTCGGCCTCAATTAGGTGTACAACATCTTTCCAATCCTTATGCTCATGAAATTCTTTTAAAAATAATTGTGGAAGTTCTTTCCAAGTCCAACCTAATGGACTTCGCTCTATACGAACAGGCTTGCATCCGTAGTAGTCCCAATCAGCATGAGTTGGTAGTTTCTGAAGGTTTCTGATAAGCTGACCATATTGATTCAGAATCTCATCACCGGTCGTTAATTGTAAGTCTAACTTATTTGGTGTGTCATCGCTAGCTTCTTGGAGTTTAGTGTAAGCATTGCTTCCGAAGGCCCTAACAAATTGATTTTTTACAATGGTATTAAGCTGGTAGAATTCACTTGATTTTGGAGGTCTGCCTAATTTTTCTCTAAGTGATTTATATTCTGAAATGAAATATTCTTTATTCATTTTTCTTTGTCGATGGAATTGCGCCTATCTTGTTTTTAGTCAAAGTAAAACTAGGCATTTTATACCATTTTGTGCTGTTAATGTGTTAAGTGTATTGCTTTAAAAGGCCATCTCATTTCAGGTTGGAGCAATTAAAGTCACCAAGTCTCCATGTCCAAAAGTTTGAATGTCTGAACGTCTTATTGTCTATGCAATAGTGGATTCTCTCTTACTTCATGGTATTGGCCAAATTATGTGACCAACTTATTTCTCTCAACGCTGTTGAGAGTTTTGGAAACGCCTTATAGGTTTCATAGAACTGTTTCATTCTCCAGATGTTTTTATCGGAGAATCCCTTTATGTCAGGTTCTTTAGCTTGAATGTAGTTGGCCATTTCGGTCACTACACCATCGCCCCATTCGGATTGTTCAATCTTCAAGCTTACATATTCACCGATATTCCAATAGAGATTAATAAGTTCCGCATTGACGGCCTGGAGGGCTTTTGCTTGAGATGATTTAATCAGAATGATTATTTCAGAAAACCGATTTTCCATGTTCTTCCATTTTAGGGTGAGCTATTCATAAAGAACTAGCTGAACGAATAATGTCCGCCTAGGAGAAGGTAATTCATCGGCTTATTGTATTGAAAGACCAACAGCGAATCTGACGAGGTGCTGACTGAGTAATGAAGAATTCGTTACGCTTCAACTGATCCTTCTACTTGGTCCAGCTTTTTAACAAAAGGTATCTCGCTAGCTTTAATCTGCATCAGAAGCTGGAAGTAGCTATTCCAAGGAAGCGAGTAGCCTTGACTTTGAAGGGGTAGTGGTTCCCGAAGTAGATACTTCGTAACACTTCGGGACAAGTTTTGGGTAGTGGGTGTGTGTCCTGAGTTACAAACTCAGGGCAGCGAGGGGATGGGTGATGCGTCGAGGGTGAGTTTAGCCATTTATCTTGGCAAGGCTCCAGTCCAGTCCATATAGTACGCTGTCGGCGGATAATAACCATTCGCTGTCTATGCTGAAATCTGGGCGAACCTGGTTTACAAGTTCGTCAATATTGCCTTGGCCTACGCGCCAGCCTTGAAGTTTTTCGCTTATACCGTATTGAGTCTTGATTATTCCTTTTTTAGATTTTCTCATAAAGAGTCCACCGATGTATTCATCCGAAAGGTCAAATGCAATAAAGGACTCTTGCTCAGTTAGTTCTAGAATTTTGGTTTTGAAATAAGTCAAGTAATTCAAAACATCTTCCTTTTTTGTCTCACTATCACTGCCCAAGAAGTCTCCGAGGTAATAGGTATCAGCAACCTGTAGAAAAGTGGGCATTGCGTCAATTTTCAAGAAAATATCGCTGTGTGCGTCACCTAATTCATCAAAGAGTATTCGGAGCATAAATCTATTGGTTTGAAAAAATTCTGAGTTACAAACTCAGGACAGCGAGGGGTTTGCAACTTAGGAAAATTAATAACATGCATGCATTTTTAACTTTATTCGGAATTTCTCCTATTTATTCAAGTCACATTCACCAATAGTCTTCCTCTTGAAACTGGGTATAATTGATAGTGCCGGAAAAAGACTTAGAGACATTGGGTCCTATCCTTAAGCGCAACTCAGTTCTGAAATCACCCTTAAACTTGGGAGCCAAAGTCAAGACTCATTCTTTTGGTGGGAGTTCAATATTATCAGGTCCACTCTACACATAATTTTAAAAGGTTTCGGTATTGGTTTGCATGTTATGAATTGGGATTAGGTGTCTTTTTTCTGAAGGACTGCTATTTACCTTAGCTCAATACAATAGCTCCGCATCCTTTTGTCGTAATGCTAAGAATTCCGTGAAGGAAGGGGCAATCACTTCAATGCCATGTTCTTCCTCAGGGTAGCCATAACCTTTGATGATGTGTTTGGTGCTTCGGTCAAAGGCAATCCAAGGGCAGCGCAGCATGAAGTCAGAAAAGATGATTTTAGAATCGCTCGCCACATTTTCTTGGGCCATCTTTTGCAGATCCCAAAGGCTTTGTTTTTCAAATTCTTCATCGCTAGAACTACCGGCCGAGTGCAGATAATAGTCTAGGAAATCTGAAGGAAATTGAAAATTCAAGTACTCTTCCAACGAGCTAATCATATCAAGGTTAGTGGCCTTCAAGGCGTAGTGGACTTACTCGTTTAACTTTCCACGGTGATATAATCCAGCTCATTTTTGCTGTTGTAGTTCACCACCAGGATATAATTGGATAATTCCGGATTCGACATCCAGTCGATGATCATGTAGTTGTCGTCATCCTCCGGGTAAAATCCTATGCGGTTCACCCTTAGGGTTTGCATGAAACGGTCTTTGTTATCGAGGTTCGGGTCGGTTCCTTCTAAAATCACTTCAGGGTCGTCTTCGAAGAAATCGTCTAAGTGAAAAGAGATGAATTCCTGCACGTCGTTGCCGTTTTTGTAATCTTCCAGAATCAGTTGCCACGAGCGATCAACAATGTCTTGCACTTGGTTTAAGAAGCTATTCAACAATTCTGCTTTTTCTGGCGACAAGGTTTCAGATTCAAAGTTCAGGTCGATTTTCACAGTCCCGGATTGGAGTTCTATTTCGTTTGAATAGTAGCCTTCCAACTTAGCCGGATTGAGTTCTTCAAAGTATTTAATGGTCATGCTCGGTTTAGGTTATCGCTTTTTTAGCGAATGAAAATTAGGTATTCGGCACGAATTCTTAATGCGGTTTTTAGCGAAATCAGTTCCCCGGAACGATAAAATCTTTCATCACCACATTCGTATCAATCTGGAGGATGCGCTGAACACTTAGTAAGGTATCTGCGCCACCCAGGTGTCCGTGATGGCCGCCCCCTTTTTTTTATTCCTTCCACCTGAATGAAGATTCCAGCACCAAGTTTGGTTGGGCTGATCTTCTTCAAGTCTATTTTACTGTCGTTCAGAAAGTGCTCATCAAACTCAAGCCAATGTGCTTTTTGAAGTTTGCCGTTTCGTATTTCAAGAAAGGCAGAATTTTCAAAAGAAGCGACGTAGATGCCACTATAGCTTGGAGACGAAGCGGATTTAAGCGAAACAAAGCCTATGCAGAACAAGGAGCAAAACGTGAGGGAGAAAAGGAGTTTTTTATCATTCATTCGCCGCTCAGTTATTCTCTAAAAATATCAACCACGACCATTTTTGTTCGCCTTGAACTGGGCTGATAAAGAAATAATAAACACCAATTTTTTTATTGGATGCCACATGCTTTTGTACCACTTCCAGATCGGCTATGGCCGGCCAGATGGCGGCATAATCGGGCGGATTCGGTAAATGCCAATCTACCGTTTGGAACCGTGATTCGCTAGGAAGGGAAGCCGGGTTGGCAGCCTTCGCATACCCTTGAACCGAATCAAAGCTGGTTGGCACTATAAACTGTTGAATGCTCAGGAAGTTCTGGGTCACTTTCAACACAGGCGTCAAATCGGGTTGCCAATGGATGGTGGCTGTTCCAAAATCGCCTTTAATCTCTTTTTCAATAAAAAGGGGCAGTGAGTCGAAATTCCCACTGCTTTGATTCACTTGGTATGTCTTAGCACCATCAAAACGGTAGGTCGTATTGTTGGAATCGGCGGTAACTCGCAATACAATTAAGTCTGAGGTGGCAGGTGGTTGAATAGGGTCGTCTTTTTTACAGCCCAACATGAGCAGCGCAACACAAGTAATAAGTAGGTATTTCATAGGACTTACAAGATACTAAATTTTAACTATGAGAATTGTAAGTGCTGTGACTTTTAAAATCTTGAGTTACTGTTTAGGACTTGTGAACTTGAGTCGTTCTCCGATCCATTGAGTTAAATTTCCGCAACTATCCATATATGAAAATTCGACTTCGAATTCGTTTCCATTTTCCAGAATAAAAGCACCGGAACACATACCGTGTCCTACATGGATTTGGTTTCTATAAGGTTGAAGATAGTAGCTTATTTCTTCTCCAGTATTTAAGTTTTTAACCGTGGTTTTTACTAAAAACTCTGAGCTATCTATTATGGAATCGCTAAATACAACATGTATTGATGGACCACAGCCATATTCTATGTATTCTTTTGTCAATTCCTGCGGTTTCTGAATTATCTGCGGTTTCAGTGTGTCTATGCCAGCAAGGATCGTATAAGTTGGTGACTCTCGTTTATTAGTAAGGCTATTCCATCTTGTAAAAATTTCATTCTCGGGTAGACTGTCAATGTGCATAGTGTATTCTAGCCCTGCTTCTAACTCGGATTCAGGTCTCAGAATGGCCTGAGTTAATAAGAATTCCCCAACCAGTATCTCAGAGACAATAAGGTTAATTTTTCTATCCCCATTTTTCAGATAGATTGAATGCTTTTTGTTCAGGTCTGCAATAATCCTTTGGCTGGTAGAATAGCCTTCCAGAATAAAAATTGAATTTTGTTTAATATGTTGATTGCTTGGAAATACTTCTAATCCTGAAACAGAGCAATAACCATAAATCGATGAAGTTAGAAGAAGTCCAACTATCAGAGAGATTAAGGATTTCATAGGACTTACAAGTTAGTGAATTGCCGGAATATGCGATTCAATTGCATGACTTTCTCCTTTCAAAGGCAGCTCTTATCACTTTTTCCGCACTAGTATTCTCAGTTCTCAATTCGGTCCATTGGTCTATAAGTCTAATGGTCCTATTGTCTAAAATGTTCAAAGCCACACTAGCGCTGCTAAGCGCTCTTTTTCTCCCTAATTGTTTGGAATTCAGTGTAAAAGTTTTGTAACTTTTCTATCCCATTGAACTTTTTTGCCCTGCCAAAACCAAACAAAGACGCCATGAATACGCTGACAAAACACCTCTTGGCTACTGCTGATTACCGCTTCACCAAAGCGATTCAGCATTCCGACTCCGGCTTCGCCCTGTTTCGCTTGAGTCCTGATAGCCACACCCCACTCGAAATTGTTCACCACATGGTGAACCTACTTTCCTTCGCTGAATCTGCCCTCACCGAAACCGACCGCATCCAATGGAAAACGGAAAGTTGGAATGAAGGCGTAGATCAGTTTCACACTGTGCTTTCCAATGTATCTGAATTCCTCGATGACAATTACGTGGAGGAAGAGATGCTGCAATTGATGATTCAAGGTCCGTTTACCGATTTGCTTTCGCATATCGGACAGCTCGCTATGTTGGCGCGGGTGTATGGTAAACCTATCGAAAGAGAAAATTACCTGCGCTCCTCTGTGCCTCCGGTGAAGGCTCCCAAGCGCGCTTTTGTATCTTCAAATTAATGATCAAATCTTTCCGCAGCCTGCAGGTCGCAATTCTATTGCTTGGTGGCCTGCTCGGAATCAGTTTATTTCTTCCGCCGCCAGAGTCGGCCTCACCTTATATCCTTGTTTTAGGCATTGCCCAAGATGCCGGTTACCCGCAAATCGCATGCACCAAATCCTGCTGCGAAACGGCTAAGCTATATCCTGAAAAGAAAAGGATGGTGAGCTCCTTGGCCTTAATGGATGCCGAGTCGAAGAAGTGGTGGCTGCTCGATGCCACGCCAGACATCGCTATGCAGCTGGAGCTCTTCCACGATTCAACCCGAGGTGCGTATCCCTATTTGCCGGAAGGTATTGTTTTGACGCATGCGCATATGGGGCATTATACCGGACTGATGCAGTTGGGTAGGGAAGCCCTGAATGCCAAATCAATTCCGGTGTACTGTCTGCCGCGGTTAGCGAATTTTTTAGAGCATAACGGACCTTGGGATCAGCTGGTAAAGCTTAAAAATATTCAGGTTAAGGTACAGGATACAACTAAACCGTTTGCCTTAGGGCCATTTCTATTGCAGCTGTATTCAGTGCCGCACCGCGATGAGTATTCTGAAACGGCAGGAATCCATGTTCACTACAAAGACCAACAAGCCCTCTTTATTCCCGACATCGATAAATGGGAAAAATGGAATCGCTCACTCCCCGAGCTTTTGAAGCAAGTAGATCTAGCTTTTTTAGATGCCACCTTTTTTAGCGAAGGTGAATTACCGGGACGGAACATGAAAGAGATTCCGCATCCTTTTATACAAGAGACCATGCAGTTGATCGACTCGTTCGCTTCGGATCAAGCTTCCAAGATTCACTTCATCCACCTCAACCACAGTAATCCGCTTTTGTGGAATGATTCCGTGCAGGGAAGTTTCCGGACTGGACGGTATGGGGTAGCTGAGCAGGGGGTGGGGTATGGTTATTAGAAGTTGGTAAATTGGACCATGGACCATGGACCATGGACCATGGACCATAGTCAGGGCATTGTCACTCTCCAAATTATACTACGAACTGTTTAACCACAGAGTTCACAGAGCTGTTCACGGAGAGCACAGAGATTGGTCATTCCTAATTCATTCTTCAAAATTCAAAATTGCATCATCTCGAAGACTAATTGGTAGCTCACAGCCATTCAAAACTCACAATTCACAACTCATAATTTTACTTCCGAAGACGAATTAGAAAGCGTGCTCAAATCCCCAAATCAAAAATCAAAAATCAAAAATCAAAAATCAAAAATGGCTCAACCTCTATTCTCACTCCTCAAAAAAAAGCCCCCATTACTGGAGGCTTTCTGTATCGTTTGAACTTGGCTTAAACCAGGATTTTCACCGGCTCTTCCAAGAGTTCTTTTAAGGTAAGGAGGAATTTAGATCCAACTACGCCGTCTACCACGCGGTGGTCGCAGCTGAGGGTAACTTTCATTACCTGGCCCGGCTTCATTTCGCCGTTTTTCACCACGATGGTTTCTTTCACGCCACCCACAGCCAAGATGCAGGCATCCGGAGGATTGATGATAGCGGTAAACTCTTCAATACCGAACATGCCCAAGTTGGAGATGGTGAAGGTATTGCCTTCCCAATCGGATGGTTGAAGTTTTTTGTTTTTCGCTTTTTCAGAATAAACCTTCACTTCAGAGCTGATTTCGCTAAGCGATTTGTGATCAGCAAAACGAACCACCGGAACCAATAATCCTTCGTCTACCGCCATGGCCACACCTACGTGGATATGGTGGTTGATGCGGATTTTATCGCCTAACCAGCTGGAGTTCACATTCGGGTGTTTGCGAAGTGCAATTGCCGCAGCTTTCACAATCATATCGTTCATGGAGATTTTAGTCTCCGCATATTCATTAATCGCTTTTCTAGCTGCCACGGCTTTGTCCATGTTGATTTCCATGGTCAAGTAGAAGTGCGGTGCAGTGAATTTGCTTTCAGCCAAACGTCGAGCGATGGTTTTACGCATCTGTGATACATTGATCTCTTCGTAGCTTTCGCGACCGGCGATGGTGCTTACAGAAGCAGAACCACCTGCAGCCGGAACAAAGTTTTCTACGTCGCGTTTCACGATACGGCCGTTTTCGCCGCTACCGGAAACTTGGTTGATATCGATGCCTTTGTCTTCTGCAAGTTTCTTCGCTAAAGGACTAGCCTTTACGCGACCGTCGCTAGCATTTGAAACCGTAGTGCTCGGTTGAGCAGCCGGGCTGGCAGCCGGAGCAGGAGCCGATGTTTCAGCAGGGGCATCCGCTTTGCTTTCTTCTGCTTTTGGAGCCGCTTGTGCTTCTGCGAGTAGGCTTTCGATGTTTTCATCTTTGTTACCCACTACCGCGATGATAGCATCTACCGGAACCGATTCGCCGGCCTGAATGCCGATATGCAAAAGTGTTCCTTTTACATAGTTTTCCAATTCCATGGTAGCCTTATCTGTCTCTACCTCTGCTAGTATATCGCCGGGAGCAACCGTATCACCCACTTTCACATTCCATGCTACGATAACCCCTTCGGTCATCGTATCGCTCATCTTCGGCATGCGTATTACTTCAGCCATTGTATCTTTTCGTTTTTAATTAAAGCTCTGCAAAATTAAGCCTTATCGACACTTTCCCAAGTGGAATTTGAAAGGCTTTGACAGCAAGACTTCTAGCGATGTTTTTACCTTAATCCTATCGAAATCGCTATCTTTCACCCAATGGGCTTAAACAGAAAAGTAAAGCCGGTGGAAGAACCGGGTGTCATTTCCCTGCACTCCAGATGTAATCAATTAGAAGCCGAAGGAAAGAAGATTTACCGATTTGCCTTTGGCTTATCACCCTTTCCCTTGCCGCAAATAGTAAGAAATGGCTTGGCCAATTACCAAGCAAGCGAAGCCTTTGTGCCTGTATTGGGGAAACCCGAATTAAGGGAAGCCATCGCTCAATTTTACCAACACAGCTACGGCCTGGCAACCAAGGCCAGTGAAGTATTAATTGGGCCGGGAAGTAAGTCGTTGCTTTTTCTGTTGGAATACGCTTTTGACGGAGATATCCTCATTCCCACGCCTTCATGGGTGAGCTATTCGCCCATGGCCAAACTTACCGGCCGGAAGGTGCAATGGATACATACCACGCAGGCGTCGGGTTGGAAACTCAGCGCCGAACAAATAAAAGAGGCGGCCCAGCAGAATCCGGAAAGGCCAAAAATACTTTTGCTCAATTCTCCTTCTAACCCAACCGGATCAGTTTACAGCCTAGCGGAGTTGAAGAAGTTAGCTGAAACGGCCCGCGATTGCAAGATGCTGCTTTACTCAGATGAGATTTACAGTCGGCTTCAATACGACGGTAACCACATGTCCATCGCTCAATTTTACCCGGAAGGAACGCTCATTAGCGGAGGGGTTTCCAAATGGGCTGGAGGTGGAGCTTTGCGCATCGGCTACCTGATTGTGCCTAAGCAGCAGAAGGAACTTAGCGAAGCCTTATCTCTTTTGATGCTCGAGTCATTTGCCGCCACAAGCGGTCCCATTCAGGATGCGGTTTTGCCCTTGTTTGAGCAGCATGAAGAGGTGGAACAATACCTTCACCAGAGCCGAAGGATTTTAAAGGCATTATCGCGCGAATTGGAAGAGATGCTGCGCAATTCCAACCTGCTCTTCTCCAAACCCGAAGGCGGATTTCAACTCCTACTCAACTTTGAAAACTACCGCATGGAGCTCTCGCGCAAAGGCATCTACAGCTCGGAAGACCTGTGCAAGAAATTATTGGATCAGACGGGCATTGCGCTTTTACCCGGCACCGAATTAGGATGCCAACATAGCCTATTGGTAGCCCGCTTGTGCTTTGTCAACTTTGACGGCGCCAAAGCCCTGGAAGCCGCCGGAGAAAAAGAAGTAGACACCAGCTTTTTACTCAAATACTGCTGGGAAAGCATCGAAGGCGTACAGCAGCTCTCCAAGTGGCTAGAGAGGCTGTAGGGTTGTTGAATGTTGAATGTTGAATGTTCAATGTTTACTGTTGAATGTTTACCGTTGAATGTTGAATGTTTAAGTCTGCAAGCAGGTTTATCCTTCATTGATAACAAACATTAAACAATAAACATTTAACACTTAACGATGTCGGCTCTGCCGACAATTGTTGAAAACCTCCCAATAAAGATTCTCCCTGCTATCCTACCTTTGAGTCATGGATCAGTACGAGCAGCTTCTTCGAGAGGTTTACCAGAATGGAACCGACAAAAGCGACCGCACCGGAACGGGTACGCGCAGTGTTTTTGGCCGACAAATTCGCTTTGATTTGAGCGAAGGATTCCCTTTGGTGACCACCAAAAAGGTGCACCTGAAATCCATCATCCACGAACTGCTTTGGTTCTTGAAGGGTGAAACCAATACCGCCTACCTCAAAGAAAACGGGGTGAGCATTTGGGACGAATGGGCTGATGAAAATGGCGATCTTGGTCCGGTATACGGATACCAATGGCGCAGCTGGCCCATCCCGGATGGTGGCCACATCGATCAGATAAAAGACGTTTTGAACCAGCTCAAGAACAATCCGGATTCGCGCCGTATGATTGTAAGCGCTTGGAACGTATCCGACCTAAGCAAAATGGCGTTGATGCCTTGCCATGCTTTCTTCCAGTTTTATGTGGCCGACGGAAAGCTGAGCTGTCAACTTTACCAGCGCAGTGCCGACTTATTTCTTGGCGTGCCTTTCAATATCGCTTCCTATGCTTTACTTACCTTGATGGTAGCCCAAGAATGCGGGTATGAGCCGGGCGACTTCGTTCACACTTTTGGTGATGCACATATCTACAGCAACCACTTTGAGCAGGTTGAATTGCAGTTGAGCAGAGAGCCAAGAGCGTACCCGACCATGAAGCTGAATCCGGATATTAAAAACGTGCTCGACTTCACCTACGAAGATTTCACCTTAGAGAATTACGAGCCACATCCGGGAATTAAAGCGCCGGTTGCCGTCTAATCAAAATACGATTCGTATTTTGTGCTCCGTTAAGCTTTCGTGAGGGTAGTCTTTTTCCTTTTCCTTTCCATTTTTTTCAGTTCCCAACTGCGCGCTCAGTTTTTGGTAGACACCTTGTTGACCAAGCAAAAGCTGATTGAAACCTTTATGGGAGAGGGCGTGAGCATCTTCAATATCAAGATCCACGGCTCTGAAAGTAGCTCAGGTTATTTCCGTTTAGACTCGAATACCTTTCCTATGGATGAGGGTATCGTCATTTCAACCGGTCGAGTAAGTGCCATGACCGGACAAAATACACGTCCGAACATGACCACTTCCATGAAAGAAAGTCAGGGGAGCGATGCCGACTTAGCACGTATGGTGAGCAGGCAGATATTCAATGTAACAGTCATTGAATTCGACTTTGTGCCGCTCTACGATAGCCTCTTTTTTGATTACGTCTTTGCATCAGAAGAATATCCTGAATACGTGGGGAGTCCGTTTAACGACGTGTTTTGTTTGCTGATTACAGGTCCGAATTTCCCCAAGCCGGTCAACCTTGCCCGCATCGGAAAGCCTTCCAAAACCGTGATGATAAACTCGGTGAACCAGAAAAAGAACAAACAGTATTTTATCCCGAATCACAAATTCAAACCTACGGCCAAGACGCCTTATACCATTGAATACGACGGCTTCACTACCATGCTTACCGCCAGTTGCATTGTTACACGGGGCAAGATGCACCACATCAAAATTGCCATTGGTAATGTAAACGATTTCTCCTATGATTCAGGTGTTTTCCTACGCGCGGGCTCTTTCGGGAGCAGAGGTGGAGGGAAGTCGAGGTTTATACTACCCTTCGATTTCGATTCACATCTCATCAAGGAGACGTACAATAACTTATTCGATAGCCTAGCCGACGTGATGAAAGCGAACCCTTCTTGGAAATTATCCATCTTGGGACATACCGATAGCCTCGGTTCGCAAGAATACAATGAGGAGCTTTCCTACGCCCGGGCCAAAGAAGTGGCTGATAAATTATTGGCTGCAGGTGTAAATTCTAAGCAGATTTTCATCAAAGGCTACGGCTATAAACACCCCCTCTCCAAAAACGACTCGGAAGAAGGCCGCCAACGAAACCGAAGGGTGGAAATGGTTATTATTAAACGAAGCTAGAATATTCGCTAGCTCGAACGTGGGCGAGTGCGCTTTTTCAGTTAAATTTAGGTCCTGTATCTATGAAGTCAATTCCTTTCTTATTTGCGCTAGTTGTCTTTGGTTCCTGCACCAATGAAAACCTTGAGTCTGCTAACGGGCCTGAGGTTGATACCGTAGTTAGAATTGATACAGTTTACCTGAATTCTTATGCTAAACAAGTACTTCCATTAGAGGCGTATGAGCGAATCTGCGCTGATTCTAGTTACTCGCAAGCAGAGATGAATGAATGCAGCGTTCGAATGTTAGCAGCAGCTGATAGTGTTCTGAATAAGAGATGGACTCAAGTAGATAGCTTGATTGATTTGAGAATTACTGCATACACAAGCAGACGACTTGAATTAGATGAAATTGAGCGAAAGCAAATCGAGCATTTAATAAAACTGAAAAAGCTTCTCGGACAAATGAAGTGGCAATTTTACAATTACCGAAAATCCTTTGTCCAAGTAGAAACAACACTATGGGAAGGCGGTTCAATGGCCCCAATCATGTACAATGGAACGGCAGTCAGCATCACAAAGAACCAGATCATGGAGCTGGAAGCACTTTTGGAGGAACTTTAAATTCTATTTTGCAATAGCTTATGAAAATGAAACGTCAGATAGCAGTTTATGATTTAGAAACCGATAAGCTGGTTGAAGAGATTCCGTTGCAGTCAATGGATCTGGAGGTATGGCGCAGCCGATTAAATGCTTCCGAGGATGATCCGAAACTATATGATCCTTATGAAATCACTCAAGAAACATCCGACCTATTTCCTCTGATTGAGTTTAATTTTACCCGGTATGCGTATTACCTTGAGTGCTATCAAGATTAGCCTATGCCGCGTCAATATATCATGATTGCCGGTCCCTATACCTCGGGCTCGGATAAGCCGGAAGTTTGGAAACAAAATCTTTGGAACCTGAATCAAGTGGCTTAAGCCGTTTTTGAAAAAGGCCATATACCGGTCATCGGCGTAAACGTAGCCTTGCCTATCATTGAAATTGCAGGAGCAGCGCGATTTGAGGAATTAATGATGCCCATTTCTTTAGCGATGGCGGACCGCTGTGATGCGATTCTGAGGGTTGGAGGTCCTTCCAAAGGAGCTGATCAAGAAGTTGAGATTTTTAAGCAGAAAGGGCAAGCGATTTATTATGCATTGGAAGAAATTCCAGGAAATGATTCAACCAAAGCATGAGGATAGGCGTTTTTAAAATGAAGTATATTCATGCAGTAATGACTCGTTTCGCACTTTTAGTTATTTTCACAATCGGCGCTCAACTGGGCTTTGGATGTTCTTGTATTGGAAAGTCAGATACCGTTCAATCGATTCATCCGAAACAGATGCTTGTATCAGGTACAATTATCAAAAGTATGATAGTAGAACAGCAAATTGGCGATTCAATGCCGGGATATCCTGTTTTTCGACGTAAGTCTGCCATATATCTAATGGCGATTGATACAGTCTATCAAGGAAAGAGAATTGCTGATACTGTTGAAATTCATACAGGCATCGGTGGTGGTGATTGCGGTTATCCTTTTGAAATTGGTAAACGCTATATCGTGTTCGCTAGCAATTACCCACTCAAGTTTTTTAAGACCAATCGAATTCTTAAAACCAATATTTGCACGTACACTGATCTGTATTCGGAAGTGTTGTCGAGGCGAATTAGTAGACTTCTAAATTAGAGTAATTACATACCCATGAACCTAACCTTATTCCTATACACTCAATTGGTATTAAGTTTTGTTTCCCATTGGCCGGAACCAAAAGGAGTATTCTGCTTTAGTGGAGGTTTTTTTGCGGAGTGTATACATTTCCAAGAAGATCACCGCTTTGAATATACTTCCAATAGTTGTACTGATATGTCTGAGGGAAAGGGAACATTTCGAATTGAAGGGGATAGTTTGTTTTTGATTTTTGACAGTACGAAAACAGATATTTTAGAAATCAATAAATCTAGTTCAGACTCAAATCATATCCTTATTAATATTAAAGTTACAGATTATCAAGGTATAGGAATCGATTTCGCCAATGTAATTATTAAAAACTCGGAGCAGAAGCTTGTAGCGAGTTCAGTAACAGATTCATCAGGAAGTAGCCAAATTTCTTTGCTAAAAGATACCGTTCCGTATTCATTTACTGTGTTTTCCTTGGGAAATGAATATTCAAATGCAATTGTGCCAGATAGCAATTGCAGTATCAAAGTGAATATAGATTTTTCGTTTTTTAAGAAAATTGGAGCGCCTAGTGTTTACAGCTACCACATTAAAAACCTAAAGCGAAGCAGATTAGAACTCAAGAAAACATTTAGTAATAGACACTACTATTACCAAAGGAAGAAAGATTAATTTTAAGGCAAAAACGAATAGCAATGATTAACCAAGCCTTCCAAACCTACTTTGCAAAGAAGACCTATCCAGCAGACGACATTGAGGCTGTTTACGATGTGCTTGCCGCGTGGCCGCATCCTGCGTCCAGAGAACTTTCTCCGGAAGCATTTTGGTCCATCGATTATGGCATAGATGAAGACGATGTGCTGGACATGATGTTGGAACTATTTCAGAAGCTGAATCTGCCTGTTTTTGAACAAGACGAAATGGAAGCGATAGAAGGTTATGAAGATGTGAATGCGGCCTTTTTAGTGAAACTAATTCAACTGGTCAGAAGCAGAACCTAATCGAATTTGATTTTACCTTAGCTGAAGATGAATCCTAATGAACTAAAACCGGAACGTCCTCAAGTCTTGGTGGTTTGCGGCAAAAACAAACGACGAAGTCGGACAGCAGAATACCTCTTTAAAAACGACCGCCGCTTTAGCATCCGCTCGGTGGGATTGAGTCCGAAGAGCGAGCGCCAGATCCAAGCCCGTGATGCGGCATGGTCTGATTTGATTTTGGTGATGGAAGATGCCCATAAATCGCGCATCGTTCAATTGTACCGGGATGTGAACATAGCCCCCATCCAAGTCTTGCACATCGATGATGTCTACGAATTCCAAGACCCGGAACTAATTGAACTACTCACCGATCGAATCAATGCCGCCATTGACCTTTACTTTGAAGCAAACGTTTAATCCGCATCAAACACACCATGGTCCATGGTGGCTCTGTTCTAGTTTATAGTGTTTCAATTCTGATCCGTTCACTGGAATGAATTCCAGTGCTGCTGATTTAATACGATTGAAAATTGAATTCACTTCATCTCCTCATCCCTTCATCTCATCATCACAAAAGGGCCTACCATGATTTCCAGAGATTATCCAGAGTTTAAAAACTAATACACGTTACGCCATGGTCCATGGTGGCTCTGTTCTAGTTTATAGTGTTTCAATTCTGATCCGTTCACTGGAATGAATTCCAGTGCTGCTGAAATTGTACAATTGAAAATTGAATTCACTTCACCTCCTCATCCCTTCATCTCTTCATCTTAGAGGGCCTACCATGATTTCCAGAGATCATCGAGAGTTTAAAAACTAATACACGTTACGCCATGGTCCAAGGTGGCTCTGTTCTAGTTTATAGTGTTTCAATGCCGAGGCGTTCACCGGAATGAATTCCAGTGCTGCTGATTTAATACGATTGAAAATTGAATTCACTTCATCTCCTCATCCCTT
>SBGR01000080.1 GCA_006226545.1 Bacteroidota bacterium | reverse complement strand
TAATACGATTGAAAATTGAATTCACTTCATCTCCTCATCCCTTCATCTCATCATCACAAAAGGGCCTACCATGATTTCCAGAGATCATCGAGAGTTTAAAAACTAATCCACGTCACGCCATGGTCCATGGTCCATCGTCCATGGACTTTTCCCTATCTTGTAGCTTCAATCTCAACTAAAACCAAATACCATGAAACGACTTTACTATGCCCTCTTGGGTTTGGCTATCTTCAGCCTAGTGCCGAGCAAGCTAAACGCCCAATGTAACGGCTGTCAGATTAGTTTGCCTAACTTATCGGTAGACACCATTTACATGGACAGCATTCCAAATGCCGGGGTGAACACCGCTTACGAAGAAGCCATCAGCTTTCGCTTCCCTCATACCACCAATTCCATGAGCAGCTTTGGCGTGCCGGCGGGGATTACCATTCAATCGATCACGCTAAACAACATGAGCGGTTTGCCTGCCGGCCTGACCTATACCTTCGGACAATCGCCCGCCACCTATAACCAAGCGATGCCTACTCCGCGCGACGGATGTTTGACCATTTGCGGAACGCCTAACGATACAGGAACTTTCCCTGTGATCTTAAACTGCACAGTCAATGTTCAGTTTGTTGGTGCAACGCCCATAGCCGTTCCATTGGTGATGAAAGTGGTTTGCTTCAATACCACCTCTACTTTGAATATAACCGCCTGTGATAGTTTCATCTCTCCAAGCGGAAAGGTTTGGACACAATCCAATACCTATTATGATACCATCCCCAATGCGGCCGGCTGCGATAGTATTATTACCGTGAATTTAACCGTGCCCATCATCAATACCGGAATTTCTCAGGTGGGAGAATTATTAATGGCAATTGAATCTGCAGCTGACTCTATTTTTTGGATTAACTGTTCCACCAAAGCCATTTTACCGGGTTATACATCCAAGACGGTTCTTATTGATTCAAACGGCTCCTATGCCGCGGTGCTTTATAAGGACGGATGTTCTGATACCACAGGTTGCATGACGATTAATAATGGGTCGACAGGTATAGAGTATAATGAGCTTGCGATGAGTTCACAGCTTTACCCAAATCCAAGCGATGGACATTTTAACCTTGACTTGGGTAAGCGCTATGGAAACATACAAATCACGGTTACGGATATCAGCGGCAAAGCCATAGCTAAACGGAACTATGCTTCCGCTCAACAGCTCGAGCTAATGTTCCATGAAAAACCGGGAATCTACTTTGTCGAAATCGAAGCAGATGGATACAGAACTGTTAGTCGGGTAATCTTGAAATAGCAATTGGCAAATCAGTCCTACAGTAAACATTAAACAGTCCTACAACAAAAAAGCCACCCAAAGGTGGCTTTTTTAATGCTATCGCTAGCTAAAGCTTAGTTGCTAGAGCTAGTTGCTTTAGGAGCTGCGCTCAAGATCTCTTCGGTTACTCCGTCAGCAAACTGACCGAAGTTCTTCACGAAAAGTTCTGCGAGGTGAGCTGCTTTTGCATCGTAGGCAGCTGCATCGCTCCAAGTATTTCTTGGGTTCAAGATTTCAGCCGGAACCTCTGGGCAGCTCGTTGGGATTTGCAATCCGAATACCGGAAGGGTATCGAAGTTTACAGTATCCAATTTGCCTTCCAAAGCAGCTGTAATCATGGCGCGGGTATAAGACAACTTCATGCGGCTACCAACACCGTAAGGACCACCGGTCCATCCGGTATTCACCAACCATACACGAGCGCCGCTCTCTTCTAATTTCTCACCCAACATCTTGGCGTATTTACCAGGGTGCAATGGGAGGAATGCTTTACCGAAGCAAGCAGAGAAGGTAGCTTGTGGCTCAGTAACACCAGCCTCAGTACCTGCAACCTTAGCGGTATAGCCGCTGATGAAGTGGTACATCGCTTGAGCGGTGGTCAAACGGGAGATTGGAGGCAATACGCCAAAAGCGTCTGCAGTTAAGAAGAAGATATTTTTCGGGGTATCACCAACAGATGGTACCGCGATATTGTCTACTAAATCAATTGGGTAAGCAGCACGGGTGTTTTCAGTAACGGTTACGTTAGTGTAATCTACAGTGCGGCTGTTTTCTTCGAAACGTACGTTTTCAACCAAAGCGCCGAAACGGATAGCGTTGAAGATTTGCGGTTCTTTCTCTTGCGTTAAGTCGATACATTTAGCGTAGCAACCACCTTCAAAGTTAAATACAGAACCTTTAGCCCATCCATGTTCGTCATCACCGATCAATTTTCTTTTCGGGTCAGCAGAAAGGGTGGTTTTACCTGTACCGGACAATCCGAAGAAGATAGCAGTATCGCCTTCAGGACCGATGTTCGCAGAGCAGTGCATAGATAAGGTGTCACGCTCGTGTGGAAGTACATAGTTCAATACAGTAAAGATACCTTTCTTGATTTCGCCGGTATAACCGGTTCCACCAATCAAGATGATCTTTTTCGTGAAGTTCGTGATAGCAAAGTTGTGCTGACGTGTTCCGTCAACATCAGGTACAGCCATGAAGCTCGGAGCAGCCAAGATCAACCAATCGTGTTGTTGGTTTTCATCTGCAGCCGGACGCAAGAACAAGTTGTTAGCGAATAGGTTTTGGTAAGCCGTTTCGTTAACTACTTTAATGTTCAGGCGGTAATCCTGATCAGCGCATGCGTAGCAGTCGCGAACAAAGATTTCTTTGCCTTCATAGTGTTTTAACACTTTCTCTAACAACAAATCAAATTTGTCGCTCTCAAATCGGTTGTTAACATCGCCCCACCATACGTTGTCTTTAGTCGACTCATCGTACACCACAAATTTGTCTTTAGGTGAACGACCGGTGAATTCGCCGGTATCGGCTGCCAGTGCACCGGTATCGGTAAGCTGACCTTCGTTTCTCAGGATAGCGTGTTCCACCAACTCCGCCGGAGTTAGATTGATGTGCGCCGTTGACGCGTTACTCAGGATTCTTTCTACGATCGAATTCATTACAATTTCTGTAAATGATGAAAGCGGCAAAAATAACGTATCCAATGAAATAAACACTGATATAAATCAGACTTCTTTTTTACAACTCTTTTCCGCTATTACTCAAAATGACACGAGCAATTCTCATTTATCTTTTTGTAAATTTGATAAAAGCCCTTCAACCATGACAATTATGAACATTACGCTCATTAACAAAGAAGACATCAGAGGTAAGGTTGAGTTCCCTCAAAACGATGTATTGCTGTTACCTGAAGAGAAGCAAAACCGAGAGAAAAAGCTGCACGATGCAATGACACTCGGCAATGCCTATAAGGGTAAAATTAGAATTGTCTTCGCTACCACAGATGGAGATAGGGCTGTGGAAACAACCGTATGGGCAGCTACAGAATTGAACGTTCAGCTGAAAGGCGACGTGAACATTCCGATACGTGCCATTCGGGAGGTGATTCTGTAAATGCCGCAAGACAACGGCTACCAAGAAGGTAATCAGGTTATACTGCTCCAGAGTGGTTCGGATTTTTTTAACCGACTCTTTCTGCGCTTAAGCGAAGCAAAACGCTTCATCCACATACATATTTACATACTCGGTCACGATAAAACCGGGTTGGAAGTGCTGCGCCTTCTGAAGGAAGCAGCAGCGCGAGGCGTTCAGGTTTACCTGCTCGTAGATCAGTTTGGATCACCCTGGCTCACAGTGAGTTGCGCCCGGGAGCTGAGCTTGGATTCTTTGCACATCAAGCGCTTCGCTAGAAGGGTTTCTTATAAGCGATTAACCCTGGGCAGAAGGCAACATGCCAAAGTTTGCATCGTAGACAATGAGCTGGCCTTTATCAGCGGACTCAATTACGCAGATCGATACAGCGGCTTAGACGGACAAGAACCTTGGCTCGATTACGGGGTGGAGGTGCAAGGCCCCATTGTCGGTACCATCAATCACCGAGCAGCCATCTATTGGCCACGAAAAATTCAACAACGAATCCGTTCGTTTAAAGGAACTGGCCGGCGAGGAGAGGTTTCCTGTCGTCTTAGCTGGAACGATTGGCTGCGAAACCGATTTCAGATTTCCCGCTCTTACCGCAAGCGAATCCAGGAAGCACAAGAGGAGATTATCCTGGTGGTCTCCTATTTTTATCCATCACCACGTATGCTTCGCTTGATCATGAAACGAGCGAAAGAAGGCGTCAAAGTGAAAGTCTTTCTTTCCCGCCGCTCCGACGTTCCTTTTATGCGGGCAGCCATGAATTATTTCTATTCGGGTTTGCTACGCAACGGAGCAGAGATTTACGAGTGGGACAGAAGCATACTTCACGCGAAATTGCTTTTGGTAGACGGGCGCTGGGCCAGCGTGGGCTCGTATAACCTCAATCAGCTGAGCGATTACGGAAGCCTTGAAGCAAACCTGGAAGTGCAAGGGCCTTTGATTGAAGAATGGAGGCAAAGTTTGTTGGATGAACTGACGCAAGGCTCGGCACATGTCACCACCAGCAGAGGAGGAATACTCAGAAGATTAGGACAGTTATTTTCTTTCCTGCTTATCCGTCTTGCGCTGAAAGTCCTATTTTTGAGGCGTACCCTCGTTGACCTTTAATGTCCCTGTTTCAAAATTATAAACAAGACTTACCAGCCTCCCTTGTGGTTTTCTTGGTGGCATTGCCCCTATGTTTAGGAATTGCATTAGCCTCCGGGGCAGATCCTTTTTCGGGAATCGTATCTGGCATTGTGGGCGGTATTGTAGTAGGGTATTTCTCCGGCTCTAACGTGAGTGTATCCGGTCCGGCTGCAGGTTTAGCGGTGATTGTTGAGCGAGGCATTGCCGACTTATCTCACTTACCGAACAGCTTTGAAGTCTTCTTATTGGCCGTTGTTTTTTCAGGGGTGCTTCAGCTTATTCTGGGTTTCGCAAAAGCAGGCAAAGTGGCCAACTTCATTCCGTCTTCGGTAATTAAAGGCATGTTGGCGGCCATCGGTTTATTGCTTATTCTAAAACAGATTCCGCACGCCTTAGGTATCGATACCGATTACGAAGGAGATGAGGCTTTTACCCAAGACGATGGTGAAAATACAATCTCAGAGATGGGTCATGCATTCCTAGACTTTGAGCCCGGAGCGATATTGGTAGCCGTAGTAGCAGCTATACTCATCATCATCTGGAGTCATAAAAAACTGAAACATAAAACCTTCTTTCAACTATTTCCGGGCGCCTTAGCGGCCGTTATCATAGGAGCGGTTTTAAACAACCTTTTGGGTGTTTGGTTACCCGAGTGGCAACTCAAAGGGAGCCATCTGGTGCAGTTGCCTTTGGATGCCATCCAAGGTCATCCGGAACGTCTAATACGTTTGCCTGACTTTACAGCATGGAACAATATCAAGGTTTATGAGCTGGCGGTTATCATTGCCATCATCGCCAGCTTGGAATCGCTGTTGAGTTTGGAGGCCTCTGATAAGTTGGATCCGGCCCGTCGGCTCTCACCGCCTAACCAAGAATTGAAGGCGCAGGGACTCGGTAATATCATTGCAGGATTATTAGGTGGACTGCCTGTTACAGCGGTTATCGTGCGGAGTTCTGCCAATGTGGTGGCAGGTGCAAAAACACGTTTATCGGCCATCGCTCACGGTATGCTTTTGCTGATATCGGCTTTGCTTTTTCCAAACCTGCTGAACTATATCCCGAAAGCAGCTTTGGCCTCGGTGCTTATTTTGGTGGGGTATAAATTGATAAGTGTAGACTTGATTCGCGAGAACCTGAAAAAGGGGATGAATCAGTTTATTCCTTTTGCCGTAACCATTGTGGCAATTGTCTTTACCGATTTATTGAAAGGCATCGGCATAGGCTTGCTGGTGGGGTTGGTATTTGTTATACGCTCCAACTTCAGACAAGGCATCACCTACGTTTGCGAAGGAAGCAATCACCTAATTCGCCTGCGCGACAATGTGAGTTACCTGAACAAAGGCCGCTTGAGTGCCATCATTGAAGCCTTGCCCAACGAAGCTGAAATTCTAATCGATGGTGCCTCTGCACGTTTTATCGATCCGGATATCTATGAGCTTTTGGATGACCTTATCCGCAGCGCAAAAGAGAAAGGGTGGAAATTGGAAATAATACGCCGACACAACAGTCAAAATGTGTATTTTCAGTTGGACGGCGAAAAATTTAATAGCGAAACATGAAATCAACCAATCAGCTCTTATTAGCGAATAAAGCCTGGGCCAAAGAAAAGGTAGAAACCAGTCCTAATTTCTTTACCAACTTAGCCAAAGGCCAGAATCCACGCTTTCTGTGGATTGGCTGCTCGGATAGTCGTGTGCCTGCCGATCAGATTACCAATACCGAACCGGGTGAAATCTTCGTGCACCGTAATGTAGCCAATATGGTGGTGCATACCGACCTGAACTTATTGTCTGTATTGCAGTATGCCGTTGAGGTATTGAAAGTAGAACATGTGATGGTGGTGGGCCATTATGGCTGCGGCGGTGTTTTGGCTTCCATGCAAAGCCAACACCTGGGCTTGATCAATAAATGGCTACGGAATATCAAAGAAGTATACCGTTTGAACAGGGAAGAATTGGACGGTATTAGCGATGAAGTAGCGCGTGGCAATCGTTTGGTGGAGCTCAATATTGTGGAGCAGGTATTCAACCTGGCCAAAACTTCCATCATTCAAAAAAGCTGGAATACCACCCATAAACCGACCATCCACGGTTGGGTTTACGGCATGGAAGACGGCATCTTAAAAGAACTGGTGCAGATGGACAATACCTCTGAACTGGATCCGGTTTTCAAATTCGATTTTTAAGGGGGCTAGCGCCTTTCACCCCATCCCTAAAAAAAGTATCTTCGCGGCCACTAAGAAATTATGGCTCAATTAACTATCGTACGCCACGGTCAATCTGAGTGGAACCTGCAAAACAAGTTCACCGGATGGGAAGATGTGGCTTTAACAGAAAAGGGAATTGCCGAAGCAAAAAATGCCGGCGAATCATTGAAAAGCTACCGTTTCGACGAAGCCTTTACCTCTAACCTTCAACGTGCACAAAACACTTTGAAGTTGATTTTGGAAGTAAGCGGACAAGCTACTATCCCAACTACGCGCAACGAAGCTTTGAACGAACGTCACTACGGCGATTTGCAAGGATTAGATAAAGCAGATACAGCGGCCAAATACGGCGACGAACAAGTGCATATCTGGCGCAGAAGTTTTGATATCGCTCCACCTAACGGTGAAAGTTTAAAAGATACAGCTGCTCGCGTATTGCCTTATTATGAATCGGTGATTGAGCCGAAACTCAAAGCCGGTGAAAACATCATCATCGCTGCCCACGGCAATAGCTTACGTGCTTTAATCATGCACATTGAAAAGCTAACACCGGAGCAAATTTTACAAAGAGAAATAGGTACGGCAAAGCCGATTGTTTACACATTCGACGCCGACATGAACGTAGAAGGAATTAAGGAGCTTTAAGGCTCCTTATTTCCAGATCACAAATTCGTCGACCGGCTTACGGATCGATGGTGGAATAACGCCTTCCGGCACACCGCATAGGAAATAGCCTAGCGCTTTCTCCTCCGCTCCCAATCCCATATAGGTATGCATCTCTTCGGTAAAGATGCCATTACCGGTACTCCAGTATCCGGCATAGCCTTGATCTTGTAAACTCAACCAGAAATTCTGAACGGCTGCCGCTACGGCGCAGGTTTCTTCAACCTCCGGAACCAATCCGGTATAGTGACAGGCAATGCCAATAATGTGGCTGCTCTGGCGCATCGCTGCATATTTTTTCTCAGCGGCTTCGGTCCATTCTTCACCTTTGGCTTCTAAATTACGTTTGGCCATTTTGATCCACTGATCAACCAAAGCCTGCATGTTTTCTTGGCTGTAAACAAAAAAGCGCCAAGGCTGGGTTCTCTTATGAGTTGGTGCCCAGTTGGCGGCTTCCAAGGCTTTCATCAAAGCCTCTTTAGGTATTTCTGTCCCGTTGTATTGACGTGGGTATACGGATCTTCTGTTGAGCAATAATTCTTGTACTTCCATTAATTACCTCTTTTAGTATTTGTATAGCCTTGAGCTTGCAAATACTTCACCACCTTATCACGGTGATCACCCTGAATCATTATTTCGCCATCTTTGGCAGAGCCGCCGGTACCGCAGTGGTTTTTCAGTTTTTTTGTCAGCTCGTCTTTGTCATCTTGACTCCCCACAAAACCGTCTACAACGGTCACTTCCTTGCCTCCGCGTCCTTTGCGTTCAATGATGATGCGTAACTTTTGTTGAGCAGGCTCTAGCGTCTCGTCGTCAGCCGAATCAAAACCTTGGTAGCTATAATCCGGATCGGTGCTAAACACAATGCCGTCGCGCTTCTTGTTCTTATTGCTCATACCGCAAAGTAACAGAATGTTTAGCGAATTGAGGCCTTGGCAGAACGTCAGGTTTACCTCCTTCACTCTACCAATGCCTATGCTAGATTACAGGGAGCCCGAGCTCGGGGCTATATTTAGGATACACGATACCTTCTCTCAGGCATTTTTTGAACAATCGAAAAACGAAGACCTGATTCACGTGCTGTGGAATAGGAGCGATCAAACACATCGCTTTTATGTAGACGATCAACTGCACTGTTTGGAACCCAACCAAATCTGCACGCTCACCTATTTAAACACGGTAAGAACCCAAGGCCAGATGCCGTTGCCTTTTTTCAGCGTCTCCTTTAACCGAAGCTTCTATTGTATCCTAGACCACGACGACGAAGTATCCTGTAATGGAATTCTGTTTTTTGGCGCTCAAGAATTTCCTTTGGTCAATATCCCAACTGAGGAGAAGTCGTCTTTTGAATTGCTGCACCAAGTTTGGCTGGAAGAAAGCAAGGAACGCGACAGCATTCAAGGGGAGATGCTTCGTTCCTTATTAAAAAGGTATATCATCAAGGTAACTCGCTTGGCTAGAATCCAGCTCATGCGCAATGTTGAGCGAAAGGAACAAAGCGATTTAATTCGTCGCTTTAATGTTTTGGTAGACCAGTACTTTCGGGAAAAAAGACAAGTTGGCGATTATGCCGAGCTTTTACATAAATCGGCGAAAACGCTATCCAATTACTTCCGACTGCATTACCATAAATCGCCTTTGGAGGTGATTCAAGACAGGCAGCTTTTAGAGGCAAAACGTTTGTTGCTCCACAGTGAGCTGAGCGTAAAGGAGGTAGCTTGGCAAATAGGATTGGAAGACGCAGGGAGCCTGCACCGTTTATTCAAACACCGCGAGCTTCAGAGCCCGAAACAATTTCGAGAATTGGCCAAGTCGGGAAAAATAGCCACAACATCGGGAAATGTGGCTGTCAAGCAGGCCGTAGCCTAGGCTGACCTTTGTATCAACAAATTGAACAAAGCATGACAAGCATTTTTCATGTTCCTTCCCGCGAGGAAGTGAGCGCCAACAACCAAACAATTTTTGATTCGCTAAACAAACAATTGGGATTTGTTCCTAACCTCTACGCCACCTTCGCTTTAAACGAAACGGCCTTGGCTGATTACCTGCAACTACAAAACCGCAAGTCGACCTTGAAAGCCAAAGAACGTGAGGTAATCAACTTGGTGGTTAGTGAAGTGAACAAATGTGACTATTGCCTGGCAGCCCATACCACCATTGGTAAAATGAATGGCTTTAGCGAAGAACAAATCTTGGAAATTCGTCAAGGCAAAGCCACATTCGACAGCAAGTTGGATGCATTGGCTCGCTTTACCCGTAACATTACGGTGAACAGAAGTATTCCGGATGCTGCCGCTAGCCAAACTTTGGTGGAGGCCGGTTATACCACAGCGCAGATTGTCGATATCATCATTGTGATAGGCGATAAAATGATTAGCAATTTCTTAAACGGTGTAGCGGCTACGCCAATCGATTTTCCGGTAGCCGAGCCGCTCAGCGCTTAATTTTTCATTCAGATTCGAATTCAGGGGGCAGTCGAGAGGCTGCCCTTTTTTGTCAAATCAGTCAATTGACGTATTGAATGGGGGCTAGGCTAAAGGCAATTTTGAGCTGTCAACAATGATGTAACCCCATGAAAAAATCTATTGCATTCTTGAGCCTTTTAATGCTCACTTTGATTTGGGCTCCACGCGCTTCAGCACAGTATGAGCCGGGTCAAATGGACTTCAACCTGGGTATTGGTTTGGTCCCAACTTTTGGTGCCGGTAACGGCGGACTCCCAATCAGCATTTCCGGCGATTACGGTATCAAAGAAAACATTGGTATCGGTGGCTACCTTGGTTATGCGCGCAGCAGCGAAACCTTGCCATTCTTCGGAAAAACAACTTACAGCTATTTCATCCTGGGCTTGAGAGGAACTTACCATTATCCAATCTTAGACGGCTTGGATACTTACGGTGGTGCATTGCTTGGTTACAATGTAGCTTCAGTAAGCATTGAGAATACCTTTCCGGGATGGCCGGAGCCTAAGGCTGCTTCCGGATTGAGCTATAGCTTTTTCTTAGGTGCACGTTATCATTTCAATGATCAATTCGGTGCCTTTGGCGAATTGGGCTACGGTATTTCTATTCTAAACTTAGGCTTAACCCTCAAGTTATAAGAATCAACAAACGCTAAGAGACCCCGGGTTTATACTCGGGGTTTTTTGTTTTCCTGTCGTAGGTCATTTTTTGAATTTAGCTGCTCTGCTTATCTTTGTGCCGCCCAACTTGTAATTGGGATTGTACGATGAAATTAGCCAACAAGGTAAACCGTGAGGTCCTCAAGGAGAGGATTTTACACAGTAAGGAGCCGCGCAATACGGTTTCTTTCTACAACTATTATCTGTTTAAGAATCCGGAATTCATCCGCGATTACCTTTACATTGAATTTGAAAAACTAGGCGTTCTCGGCCGTATCTACATCGCTAGCGAAGGCATCAACGCACAAGCCTCGGTTCCACAATCCAAGTGGGAAGACTTCGTGGCCTTTATGGAAAGCGTGGATTACCTGCGCGGATTGCGTTTGAATACTGCCGTAGAAAACGACGATAAATCTTTCTTTAAGTTGATTGTTCGCTTGAAGAAAAAGATTGTAGCTGATGGGCTCAACGACGAAACCTTCGACGTTACCGATAAAGGAACTCACCTCAGTGCAGAGGCCTTCAATGAACTTACCGATAACCCGGACACGGTTTTGGTCGATATGCGTAATCACTACGAAACCGAAGTGGGCCACTTTGATGGAGCATGGTGTCCGGATGTAGATACCTTCCGTGAACAACTTCCGGTAGTTGTGAATACCTTAAAAGACAACAAAGACCGTCCGGTGGTGATGTATTGTACCGGCGGCATACGCTGCGAGAAAGCAAGCGCATGGCTGAAACACAACGGGTTTAAAAATGTCTACCAGCTCGAAGGAGGTATCATTAAATATGCTCGCGACGTGAAAGCCGGCGGGCTGCGCAATAAATTCAGAGGAAAGAACTTCGTGTTTGACGAGCGTTTGGGTGAGCGTATCAGCGATGAAATCATTGCCCATTGCCACCAATGCGGTAAACCGGCCGATACCCATACCAACTGTAGGAACGTAGCGTGTAACTTACTTTTCATCCAATGTGAAGAGTGTGCCGAAAAGATGGAAGGCACCTGCTCAACCGATTGCCAAGACATCATCCATTTGCCGGAAGAAGTGCAAAAGGAAATGCGCAAAAAACACGATGCCGGCATTCGTATCTTCTCGAAAGGGCGCGTGGAAGACCGCATTCGCATCGATAATAGGTCGGAAGTAGAAGCCTAAGCATACTATTCTGCATATTTTTCAGTTTCTTGTAATAGAACCTGAAAATCAAAAATGCGTAACCTCTATTTTTTCCTCTTTCTGTTTCTGGGCATTGGAGCTTCGGCTCAAATTTTAAAAACACAAACGATCGACGTTAAAGACCACAAAGACTACAAGGATATGTCTTGGTTGGATTCTTTAGCGAAGAATTACAGCATGATCATGTACGGTGAAGACCACCGCTATGTGCAAGGTAACCGCGATCTGGAGTTTAAAACACTGAGCTATTTAGCGAAAAAAAAGAAGCTTGTGTACATCACAGAATTTGGCAAGGTGAGCACCTGGCTGCTGAACCGGTATGTGATGGAAAATGATTCTTCGCTAGAGAATTTCTTCACCATTCAGGCTGTCAATTCCTTTTCTCAGTTTTACCGAAAGCTGAAGAATTTTAAGAAAGACAACCCGGATGCAAACTTCGAAATACAAGGGGTCGACATTGAACGTCAATCGAACGACGTGGTTAAAGCCTATTCCATTTTATTGAAAGATGTGAAAGGAGCTAGCGATTCGGTCGACTTGCTTTTGGGCACCTTAGAGGCACTCGATAATTTATACGAGCAGAACGCCATGACAGGCCGTTACCGCCGAAACTACGGCAGTTATTTTGTAGACAATCCAGACGATACCCTATCAGCACGCTTTTATTTTCAATACGATACCAGCCTCTTGGTTGACATGCCGAATAGCACTCATAACCTGTACTATACCTTCTTGAATATCCAAAAGGAGATGAATCACCACAAAGCCGAACTCATGCAATTGGCCGGTAAGGATTCTTCATTGCTCTCAAGCTTTATGGAAGAAGCAGATAAGATGTTGTATTGGAAAGAATTGAAAGGTTATGGCGACCTAAGGGAAGCTGTTTACCGCGAGCGCAGCATGTTAGACAATTTCCAGAGGGTTTACGAGAAAGATACCAATGCACTTTATTTCGGTATGTTTGGCCGCTGCCACATTGGTAAAACAGAATACGTGTTGGAATGCGGTTTAGCGAAGTTTAACTCTTTTGTGCGCCAAGTGAATACACGTATACCATCGCTTGGCCCGGAGAAGGTAGTGAGCATTGGGGTTTATTATTCTCAAGAACCCATTAGCTACAATTACGACTTCAACCGAAATTTCCGGAACCGGACTGTCCCTTATCCCTTGGATAGCCTCTACGCGAATTCGCCTTCCGATTCCATCACGGTTTACTATTTGGGACAATTCAATGAATCAAATTTCTATGCAGACCGCTTCGACTGGGTTATCATCAACAGCATCGGGGTTCGGAAAACAGTGAACAAAAGGAAGGTAGCAGCAAAGGATGGTTACATGTACGAAGATTGGCGTCAGCATCTAATTGCCGGCTACGGTGTGCGCATGTTGCAGCTGGGCAGCTTAAACGACCTTGGCTATAAACCAACTCCGTATTTGCAAAACTTCCACATCAGTCTGACAGATCACGATGAAGAATATGAAGTAGTGGGAGGGTCCTTTGATCGGTTTAATTCATTCGCATCGTATAAAATGGGCGATTCAGCCACGATGAATTTCAATGGATACAAACTCAATTTCATACTTGGCAAAGACCTCGTTAGCTCAAATCGCTTGGACGTGATAGTTATGGGAGGCATCGGTTACCAGAGTCTTAAACTTGAATACGAAAACCAGAACATTGCCAATACCAGCAGTTTGTTTGGAGAGGCCTACCGTGAAATCTATTCAAAAAATTCCATGAACCTCGACCTGCAATTGCGCTTACAGTATACCTACCATGCACTCACCTTTGGCGCTATGTCGGGTTACAGCATGGACTTAGGCAAACGGTATTGGCGTTCAGACGGGGCTCGTGCAACCGGAGCTCCAAGGGGCACCAACAGTGGAGCTTACGCTAATGTCTATGTCGGTTTCTGGTGGTGGTAGGTCGTAAGCGACAGAGTCGCTTACGAGTAGGACTATTGGACTGATTTTATTCCCTTCTGATTTGGAAAGGGTTAAAAATTGAATTCACTTCATCTCATCATCATAGAGGGATCTGGAGAACATTAAAAATTTTATAACAACCACGGCGTAGAATAGAGCCTCTATGGTCCATGGTGATTTGTGATTTAGCGATTTGAGATGGTTTTCAATTAAGACTTCGGAAGGAAATTATGAAGGTTGAAGTATGAATTATGAATGCCTTTATTGGGGTTTTCGTTCTCAGCTAGGGGCAGAAAATTTTCTGCCCCTAGCTGTGAGATTACAATAAGATTGAACTCAAAAACACACGCTGGAATGAATTCCAATGCTGCTGATTTTGAAAGATTGAAAATTTGAATTCTCTTCATCCCATCATCTCTTTATCATAGAGGTGTCTAACGTAATACGGATACTACCTGAATTATCATAACAACC
>SBGR01000035.1 GCA_006226545.1 Bacteroidota bacterium | reverse complement strand
ATTTTATCGTTCAGTGGTTGAGTTGGAACTATTGTTCATTCATCTTCCACTTTATTTGGTCGATAGTCCATAGACCATGGTCCATGGAATACTCATTTCTATTTTATGGTTTGGCGGCTGATTTGGAACTCATGTTCGTTCGTCTTCCGCCCTACTTAACTCTATCACTCTTTCAACTATGGTCCATGGTCCATGGACTATGGTCTACTCAGCGTTCACCCAGTTCGCTCTATCGGCCGGTGAGAACTGCCAAGGTGCACCGTTGTTTTCCAGGTTATTGAACATATTATTCAATTCTACCGGTGCGCTGGCTTTTTCCATCACCAAATACTGTCGCATCTGGAAGATGATGTTCATCGGGTTGATGTTCACCGGACAAATCTCAGCACAGGCGTTGCAAGTGGTGCAAGCCCATAATTCTTCTTCGGTAATATAAGAGAAGAGGTTTTTGTTATCGTCTACAAACTCACCTTTGTTCTGATCGATATTACGTCCTACTTCTTCCAGTCGGTCGCGGGTATCCATCATGATCTTTCTTGGCGAAAGCAATTTACCGGTGGTATTGGCCGGACAAACCGATGTACAACGTCCGCACTCGGTGCAGGTATAAGCTTCCATCAGGTTTTTCCAGTTTAAATCCATCACGTCTTTCACGCCAAAACTGGTTGGAGGTTCGTAGCCTTCCGGTGTAGGAGCCGATGGATCCATCATCAATTGCACTTCGGTGGTAACGGCTTCCATGTTTTCAAACTCGCCCTTAGGCTTGAGGTTGCTGTACCAGGTATTCGGAAATGCCAAGATGATGTGGAAGTGTTTGGAAGAAGGCAGGTAATTCAAGAAAGCTAAGATGCCGATGATGTGAAACCACCAAGCGCCTCGCTCTACCATCTCCAACTGGTGATTGCCCATATCGCTAAACAAAGAAGCCAAGATGGAGCTTACCGGCATACCAAATTCAACGCTTTCTTGAAAAGCACGATCGGTTGCGTTCATCACAAAAAGGGCAGTCATCAGAACCAATTCAATAATCAAAATATTGGTGGCGTCTTTGGCAGGCCAGCCTTTCATTTCAGGCATGGTCAAGCGGCGAAGTTTGGCCACGTGGCGACGGTACAAGAAAACCACGCATGCGGCAACAACCAGAACACCTAAGATCTCAAAGAAGCCAATTAGCACAGGATATAGATCGCCTAAGATAGGTGCGAATACCCGGTGGGTGCCGAAGAGTCCGTCTATGATAATCTCCAATACCTCGAGGTTAATCAATACAAAGCCTACGTAAATAAAGAAGTGGAAGACGGCGGCAACCGGACGAGAGCCCATTTTGCCTTGGCCAAAAGCCACCCGCATCATGGTGATGAATCGTTCTTTTTTATTGTCGCTCAGGTCTATGTCTTTACCCAGCAGGATATTTCTTCTGATTTTCCCAACGCTTCGGGCGAAGAGCACCGAGGCTCCAATCAAAACGGCGGCAAAAAGTATTTGTGCTAGCATATACTTTGAATTGATGAACCAAAGATGCGGAAAAATGGGGCATTCGTCCAAATTTGGCATTTTCTTCCGGTGAAGTACTCCGTGGATAAATGCCTGTTTTGCACTTTGGCTTTGCGACTTATCAATTCAAGTTTGATTTCTGTTGGCTCAGCTTTAGCGATGATTAGCTGGCAGAATAGAATTGTAAAATCGTGGATTATTCTTGCACTTTCAGATAGGGGTAAACCTATTCTGAGGCGTTTAGAAGCTACAGAGAAGCCATGGTTCACGTCATTAAATCAGCCCCGGTATTTGATCTTAAATACCATACTTTCCAGGTGTCGCCTTTTTTAAAGGACATCATTGAAGAGGTCTGGACAATTTCAAACGAAGGTGGCAATACCGAGTATTCGCCCACTCAGAAATGCTTTTCGCCGGGCTACGTGGAGTTGATCATCCACACAGATAAGGGGCGCTATATTGAGCGAAAGGCCAATGGCTGGGCGCCTTATCCTGAAGCATTTTTAGGAGGCATCACTAAAACAGCCCATGAATGGCGCGCTTTGGCAGATTCTTCCATGTTGGGTATCCGATTTAAGCCGGAAGGTTTGATGCGTCTTTTGGATATTCCGTTGAGCTTAATCGGAGATTTGTTCTTGGATGTGCGCGATTTGAAAAGTGCTGTTCTGGATAATCTGCAAGAAATCATGCAGCGCAAACAGCCTATGGAACAGAGGTTATTCTCTATGGAAGCCTACCTCTATGAACTTCTCAAGCAACGTCAACAGTCGCTAAACCTGGTGCAATTGGCCTTGCCCATCTTAAGGGAATGCCAAGAATGTACGGTGGCGGATTTGGCACAGCGCCTCCATATCTGTGAGCGTCAACTGCAGCGATATTTTGAGCAGGAATATGGCTATACCCCAAAAACCTATCAAAAGATGAGTAGGCTGGCGCGCTTCCATCAAAATGCAATCAAAAGGCGTCAAGTGTCCATGCAAGAGCTTAGCTGGAGTTTAGGCTATTCAGATACATCCCATCTCAGCAAAGATTTTAAATCGTTCTTTGGTGTTAGCCCGGGGGCCTATTTTCAGAATCTGAGCATCCGCTCTATGAATTAACGGCTCGGGTTTTTCATTCAAAGGGTTCTTAGGTTTTCTAGCATTCTCGCTTTAAATTGGCTGAGAAATTCCTGTCTAAACCCTAGTATGAAACGACTTCTCCTACTCACGGTCTGTCTGTTGAGCGGATATTTTATTCAAGCTCAAGTTGCAGAACCCCAGATAAATCAAGGATCTGGATCAAAACCTCGTCCGGTTGTTACGCAGAAAAAAGCGGAAGTTATTGTGACTTGGAAAGGTTCTGAAACGCATCATTTTGTTATTGAAGCGCTCAAGACCAAAGAAGAAAAGGACCTCATCTTGAAGTCGGGCGAGTCTGGTAGCATTAGCATGACTGCCGGGTATGTTCAAATCAGAAGCAAACACAAAGGCACAACCTATTATTCGGCTCCTTTTGAATTGGATCCCGGACAAGGCACTCTGATACTGACCATTTCAGGTAAAGACATTCTGATCAGGTACGAGTCGGAAGCGGAAATCAAGGAAAAGCAAAAGCAAGCAGAAGCGGCCCGTCAGGCAGAAGAGAAACGGAGAGAAGAGGAGAATAGAAGGAAAGCCAATCAATACATCGATAAAGCCAATTCGTATATCAGCAGCGGAAACTGCGATAATGCACAATCGGCCTATAATTCAGCTACCACCTTTATTTCGAAGAATGAGCCAAGCATGATACGCTTGCAACGTTCCATAGAATCTTGCCGCAGCAGTAATGCTTACGAGGTTGCCATTTACCAAGCTGAAAATTACAAACGTAAAGGCGATCTCACCCAGGCATTGAGTTCTTACCGCAGTGCCTTATCGCATAAATCGGGCGACTCAGAAGCCAACAAGCAGATTAAAGCGGTACAAAACGATATGGACCGCGCCAGCAGTTTGGAGTCGCAAGCCGATGCTTTGGTTAAAAAAGGGGAATACACGAAAGCCTACAATAACTACTATTCGGCCTACGATTTATGGAAAGCCAAAGAGGGTTTGTACAGTAAGCTGAACGATACTTATTACTTGATGAACAAAGACCTGGGTAAAAAGGCAATGGACCGAGGCGACTATGAGCAGGCTCTAGAATATTTTACCAAAGCCAAAACCATCTTTAAAGGTAAAACCGACGGAGAGATTAAGAACTGGGAGAAAGAGGCCTCGTACGAAATTAACAAAGCCAAGGGCGAAGAAGCCATGGACATCGGCGACTACTACAATGCGTATTCGTATTTCAATAAGGCCAAGTCGTTCAAAGAAACCAGTGAGGTTCAGCGTTTAGAGCGTGAAGCGTTAAATAAAACATTCGATACAGAATGGAGTGAATTGGTACGTAACGATAATGTGCAGAGTTATGAGAAGTTTTTGAAGCGTTGGACTAAACTACCGGCCGAAAAAGAGTCTTACGTCTACAAGCGCCTTTACGAATTGGAGTTTGAACAAGGGCGCAAGCGATTTATAGCCAACCGCACAGGGTATGTTAATTTATCGAATGCACAGAAATGGCTGGAAAAGTATGATCCAAGTAAGAAATTGATGGAAGACCGTAGGTTGCTCCGGAGTTACATGAACTACGAGACAGAGCCACAGGGTTTCAGTATTTCGTATTCCCTTCCGGTGATGCTGGGCTATTCTGAAACAGATACACGTGAAGATTTTAGAGATGTAAATACAGCTGCGTTGCCGTTTCAAGCGCCACAAGAAACCAATATTCTTCGTTCTGGTTTCTTCTTTTTTAACCGCTTAAATGGATCCGGTAGCTACAATAGCGATATCATCGTCCCGCTTGGAAAACGATTCTTGGCCTTGCCTTATAGCTTCAACCTGGGCTATCAGAATATTCTAACTGAAAATGCGGGAGTAGATGGATTATACGATGACCAAAGCGACAGCTATAGTGCGCTAAATAATTACAGTGTTTACAAAGATTCCATCAAGGCAGCCAAAGGCGAAAATGCCTGGCTTTACCGAAACCTCAGCTTGAGCGGGTCTATCGGTTATAAATTTGTAAACCAGCGCTTGAATCTGAATTTCCACCTTCAGTACAATATTGCAGCAATGAGCTATAATCCGTATGAAACCTGTGTTGAGTGTGGTAACGGAATGGACTATAGTCGGAATTTCCTTTCTGCAGGAATAAGCTTGAATTGGAAGGATCGGTGGATATTCAGCTATACCGGCTTAAACGGCTTGGTTCGAAGCGATGTTGCGAGTCCGGAAAATACGGCTAAGCAAGCCAGCTTGGAAATTAGATTTGGCGAGGCTGACGACATGACTCGATTCAGTTTAGTGGGTCAATGGTTTAATGTGAAAACTTACCAATTGCTTGCCCCGGGGCAGGATCCAATCAATAACCTATCTCAAATTCGTTTGTTCCCAACCTTTACTTTCCGTTTCTAAGTCATGAAAAGAATTGCATTAATTATCCTGTTTGGTTGCGGAACTTTGAGCAGCGAAGCCCAATCGTATTGGAGCAGATACACTCCTAACTTACCGGGTACAAGAGCTTTCTCCTATGCAGGCGTGGTCACTTCGCACATCAATGACCAAACTGCCTTATACTACAATCCAGCTGGCCTTGGCACCTTTACCAAATTGTCAATTGGAGCCAGTGCTTACCTGCAGTTGAATTCGTCTTCGTTTGAAGAGCCTGATGGTGTGAGTTTGGCGACTGTTGAATCACGAAGTACCTTTCTTCGTATAGACCAAGCCGGTTTCGCTATTCCAATAGAAGAAACCGGATTTACGCTTTCATTGGGGTATTTCCGCCACCAAGACCGCAGTTTTTATGAGGAATGGGACATTGATTACAGTGGCGGTGGTTCTGAGAGCTTTACTATTGATGTGGCCGGTGGTGTGCATGACGTGGCCGTTGGTTTTGGTAAGGGTTGGGGAGAGGATGAAGATATCGTGTATTCCATTGGAAGCTCCTATCATACCTTATTTGGCAAAGTAAGTTCAGAACTACATCAACCTAATGGGCTCACGAAAGACGAAACCTATTACCGAGGCGGTTTTTTTAGACATGGCTTTATGGTGCGCGGACAAGAAGCCGGATTGGGTTTGATGCTGGAGACACCCTACCAAATGAGAGAATCCATTTGGGCCAATTCCAATCCGGATTCCGTTTATCGCCAAATCCAATATGGTCCGAAGATATCATTGGGCAGCTATGCAGGAGGGGAATCCTTTCGCTTTCATGCTCAGTTTGATTACCGCTTTCAGAAAGACCGGAAAATTTACCAAGCCACCAATTTGCCAAGCTATTTGCCATCAGCTGTCTTTACAGAAGATAACATCATCTCTAGCTTTGGTGCAGTGCTGGAATCAGGTGAACCCGGACTAAACTCCTTGCGCTACAGTTTTCGCTACGCAACGTATCCGCAACAGATAGACGAAGAGAATGTCTTTTCCTACCTTGGCGTTGTTGCCTATGGCGGTTTGGTGGTCGATAATCTATCCTTGGATGTATCCATAGGCTTCGAATATTTCCCGAAACATCTAACTATTGACTATACCTCAGGAGATCAGCTTGTACATAAAGCGACTTACTGGCGTATTGGTATGACGATGACCAGCTTGGGTTTTGATAGATTCTAATGGCGCTTCGATACGGTATTGCACTTGGCGGCGGAGGTTCTCGCGGCTTTGCACATTTAGGAGTGATGCAGGCCTTGCATGAGAAAGGCATCAAACCCGAAGTATTCTCAGGTACAAGTGCAGGTGCGCTAGCGGCTGTGCTATTGGGCTCAGGTAAAGAGCCTCAAGAGGTATTTGAAGTGATGCACAAGCATAAGATGATTGATTTTGCCGAATTGGATATGCCGGGCAAAGGCTTGTTTAGCCTGTCTAAACTTAAAAAGACCTTAGAGAAAGAGATTGAATTCAAAAACTTGGAAGACTTGCCTTTTAAGGTTTTTGTCTGTGCTACAGACTTGCTGAAGGGTGAGGCTTCTTATTTCGATAAAGGTCCAATAAGTACGCTTGTCCAGGCCTCTGCCTCCATCCCCGTGCTGTTCTCACCGGTGAAATACGAAAAAGGCTTTTATGTTGACGGCGGCGTTTTAGACAATGTTCCATTCAAGCCATTGAAAGGTTTGGTAGACAAAATAATTGCCGTGAACATCAACCCCATTGAAGTGCGCGATAAGCTCGGTACCATGGTGGATGTGGCAACACGCAGCTTCCAGTTGGGTGTTAACAGTACTTTGAATCTCAGTCGCCACCGTGTAGATTATTTTATCGAACCCGAAGGGCTGCACCGCTATTTTATGCTCGATACTAGCAAAGCGGAAGAGATTTTTAAACTGGGTTACGAGTCCGCCTCGAAGCTGGAGTTTGAATAATTGGGTTGAGGTTGAGGCTGAGGCTGAGAAAATACAATTCCCAAAAGCCAAGAACCCGAAACAATCAACAGTAAACAAAACCAGTCTGACAATCCTACAGTCCAACAGTCCTACTTTATCCCTAATTTAGTGCAATGAGAACCCGAACCCTGGTCGCTATCCTAGGCCTGATTGTTCTGAGCACGGCGTGCAAGGAGCAGGTCAATTATATCCTCAAGCCGCAGATGCGCGAGCTCAGCTTAGATAAGATTTACAACCTCGGTGAGGTGGAAGCGGTCTTATTCGATAAGCAAGAATTGGCTTCCGACTCGGTAAGTAAAGCCAGTCAGCAGTTGTTTTTAAAAGGAGCGGAGATGCTTTACAATGTCAAACACATGGGTGCGGCATCTGCGTATTTCAAAGAATCCATCGTGGCCCTTCCCAATGCCAAAACGTATTTCGAATTGGGCAATGCCCTGAACCAATCTAATACCGAAAAAGACCTGAGAGAGGCTGATGATGCCTACCGCATGGCGGAGTACCTTGGCTTTGAACCGCGCTTTAGCATCAGTTACCAAAAAGCCATCAATGAAGCGAAAATGGTCAAGCTAGGCTTCGGATATGAAGGTTCAGTAAAGGAGATGTTGCTGCAAGCGATCAACCAAGGATTTAGAGATACGGTGAAGTTGAAGCAGAATGCTAACCTCGCTACGTATTTAGATTACCCGGAAGTGAGTTTGGCATTGGCGAAATTGAGTTCCGGAACCAATGCAGACGCGGATCCTATGCTCAAGGCATTCTTGAAGGGATTTGGAAAGGTGCAAGACCGCTTTCATGTAGATACCACCATGCTCATGATGGAGGATAAGTTTCGCTCAGTAGCCTACGATTTCAACGAGTTTATTCCCGAGATGCAGAACATGAGTTTTGGTAGGGAAGTATCGCATCAATACTATTATGTAGCAAAGGTGGCCGAAACGGAGTCGTATGTAGCGGTGATCTATGCAGCCATCAGTTTCTGGGAGGAATTGAGTCCGGTAACCTTTACCCTCTCTACGTTTAATAAAGATGGGGTGCGCATCGCTAGCTTACCCATTGCCTGCACGTGCAAGATGGATGAGGTACGCATGGCAGAATTCAGGAAAGGAGAAATACGGGTTGAGACGTGGGAACGCAAATGGTTGCACGACCTTGAAAAGGTGCCTTATTACAATAACGCGGTCTCCTCATACAGCTACCAAGATGTAAAAAAGTACCGCATCGCGGATGATGGAACTATAGTGGATGAAGCGGAATCGAAAGTGGCGAGCGCAGATAATGGGGAGGAGAAGCCATGAAATATGTTTTGATCCTGTGTACCGCATTGCTATTTGCGTGCGAGCCATCCGTTCGAACAGAAGTGATTGACGTGCCATGCATGGGCGTGGGGTATATCTACAAATGGGATACGGTAAAGGCCTACCTAACGAATACAGATCCCAATATCATTCGACTTTCTGCTTCGTATGTAGCCAAGGCCGAGAAACTGGAAGAAACGAATCCCCAAGGCGCCTTGATGGCGTATAAAAGAGCGATAGCATTAAGTCCGGATGCGGAGGCTTACCTCGACTTAGTTCGCTTTCTTGAAAAATCGGAAAATGAAATAGAACTTAAACGGGTTTTGGAGTTTCTGGTAGAGCGAGTGGATAGGGAATCAGCAATGGGGAAGAGACTGCAAAAGGAGCAGAAGGAATTGATTCTTCGTTTGCTGATTAGCTATATCAACAACAACGAAAAGGTATACGATGAGTGGTTCTTGAGTTATGAAGATGACGCATGGCCTGCATCCGAATTGGTTCCGGCTCTGGAGGAAGATGAACGTATTAAAATGGATAAGTCGTCGCTCACTTTTCAAGCGATACTTTTTAACCTGGGCGATGAAACTTACCGTGAAAAGGTTCTAAGTTCAGGCAGGGTAGGTTCATTTATGCTTTCCAGCCTATCGGCTGTGAGCGATACACTTGAAGTAGGAATACCCGAGCTTCAATCTTTTGATTATGGCAACGGTGATGAGGAGGATGTATTCTTGCCTCTAACAGATTATGGTGCCATGTTTTACCGGGCTTTGCCAAAGAAGTATACCTACGGATCTGCCTATAATTTAGTCACCCGAATTCTGCTCAACTCACCTGATGAGGTAGGCTTGGTCTACGCCTTGGATAGCTCCTTTGCCGGGGTACAAAAGGATGAACGTTGCGTGGCTTATTATTTTACTCGAGTCAATCAGGATAATTTTCAGATGAGTGAGCCGGTTTGTATCGCTTACCAAACACCGGATACCGTAGTTACGTGCAGCATACATGGATACGAAATGTTTCAAGAGAAGTATGCTAAAGTTTGGGAACCTGGCTTCAAACCCCGTGCTACTACTAATCGACTCTTGCGTTTAGAGCCTGTAGATACGGTTGTGAGTTATTTGTACGGTAATTCGGAAACTGATTTTGATTGATGCAGTGTTCGTTTACCGCAACCTAGATAAGGAAAGGATTATGTTAGTCATGAAGAAATTGACCTTGGTTCTATACTTAGTGCTTCTGCAAGCGGCGAATTTATATTCACAAGACTTGATTCTTGGAATTGCGAAAAGCGAGAATGCAGGAGTATTCTATTTGAAAGCGGCGTATGGTATGTCATATTTTCAGGATAGCCGCCAGTGGAACGAACCTTATTTTGTCCCAAATAGTGGGATTCTTGGATATACCCAGGGCAGGCATCAATTGGAAATGGGCATTGAAGACTATAGCTATAGAGCGCCAATTTTAGCCGGAAAGGAAAACGGTGAAAATAATGGAATCGTTTCTGGTGACGTTCTTTACAGATCTGCCCTTAATGTACCGCTTAGTTATGCCTATGGCTTGTATATGGGGAATAAACTAAGAATTTCCATCGGCTTAGGAGTCTGCTGGCAGAAAGTACATGAATGGCGCTCTGTCGGGAATTCACCCAAGCCTTGGGAGCTGGATTACTATGATGTGAATTATACGGCATTGAGCCTGAGAAACTCCTTTGAGTTCAACTACTATTTAAGTAAAAGGATACAGCCTTATATTACTTATAACTGGATGCTTCCTTTTTATTCAAATATGCCAAAGGATCAGTTTAATTCTCAGGCCATTTCGCTTCAAAGTGCTATAAACTTAGGAGTTCGAATAAATCTGATTCAGTTGAAAAATCCCTAGCCGTTGCAATCAAGACCTCTCTTGCAATTCACCTGAGTTTAATGAAACTTTGTTCGCATGAAGATTAGAGAGGTACTGGATTACTTGGAAAGCATCGCTCCACCGGCCTTGCAGGAGTCGTATGATAATGCCGGACTCATTGTAGGCAATGCCAATGAAGAGGTGAGTGGCATTTTGGTCTGCCTCGACAGCACGCCGGAAGTAATTGCAGAAGCCAAAGCCAAAGGCTGCAATCTGGTTGTGGCGCATCATCCCATCGTCTTCTCCGGCTTGAAAAAGCTCAACGGAAAGAACTACGTGGAGCGCGCGGTAATGCAAGCGATCAAAAGCGATGTGGCCATTTACGCCATCCATACCAACCTCGATAATGTGCTCATCAACGGGGTAAACCAAAAAATGGCCGAGAAGCTGGGTTTGGTTAACGGCCGAATCTTGGCTCCTATGAAAGGCGCCTTGGAGAAATTGGTGGTTTTCGTGCCGGATGCCCATGCAGAGGCTATTCGCTTAGCACTTTTTAAAGCCGGTGCCGGACATATCGGTAACTACGACGCCTGTAGCTTTAATACGCGTGGAGAAGGCAGCTTCCGCGGCAATGAACACAGCTCACCTTATGTGGGTGAAAAGGGAAAACTGCATTACGAGGAAGAGACGCGAATTGAAACGGTTTACCCGGCTCACCTGCGCTCAGTAGTGGTGAAAGCGATGCTGAGTCAGCATCCGTATGAGGAAGTGGCCTACGATATCTACAAATTGGAAAATACCTGGCATCAGGCCGGTTCCGGATTGGTGGCAGAATTGGCAGAGCCGATACCGATGAGGACTTTCTTGGATAAGGTAAAAGTGGCCTTCCAAGCCGGTGCCATTCGCTATACCGAAAGTGCGCATCAAGAAGTGAAAAGAGTGGCCCTCTGCGGAGGTTCAGGAAGCTTTTTATTACCGCAAGCCAAAGCCTCCGGAGCACAAGTGTTTTTGAGCTCCGACTTCAAGTACCATCAGTTTTTCGATGGGGAGGATGCCATCAGTATTGTAGATATTGGTCACTACGAAGGAGAATATTTCACGATTGAGCTACTAGGCGAGTTATTACGAAAAAAATTCAATACTTTTGCAGTCATTTTTTCAGATATTAACACCAACCCGATTAAATATCATTCCTGATGGAATCAAGCATCGAAGAAAAATTGAATAACCTTGCAGAGCTGCAGGCAATCGACTCTCAACTGGACAATATCAGTTCTATCCGTGGAGAACTTCCTATGGAGGTTTCTGACTTGGAAGATGAGATTGCTGGTTTGGAAACCCGTATTGAAAAATATGCGGAAGAACTGAAAGACCTGGAAGGTGGTATTCAGAACAGCAAAAATAAAATCAAGGAATCTCAGCAGTTCATCAAGAAGTATGAAACGCAGCTCGAGAACGTGAAAAACAATCGCGAGTACGATGCCTTGAGCAAAGAGATTGAAATCCAGGGCTTGGAAATTCAAGCATCTGAAAAACGTATCTCTGAATTCCAAAAACAGATTGAACTTAAAAACGAAACCTTATCCGCTGCTAAAGAGGAATTGGAAGGTCGTAAAGTAGACTTAGGCAACAAAAAAGAGGAGCTTAAGAATATTGTAGGTGAGACTGAAAAAGAAGAAAAAGACCTTTTAGCGAAGCGTGAAAAGGCAGAAAGCAAATTGGAAGAACGTTTGCGCACTGCTTATAACCGTATCCGCAGAAACGTGAAAAACGGTATTGCGGTAGCAACAGTTATGCGTGAAGCATGTAGCGGTTGCTTCGGTAATATTCCGCCACAGATGCAAGCGGATATCCGCTCTCGCAAGAAGATTATTGTATGCGAACATTGCGGTCGTATCCTCATCGGTACAAACGAAGAGGAAGAAGCCACAGCATAATAACAAAAAGATTATCTGAATGAAGGAGGCCCTTTGGGTCTCCTTTTTTATTTTTACCAAAGTGCGAAATTGGCTCAGTACATTTCTTTTCATCCTCTTGCCGGTGTTCTCCATCGCGCAGAAGTCGTTTCATTTTAGTCCGGAGCTGATTGAAGCCTACCACGATATTCTTGCGTTACGCATCAGTCAAGGAGAAGCATCGCTAGAAAAACTGAAAGAAGGGAATCCCCATGATCCGGCCATTGCCTTTGTGAGTGACTACGCCTATTTCCTGCGCAGTTTTATCAACGAAGACAATAAAGCATTTCATGCAGAGGTAAAGCTCTTCAATGAGCGTTTAAGTTTGGCTGAGAAATCAGATGAGCGCTCACCCTTTCACCTGTATGCTCAAGCCGAGATGTTGGTACATCAAGCAGCCTTACGCTTTAAATTTAGAGATTATGTAGACGGCGTAACGAATATTCGGTCTGCCTTTAAGAAGCTGGAAGAGAACATTAAAAAATACCCGAAGTTCCAGCCCAATTACAAAACCATGGGCATGCTGGAAGTATTGGTTGGTACGGTACCCGATAAATACAGCTGGATGGTTTCAGCCATTGGTTTGCATGGCGACATCAAGCAGGGCATGTCTAAAATTGAAGGTTTTATGACCGGCACTTTTACCGAACCTGAGGTTACGATGCTCAAGAAAGAGGGATTGTTCATCTATAGCTTTCTGCAATTGCATGTAGTGAAAGAACAAGAGGAAGCCTGGAAGAAAGTGGAGCTGGCTACCCGAGATTACAAAGAGAACCTGCTGAATTGTTATATACGTTCATCAATAGGCATGCGCTGCAAGAAAACGGAGGAGGTGATTAAAACGCTTACAAATCGTCCGCGCGGCAATGAATACCTCAAATTCTATTTCCTGGAATACATGCTTGGCAATGCGCTCTTGAGTAAACTCGATACCAAGGCTGCCATTCACTATAAAATATTTGTGACCTTCTTCAAGGGAGAGAATTACATCAAAGACGCCTACCTCAAGCTGGCTTGGTGCAGCTTATTGGAGGCAAAGGCCAACGATTATGCAACCTACCTGGGGATGGTGCGAAGCAGAGGTAAAAACAATTTTGAAGAAGACAAGCAAGCGGCTCGTTGGGCAGAACAAACTACTAAGATCAATTTGCCGCTGCTCAAAGGCAGGCTACTTTTTGATGGAGGCTACCTGAAAGAAGCTTTGATCCAGTTGGAAAAAGCCAAGCAAGTAGCCAATGGCGAACATGAACAATTGGAGCAGGTATACCGTACAGGCAGGGTCTACCATGAAATGAAAGACTACGTGAACGCCCTAAAATTCTACGAGGAGACCATTCGAATTGGAGAGCAAAAGCCTTGGTATTTCGCGGCTAACTCGGCTTTGCATATAGCGATGATTAGCGAGGAACGGCACGATTGCACCAAAGCGAAACTGTACTATAACCGGGTGCTTAAAATGCCGAACGAAGAATACCGTCAAGGTATACAAGCACGGGCCAAGGCCGGCTTGAAGCGATGTGGTTAACGCTATTTCATTAGCTTCTGCAACGCCTTGAAAAGCTCATCGGGTTTATCGGTTCCGATCATCACTTTTTTCGGTTTGCCATTGCGTTCATAGTAGACCACCAAAGCTGTTCGTCCTTGAATATTGTAAAGCATGCCTTGCGGGGTAATCCGAATTCCAAATCCATAATACCAAGGCGTTTTAATGGGGTCAGCTTTTAGAATACGGTCGAATTTTAAGTTGATATTGAGTCCGATGCCATAGGTGAGTTTAATGTGATCAGCGAATACGCGAATGCGCAGCTGATAGAACATAAGCATAACCAATAGCATAACCAGCGGTGCGAGTATGTGCTGCGGTTGAAGTAATAAATCGCTAGCGAAAACCGGATAGAATATTGCAACGCTAAAGAACACAAAAGCCACCATAAAAATAAGCATCCAAGTGCGTGCTTTCTGAGTCGATTCGTACAATACCTTCATGTGGGAAAGATAGGGATAAAGGTTGAGGTTAAGGTTGAGAAATGAGGGTAAGAACTGAGGACAAAAACTAAAATTTACAATGAACAGTAAACATTTAACAGTCAAACAATCAGTAAAACCTATAGACTTGTAGAGGTAATTATGGTGATTAATTCATAAGAAACTTAAGTATCTGTTGAAGTAGAGATTTTAGTGAATTAACTTCAATCA
>SBGR01000051.1 GCA_006226545.1 Bacteroidota bacterium | reverse complement strand
AACCCTCTTTATCCTTGAGCGAATTCATTCTATGGACTATGGTAGTAGAATCGTAGGATTGTGAGACTGTTAGACTGATCTTTTTCTCTTTGAACCCTCTTTATCCTTGAGCGAATTCATTCTATGAACCATAGTTGTGGGACTGTTAGATTGTGTGACTGTTGAACTGAATTTCTTCCCTATACCCTGTTTATCCTTGAGCAAATTCATTCTATGGACTATGGACCATGGTCTATGGACCTTAACAGAGCCTCCTTTTTCCAGCCTATTTGATTAATTCTATGGACTATGGACCATGGTCTATGGTCTGATAATCATCTTTAACTAACTTTGCCGCGCGATTATGGATATCGAGCTTGTAAAATCTAAAATTCATCGGGTGAAGGTCACCCAAACAGAATTGCATTATGTAGGTAGCATTACCATCGACGAAGCCTTGATGGACGCCGCCAACATCATCGAAAATGAAAAAGTCCAAATAGTGAACGTGAACAACGGTCAGCGCTTTGAGACTTATGTAATCAAAGGGAGAAAAGGAAGCGGGGAAGTTTGCTTAAACGGACCGGCAGCTCGTTTGGCTGAAGTAGGCGATGTTATTATCGTCATTTCCTATGCCCGCATGGACTTTGAAAAGGCAAAAACCTTCAAGCCATGGATTGCATTCCCTGACGAAAACAATCGGGTTAACTGATTTATATTTTGAGGCCTGCCTGATTGGCCTATCTTGCACTACCGAATACCTGCGTCTTTTCCTATGAAAAAAGTACTTCGCTACGCCCTATTCTTCCTCATTGGAGCCTTCTTCATTTACTATGCCTTCAGACAAGCCGATCCGGCTAAAATGTGGAGCGAGATTAAGTCGGCCAATTTCATGTGGATTGGTTTAGCCTGGGTGGCGGGCATGACCAGCAATTTGAGTCGCGCTATGCGCTGGCAGATCATCAGCGAGCCTTTGGGATACAAAACCAAACTCTCCAATAGCTTTCACGGCGTCATGGTGAGTTACTTGGTCAACTTTGCCATCCCACGTGGAGGAGAAATTACCCGCGCAGCCATGCTGAGTAAGGTAGAAAAAATGCCTTTGGGCACCGTTATCGGCACCGTGGTAGCGGAGCGAGTTACCGATCTTCTTTTTATGGGTTTGGTTTTATTACTGGCTCTCGGACTGCAATACGATATCATCCTTGATTTCTTTAGTTCAAATAGTGGCGACGGATCGGACTCCGGAACCAACTGGGTATTGTACGGCATTCTGGCTGCCGGTGTGATAGGCGCCGTTTTGTTCTTTACGCTTCGCAAGAAACTAGACCATATTCCAATTGTGCACAAGGTGAATGAGCTCTACAATAGCTTCATCGAAGGCATAAAAGGACTTACCAAAATTAAAAAACCGATTGCGTTTACCATCCACAGCATCATCATCTGGGTGATGTACTTTCTGATGGTTTATTTCTGTTTTTATGCCATTCCGCAAACTTCCATGTTGGGCGCCAATGCGGGCTTAACCGTTTTAGTGATAAGCACCCTGGCGGTCATTTTACCTTCACCTGGTGGATTGGGCACCTTCCATACGTTTGTACCCTTGGGCTTGGTGCTTTATGGCATCAATGCAGAAGACGGACTCACCTATGCTACCATCGCTCATGCCTCGCAGATGCTGATGTTCATTGTGTTCGGTACCATAAGTCTGATAAGTATGGTATTTTTACAGCGTAAAGCGCTAACCGAATGAAACAAGTGGAGGATTTCACCCGCAAAATTATCACCACCAACGAGAAGCTGAACAGTCTTCTAGAAAAGTGGAGCGACCAACACGACAAGATTGTCTTCACCAATGGCTGTTTCGATATCCTGCACAAAGGACACGTCGATTACCTGAAAAGAGCTGCCGAACTTGGCACTAAACTCATGATTGGTGTGAATAGCGATGCTTCCGTATCGGCTATCAAAGGACCCAAAAGACCCGTACAAGATGAAGATTCCAGGATGTACCTCTTGGCTGCCTTGGAGTTTGTAAATGCCGTGGTTCTATTCAATGATCCAACACCCATCAACCTGATTCGAAAAGTGAGACCCGACGTGCTTGTGAAAGGCGCCGATTATAAACCGGAAGAGATTGCCGGCTACCACGACGTGCTCTCTTGGGGCGGCGAAGTGCTTACCCTCGAATTTCTGGACGGTTACAGCACCAGCAAGGTAATCAAGCGCATTATTGAAGGCGAAAACGAATCCAAGTAAGGCAATAGTGAAGCCTTGGCTATTCGGTATTTCTTTTAGTCTACTTTTTGGGTGCAGTGAATCGCCTAAAATTCAAATCAGCCATGATTTAGAGCAGATTAGCGATAGCATTGCCAAACAGGGGTTGGAGGTATTACCAACGCTTTATCGTCCGGCAGGCTTGAGCGATACCCTCGTACTAGGTACTACATTCCCGGTTGAAAAAGACACGACCAGTAAGTTTAGCTCACTTCACATCGAGGGCATCCAATGCACCTGGAACTTGAGAAGAGGGAAAATGGCCAAATACTACTTTCTATTTCATGTACCAGACAGCGCAGAACAAAATCGCTTAGAGCAATTCAGCACGTATCTGCTACTGTACCTTTCTAGCGATAACAGACAGGTTCACATGTATAGGCGAAGCCCTTCCATTTGGCTGCTGGAATATTATCCTTTCGACCCACATCCTAAATCCAGATAAACCTTAATTTAGCTCCATGATCCAGCTGATAAAACCCCTTTTACCTCTTCTGCTTATTACCGGACTATTTGCCTGCCAACAAGCAGAAAAACAGCCGGAGGCGCTGGATTATATCGCTCAAGCCAATGAAGTAATTGTGCGGGATAGAGACAGTGCCGTACTGTTGATGGAAAAAGCCGTAAGCCTGGACCCCAACAACACCAAAGCCTTGCAATCGCTAGGAAGCCTTTACCTGCAAACATCGGCGTTTACCAAAGCTTTGGACTTGTACCGTAACCTCACTGCGCTTAACCCACAACATGCCGAAGCCTGGCAAATCATGGCCATGATTCACAGCAACCAAGACAGCCTCGACTTAGCCAAAGACTATTACAACAAAGCGGAAGAAGCCTTTCTAAATCGCCTTAAAACCGTTCAAAGCGATCAACAGCGTTATGAAGCACTGGCAAGTTTAGCCATGAACTACGGCATCATGGGAAAACCGGGCAAGATGCAGGAAACCTTGGCGCAAATCGATAATGAACAAATACGTGAGCTTTGGATAAAAGGAGCCGCCAATTTTAATCCGGATTACGTGAAGGAGTTTTTTAAGCAACTGGAAGAATCCAATCCTGATTTCTTGAAAGACAGTGCCAGCCAAAACGATTCAACACCTTGAAATCCCTCGTTTTAAGGAATGCGCTGTTTAAGGCTGAGCGACTTGCTCATGTTTTCGGACTCGTGGTGGCTGAAGTATTGACAGACTCCGTAACCAAACTGGTGAGCTCAGAAGCCTAGGCCTGCGAAATCACCTATTGGGAATAATAATACACTTATGACACATTCTAAACAGGGTAAAGATTTAGCCCATAGACTTCAAGAAGTTCTACTGGATGGAAAATGGATTGCCAACACCAACGTACAAGACCAGGTATCGCTAGTAAATTGGGAGCAGGCTATTCAAATAGTGGGAAGCTTGAACAGCATTGCAGCCCTTACTTTTCACCTCAACTACTACCTGGAAGGTTTGTCACAGGTTTTAGAAGGCGGTCCTTTAGCGATACGAGATAAATACAGTTTCGACCTTCCTCGAATCAAATCAGACGAAGATTGGAATCGCTTAAAAACAAACTTCTTAGCGAATGCACAACGTTTCATCGATTTGGTAAAGTTGCTTAGCGATGACCAGCTTGCTGCCGATTTTACCAATCCGGATTACGGCACATACCAACGGAATATAGAAGCCGTTGTGGAGCACAGCTACTACCACCTCGGACAAATCTCCCTCCTAAGAAAATGGATTTCTGAACGGTAGTGCAGCGAAGTGGCTACTCTTGCTTTCTAGCTTCATATCTGGCATTGGCAAGTAGGAATAGCTTAACCAAGTCAATTCCCAAGAAATTATATCTTGCAGCCGCTTAACTTTTACTTAACAATCATGAAGAAACATTTATTACTGCCCTTTTTAAGTCTTGCTTTGATCAGTCTCAACGCCTGCAAAAAGGATGATCCTACACCGGAACCTCAACCTACCCCGGTTTACAAGCCCTTTGAATTAACTAAAAACGGCACAAGTGAAATTGGCGAACTCTGTGTTGCCTACTACCCTTGGGCCACCATCACAGACAGCACTTATTTAATGGTATTGGATGGCGATGGTAATGTGCTTAAAAGCAAAACCGAAGTGGTTTGCTGCACCGACTTTAAACGTTGGACCATCAACGGCGAGAACTACTATTCCTACCTCAGACATAACCCACAACACTACCGTATTCCGGGAGCAGGTTATGTAAACGGGGATATCGTTATCCTCGACAATAACATGAACGAGGTGAAAACCATTCAGCTATTGCCTCACAATGGCCGCGGCGCTTCAGACCCGGTATCTTTGGGTGGACATGAATTTATCCTCATCGACCTAAACCACTACATCGTTCAAGCGTATTACAAAAAAGAGGTGAGCAATGTTCCTGCATCGCTAAACCCATACAATAACATTAACGTGGTAGACTGCATCATCCAAGAAGTAAACAACGGAAGTGTTGTAATGGAATGGGATGCGGCATCCGATTCACTGAACTACCTTGGTTACTATGCTCCTTCAGAGTTTAGCGATTCTACCATCACCGTAGACTTTGCTCACTTAAATTCCATCTCCATCGACCCAACAGATCAGAACCTTTTGGTGTCTTTCCGCAACTTGGATCAGGTGATGAAAATCAACAGAACCACCGGCGCCATCATGTGGCGATTAGGCGGTACCTATTCTGATTTCCAACTTTCCGCTAACCAAGTATTCTTGCGTCAGCATTATGCTTCCCGCAACAGCGAAGGCAATATCATGTTATTCGACAATGGCGACTTAAACCTAAGAGCACAAAGTCGCGTGGTAGAATTTGGCCTGGATGAAACGAATAAAACGGTCACTACCTTCAAATCGATGGACGTGCCTGATAACGTATTCGGACGTTACATGGGTTCTGTTCAAAAAGTAAACGGACGCTATATCGTAGGTTGTGGTAGCGTTGGACGCATCTTTGAAATGGATGCCACCACCGGAGAAGTATACCGCGATTTCAAATCGACCAAGGTATCCTACCGCGCACAGAATTTTAATTAGAATCGATTCTGCTAATCAGCAATCGCTAAAAAATGTAAATTCCCGCATGTCTCAACATGTGGGAATTTCTTTTTGTAAGTACCAGATTCGCTTTGCCGACTGCGATCCTTTTGGCCACCTCAACAACGCACGCTACCTCGATTATTTTATGAATGCGCGTGAAGACCACCTGCGCGAAAGTTACCAATTCGACATCCCCACTTGGATGGATAAAACAGGCTTTGCTTGGGTGGTGAAAGAACATAAGATTCAGTACTTGCGCCCGGCTAAAGTGAACGAATGGGTGCAGATTAGTTCGGCCATTATTTACCAAACGACCCACGACAATATCGTGGAATTTGGCATGTGGGATGAAAGCGGGAAAAAGCTAAAATGCCTCATGTGGTCGAATTTTCAGTACATCGACATGAAGCGAATGCGTCCGGCACCCTACCACCAAGAGCTACTTGATAAATTTATGCCTTTGGTTGTAGAAGAGCAGATGCCCGACTATGCCAAACGCGCCGTGGAGATGCAGGCCAAATTTAGGCGCTAAGCCTTAATCGATAAGTACTTCTTAGGCCAATACGGAAACCGTAAATTCGTCAGTATGGCGAATGCCATGCAGCTATTAGAACCTTTCTAGCGTTCTAACATTTGAATACGATTGCGTTATGAATTCAAAGCAAAAGAATACCCTGCTTAAATCGAAAACACTGCCCATTGCACTCAGCCTCTTGTTTCTAGTGGCTACCTTCTTTATTATGGGTTTACAGTCGTGCTCCAAAGAAGATACACCGGTAAACAAAGAGCCGCTGTTTTTAGATATTTTAGTGGATCAAAATGGCTGGAACTCCATTCGCGTAAGAGGCCGAATTCAAAAAGGCGAAGAGAAGATTGTACAAACGGGTCTTGCCGTTGCCAACACTTCCGATGCTCATATCACCGAATGCGCTACCACCATTTTGAATAGCGATTTACCCATCGACATCACCGTAAACCGCATGCATACCCCGGCCAGCTATGTTCGCCTTTATGCCATAACCTCTAATAATGTATACTACAGTGAGGAGTTCATCTTACGGGAAGCCACATCTTTGGTAATCCCATACCAAGGAACTCAGCTGCATGTGGCGCATTTGTATACCGAAAAGCAGATGCGTTGGGACTTACCACCGTATAAATTGGAAGGCGCAAACGACAGCTTCGACGGTCGCCCAAACCAGCAAACACTGCTTATTAATTCAGGTAATTTTGACGCAGCGAAGTACTGTGAAGGACTTGTTTACGGCGGCTATTCCGATTGGTACCTTCCGGCAGCAGCTGAGCTTGCAGCCATGGTAGAAAACAAGGTTGTGTTAGACATGCCGAGCCTCAAATACTGGTCGAGCACCGAACAAAACGAAGAAAAAGCCTACCTGTCCAATACCAGCATCAATTTCATTGTGCCGGCCAATAAAGACACCTACGCTGCCTGCCGCTGTATTCGCCGCGATTAGAAATCGTGACCGGACCAGGCTTTGAAAAAGGACTTCTGCTCATCGCTCACTTCCTTTAATTTCTTCAAGCGATAGCGTTTCAGGTATTGCGTTCCATTGGGTAATAATTCCACGTGTTTGCTGCCTTCAATCGTATTCCAGGCCATCAAACTTCCTCCCGTACTGAACACATCGTTCCAATCGGTACCACCGGTTACAGGCACATTGTTCACCAGCACAATTTCATCGCCTAAGTTCAAGCCGGCTTGCTCTGCCGGTGAATTAGAACAAAGCACGCTCACCAGTAGTTTTTGTCCTTCACTCATCTTGAATCCGTAGAGGCTCTCATGCGCCCAAGGTGAACTCTCGGCTACCAGCTCACAGCCAATAGACCAGAGTGTCTCAGGCAAGAATTTCTCAATATTCCCTCTTCCTTCGTAGAAGTCGCGGAAAAAATACTCCATGTCTTTACCTGCAATATGCTCAATCGTCGCTTTATATGAATCGCGGTCGTAGGCCTTGCCCTTTTTGTAATCTTCGTACATGGAGCGCATTACATCATCTAGCGATTTCTGATTCCCCGTAGCATACCGAATTTCGATATCGAGCATCAAAGCCGAAAGCATACCTTCAGTATAAATGCTGTTTTTTCTACCCGGCACACCCGGCACATAGCCGTCTAACCAAGTATCCCAGCTCGATTCAGCCACGCTGTAGTTGTAGCGTCCTTCGTTGTCGAAGTGCTTTTGAAGATCGGTATTGAGCTGACCGAGGTAATCTTCAAAGCTGAAAACACCGGAACGAAGTAGCATATAATCGCCATAATAGGTGGTCACCCCTTCGTAAACATAACCCAGCTGGCTGTAGTTTTCTTTGGTATAGTCGTATGGGAACATGCTCTTTGGACGAATACGTTTGATGTTCCAGTAGTGGAATAGCTCGTGAGAGGATATCGCTAGAAACTCATGGTGACGTCCTTCTTGCGCAAACTCATCACCCGGGCCCATTACGATAACCGTTGAATTCAAATGCTCCACACCGTGGTGAACGCGGGTTGGCAAGAAATGAAAGAGGTAGTGATAGGATTTGCTTTCCATATCGCCAAAAACCTTCAGCTGCTCGTCGGTATACTGTTTTGCCTCTTCCAAAAAGCGAGGTACATCCAGCTTGTGTTTGCCATTGAACCAGACGTGAAAATCGCATCCTCCGGTTTCAAAAACATGGTGTTCTAGATTTGGCGAAGCGATAAAAGGTGAATCTGCCAGCTCATCAAAGTTCACCGCATGCAATGTTTTTGCTTCTTGGTGCATGGAGCAGGCAATCTGCCAATCGTCTGGAATATCCAAGGATACCGTAAACGCCTGATTGGCCTTTGCCTCGTCGTACATGATGCAGTTTACCGGATTCACGTACATCAAATCGATGCCGCAATAGGTAGAGCCTGCATCCAGCGTAGCTGCGTAATATTCATAACTCACGCGAACCTCTTGGGCATTATCGCAGGAAATAAGCCAGCGGTCTTTGTTCACCTTGGTATAGGTCAAGGCCTCACCGGCTTCGTTGCTCACCGCAAAGAGGCGAATGTTCTTAGCGAAATTACCAATCTCATAACGGCCGGGTCTCCAGGCAGGAAGCTGCAGGTAAAGTTCCTTTCTACCTTCTGTTTCTGTAACGCCATTGATGCTGAGGAAACGGCTATTGCCCGATTTAATGCTGAGTTGGTATTTCATGCTTCGAAAATACTATTTACTCTGCGTTTACTCTATCTTTGCCTAGCATGCGTTTCGTAGCGGTATTTCTTCTTTTGCAGATGCTCCTTCAAAGCCTGGGTTCACTCAAGGTTCATGTTGCCTTTGCATTAAACAAAGACTATATCAGTGCCGAACTCTGCGAGCAAAAAGACGTTCTGGACAACGATTGTCAGGGTTCTTGTTACCTCAAGAAGAACCTGGAAAAAGAACAAGAAAGCACACCGGCACCCGTACCGGAAGAAAGTCTGTTTACGGTAGGATTCTACCAAGAACTTCATCCTCTTAGCTACGAAAAAAGCGGCTTTCAAACCTTCTCCAACTGGCAAGTCGTTCATCATGCCAATTGCCAAGACGGCTATTTGAATGCACCCTTTCATCCACCACTCGGTTAATACGCCTCCGCCTTTCTAAGGATTCAACCCGTATTAACATTACCATGAAAAAAACAGCCTTGCTGCTGCTCAGCCTATTTATTGGCGCGCAGTACAGCAGTGCATGCGACATCTGCGGATGTGGCACCTTGTATACGCCCGGCAATAGCGCCTACCGTGCAAGCCAAAATTCCATTTCTCTGTTCTGGGATCATACCGATTTCCGGTCTGAACACCTGCCCTCTATACTTAAAGGGCAAGAAGGTATTTCAGAACAAAGTAGCGAAACCTTTAATCGGCTTCGCTTAATGGGACAATGGCGTATCTACAAGCAGCTCCAAGTAAGCGCCTCCGTTCCTTACCAGCTCACCAATAAACAAGGGAGTGCTCAGGATCAGATTAGTGGTTTAGGCGATATCAGCTTAGGCTTGAGTTACCCCCTTTGGAGTGATAGCATTGGTTCTTTCGCTCAATTGCTTAAACTGAATGTGCAAACCAAGATGCCCAACGGCCGTTACCAGCCTGAGCTGATTTCAGAAAGCATCAGCCGTTACATGTTCACCGGAACAGGCTCTTGGGACCATTCGATTAACCTCTCGTGGGCCTGGATGAAAAAGAACTGGTCTTTTGCTTGGCAAGGCTATTTCGCCTTAAACGGCATTGCCAAAGACGGTTTAGATTGGGGTGATGCGATGGGGCAAAGCGTGGAGCTCTGGTACTTCAAAACGAAGAACAAGCTCAAATACGGTTTCTCTGCCGGTATGAGTCAAGATTATCGTTACCAAGACCGCTTGCAAGGACAGCCATTGCAGTACTCCGGGTATTCACTCTACAGCATTGTGCCTGCGGCTGCCGCAGTATGGGATAGATGGGTCTTAGAAGGTCGAATTTGGATGCCTTTGGCGCAAGACATTGCCCAAGGACAAGTTCACATGAATCAACGCTTTCAACTTAAATTACAATGTTTATTTCCTTAAAAAACCTCTTGCTTCTAGGTGCCCTTATTGGCATTGCCTCTTGCAGCAAGCAGGATAGCGCAGCCACCAATGCAGGCACAACAAAACAAAGCTCGCTGCATTGGGCTGCACCCCAAGATCAACTCACGGTGGAAGTGAATGACAGTTTAGACGTGTCGTTGTCCATTGATGGAATGTGGGGATTACACGAGTATACACTTCAGTTGCTAGACAGTGAAAACCAGGAAGTGTATTACGAAGGAGATCACTCCCACCAGTGGACCTTTGAACTGGAACGAAAAATTGCTTTAGCGCCTTATGGGCCGGGTAGCTACTCGCTTCTTTTCAGAGCTACCAACCACAACAATGAGCTATTGGAAAAAAAATGTGTGGTACAGGTTAACCCTTGAGCCACATTATACTAAAAAACACACTCTTATTGAAAATTGACAAATGAAAAAACTTAGTATAATCTTCGCCATAACTGCCGGAATCTTTTTGATTCAAGCCTGTGAAAAAGACAAGCCAACACCTACCCCTACACCTACCAGCTCTACAACAAAGATGCACATTGAGCTGCAGCCGGTAGGCGAATCTGACCACGAAGACTTGGTATTAAACCAAATGTACTTAAACGCCAATGGCGACTCAGTAAGCTTTAGCGAAGTACGTTATTGGTTGAGCAATATTGAATTGGTGCGTGAAGACGGTTCAGTTTGGGCTGAGCCAAATAGCTACCGCTTGATTGAAAGATCAGCACTAAATAAAAGAGAAGAAATCATGCTGGAAGTACCAAACGGCAACTACAAAGCCATTCGTTACAGCATTGGTGTAGATGCGGATCACAACAGCAGCTTGGATTCTGTAAAAGGAGAATTGAGCCCGAATGTAGGCATGAGCTGGACCTGGGCTACAGGCTATATCTTTTTCAAATCTGAAGGTCATTTCTATAACCCCAATACCATGCAACGTGAGCTATGGCAATACCATATCGGCATGAACGCCAACTACAAACAAGTGGACTTGGCTTTCCCTGCACCGGTAAACCTAACCGGCGAAAAGGAGCTTCACATGCATGCCGTTTTGCATACCTTGGATTTGTTCAGTCAGCCAAATGTTTTGCATCCTATCGATAACCCGGTATTGAAGATGATGCCGGCCGATAAAACGGCAGACGCGGCAGAGAACTACTCCAGCGCCTTTGAATTACATCACTTGATGCTCGAATAAGTTATCTTAGTCAGCCATGAGGAAGCTACTGTTCCTACTTAGTTTAGGTATGGTGCTCCTGGCATGCGATCGAGCGAATAGACCGTATCCATTTCCGCCCTCTCCTCTTGGAGAGGTGCCGGAGCCGGAGCATAACCCTACCACCGTTTACGGAGTTGAACTGGGGCGCAAGCTCTTTTTCGACCCGCGTTTATCTTCCACTACACGCGTTAACTGCGTAAGTTGTCATTTTCCCGTTAGAGCCTTTTCTGACGGAAGAAAACTCACTTCCATGGGGGTGAGTGGCAATAGACTATTACGTCATTCACCTGCACTCTTCAACCTCGCTTGGACCGAAGGCACCTTTTGGGACGGCGGAGCGAAGAATTTGGAGTCGCAAGTATTTGGACCCATCACCCACCCCGATGAGATGGGCATGGATTTGACCAAACTAACCGAACGACTGCAAGCTGATGAAGAATACCGAAAGCTCTTCAAAAAAGCCTGGGGCACAGACAGCATTACAACGGTTTTAATTGCCCGCAGCTTGGCGCAGTACGAACGTACGCTGATTTCAGACAAATCGTTTTACGACAGAGTAAAAGCAGGCAAAGCGGAAGGAAATGCACAATGGCAGGCCGGCTATAGCCTGTACCAAAGCCACTGTTCTAACTGCCATACAGAAGGCCTGTTTACGGATAATTGTTACCACAATAACGGCTTAGATACCGCCTTTCTAGACCGACGTTTTGAATTGATTTACATGGGCAGGTACCGCATCACCGGAGATTCTACAGACATAGGCAAGTTTAAGACGCCTGCATTGCGTAATCTCGGTTTTACTGCACCGTTCATGCACGATGGTCGCTTGCGCGACTTAGATGCCGTTTTACAGCATTACAACGAAGGCATACAGCCATCGGCTACACTAGACTCAACGCTTCCGCAAGGAGGCCTTCATTTAAGTAAGGAGGAATTGGCTCAGCTCAAGTATTTCTTGCTGAGCCTGAATGACAGCACTTTTGTTGGACGCTAACTAGCGACGGCTTGTGCGGTTGTTGCGCCAGTTGGATTCGCCATGACGTTCAACCTCGGCATCAACCCTTGCTTGCTTCTCTTTCCGGAAAATCAAGCTGGCTGCCATAGCCGCTACTTCAGCTTCTTTGCTATCGTAGGCCAGTAGGTTTTCCGGATTAAAGAATTTCTCGATGAACTTGGTATCGAATTTTCCTTCCATGAAAGCCGGATGATCCATCACAAACTCACCAAACTCTAAGGTTGTTTTTAATCCTTCAATGCGGTACTGGTGAATCGCTTGCTTCATTTTAGCGATGGCTGCGTCGCGGGATTCAGCATGTACAATCAGCTTAGCGATCATGTTATCGTAGAAGATTGGAATCTCTACGCCTTCTTCAAAACCGTCGTCTACACGGATGCCTTCACCTACCGGGATGCGGTATGTTTCGAGCGTTCCTACCTCTGGCAAGAAGTTGTTGGCCGGATCTTCTGCACAGATGCGCAGCTCGATGGAGTGGCCGTTGATTTTTAGATCTTCTTGTGTATATCCCAAAGGCTCACCTTTTGCCACGCGAATCTGCTCCTTCACCAAGTCGAGGTCGCAAATAAGCTCCGTTACCGGGTGCTCTACCTGCAAGCGGGTATTCATTTCGAGGAAATAGAAATTCAGGTTCTCATCAACCAAGAATTCCACTGTACCGGCGCCGGTATAATTACAAGCCTTTGCAACGTTCACGGCAGCCTCACCCATCTGCTTGCGCAGTTCAGGCGTAAGCACTGCTGATGGCGCTTCCTCTACCAATTTTTGGTGGCGACGCTGAATGGAGCATTCGCGCTCAAAGAGGTAGACGATGTTCCCGAAGTTATCGCCCAGTACCTGGATTTCAATGTGGCGTGGTGAACCCACGTATTTCTCAATAAAGACAGAGCCGTCGCCAAACGAAGCAGTAGCCTCTGAAACAGCCAACTTCATTTGTTCTTCAAATTCGCTCGGCTCATTTACCACACGCATTCCTTTACCACCACCACCGGCAGAGGCTTTGATCAGGATAGGGTAACCGATTTCAGCGGCAATTTTTTTCGATTCTTCGATGTCGGTAATGGCCTTATCGATGCCCGGTACCATGGGAACACCGTAGGCTTTTACTGCGTCTTTCGCTCCTAATTTAGAACCCATTACTTCCATGGCTTCAGGGCTAGGACCAATAAACGTGATACCGGCTTCTTTCACCTTACGTGCGAAACCGGCATTTTCTGAAAGGAAACCATAACCCGGATGGATGCCATCCACGCCCAGTTCTTTACAGATATCAAGGATTTTATCACCCAGAAGATAGGATTGCGCAGAAGGTGGCGGACCGAGTAATACGGCCTCATCAGCAAAACGAACGTGTTTAGCATGACGGTCTGCTTCTGAGAATACCGCCACTGTCTTTATTCCCATGGCTTTTGCAGTGCGCATCACACGCAAGGCAATTTCGCCACGGTTGGCAACCAATATCTTCTTCATGAATTCTTACTTAGGTTCTGTTAACATGGGAAGTCCCACAAACTGCTGCTCACGCGGAGAGATACGCTCAAACCCGAATACCCCACCGGCTGCTGTAGCGATGAAACGCGCAAAGCTCAATAAGCTTGCATAGTATTTCTGAGCGAAGGTCGCATCTAATTTTCCGAAGATGGCATTCAATTTTTCCAATTCAGCAACTACCAATTTTTGTCTCGCTTCCAATGTTCTAGGAAGGGCGTCGATCATTTCATGGAGTTGTGTTTCGAAGTCGTGATCAATCTCTTTGTACACTTCGCTGATCTCGAGTGACTCGCTGAAGCTCTTGATATGCACAAGTTGCAGAGATCTTTTGATTTCCACTTCTTGAATATCGTTATCGGCACCCGCGATTAAAATGGTGATGTAAGCTGGAGCGCTCAAAACGCTCTCTTTTTCACTGTCGTTCAGTTTTTCCAGTTGATAAAGCATAATTTGCAACAAAATTTCGGCGCTCGAAATTAAGAAAAAAAGCGGCATGCATTGGAATCAAATACGCTGGCTTCTTCAAAAGGAGTTAAAACAAGAGTGGAGACAAAGGTTTACCCTACAGGGAATACTCCTGTATGCCACGGCAGCAGTGTATATCGTGTACTTGAGCATGAAGGTTTTAGACCGACCGCAATGGAATGCACTTTTTTGGGTCATCATCTTATTTAGCGGCGTTAGCGCAGTTGCAAAAAGCTTTTTG
>SBGR01000032.1 GCA_006226545.1 Bacteroidota bacterium | reverse complement strand
CGAATTATTTAATAAAGAGAATAGTGATTATAAAATTACTCCTAACTGGATTCGGCAAAGGGATGATGCAATTAAAGCATTAAGGAATCCGGATAATGTATATGATGGAGCTATTGTTGACTTGGATTTGGTTGGTTCAGGTGGTGCAGATGCTTCTGGAAATGATGTTGTCAAAGAGATTAAAAGTAATTTGCGATTTCCGACATATGTTATCACAGGAACTCCTCATAATATATTAGATGAGTTAAATGTGCCTACTTCAGTATTTAATGTATATGAAAGAGATGAAGTGAATATAATTGACACTTTGCAAATGTTTAAATCTATAAAATCAACAGGTATACTTAATCTTTTAAATAGAAATGGAAAAATTCAGGAGTTAATTCAGAACATATTCTGGAATCATATTTCGACATCTTTAGATAGTTGGACACAAGATAATAAAAGGAGTTCTTTAGAAAAGGAGGATTCTTTGTTGCGATATACAATTTTGCATATGCTTGAGTATTTGGATGTGAATAAGGTTCATCCTAGTGAATTTTATATCACTCGACCTGTCAAGTTAAACCTTTCAACAGGGGATTTAGTTACATTCAATGGTGATAGATTTGTTGTGCTTACACCAGCATGTGATTTTGCTCAAAAGAAGGTCTCCAAGATTTTTTTATTAAAAATAAAGGAAATATCAGAAGAGATTAGCGGCTTATCAGATTTGGAATCCATAGGTTCACTAAGTAATAATCAAAAGAATAAGTTAGAGAGGTTAATTCAAAATAACAGTTCTTATTTTCATTTCATTCCTAGACACAATAAAATAACTGCTGGAATCATTGATTTTCAGGATAAAATATCGATGCCTGTGGAAGAAATGGAGTTGAAAATTAGAAATTTTGAAGTTGATAGAATTGCAACTATTTCTATGCCATTTTTAAAGGATTTGATTGAAAGGTATTCAAGCTATTATGCAAGGCAAGGCTCACCTGATTTTGATTCTAATGAAATTATAGAAGCATTAATCACAAGTTAAAAGCTACTATAGTAAGGGGCATTGAAATATTAGATTTTCTGCTGTTCATGAATAGTCTGACTTTAATTAGCTCAAGTCTTCTGTTTCTTCTTCTTCGCGGAAGGAAACAAGATATTGTTCAGAATGAGTCTGTAGCCCGGGGAATTAGGCGATAGCTTGAGGTCGGTTGGGGGCTCGCCTACGTAGTGTTGGTAGTCTTCCGGGTCGTGGCCGCCGTAAAAGGTCCAGGTGCCTTTGCCGGCTGTACCGTGGATATAACGGGCTTCGTTTAGGCTTTTATTTTCGCCCATCACAATCACATTGCTTTTAATCAATCGTTTGTCGAAGGCTGTGGTCTGGCCCATGAAGGCTTTGATGATCTGGGTATGATTCTGCGTAAGTAAGGTCGGAATCAAATCGAACTTGGCACTGAACTCAAAGAGGGTGAAGTAGTCGTTGGCCTCGCTCACCTTAGGGGCCGCTCCTTCATTCGGACGAGAATCGATATTGGAGAATTCGTAGAAATACGGGTTGCTAATCAGGTTGAAGTTTTCAAAGGCAAAGGTCTTGTTGAAGTCGAGCTTGCTCTGTGCCCTTGGGTCGGCGCCGTCGCCATCGTAGATATCGGCGCAGATGTCGACGCCATCCGCGGCTAGCGCAATATCATAGCTATCTGTGGCAGAACACATCGCAAACAAGAATCCTCCGCCTAAGGTGAAATCGCGAATCTTCTTCGCAACAGCCAATTTGAGCTGCGATACCTTATTAAAGCCATGCTTGCGCGCCATCTCCTCCGATTCCTTCACCTGGTCTTGGTACCACTTGTGTTTGTGGAAGGTGCGGTAGAACTTACCGTATTGACCGGTGAAGTCTTCGTGGTGCAAATGCAGCCAGTCGTATTCCGGTAACTTATTCTGCATCACTTCATCGTCGAACACCACGGTATACGGAATCTCCGCATAGGTAAGTACCATGGTCACGGCATCGTCCCAAGGCTGGGCTGTCTTAGGGGAGTAAACGGCAATCTTCGGGGCGGTGAGCAGTTTCACGGCCTCCATATTGGCTTCGGGGTTGTTTATTTCGTTGTGGATCTGTACCGACTTACTCGCCGGGATGATCTCCATGGTAACGCCACGGATGATGCATTCTTTCTCCAGCTCCGGAGTATGGTCTACCATAAAGCTGCCGCCGCGGTAGTTGAGCAGCCATTCTACTTCGCCGCCCTTCTCCAGTACCCAGAAGGCCAGGCCATACGATTTCAAATGGTCGCGCTGTTTCTCGTCCATCGGAATCATAATCTTATTCGACTCCACATGGGCCGAGAGCAGTATGCAACTTAAAAAGAGTAGTAGAAAATTTCTCATTTTATCCAGGCAATCAGTTGGTACCCTACATAGACACAAATTAGTCCAAGTAGGTTGGTTCCGCCAATATAGAAAACGACTTCCTTCCATGCTTTATTCTGGATGAGCTGTAAACTCTCCAAGGCAAAGCTGGAGTAGGTGGTGAAGCCGCCGAGGAATCCGGTTATCAAAAGTAGCTTCCAGTGGTTCAGCTGGGTGTTCACCTGCAACAAAGAGGCGAGCACGCCAATGAGCAAGCAGCCTATCAAATTGACGCTGAATACCGGCCAGGGGAAAGTCCCGACACTTTTCACTTGAATCCAATCGGCTATAAGATAGCGCATTAAGGAGCCGGCAGCGCCGCCAACCATCACCTGAAACCAAGGCCACATGCTTTCAAAGTTAGCACTTTCAAATCCATTTAATTGCGGTATTTTTGCGCTCTCCAATGGCTTTAGATCAGGAATTTGATTTAGAAGAACTTCAGCGTAAGACCCAGGAAGAAGACAAGGAAATGAGTTTCCTCGATCACCTGGAAGAACTGCGGATGCACATCATTCGCTCGGTAATTGCCATCTTGGCCTTTGCCGTCTTGGCTTTCATCAACAACGATATCTTATTTGATCAGATCCTCTTCGGGCCGAAACGCATCGATTTCTGGACTTACCGCGCTTTGGGCGATTTGGGACAGATGATCTACGGCGACGACCGGCTGGTGATCAAAGAATTTGGCTTTGATATCATCAATATCACCATGGCCGGACAGTTTACCAGTCACATGTTTATCTCCATCATTGCGGGTGCTATCTTGGCTTTTCCGTATATCTTGTTTGAGGTTTGGCGCTTTATCAAGCCGGCCTTAAATGCCAAAGAGAAGAACAATACCACAGGATTGGTTTTTTACGGAACCCTCTTGTTTCTAGCCGGCCTCCTTTTCGGTTACTATTTCCTCTCACCAATTTCGGTGAACTTCATGGGGTCTTATACGGTGAGCGATTCCATTCGCAACCAGATCACACTTTCATCTTATCTGAACTTCGTGGCTACCTTAAGCTTCGGGTCAGCTTTGCTTTTTGAGTTGCCAATGGTGGTTTATTTCTTAGCGAAGGTGGGCGTACTCACAGCAGAATTCATGCGCAAATACCGTCGTTATGCTGTGGTTATCATATTGCTGATTTCAGCCATTGTAACGCCGCCTGATATCGCCTCACAGGTCTTAATGACCATACCTATTTACGGATTATACGAATTGGGAATCTTCATTGCCGCTCGCGTTGAGCGCAAGAATGCCCTGAAAAATAAAACACTATGAAATTAGCGATTGCCTCTGACCACGCCGGTGTGGAATTGAAAGCCTACCTCAAAGCACAGATGGAAGCCTACGGCCACCATTTTGAAGACTTCGGTACCCATACCACCGACTCTTGCGATTACCCGGATTATGCCCACCCTGCAGCAGAAGCGGTAGAAAACGGAACCTGCGAATTGGGTATCCTCATCTGCGGTAGCGCCAATGGGGTATGCATGACAGCCAACAAACACCAAGGTATCCGTGCTGCATTGGTTTGGAATACCGAAGTGGCTGAGCTGGCCCGTCAACACAACGACGCCAATATGATCTGCCTTCCTGCTCGTTTCCTTTCGCAAGAAGAAGCCCTTACCATTGTGATGGCTTGGTTAAATGCAACGTACGAAGGCGGCCGTCACCAACGTCGCGTAGACAAAATCCCGGTTTAAAATTCCAAGAGCCAAGTTCCAAGAACCAAAATCCAATTTTCTGACTTGGGAGTAGCGTATTGGAATTTGAAAATTGGAATGTGTATGCACAACAGAAACCACTGCATGAAATATACCTTGCTGCTTCTTTGCCTACTGCCTTTGCGTCTTTTCGCTCAAAAGGCCTCGCCCGAATATGCGCCGGAGCGCCTCCTTGCGCATTTGCAAGTTTTGGCTAGCGATAGCTTGGAAGGGCGGAATACGGCCCAAGCCGGACAGAAGAAGGCAGCGGAATACATTCAGAAGCAGTTGGAGTCCTACGGCTTGAAGCCGGGCTTCACAGATTCGATGGGGCAAGTTTCCTGGTTTCAGTCGTATCCGTTTGTAAAACGCTTTGGGGATCGTCGCGAATACTTCCCTTACTCGGAAAACGTAATTGGCATATTGCCGGCCACCGATTCATGCGACGAGTATTTGGTGGTTTCTGCCCATTACGATCATTTGGGCATCCTGAAAGATTCCATCTACAATGGAGCAGACGATAATGGCAGCGGCACTTCCAGCGTATTGGAGATAGCCCGTCGTATGGCGCAATCCGGTTTGCCTCGAAAGCGCAATGTCTTGTTTGTATTCTTTAGCGGTGAGGAGAAAGGTCTTTTGGGTTCCAAGCATTTGGTAGCCAATCCGTTCATTCCGATGAATAAGCTTTATGCCGACTTGAACGTAGACATGATTGGCAGAGCCGATTCTGCCCATGCGGCCGATAGCAATTTCATCTATGTGATTGGGAGCGATAAAATCTCCAAACGATTGGATACGGTATTGCAACAGGTTAACCAAGAAACGGTGCAATTGCAATTGGATTATACCTTCAACGCGGAGAATGACCCGAATCGTTTTTACTACCGCTCAGACCATTATAACTTCGCTAAAAATGGCGTACCGGTGGTGTTCTTCTTTACCGGAGTGCATCCGGATTACCACCGCCCTAGCGATGATGTGGAACGCATCAACTTATTCTACCTCCACAAACGCATGTTATTGGTTTATCACCTTGCGCAAAGCTTGGTGAATTTAGAAGGGCCTCTGGATTAAGCGCTGGCGCTTCGGCTGCGTTCTACAAAACCTTTCCAGTCTTGGTACATCTCGCCTTTAATTACACGCGGGAACTTATTCTGTGAGCCAATTTTTCCTTTCTCTCTCAAGAAACCGATAAAGGTTTCATTCGGAACAGTCTCCACGATGATTTCATGCAGGGCATGGTTACGCTCTACGCCGTAATCGTCGTTGAGTTGTTTCAGGTAATTGTCGAGCTTCTCCGTGAGCATGGCTTTATCCATATCCTCTTCAATCGCTAAAAACCAATGGTGTGCATACATGCCTTTGTGTGGAATGCCACTCACCGTAAATTCCGGGATATTGATGCCCAGCTCGTCGGCTAGGAGTCCAACGGCACGGGTCATATTGTCTACCGAAAGGTGTTCACCGCAGAGGCTAAGGAAATGTTTGGTCCTACCGGTAATCACAATCTCCATGTTCTGGTCGCTGGTGAACTTCACAATATCGCCAATCATATAACGCCATGCGCCGGAAACGGTGCTCATCAATAGCGCGTATTCAACGTTTGGTTCAACTTCCAAGATGCTGATGGCGTCGGCTTCCGGCTTCAGGTTGCCGTCTTCCGTGAAATTGTCTGTATTGAAAGGTACAAATTCGAAGAAGATGCCGTTGTTGAGCTGCAGCTCCATGCCTTCCACATAAGGTCTGCGTTGGTAAGCGATAAAACCTTCCGAAGCCAAATAGGTTTCGTAGTACATGATCTCCTCGCCTAAAAGCTTTTCAAAGGCTTTTTTGTATGGGCCAAAGGCCACGCCACCGTGCACGTACACTTTGAAGTTCGGCCAGATTTCGTGGATGTGTTGGAGCTTATATTTATCGATGATTTTTTCAAAAAGGATCTGAATCCAAGCTGGCACACCTGCAATCATACCAACGTCCCATTTATGGGCTTCGTTCACCATCTCTTCAATTTTCTCTTCCCAGTTGCGGCGCTTCATGGTGCGCTTATCGGGTTTGGAGAATGCCTGAAACCAGAATGGAATATTACCTGTAGTGATGCCGCTGAGGTCGCCGGAGTAGGAGATGCCGTTAAAATGCAAATCGGTAGAGCCGGAAACCATGAGCGAGTGTTTGGTCATGAATTCTTTAGGTAGCTCAGATTTAGCGATGGACAGAATCTGGCCAAGGCTGGCTCTTTTAATCGACTTGAGCATGTCTTTGGTTACCGGGATATACTTGCTGGCGCCCTCAGAGGTGCCTGAGCTTAATGCGAAATGGGTGGTTTTTCCCGGCCAGCATACGTTCTCTTTGCCTTCATAACTCTGCATCCACCAAGGGTGCATGGTAGAGTAGTTATTGATGGGAACGAATTTTTTAAAGTCCTCCACGATATTGGAAGAGAAATACAGCTCCTTGAAATTGTGCGCTTTACCAAAGTCGGTATCCTGCGCTTTTTCAATCAGTTTGCGCAGCACATTGGCCTGCACGTCGTATGCTTTGGGCTGATCCAAGGCAAACCTGCTTTTTAAATCCAATCCTCTTTGTACCAGTCGGCGAAGTATACTCATATGCTTGCAGCAAAATAAGGCAAAAAAAAGATATCGGCTGGTAGGAAAAACAAAGCCTTTGCTAGCACTGACGTACAATTCTTTTACGCTATTGTATACTTGCACTTGACGCAAGAGGTTTCTTTACTATACTTGCAATTGATGGAGAAAGAATTAACAGCGAGCGAAGAGCTTAAGCTGAAGTGGGATCAATTGCAAGAGAGCTTGGCGGTGCAGTTTGGGAAAAAGCCCGATATGAATGCAATTCTGATGTTAATCGGTATGCGCGAATTGGGTAAGGTGATGACCAAGGTGAAGAAGGAAGAGAAGGTGAACCTCATGCACATTGCAGTTTGCAAGTTATTCAGTCAAGAAGGTTACTACCGATTGATAGGCACAGACAAAGACGGCTGGCCACATTGGGAAGCGGTAAAAAAGCTCCCATTCGTTAATGTATTTGAACAAGAGCTGTTTCTAAAACAGCATATCGTTGACTATTTTGAAGCCATAAACTAATTTTGGTGAGTCCACATGAAAAGTAAACTACTATACCTTAGCCTATTAGCAGCTGTTCCGTTTTTAATGGCAGGAAGCTGCGGCGTTGCGAAGAAGAGCGACGGCCAAAAAGAAGAAAAAGTGAAAGAGGAGGCGGTGCAAGACATCCGCGAGCCGCAGGTTGCCACGGCAGAAGAGAAAAAAGACACGACAAAAACATATATGGTACTGATTAAGACAAGCATGGGCGACATGAAAGTGAAGCTCTACAACGAGACCCCTCAACACCGTGATAATTTTATCAAGCTGGCCAAAAGCGGCTTCTATAAAGACTTGCTCTTCCATAGAGTAATTAAGAATTTCATGATTCAGGGCGGCGACCCGAACTCACGCGGTGCAGCACCTGGTGTGCAGTTGGGATCAGGCGGTCCGGGTTATACCGTTCCGGCAGAATTCAACCAGAATCTTTACCACAAGAAAGGTGCATTATCGGCCGCCCGTATGGGAGATCAAGTGAATCCAACCAGAGCTTCCAGTGGATCACAGTTTTACATTGTGCAAGGCTCAGTGGCTCAAAGAGAGCAATTGGTGAACTACGGAAATTCAAGAGGAGTACCTTTTACCGAAGAGCAACTTCAAACCTATACAACAGTAGGTGGTACGCCACAGCTCGACCTTCAATACACCGTTTTTGGTGAAGTAATCGAAGGTTTGGATGTAATCGATAAGATTGCTGCCGTACAAACGCAGCGTGATCGTCCGCTAACCGACGTTAAAATGGATATTGTTGTTCTCGAAGACTAGGCATGTATAAACTTCTACCGGTTCTAGTTCTGTTTCTCCTTTCGTTTCGTGTTCAGGCTCAGGGTACTGAGGTGAGCGGAAAGGTAACGGATGCTAAAACCGGTGAAGCCTTGCCCTTTGTGAACGTATTTTTCAGTGGTACTACCGTTGGTACGACCACTGATTTTGATGGTTTTTATAAAATCAGTACTACGGCTGCGGTAGACAGTGTTACTGTATCCTACCTAGGCTACCGCCCAACATCAAAGGCCATCGTTAGAGGCAAAAAGCAGATTGTCCATTTTAGGATGGAAGAAGACTTGGCCCAGCTGGAAGAGGTGGTGGTGAAACCAGGTGTTAACCCGGCTTTCCGCATCATTGAAGGTGCTCAAGCCAACCGTACCAAAAACAACTACGAAAACCTGAAAGCCTTTCAGTATGAGTCGTATACCAAGGTGCAGTTAGCGGTTGATCAGATTTCAGAGAAGCGGAAGAACAGCCGCATGTTCAAAAGCATCATTCCCTTATTTGATACGGTAAGTCAGCTGAACGACGGTACCAATACACCGGTGCTTCCGGTCTTTATCTCTGAAACACTTTCGGAGTTTTACGTTACCCGGAACCCTTTCAAAGAGAAGGAAATCATTAAAGCCACTCAGGCTATGGGCGTGGGCTTGGAAGATGAAAGCGTTACATCCCAGCTTCTGGGAAGTACTTTCCAACAGTATAATTTTCACATCAATTGGGTGCGTATCCTCGATAAGGACTTCCTATCGCCGGTAGGTGATGCGGCCAAGAATTTTTATGTCTTCACCTTGAAAGATTCCGTCATGATAGACGGGGTGAAGACCTACCAGATTGAGGTGAATCCAAAGCGTAAAGGTGATTTGGTCTTTACGGGTACCATGTGGATTGCCGATTCGAGCTTTGCTATTCGTCGCTTGCAGTTCTTTGTAGACAAAGCGGCCAACCTCAATTTCTTGGATCAGTTTAAGATTCAACAAGAATATTCCCCGGCCGGTGATGATGCATGGCTTCCGGTGAAAACCCGTATCCTCATCAACCTGGATGAGCCTTCGGGCACTACGCCGGGTATGGTAGCCTTGTTTTACGTATCGAACAAAGACATTGTAATCAATCAGCCTAAAGAGGCTCGCTTCTATGAAGATAAACTGGAAGTGAGAGAAGACGCAACAGAACAGAATGACCAGTTTTGGGAAGAGCGAAGGCATGAACAGCAGACGGAAGGCGATAAAAAGATTGCCCACATGATTGATACCTTGAACAACCTGCCTGTGGTGAAAACCTGGGTGGAATGGGTCAATATTATTGTGTCGGGTTATAAGCGAGTAGGAAAGGTAGACATTGGTCCCTATGCCTTCTTGTATGGCTATAATGCCTTGGAAGGACATCGCTTTAGAATTGGGTTTAGAACCAATTACCTGCTTACCGAAAAGTTTGTGTGGAAGGGTTATGTGGCTTACGGAACCTACGATCAGCGTTTCAAATACATGGCTGAGATGGAGTGGTTTCTGAGTAAAAAGCCGTGGACCGTCATGGGTATTCGTCACCGCGACGATGTGGACCAGATTGGTGTTACGGATCAGAGTTACGATCAATCCAATTTATTCACCTCCTTGGCCTTGTTCCAGGCGAGTCAGCTTAACCGGTCTTTTGAGCAGATGTTCTGGATCAAGAGACAGCACAATTCAAGTTGGTCGAACCGAATCACGGCGCATGCCAAGAACTTCCGGTTTGAGCCCATTGGTGGCCGATTCAATTTTGCCTTTTTCGAAAACAATACTACCGGACAGGAGATTATCTCCAACGACTTCCGCATCTTCTCGGTAACCTTTGAAACCCGCTTCGCTTACCAAGAGCAGTTTTTGGTAAACCACAACGAACGTTATTCGCTCGGAGCAAGAAGAGGGCCGGCTGTTACCTTGAGCTATACCAAAGGTTTTGATAACGTTTTGGGTGGTGAGTACAATTACGACAGATTAAACCTGAACATCTCTCAACGTGTTCGTATGGGCCGTTTTGGCGATGGCGATTATATCTTGAGTGGCGGTAAAGTATTCGGTGTATTGCCTTATCCTATTTTGGATGTGCAGCGGGGTAATCAGTCTTTTATAGCGAATCGCTCTACTTATAATTTGATGCGCTTGTTTGAGTTTGCCTGCGATGAATATGCCGCCTTGAACTACGAGCATCACTTCAATGGCTTCTTGCTTAATCGTCTACCTTTCAATAAAAGGTTGAAATGGCGTTTCTTCTTAACAGCCAAGGGAGTTTGGGGAAATATTAGCGATGAAAATTTGAAGCTTTTACCGCAGACAGACGAGCTGGGTGTACCGGTTACACAGATCTATTCGCTGAATAGAGAGCCTTACGTAGAAGTGGGCTATGGTATTGAAAATATCTTTTCGTTTGGTCGAATTGATTTTATCCACCGCCTGACACACCTCAATAACATGAATGTATCTCCATTTGGGGTGAAGCTGTCCATGCAGTTTAGCTTCTAGATTGTGTGCATTTCTTGGTGGACGGGAGGCAAAAAATTCTATCTTTGCCCGATTTTCATTGTAGCAATTCATCATGCCTAAAGACACCTCCATAAAATCAGTACTCATTATCGGTAGCGGCCCTATCATCATTGGACAAGCCTGTGAATTTGATTATTCCGGCAGCCAGGCCTCTAGATCGTTAAAGGAAGAGGGAATTGAAGTATCCCTGATCAACTCTAACCCGGCCACCATCATGACCGACCCGGTTACCGCTGATCACGTGTACTTGTTGCCTCTTACCACCGATTCTCTTGTGCAGATTTTGGAAGAGCGTCAGATTGATGCGGTTCTCCCTACCATGGGTGGACAGACTGCCTTGAACCTCTGCATTGAAGCAGATGAGTTGGGCATCTGGGAAAAATACAATGTACGTATCATCGGGGTGGACATCAACGCCATCGAAACCACAGAAAACCGTGAAGCCTTCCGCGCTTTGATGGTAGAGCTGGGTGTAGGTGTTGCGCCATCGCGCATCGCTAACAGTTTCTTGGAGGGCAAAGAAGCCGGACAAGAAATTGGGTTCCCATTGGTAATTCGCCCATCGTATACTTTGGGTGGTACAGGTGGAAGCTTTGTGCATAGCAAAGAGGAGTTTGATGAAGCATTGAAACGTGGCCTTGAGGCTTCTCCTACCCATGAGGTGTTGGTAGAGAAAGCAGTATTGGGCTGGAAAGAATACGAATTGGAATTGTTGCGCGATAACAAAAACGATATCGCGGTGATTTGTACCATTGAGAACTTTGATCCAATGGGAATCCATACCGGCGACTCGATCACGGTAGCGCCGGCCATGACTTTATCTGATACCTGTTTCCAAGACATGCGAAACCAGGCCTTCAAGATGATGCGTGCCATCGGAAACTTTGCCGGTGGATGTAATGTACAGTTTTCAGTAAACCCGGAGAACGAAGAGATCATCGCGATTGAGATCAACCCGCGTGTATCGCGTTCTTCTGCCTTGGCTTCCAAAGCAACTGGTTATCCTATCGCGAAAATCGCTGCTAAATTGGCCTTGGGTTATAACCTCGATGAGTTGATGAACCCGGTTACCAAAACCACTTCAGCCTTCTTCGAGCCTTCCATTGATTACGTTATTGTAAAAGTTCCACGTTGGAACTTCGATAAATTTAAAGGTGCTGATACCACACTCGGCTTGCAGATGAAGTCAGTAGGTGAGGTAATGAGTATCGGTCGCTCTTTCCAAGAGGCATTGCAAAAAGCTTGTCAGTCGCTAGAGATTGGACGTGCCGGATTAGGTGCTGATGGAAAGCAAACGCGTAACTTGGATACCATCGTTGCCGGATTAGAGAATCCGAGCTGGGATAGGGTATTCCACGTTAAAGATGCCTTGGCTTTGGGTGTGCCGGTGAGCTCTGTAGAGAAGATTACCCGCATCGACCGCTGGTTCTTGATGCAGATTGCCGACCTGGTTAAAACCGAATCGGAAATTCGCCGCTATACCTTGCAAACCTTGCCTAAAGAATTGATCTTGGAAGCGAAGCAAAAAGGTTTCTCCGATTACCAGATTTCGTACTTGATGGGCAATGCCACAGAAGACGAGGTATACGCTAAACGTAAAGAATTGGGCATCAGCCGTACCTACAAAATGGTAGATACCTGTGCAGCTGAGTTTCCTTCCCATACCAATTACTTCTATTCTACCTTCGACGGTGAAAACGAGTCAGAGGTAAGCGATAAAAAGAAAATCATCGTACTCGGTTCAGGTCCTAACCGCATCGGACAGGGTATTGAGTTTGACTATAGCTGTGTACACGGCTTATTGGCCGCGAAAGAATCAGGTTACGAAGCCATCATGGTGAACTGTAACCCGGAGACGGTATCCACCGACTTCGACATGGCCGATAAACTTTACTTTGAGCCTATCTTCTGGGAGCACTTGAACGAGTTGATTGAGATGGAAAATCCGGAAGGTGTAATCGTTCAGTTGGGTGGTCAGACCGCCTTGAAATTGGCTGAGAAACTACAGGAAAGGGGCGTTAAAATCATCGGTACTTCATTCGATGACATGGACATTGCAGAAGACCGCGGACGTTTCTCTGACTTGTTGAAGAGCTTGGATATTCCTTACCCACTTTATGGTGTGGCAGAAACGGCCGACGAGGCCATTGAAATTGCCAATCAAGTGGGTTACCCTGTCTTGGTTCGTCCTTCGTATGTATTGGGCGGACAAGGCATGAAAATCGTAATCAACGACGAAGAATTGGAACGTGCGGTAGTGAATTTATTAGGTGATATGCCTGGCAACCGTGTATTGATTGACCATTTCTTGGATAGAGCGGAAGAAGCAGAATCTGATTGTATCTGCGATGGAGAAAACGTGCAGATTGTAGGTTTGATGGAACATATTGAGCCTGCCGGAATTCACTCCGGTGACTCCTCTGCAGTATTGCCTCCTTTCAGCTTATCGATGTCAGTAACCGATCAAATGCGTGAGTATACCAAGCGTCTGGCCTTAGCTCTGAACATTAGAGGTTTATTGAACATCCAGTTCGCTATCAAAGACGAGAAGGTATACGTAATTGAGGCTAACCCAAGAGCGTCTAGAACGGTTCCATTTATCTGTAAAGCTTACCAGATTCCTTACGTTAACATCGCTACCAAAGTGATGCTGGGCGTGAATAAGTTAACTGATTTTGATATGGTGGAGAAATTGGAAGGCTTTGCAATTAAGCAGCCGGTATTCTCTTTCAATAAATTCCCTAAGGTGAACAAGGAATTAGGTCCTGAGATGAAATCTACCGGAGAAGCAATTCTCTTCATCAATGACCTTCAAGATCCGTACTTCCGTCAGTTGTACAAAGAGAAATCCATGTACCTCAGCAAATAAGGATTTGACCCATGAGAATGCTCTTTTACCTTCTGATTATCTATGTGGTGTACAAGCTCATTACGAGCTTGTGGCGCTCACGTGTGGAGATTAAAAACTTCCACTACCATGACCACAGAAGTTATGGTGATAAAGAAGGAGAAGTACGCATAAAAAAAGATCCCTCTTTGCGGGAGGGATCTCAAAAATCTTCTGGTGGCGACTACGTCGACTACGAAGAGATTAAAGACTGATTCTTACCAGTCGTCTTCGTCTATCAATACAGGCTCTTTCAGGGCCTTTTTAATGTCTACAATTAACTTGTTAAGAATACGGTTTGCTGAGCGAAGCAATTGATCATGGTAAATGATATTTCGTTCAGCACGCATGTAGTACTCTAGGTAAACATACTCCGGTTGGTTTTTGCCGGCAGCAGCTACAGGCATATTGTGTTTCAAGTGGTCAATATCGTATTTGTATTTACCATCTTTAAAACGCAAAGCCAGTTTGAATTCGAGTTTGCCTACGTTTTCAGTTACGTATTTGTTTTTCTTCAATTCGTAAGGAAGCTGAAGCGTCATGATGATTTTCTCCATGTTGTTCTTCTCTTCCGCTTCTTTGAAGTCTTTGTCTTTTAACTCAAATTGGCCAATCAAGAAACGTTTCGCTCTCCAGTAAAGAGAGTCGTAATACGATTCGTCCTGAACAACTACCTCAGTATAGGTAATCAATTCAGTAATGGTGTCGTAAGGCATTTCAATCCTTACATAAGGCTTTTTCTCAGGCTTCTTGGTTTGATCGCTTGAGCTGTTGCTGCTTGCATACGGATCATAATTGTCGTAATTATCATAACCTTCATCGTACCCGGAATCAGTCGCGCTGGAGTCGGGTGAATCATAGTCATAATAATTGTCATAGCCATTTGCGTCGTCTTCGTTTTGAGCGAAGAGCGGTGTGCTTGTTAGGAGGAAAGCTCCTAGGCCGAGCATGGTTACGATTTTAATATTCATACTTCGTGTAAATCAGGGCAAAAATATAACCTTGTTTAATTTATCTCCTTTAAAAACTTTTAAAC
>SBGR01000078.1 GCA_006226545.1 Bacteroidota bacterium | reverse complement strand
ATCAAAATGAAGAATAGGTATGGGTTCCCTGCCTGCCGAAGTGCTCGGCACGCAGGCAGGGATTCCCGTCTCGAGCACAGAATAAAGCGGCCTAGCGCCGCTTTTTTTGTTTAGCACAATGAAGAATAGGTATGGGTTCCCTGCCTGCCGAAGTGCTCGGCACGCAGGCAGGGATTCCCGTCTCGAGCACAGAACAAAGCGGCCTAGCGCCGCTTTTTTTGTTTTATTCCCTCGGGATTTTTCTTCAATATTTAATTCGGCCATTCGACGAATAACCATCTGGAAGGCATTATTGCTGCAAACTTTTAAGCCTTTTACCGCAACTTTGTTTGCATGAAGAAATCCCTACTGTTATTTCTAGCCTTTTTAGCTTTAGGTCAATTTGCTCAATCTCAGGTACCAAAACTGGTAAAAGACATCAATACGGTGCCTTATAGTGGAAGTCCAAACACCTATGTGGCAACAGACTCGCTCCTTTACTTCAGGGCAACCAGTGCCGATTATGGTCAGGAGCTTTGGGCATTTAACGGCCAAACTGCGTGGATGGTGAAAGACATCAATCCAGGCTTAGTTAGCTCAAATCCGGGCGAAGGGGTGATGATGAATGGAATCTACTATTTCCCTGCAGCTGATGCTACATCAGGCATTGAACTGTGGAGAACAGACGGAACTGAGGCCGGAACCTACCAGGTAAAAGACATTTATCCTGGAGCAGGTTCGGCATCCATCGCTAAACTGACTGCAAGTAATAACGCACTCTATTTTTTAGCGATAAACGGCGTGAATGGAGCAGAGTTATGGCGAAGTGACGGTACAGCTATGGGCACCCGAATGATGCAAGAGTTTGCAGCCGGCACAACATCGGCACCCATTACCCAATTATGGACCTACAAAGACACACTCTATTTCTTAGGGAGTAATAATCTTTACGGTTACGAAATGTACAAAGCCGATGCAACGGATACCGGTTATGCCTTGGTAAAAGATATTCGTCCTGGAACGGGAAGTGGTATGACCTATCCGCCTACCATCTTCAATGGTTTCATGTACTTTACAGGCAACGACGGAACTAATGGAGCAGATTTATGGATAAGCGATGGAACCGAATCCGGAACCTATATGATCAAAGATCACCCGGGATCATTAAGTCCGGCAGAGCTTACCGTTGTGGGCGATAAACTCTACTTCTCAGCTTATTCCTCGGCGGGCAATGAACTCTGGATGACCACCGGCGATACCAACATCTTCATGGTGAAAGACCTTGATCCGGGAAGTTTTTCAAGCAACCCAACGCAACTCACCGCCGCCGGAAACAAACTGTTTTTCGTAGCGGAGGTAGACAATGGAAAGGAGCTTTATGTGAGTGATGGAACTAGCGCAGGAACCAAACTTACCCGCGATTTATACCCGATTCAAACGGATGCCTTCATCGCTTATATCACGGCCATAGACACCGTGGTGTACTTTAGAGCACATTCATCGCCTAATTACCAAGACTACGAGTTATACCGTAGCGATGGAACCACATTTGGTACCCGACGTGTGAAAGACATTACACCGGGTTCGGATGCCAGTGATATTAACTTCCTAATCAACTATAAAAACAAACTGTACTTCAGTGTTACAGACCCCACTTTGGGAAAAGAATTCTGGACCTCTGACGGTACCGATACAGGCACCAAAGTGCTGATTGATCTTTACACAGGAAACACCGGTAGTTCCATCAGCAATATTGGTATCTACCCTGGGGGTGTTTTATTTGATCCGATGGTGCAGGGCATTGGAAGAGAGCCGTGGATTACCAATGGAGATTCAGGCGGAACCTCACTGCTTTCCGACCTTGGTTCAGGGTACCAATCTTCTAATCCTAAGAATTTTAAATTGCTCAATGGCTATACCTTCTTCGAAACTTCGGCCAGCAACGCAACGTCTACACGCGAAATGCGCTATTACGATGGGACCACATTGAACAGCATTCGCTATAGCAACTTTTATGGCATCGCAGGTAACGCTACTTGGTATAAGGGCAAGATGTACAGTACCTGGCAATCGTCGAGCGCCAGCTTATCCAACTTCTTGTACAGCTATACCCTTGGAAACTCTTCGGCCAGCCGGGTAAAAACCATCAACCCAAGCAATTTGGGCGACGATGTAGAAAACCTGATTGTGTTTAATGATATGCTCTACTTCTCTGCCGAAGATGTAAACTACGGCAATGAGCTGTGGATGAGCGATGGAACAAGCAGCGGCACCGTGCAGGTTAAAGACATCCGTTCAGGATCTACAGATGCCTCGCCAAGAAACTTTACCATCCTAGACTCGGTTATGTTTTTTACGGCCAATAACGGCACCAATGGCATTGAACTTTGGTCAACAGACGGTACTTCAATTGGTACACAACTCTTCAAAGACATCCGTAGTGGTGGAGCTAGCGCAAGCCCGGCTAACTTATTGGTGGCCTTCAATAAACTCTTTTTTACGGCTAACGACGGTATAAACGGGGTTGAACTTTGGGTAAGTGATGGAACGTCAAACGGCACGCAGATGGTGAAAGACATTTGGCCGGGTATTGGGGGCTCTGTGCCGGGGAACTTGGTGGCAGCAGGCAATTGGATCTACTTTACGGCAACAGATTCACTCAATGGTTTAGAACTTTGGAAAACCGACGGCACAGCACTAGGAACCGAAATGGTCAAAGCGATTTACCCGGGCATGGGCGGCGCTGAAATTACAGAAATCATTGCCGTACGTGATCAAATCTACTTTAACGCTAACGATAGCTTACACGGAAAAGAAATCTGGAAATCGGATGGAAGCACTAGCGGAACTGTATTGGTAACGGATCTCTATCCGGGTACCCGTGGTTCCAATGCCAAGTTGTTTACCCTTTATGGCGATTCCCTCTATTTCGCAGCCGAACACCCGTCTTACGGAGAGGAACTTTGGTATATGTATACCAATTGTATGCGCGCCGGATTTGAGGTTAGCGCTACCTGCGTGAACCAAGAAATTCAGATGTTAGACAGAACCGATAGTTTGCAAGAAACAGGTCTGAGTTATACATGGGACTTTGGCGATGGCAGTACAGGCATGGGGTTAAATCCAATGCATACCTACGCCGATACCGGACTTTACCAGATTCAACTCGAAGTTACCAGTGCAGGCGGTTGCAGCACAAGCGTTCAAAGCTCGGTTAGAGTTTACGATGTACCTAGCCCGAATTTCGCTGTTGATGCAGATACTCAATGTTATATCGGCAATCAGTTTGCGTTTACCAACCTAACAAGTAACCAGAATTCGGGTATGAAGTATACTTGGGATTTTGGCGATGCCAAATCTGACACCGCCACCAACCCTAATCACACGTATACTTCAGTGAATACCTTCACGGTTTGGCTTAAAGCAACACAATCCGGAGCATGTGCCGACTCAGTAAGCCTAAACGTGGTAACCATCAATGCACCATCGGCACCACTAATTACCGGAAAGTCGGTTTCAACCAACCAGCAGGATACCTTCAGTATTACACCCAATGCGGGTTCTACCTATACTTGGACGGTGCAAGGTGGAACCATTTTAAGCGGTGCAGGAACAGAGCAGATCATTGTGAAATGGAATGTTCGTCCGGCAAATGTCAGCGTCAAGGTGAAAGAAACCAATGCCTATGGCTGCAGCAGCAACGATAGAACACTTAACATCCAATTGCAATTTGGTGTAGGCATAAGCGACCCAAGTTTGGCAAGCATGGAATTGTATCCAAATCCGGCAAATCAAGTATTGGAGCTGAGGTTTAGCGATGCGGTGCAAGGCGCTGTGAGTTTGCTGAATAACCTCGGGCAAGTTGTGTATTCTCAATCCATGTCGGGTAATGCCTCCCGTTTGGATATTGGCCATTTAGCTCCCGGAGCCTATGTGTTGAGAATTCAAACCGAAAAAGGCATCAAAGAAGAAAAAGTTCTGATCAACAGATAATTAATCCCCCAAGGGCTTCGGTAGGTGACGCAAAATCTCACTTACTGAAGCCCTTATTTTATAATTGGGGTTGAAGTGGCGCCATACAATAACTCCTTCTTGATTGAGTATAAAGGTTGCCGGTATCGGTAAACGTTCGCTGTCATCACTGTGCGATTCATCCAGCTTGGCGCCCAAAAGGGTATTGTACATCATCCGATCTTTTCCGCTGGGTTTAAAAACTACATCAAACTGTTCGCCTATTTGGTAGGCTGAATCATAAAGAAGGGTAAAGGTAGCCCCGGTTTTATCGGCTGCCTTGGCGAGGTATTCCGGCTTCTCTGGTGAGATAGCTACCAAAGTAGCCCCGGCATCGCTAATCAAATGCAAACTGTCTTGCACCCGTTTCATGTGCTTATTGCAAACAGGGCACCATTGTCCGCGGTAAAACATTACCACAACATAGCCCTTGCCTAGGGCTGAATCTAAGTGAAAAAGCGAGCTGTCTTGCGTCACAGCTTCAAAAGATTTGACGGTATCACCCACTTGTAGGCCTTGCAATTCGTTGGCTTGTGGATAGGTTTGAGCATTGCTGCTGAAAGCAATCAGCAGAAAGAAGAGTAGTGTCCAAAATTTCATGGTCATAGGTAACGCAGCTAGGCCATTCCTGACAAGTCCTTAAAAATGATTTGAAATGGGGTTTTAGGTCTTTAAACTTTTTATATTTTTGTCGGCGATAAGAAATCACCATGAAAGCAAAATTGTATACCCTCGCCCTGACTTTAGTTGTTGTTTCTATGTCTGCTTGCCACTACGGTGTTGATGCAGTGAAAGAAGATGTAGCTCGCAATGAAGAGTACAAAGGCAAAAGAGCAGAAAAAGAAGCGGCTACGGCACTTCCTGCTGATGCTGCTGCTAAAATGAACGGTACAGCTCCTGCTGCAGAAGCTACTGAAGCGGCTGCCGACAGCGCTGCTAACTAATGGCTGAAGAATTATATGTAAATGCGCAAGGCTCTAAAGCCGCGCGATACCAGGCTCTCTTGCCGCAATTGAAAGGATTGTTGGAAGGAGAGCCTGATTTAGTTGCTAACCTAGCCAACCTTACGGCCGCTTTGAAACAAAGCTTCGACTGGCTCTGGGTAGGTTTTTACCTCGTTAAAAACGAACAATTGGTTTTAGGTCCGTTTCAAGGTCCGATTGCCTGCACACGCATCGCTTACGGCAAAGGCGTTTGCGGAACGGCTTGGAAAGAAGCCAAAACGCAGCTTGTGCCGGATGTGGCTGCCTTTCCGGGTCACATTGCCTGCAGCTCAGACAGTCGCTCTGAGATTGTTATTCCCATACTCGTAAATCAAAATGTGGTGGCCGTGCTGGATATCGACAGCGCACAATTGGCCGAATTTGATACCACAGACCAAGCCTACCTTGAAGAAATTGCAGCTTTGGTTGGAAAGTGTTTTCTTAGCGCTTAAGCGCCATGACACGAAACTCCCTGATGCTGATTGTGGTAGCCTCCCTGGGCTACTTCGTAGACATTTACGATTTGCTACTTTTTAACGTAGTGAAGAAGGAAAGCCTTCAATTTTTGTTCCCCGAGATGGATGCCAAAACACTGGCCGATACCGGGAAATACCTTTTTAACATGCAGATGACGGGCATGCTCTTGGGCGGTCTGCTTTGGGGAATCTTAGGAGATAAACGAGGCCGGATTCAAGTCTTGTTTGGTTCCATTTTGCTTTACTCCGCTGCCAATATTGTCAATGCATTTGTGACCAACCTGGATGTGTATGCTGCGGTTCGCGTGATTGCGGGCATCGGTCTGGCCGGTGAGCTTGGGGCCGGAATAACGCTTATTTCAGAAACCATGGACAAAGAAAAGCGCGGTATCGGCACCATGATCGTGGTGACTTTTGGGGCGCTGGGAGCCGTGTTTGCCGGACTGGTAGGCATGAAAGGTGAGGCGCTTGGACAATTACTTGAATCGTGGTTTAACTATCCTTTCCCCAATTGGCGCGTAGCCTATATCATCGGTGGTACCTTAGGTTTAATCTTACTGTTACTTCGTGTGGGTGTTTTAGAATCGGGCATGTATGCTTCGATAAAAACGGAATCGCACGTGAAGAAGGGCGATTTTCTGATGCTCTTCAAAAGCAAAGACCGCTTTTTGAAATACCTAGCTTGTATCCTGGTGGGGGTGCCAATTTGGTATACCATCGGCTTACTGGTAGCCAATAGCGAAGAAGTATTTGGTCCGGAATTGGGCGTAACCGGTCGCGTCATTAACGGTCAGGCTGTGATGTATTGCTATATCGGTTTATCGGTTGGCGACTTCATTTCCGGTTTGCTTTCTCAAGTATTGCGTAGCCGACGTAAAGTGGTGATGCTCTACCTTGGGTTTACGGCAGCCCTTATGGTGGTATTCCTCTTTTTCTCGGAGGGAATCAGTCCGCAAGCCTATTACTGGCTCAGCTTCTTAATTGGCGTTGCGGCAGGCTATTGGGCATTGTTTGTCATCATCGCTTCCGAGCAATTTGGTACCAATATTCGCTCAACGGTAACCAATACGGTTCCCAATTTTGTGCGTGGATCAGTGCCACTCATTACCACCTCCGCCGCGTTTTTGAGTCCGATGATGGGCGAACGTTATTCGGCTTTGGTAGTGGGCACAGTTTGTTTAGCCTTGAGCTTTGCCTCCATCTGGTACCTCAAAGAAAGTTTCAGCAACGACCTCAACTATACAGAAGAACATATTTCATGAGCCTATACCTAAGTCCTGAATTGAAAGCCTACTACATGGCCGACTTCGACTACCTCTTAAAGGAAGAGCGTGATTTGTATTGGCAATTGGATGCCGGTATACAAGAGGTTTTGGTAGCGATAAATGAAAATCCAGGGCTTCAAAGTTTGTATTCGAAGCTGTTCCAAGCAGACAAAGACGGGTTTATAGAACCCATCAGTTACCTACGCTTGGCTTTTATTCCTGAACTAGAAAAGAAGGTTCAAAACGTTTACATTGAGCTGATTCAGGCCTTGGATGGGAGAGAGGCACAGGTCACCATCTCGCTCGAAGACGGCATGGAAAACCGCATCTTTAAAGCCGATTCGCCCATGGGCTGCAAGAATAATCCGGAGTATTTCCGCATCAAACATTTCTATATCGAGCTGCGCTCCGACCAAGAAGAATGGCATCGACAGTTTTGGGACCTTCTGGATGAAAAACTAGCGGCGCTCATGCCTTGAAAATGCAGCGGAACTTGTCAAAGCTCAAAGGAAAAAAGCTACTTTTGTGCTCCTGAACAATGACAGCATCCGTCTACGATAAATACGAAGCAGTTATCGGGCTTGAAATTCACGCTCAGCTGCTCACCCATAGCAAAGCTTATTCTTCTGATAGCGCTGAATTTGGCGCGGCTCCGAACGAACACGTTAGCGCCATTTCACTGGGTCACCCGGGTACTTTGCCTAAACACAACAAAACCGTGATTGACTATGCCGTGAAAATGGGCTTGGCCTGCGAAGCACAGATTCGCGAGTTCAACTACTATGCGCGCAAGAACTACTTCTATGCAGATTTGCCGAAAGGGTATCAGATTACCCAAGATAAAACGCCAATTTGCAACGGTGGCTTTGTGAAGATTAAGCTCAAAGACGGATCTACCAAAAAGATTGGCTTAACACGTATCCACATGGAAGAGGATGCGGGCAAAAGCATGCACGACCAAGACCTGTATGATACCCTCGTGGATTATAACCGTGCCGGCGTGCCCTTGATCGAGATTGTATCGGAGCCCGACATGCGCAGCGCAGATGAGGCCTATGCCTACGTTACTGAAATGCGCAAGCTGGTGCGTTACCTAGACATTTGCGACGGTAACATGGAAGAAGGTTCGCTTCGTTGTGATGCCAACGTATCTGTTCGCTTGAAAGGAGCAGAGAAGTTTGGTACCAAGGTGGAAGTGAAAAACATGAACTCCATCTCCAATGTGAAACGCGCTATCGAATACGAAATCATTCGTCAGATTGATTTACTGGAAGCAGGTGAAACCTTCACTTCTGAAACACGTTCATTCGATGCCTTGAAAGGAACAACCTTCTCTATGCGTTCCAAAGAAGAGGCGAACGATTACCGCTATTTTCCTGAACCGGATTTGCCGCCGTTCATCGCTGATCAAGCTTATGTTTCCAGCATTCGCGAGCAGATGCCGGCCTTGCCAGACGCCTTGTTTGATAAGTATACCAAAGAACTGGGCTTATCGGAATACGATGCTCAAGTGCTTACCGACCTGAAAGAGATTGCGGCCTATTTTGAAGAATTGATTGGCTTTACCTCCAATTACAAGGCAGCGGCCAACTGGGTGATGGGTTCGGTGAAATCCTACCTCAATGAAAATGCGTTGGAGATGGCCGATTTCCATGTGCCGGCTAAAAATTTAGCGGAACTTATCGCTTTGATTGACTCCAACAAGCTGAGCAACTCTGTGGCAGGTCAACGCGTTTTTCCGGTAATGATTGAACAACCGGAGCGTTCTCCGTTGAACATAGCAGAAGAGTTGAATGTGCTCCAAGAAAGCGATGCCGGCTTTATCGAAGGACTGGTACAGCAAGTATTGGAAGCGAATCCGGCCAAAGTAGCCGAATACCAAGGAGGTAAAAAAGGCCTCTTGGGAATGTTTATGGGTGAAGTGATGAAGCTTTCAAAAGGCAAAGCCGATCCAAAAGAAGCCACCCGAATTTTGAGCGAATACCTAGATAAATGAGTATAAAAAAATGGAATATCGCCTTGATGGCATTGGCTTTTATGGCCTTGGCATGTGGCGATTCAAAAAAGAAACAAAGCGAAAATCAAGCGGTTAAGCAAGAGCACTTTGTTATCGAAGGTAAAATTGAAAACGGTGTAGGCAATATCGTTCTCCTCGGAAAGATTGGCCTTAAAGACGTAAAAATTGTGGCCAGCGACACGGCCGATAGAGAAGGTAACTTCAGGCTCGAAGGCTATGCACGTGAAAAGTTTGTGGCCATCCTGAATTTTCAGGACTATAAAAAGATCTACCTCGTTGTGGATACCGCCAGCCAAATGAAACTGGCTATTCCGGATTTGAATTACGACGATTACGTTTTGGAAGGTTCGGAAGAAAGTCAGGAATTTAGAAAGCTGCGCAATATTGAAGTGCGTAGCGGTATGGCCTTGGAAGGACTGCGTAAGGAGGCCACCGGCTTAGAGCCAGACGACGCTCGCTTGGAGCGCTTGCGTGTTCGCTATGCCGATACCTTAAACAAATACCAAACAGAAATGGTAGAGGGTTTAGGAAATACCAACTCCATCCTTACCCAGCTGTTCTTTATGTATACGCAGGATGATTTGGAGTTCAACGACTCCTTCAAAAAAGTCTTGTATGAAAACTGTGTAGCGAGCGGTTTGGAAAATGAATTTGTGCAACGTTTCATGTACAGCACCAGAGCCGAAATGGCCACAGCTGTTGGAAACAATGCGCCGGAGATCGCACTCATGGACACGAACGGACAGGTGGTTTCACTTTCTTCGCTGCGAGGAAAAGTGGTGCTGATCGATTTCTGGGCTTCTTGGTGTAAGCCATGCCGCATGGAAAATCCCAATGTGGTGCGCATGTACAAAAAGTACAAAGACCAAGGATTTGAAATTTTTGGAGTATCGCTAGACAATTCTGCCGGTCCATGGAAGAAGGCAATCTTAGCCGATGAAATCTTCTGGACACACGTAAGTGACTTGAAAGGTTGGCAATCTTCGGCAGCTAAACTCTATGCAGTAGAGTCTATTCCTGCCACTTTTGTCATCGATAGAGAAGGAAAAATTGCAGCTAAAGGCTTAAGAGGGGAGAAGTTAGAGGAGAAGGTGGCGGAATTACTTTCGAATAGCCATTAACAATTACTTAAATTTGACATAATACTGAATTCATTACCTGCCGGTATTCTTGTTTCATCAAATGAATAACTCAAACAACAACAAAATTCTCGTAGTAGACGATGAGCCAGACATCTTGGAATTCATTGAATACAACTTGAAACGCGAAGGCTACGATGTAGTTTTAGCAACCAACGGGCAAGAGGGAATTGACAAGGCTAAGGTTGAAAAACCAGACCTTATTATCCTCGACGTAATGATGCCAGTTCTTGATGGAATTGAAGCTTGCCGCAGAATGCGTGAGATGGAAGAGTTTAAATCGACCTTCATCGTATTCCTTACCGCACGTAGCGAAGAGTATTCTGAGATTGCCGGGTTTAACGTAGGTGCCGATGATTATATCGCTAAACCAATTAAGCCTAGGGTTCTAATCAGCCGCATCAACGCTATTCTCCGTCGTAAAACCTCTACCGATTCAGGTTCAAAAATCAGTCTTGGCGATTTGGAAATCGACCGCGAAAGCTTCACTGTGAAGAAAGGAGAAGATTTTATTCCAATGGCAAAGAAAGAATTTGAACTTCTTTACCTCTTGGCAGGAAAACCGGGAAAGGTATTCACCCGCGAGAATATCTTAGAAAAGGTTTGGGGCGATGATGTTTTGGTAGTAGACCGCACCATCGACGTTCACATCCGTAAAATCAGAGAAAAATTAGGAGATAGCTATATATCAACAGTTAAAGGTGTAGGTTATAAATTTGAAGGATGATTCGGAATCCGAAACCAAGGACAATTGCCTTCTATACTGCCCTCGCTGTTGGTGTAATCGTAGGTCTGCTCACCCTGCTGGTTAACCCAGATTATACTGATGCCATCGTTGTTACGGTGGCTGTTTTACTTATTTCTTTCGGACTTTTCTACTACGCCCTTGAGGTGTTTATCTACCGAAAGATTAAACTCGTTTACAAGAATATTCACCGACTTAAAACCACCCGTTTTAAAACAGGTGTCTTTGATAAAACCGCTTTTGATCCTATTGAAGAGGTGAACGAAGAGGTAATCAAATGGGCCCGCGAACAAAAGGCCGAAATTGATGAGCTCCGCAAGTTGGAGAACTTCCGTAAAGAATTCCTCGGTAACGTATCGCACGAGCTCAAAACCCCGATTTTTAATATTCAAGGTTATATCCATACGCTCATCGATGGGGCCATCGACGACCCGGAGGTTAATGTTCACTTCTTACGCAAAGCAGCGAAGAGTGTAGACCGCCTTTGCGATTTGGTAGAAGACCTGATCAATATCTCCCAGCTTGAAACCGGACAGCTGAAAATGGAGATGGAGCGATTTGATATCCATGCCTTAGCGAGGGATATTTTTGAATCGCTCGACATGAAAGCGCAAGAGCGCAATATCACACTATCGTTTAAAGAAGGATGCGATCATGCTTTTTGGGTCTATGCCGATAAGTACCGCATACGCCAGGTTTTAGTTAACCTGATTGTGAACTCGGTGAAATACGGTAAAGATGGCGGACAAACCTTCTGTGCCTTTTACGATATGGATGAAAATATCCTCGTAGAAATCTCTGATAACGGAGAAGGCATCGAAGAACGCCACCTTGCTCGCTTATTTGAACGCTTCTACCGCGTAGATAAAAGCCGTTCAAGGGAAGCCGGTGGAAATGGTCTCGGTCTAGCCATCGTGAAACACATCATCGAAGCACACGAGCAAACCATCAACGTACGTAGCAAAGTAGGCTTCGGTACTACCTTTGGCTTTACACTGCGTAAGGCGGCTGCCGATTAATTTTGTCCATAGTAATCGTAAGTTCCCCATTGCGGGAGCAAGGATTCCATAAACTTAGCATTGTTCATTAATTCAGGACAGGTTTCCTGGATGAAGACATGTGTTTGAAGCACAATGCCGCGTTTGATTAAACGCTCTTGCATGCTATTAACTACAGCGATAGCTTTCTTGGTATCCTTGGCTTTTTCAGCACATTTCAATTGCAAAGCATAGGCGCGGGTATCGTATAGGAAGTCTTTTCTTACCGATTCAATTTTTTCGCAGGCATCGGTTTCTCCGGCATCCAAGGCCAATTCCAATTCGAGAAGATCCAAGTAATTATCGCTTCCAATAATGGCCTCTAGTTTTGCTCGTGCTGCTCTGAACTCCTTGAGGTTGGCATTGTAATAGGCCATCAATACAGCATGAAAGGCTCGGAATTGAGCACCCTTGTCTTGTGAAATGAGTTGTTCATGGTAAGCTTTGCCGGTCTGCCTGTTGACCGCATACTCCAAAGGCATCAAGGTGAACATGGTGAATTTTTCCTCCAAAGCTTTTTTATTCAGGTATTGTTTGCTGTAATTGGCGCCGTTGATATTAAAAGCACACATCTTTTTGGAGATTTCTTGGAGCTTGGCTCCTGTTGCTATTTGCTCGTAGCCGGTAAGTCGGCCGCGGTAATTTCCATCTTTATCCGGCGTCATGCTTTGCGCCACATCATTAAAGAAATCGCCAGTACCAAAATTATAACCGTCAACAATCTTCAAGCGACCATCCACGCGTTTCATCTCCACCTCCACATAGTTAAAAGCACCACTTGAACCACTGATGCGGTAGAGGATAAATGCACGTTGGTCTTTTACTTTAATCGACATCTCCTGTACCGCTAAGCTATTGCCCATCTGGTAGAATGGAAATAAGATACGCGTTTTAATGCCGTCAGAGAATCCGCTGTGTAATGTAGCTTGTGCCGATTTATCCCCGTCGTGAGTGGCACGCAACATCAATTGGTACAAATCGATATCATCGTAAATACTGTTATCGTGTTCTTCCAATTCAGCCTGTAAGGCGATGGACCAGCGTTCAGCTTCTTCGTAAACCAACTTGTTTTTGTACTGCTCTGCTCCCCAATACAAACCATAACCCAATAGCACAATCAGAGGAAACCCTATCAAGGCGAAACGCAAACCGCGTTTGCTGCTCCGAGTGGATTTTTTAGTCTGTTCCTCCCGCATGCGTGTTTGGTAATCGATAAGCGGGTCAACTTGAAAATAGCTGCAAGATTCTTCAAAACTGGGTGGTTCATCGGTTAATGAACATACCATACCCAGTTGAGGATTCACTTTACGGTTCTTGCATCGGCTGCAGAGAGCGATGCGTTCTTTGTGGTTCATGAAGGTTCGGTTCGCTTGGTTCTAGTTCTCTGGGGTATAAGGCTGGGCTGCTACCCGGTCTAATATCGCTGGTAATGAAGGATCGTATGGTCTTGGAGCATTCGGATCCACAATTTTACCCTGCTTATCAATAATCACATAACGCGGAATAGAAAATACTTTATAGGCCATGCTAACGGATTGTCCGCTATTGCCCACATGCCAATGGTTTGGATCGCCGCCGTTGGTGATGTAATGGCCTTTCCATTTGGCTACATCGCGGTCAGTAGAAAGGTAAACAAAGACTACGCTGTCATTGCCTTTGTAGGCTTCTTTCAATGGACCTGAAGCTTGCATGGAACGAATACATGGTCCACACCAGGTAGCCCAGAAATCGAGGTAGATAACCTTGCCTCTGAACTCCTTAAAGCTGTGTTCTTTTCCGTTTACATCCATAAAGGTGAAGTCGGGAGCCAAATCGCCGGGAGCCAATTCTGCTACTTCCGAAGCTTTTTGCCTCAATACCATTTTGTATTCTTGTTCATTGCCGTAATCCATGTAGGCATTGTAATCGTCTTTGATGGAAGCATAGCAACCGCTTTGCATGCCTTCGTATATAAGGCGCGCATTGATTTCAGTGCGGGAGTTAATTTGGTAAAGGCTATCAGAAAAATGAAGGAAATTCTTCAAGCTGGCGCAACCGTCGTTTTTCAGTTCAGGTCCAACCAAGGTAAGGTGCAATAACAAGAAGTTTTGGTATTCGGGGCTGGCAACATGGTCTAACTTCAGGTTATTTGGATCTTCTATCACTTCTAACCATGTTTTAGGGAAGCTAAATAAGCTATCGCCAATGTCTTTGCGGTATTTGGCGTAGATCAAATAGTAATTGGCTTCTTTGATACGCAACATCGCTTCCATTTGTTTTTTAAGCGATTTATCGAGCTTCAGCGCTTTCGCATTTTTAGCGAAGACTTTGGAGTAGTCATTCATCCATGTCTTAATGGAATTGGAATAACCCAAGAGATCGGCTGTTTTAACGAGGATTGAAAACTCATTCAACTTGTCTCTATCGAAATCGCGGTAGTTAGCGAAGTTTAAAGCGGTTTCTGCGCTGCCTTTGCCGCTCACGGCATAATCCCAGTTTCCTTCGTTTACTTTGGCCTGCACGTAGAAGCTATCGCCCGGATGCATGATCAAATTCAAATTGCTTTGGCTGTGTTGAAGATCAAGCGACCAAGCTCTGTCGATAGGAAATTTTAGGGTGAAGTTGCCGGCAGAATCGGTTGTGGTGCGCATTTCCAGCGGCCTATTCAGAAATGGAACTTTATTGTATACCAGTTTAACTTCGGTGTTAGGCGTATTGGATAGCTGTCCGCTAATCACGCTAAGCTGTATATCCGTTTGTGCATTTACGAGCAAACTGCTCAATGACAAAAGGCCGGCAAATAGAAGTTTTTTAGGATGTATTGCTTGAATCAACATAAGGGTCGTGAAAATAATATTTCCAATGGAATAATGCCTTGTTTGCGCAATGAAGATGCCACGAATTCGATGTTTGCGGCTTTGCGTTTTTTTCGTCTTTTTTGAGTGATGAAGAGACTACTACTAGCAGCGGCATTATGGCTACCAACAGTTTTTGTTCAAGCTCAATCCGATTCGGCTTTTATAGCGCAGCTATTCGAGCAGGCATTGAGCAAGGGTAAGGCCTATAGCGATTTACGCGATCTCTGCAAACAAGCGGGACCTCGCTTAAGTGGTTCACCTGCTGCGGCTAAAGCGGTTCAACTCACCGCTGAAAAGATGCGGAACTATGCCTTTGATTCTGTCTTTTTCCAAGATGTGATGGTGCCGTATTGGGTACGAAACGAAGAAACAGCCCTCAAGCTATCCAGCTCAGATACGGGCTTTCATTCGCGCGATCTGCCGCTTTGTGCTTTGGGAGGATCAGTAGCCGGAATGGTTAGTGGAGAGGTGGTCGAGGTATTGGGCTGGAATGATCTTCAGAAATTACCGGATGAGCAAGTCAAAGGAAAAATTGTCTTTTTCAACCGCCCTATGGATGCGCGTATGGTCTATACTTTTGGGGCTTACGGCACTTGCGTAGACCAAAGGGTATACGGTGCCATCTGGGCTGCATCCAAAGGCGCTAAAGGCATTTTGGTGCGTTCCATGAACTTGAGTATCGACGATTACCCGCATACCGGAAGCATGGCCTATGTAGATACCATCGCTAAAATACCGGCTGCGGCCATCAGTACCCAAGGAGCAGAAGAGCTGAGTGCCTTACTGGTGAAATACCCTAACCTCAGCGTGAGTTATGCCTTGGGTGGCGAAAACAAAGGAATGGCCTTATCGCACAATGTGATAGGAGAGCTAAAAGGGAAAAAGAAAGACATCATTGCGGTTGGCGGACATCTTGATGCTTGGGATATGGCTGAGGGGGCGCACGACGATGGCGCCGGTTGCATTCAGTCTATTGAGGTTTTGCGTCTCTTGAAAACCTTAAACTATACTCCAAATTATACGTTGCGTTCTGTGATGTGGATGAATGAGGAAAACGGGCTGAAAGGAGCCTTGGCTTATGCCCATCGGGCTGATTCGCTAAAGGAAAACCACGTAGCGGCCATTGAAGCAGATCGTGGGGCTTTTGCACCGCGCGGATTCTTTATTCAAGCCGATCAAAAAATGGTAGAACGCATGCAGACTTGGCTTCCGTTATTGGAGCCTTACGGAGTTTACATGATTAAGTCGGGTGGAGCTGGAGCAGATGTTGGTCCGCTAGCACGTGTAAACGAGAAAACTGTCTTGGTAGGTTTTGTACCCGATTCTCAGCGTTACTTCGATTACCACCATGCCGCTACAGATACCTTTGAAAGTGTAAACAAACGCGAATTGGAACTGGGAGCAGCAGCGCTGGCATCGCTCATTTACCTTATGGACAAATACGAAGTGGGCAGTTGGTCTATGCCTTAAAGTAGAATTTCTGAATCACCTCAATGTGGTGTGCAACGTGGCCTGCCATGATAAATGGAAAGGCCTTGGCGGTAAACGAGGCACCATTGGCGGTACCTTTGTTTTCCCAGTCAAACGGATTGAAGGTTCCGAAATAAGCAAGGTTGCTATCGCGCACTTGCAAGAAGAGATTCAATAACTGCTGATTACTCAACTCGTCAAATCGGCCATTTTTTACATATTCATTTTGATCAAAACCGGGTAGGCTTTGGGCTTCACCTCGGGCTAAACAAACGGCCCTATAGCCAAAAATGAGTTCACAGTCGCAGATATGGCCTAAAATTTCTTTTACAGACCATTTCCCTTCAGCATAGCGGAAATTCCAGCTGTGCTCGGGCAAACGTTGTAAAAATGAAATCAATTCTGATTTTTGATCTTCCAGTAAATGGAAAATATCGGAATCAGACACCATACTAACGTAGGTGTTGTAATACGGGGGATAATCAGATTCTGATACGGTCAGCACACTACAAAATTAAACGTACTTGGTTAAAGCAAATTTGCGCTTTGAGCTAAAAGGCATGCATTTTTGCTTAAAATGAGGGTAAAGTATACACTAAGTATACTTAAACATTGAATCGGAAGTGCATCACGTCGCCGTCTTGCACCACGTATTCTTTGCCTTCCACGTTCAGTTTCCCGTTATCGCGGCAGGCAGCTTCCGATTTGTATTGAATATAGTCCGCATAGTGAATTACCTCAGCGCGGATAAATCCTTTTTCAAAATCGGTATGGATTACCGCAGCAGCCTGTGGTGCTTTGGTATTTAAGGTAATAGTCCAGGCCCTCACTTCTTGAACACCTGCTGTGAAATAGGTGATCAAATTGAGGAGTTTATAGCTGGCTTTGATTAAACGAGCCACACCGCTTTGGGTTAAACCGTAATCGGCTAAGAAGGCCATGCGGTCTTCGTAGCTTTCCAATTCCATGATATCAGCTTCAACCGCAGCACAAACGATTAACGTTTCGGCATTTTCGCCTGCAACGGCTTCGGCAAAACGTTGGGTATGGTTATTACCACCAGATAGACCTGCTTCGTCTACGTTACATACGTAAAGCACTGGCTTTGTGGTTAGGAGCTGAAACTCTTTCAAGAGCTTGCGTTCGTCTTCGTTTTGAGGCTCAACCACACGGGCATTAACACCTTGTTCCAAAGTTTCACGTAAGCGGAGTAAAAGATCCAATTCTTTTTTTGCATTGGAATCGCCAGACTTCGCTTGCTTTTCAATTTTAGCTTGGCGTTTTTCAACGGTATCCAAGTCTTTCAATTGCAGCTCGGTATCGATGATTTCCTTATCTCGAACCGGGTCAACGGAACCGTCTACGTGAATCACGTTCGGGTCGTCGAAACAGCGCACCACATGAATGATGGCATCAACGTTACGAATATTACCCAAAAATTGGTTTCCCAATCCTTCGCCTTTGGATGCGCCTTTTACCAAACCGGCAATGTCCACAATCTCAATGGTGGTCGGAACGATACGGTCTGGCTGCACCAATTCTGCTAACTCATTCAGCCTTTCATCCGGAACGGTGATCACACCAACGTTCGGTTCAATGGTACAGAATGGGAAGTTTGCTGCTTGCGCTTTCGCGTTGGATAAACAGTTAAAAAGAGTCGATTTGCCTACGTTGGGAAGTCCAACAATACCGCACTGTAATGCCATGTTTGGGTGTTTATGCTGACGATTAGCGTCCGTTAAGTATTTCTTTCATATCGCTGATAAGCTTGTCTGCCAAGGTATTGGCGGTAGCCTCACCGGCACTTTCAGCGTAAATACGGATGATAGGTTCTGTATTTGATTTTCTCAAGTGAACCCATTCCTTATCAAATTCGATTTTCAAGCCGTCGATGGTATTCTGTGGCTGAGCGGCATACTTGGTAGAAACCTTCGCTAATAAAGCATCCAAGTCGAGATTGTCTTCTAACTGAATTTTCTTTTTAGCGATGTGGTAGTCGGGGTAAGTCTCACGCAAGAAAGAACACATCTTACCGAACTTAGCCAGGTGACTTAAAAACAAAGCGATACCGATGAGTGCATCACGTCCGTAATGCAATTCAGGAACGATGATGCCACCGTTGCCTTCACCGCCAATAACGGCTTCCACTTCTTTCATTTTCTCCACCACGTTCACTTCACCTACTGCAGAGGCGAAATAGCTTCCACCGTGTTTTTCAGTGACATCGCGCAAGGCACGTGAAGAAGAAAGGTTAGAAACGGTATTGCCTTTTTTGTGCTGCAAAACATAATCTGCAACGGCAACCAAAGTATATTCTTCACCGAACATGGATCCATCTTCGCAAACGATTGCCAAACGGTCTACATCCGGATCTACCACCACGCCGAGGTCGGCTTTGTGGAATTTCACCTCACCCGAGATGGCTCCCAAATGCTCCGGAAGTGGTTCCGGGTTATGCGGGAATTTGCCGTCAGGTGTACAGTAAATCTCGTGAATGGTTTCAACGCCCAAAGCACGCAACAAGGCCGGCACGGCAATGCCACCAGTGGAGTTAACAGCGTCTACCACAATTTTAAATTTGCGGTCTTTGATGGCTTTTACATCCACCAATGGATGCTCTAGGATCTTCTCGATATGCTTATCGATATAGCCCTCCATCACGGTATAACTACCCAATTTATCAACCGGCATAAACTCCACCGATTCTTCATCCGCTATGCGCAATAATTCCTGACCGCTTTCAGCCGAAATAAATTCGCCTTTGCTGTTCAGGAGCTTTAAGGCATTCCATTGTTTTGGGTTATGACTAGCGGTTAGAATGATACCACCGGCAGCACCTTCCATTGTTACCGCCATCTCTACAGTTGGGGTAGTGGAGAAGCCTAAGTCAACCACATCGTATCCTAAAGACATCAAGGTTCCGGATACCAGCTGGCGCACCATTTCGCCCGAAATACGGGCATCGCGGCCAATGATTACCTTCCTGCTCTCGGCAGTTCTCGACAACCAAATGCCATAAGCTGTAGTAAATTTAATGATGTCAACAGGAGTTAAACCTTCGCCTGGTGCACCACCTATAGTTCCCCTAATTCCGGAAATTGATTTTATCAGCGTCATAATGTAAAAGCGGGCAAAAATAGCCCTTTTGACCTCATAGTTCAAACTACGGCTACATTCGTTAAAAATTTAACATAGAATCTTTGCCGTCAGTCTTTAGTTTCGCAGGTGAAAGCATGAAAAAACAGCTAATCGTATTCGTTCTAATTCTGGGTGTTCTGGCGCTTTTCCAGCAGTCGTGCCGCGTAAAACAGCCCGTCAGCAATTCGGTCAAAGACCCTTCATCCTTCAGTTTAGCCTTTTATAATTTAGAAAATCTTTTTGATACCATTGATGATCCGGCTATCAACGATGAGGAGTTTCTGCCGGGAAGCAAAAAGGAATGGAATAGCGAAAGGTATAACCATAAATTAAATCGACTGGCGCAGGTGATTGATTCGCTTCAGCCTGGTAGCAATGGAATTCTTGGCGTATGTGAATTTGAAAATGAATCGGTTTTGAGCGATTTAAACAAGCGCTTAAATGGAGCCTATCAAATCTATACAGTGCCTTCACCAGACGCCAGAGGAATAGACGTAGGACTCCTTCTGAAAGGAAATGTGGAACATTTGGAGCTCATACACAAATCCTATGTTTTTATCGATGAGCCTGACATGCGTACCCGCAATTTGCAGATCAGCAGGGTGAATTGGAACGGAAACATGTTACTCGTAGCGGTTTGCCATATGCCTAGTCGCCGTGGCGGACAAGAAGCCTCAGCCGGAAAACGTATCCAGGTGGCACAGCAGGTGAGGGGAGCATTGGATTCGCTTTTAAAAGTTTATCCGCAAGCCTATTCTGTGGTGATGGGCGACATGAACGATGAGCCGTCCGATTCCAGTATGCAGGTTTTGAAAGCCAGCTCAATTCAACCGATGTTGAACCTGATGGACGGCATTCACGCCGCGAAAGAAGGATCTTATCTGTATAAAGGAAAATGGGATTGCCTGGATCAAATCCTTATCGGCTCTGCCATGAATAAATTAGGTAGCTGGACTCCGCTTGTGTACAAACGCGACTGGATGCTGGAACAGGAAGGAAAATACGCAGGGAGTCCGTGGAGGACCTTTGCCGGAAATAAATACTTGGGTGGATATAGCGATCATTTGCCTGTCATTGTAACTTGGAAACCATAAGATGTCGAGACACGAAAAGAAACTGCCTTTAGTCAACAGGGAATTAAGCTGGTTAAGCTTCAACGGCCGCGTGCTGCAAGAGGCTGAAAACCCGAATGTGCCCTTGGCTGAGCGCATGAAGTTTTTAGCGATTTTCTCCTCCAATTTGGATGAGTTTTTCCGTGTACGTGTGGCATCGGTAAGAAGGCTTTTGCGCTACCAGAAGAAAAACAAGCTCAAGGAAGCCGAACACGTGGCCAAGGTTTTGGCTACCATACAACAAACGGTGATGCAGCAGCAAGAGCAGTTCTTGCATATTTATGAGAACCGCATTATTCCGGAGTTGGCAGACAACCGCATCTTCATTATCAATGAAAACCAGCTCACACACAGTCAAAAGGTGGCGGTGAACGGTTATATCAAAAGCGATGTCTTATCGTATATGTTCCCCATCATGTTGGAGAACCTACGCGATTTCCCATTCTTACGTGATAAATCCATTTACCTGGCGGTGAAGCTGTCGAAACTCGACGGTAGTTTACGCCCGAAATACGCCTTGCTTGAGGTACCGGCGAATATCCTCGGTAGATTTTATGTATTGCCGGCCTTAGACGACAATACCTATATCATGTTACTCGATGATGTGATTCGTTTGGGCCTACCTGAAATTTTCTCCTTCTTCGATTACGATCATTTTGAAGCCTATACCATCAAGGTAACCCGCGATGCGGAGCTTGATATCGATAATGATATGTCGGAAAGCCTAGTGGCCAAGCTATCAAAGAGTTTGAAAGAAAGACCGAAAGGGGTGCCGGTACGTTTTATCTACGATGAAGACATGCCGCAGGATATGCTGGATTTCATTGTGAAGAAATCCGGTTATTCCAAGGAGGGCATTATCCCGGGCGGACGATACCACAACTTCAAAGACTTCTTTGAGTTCCCGTCGGTTGGACCGGAGTCTTTCCGTAACCCAAGCAAAAAACCGATTCCGATTCCGCAGTTTGAGAAGACGAGGGCGCTTTTTGATGAGATTAAAAAAGGCGATGTGATGTTACATCATCCATATCAGCCTTTTGATTACGTGATTCGTTTGTTGCGTGAGGCGGCCATCGATCCAAATGTATACGCCATCAAAATTACCCTATACCGTGTTGCGCAGCATTCAAATATTGTGAATGCACTAATCAACGCAGTGAAGAATGGCAAAGATGTAACCGTGGTGATGGAGCTTCAAGCCCGATTTGATGAAGAATCGAATTTATACTGGAGCGGTAAATTGCAAGAAGCCGGAGCGGAAGTAATCTTTGGTGTTCCGAATTATAAAATCCATGCAAAATGCTGTGTGATCTTCAGAAAAGAGAACAATAAAACAGTCCATTACGCACATTTCTCTACCGGCAACTACAATGGCAGAACGGCCCGTTTATATGGTGATTCTTCTCTACTTACCTGCGATCCACGCCTGACCAAGGATGCCGTGAAGATCTTCGCCTTTATCAAGAATTTCCCGCGCATTCAATACAAGTTTAGCCATTTGCTGGTAGCGCCATTCTACATGAAGAAGCAGTTTCTGGCTTTGATCGAAGCAGAGATTCGTCATGCCAAGAAGGGCAAAGAGGCTTGGATTAAAGCGAAGATGAATAGCTTGGTCGACGAAGAAATGATTGCCAAGCTCTACGCTGCTTCTGCGGCGGGAGTGAAGATTCAATTGGTGATCAGAGGCATTTGCTGTTTGGTGCCGGGCATGAAGGGACAAAGCGATAACATTGAAATCATCAGTATCGTAGACAAGTTCTTGGAGCATTCCAGGGTCTTTATCTTCTGTGCCGATGGCGAAGAGAAGATGTATTTGAGCTCAGCCGATTGGATGTCGAGAAACCTCGACCGCCGCATAGAGGTAGCCTTCCCAATCTACCATCCGGAGGCCAAACAACAGGTTAAAGACATGTTTGAAATCCAGTGGAGCGATAACGTGAAAGCACGTCGCATCGACGCGGAACAGAAAAACAAAATGAAGAAGCCGGAAGTGCCTTTGGTACGTTCGCAAGAAGAAACTTACCATTACTTACTTCTTCGTTCCAGCGAATAAAAAAAGGCAGCCGAGGCTGCCTTTCTCATTAATTATCTCTGCTATAGGTATTAGCGTGAAAAAGAACCTACCACCAAATAAGTGGTTAAGTCGGTAGTGCTGATGGATTGCATCGGATCATGAACCACCAAGAATCCACTGTAAGTAGCGGTTAGGTCGGCGTAGCTCATAGACGATACTTGGCTATAGCTTACGGTGCCACCATTACCGTTCACCATACCTACCAAAACACTTGAATTGGGAGTTTCGTTGTAAGGTGTTCCGTTTGGTGTTGTGTTCGGGTCGGCTGCATCGTGGGCATGTACCATGTACATTTCCCCGTCTACCGTATTCATTAAGGTAAGGGTTACCTTGGTTTTGCCATCTGCCTGTTCTTCCAACATCAGTTTGGCAGTTAAATTCTTTGGGTGCATGCCATCGTAAGCAGTTCCTGCACCAACTTGTCCAGTATTGAAAGCATAATCGTAGCTGCTTGATTTGTAAGTTGGCATATCGGCCATCTCCTCCTCTTTCTTGCAAGCGCTCAATACTAAAATCGCCATCAAAGGCAAGATCATCCACTGTTTTACTTTTTTCATAACGGTTGTTTTAAGGTGTTTGGAGGTATGTACGACAGTGGACAGCACTTTGGATTTTTAATTGGTAAAAATTTTTCTAACCGACTAGTTTTTAGCGAGTAATAATTGAGTGTTTCGACTAAGGTGAAGGATAATGCGGAAAGGAAAGGTCTCTTTTCTTTGTTTGTTAGCCGTTCAGATTTATGCTGTATTGATAAATCAGAAACGGACATGACGTGGAAGAATAAAGACATCGCTAAAAAATCTATTGTTCTTTTTTCTGTACTATTAGAATGTCTAGAAAAATAAACTATTTTTGTTTCAAGCAGAACGGCTTGTCGCTCGGGTGAAAGAAACCGGGAGGAAAGTCCGGGCAACACAGAGCACCATGCTTCCTAACGGGAAGGGTTCGCCATCCGGCGGATACAGCCAGTGCCACAGAAAATATACCGCTCGCTTCGGTGGGTAAGGGTGAAATGGTGGGGTAAGAGCCCACCGCGTTTCCGGCGACGGAAATGGCAGGGTAAACCTCATGGGTTGAAAGACCAAATAGGCTATACCGGTGTTTACACCACAGGGCTGCTCGTTCTGATGTATAGTGGGTAGGTTGATAGAGGCGATCGGCGACGGTCGTCCCAGATAAATGACAGGCTATTGGCAGACGTGTCTGCCGAAAAACAGAACCCGGCTTACGATTCTGCTATTTTTTTTATCCGCTTTGCGGAATGAATTAACAAGAAAAAAACGTGTATGGCAAACATCCTGGTTATTGACGACGAAAAAACCATCCGGAATACACTCAAAGAGATTCTGGAGTATGAAGGCTATCGGGTAGATGAGGCGGAGAATGGTGAGGTAGGCCTCGAGAAAGTAAAAAACAACAACTACGACGCAGTACTGTGCGATATCAAAATGCCGAAGATCGATGGCTTGGAACTTTTACCCAAGCTGATTGAGCAGGCTCCGGATACGCCGGTAGTGATGATTTCAGGCCACGGAACCATTGAAACCGCCGTGGAGGCTACTAAAAAAGGAGCCTACGATTTCATCTCCAAGCCACCGGATTTGAACCGCTTGCTCATCACCTTGCGTAACGCGGTAGAGAAGCAAAACTTGGTGGTGGAAACCAAAATCCTGAAAAGGAAGGTGAGCAAAACCAAAGAGATCATTGGGGAGTCGCCGGCCATTCAGAAAATCATGGATACCATCGATAAGGTAGCACCTACCGAGGCCCGTGTTTTGGTAACCGGAGAAAACGGTACCGGTAAAGAGCTGGTTGCCCGTTGGATCCACGAAAAGAGCAATAGAGCAAATGGTCCTTTGGTTGAAGTGAACTGTGCGGCTATTCCAAGTGAATTGATTGAGTCTGAACTCTTCGGACACGAAAAAGGATCCTTTACCTCAGCGGTAAAACAACGCATCGGTAAGTTTGAACAAGCCAATGCCGGAACTTTATTCCTTGATGAGATAGGCGATATGGACTTGTCTGCTCAAGCGAAAGTGCTTCGTGCATTGCAAGAGAATAAAATCACCCGTGTGGGTGGCGACAAAGAGATTGGCGTGGATGTGCGCGTGGTGGCAGCAACTAACAAAGACCTCTTGAAGGAAATTGAAGCGGGTAACTTCCGTCTCGACTTATACCACCGTCTCAGCGTGATTTTGATTCACGTTCCTACCTTGAACGAAAGGGAAGAGGATATTCCACTCATCGCTGAAAAGTTCTTAAAGGAAATCTGCGAGGAAAGCGGCTACTCCAAAAAGGTATTTACCCCTTTGGCTCTCGAAGCCTTGAAAACCATTTCATGGTCGGGTAATATCCGAGAACTGCGCAACGTGGTAGAACGTTTGGCCATTATGAGCGATCAGAAGATCAACGACGAAGACGTGATGGCGTATGCCAATGTGCAGAGACCGGGAAGCGGCGGAAATACCTTATACGATAAGTTCGATAAGTTCCAGGAATTTAAAGACTATGCAGAGAAGAACTTCATCTTGCATAAGCTGAAAGGCAATAACTGGAACATCGCTAAGACAGCCCAAGAAATTGATATTCAACGCAGTCACTTGTACAATAAGATCGACAAGTTTGGCTTAAAACGCGAAGACTCAGTTCAGCATTCATGATTGGCAGTTCTGTTAGCGAAGCAGCCGCAAACCTCAAAGCAGGGAAGCTGGTAGCCATTCCAACCGAAACCGTGTATGGATTGGCTGCCCTCATTCGTTTGGATGAATCGGTAGTGCAGATTTTTAAAGCGAAGAATAGACCTGCCTTTGATCCTTTGATTGTGCATGTGCCTTCGCTAGAAGCCGCCAAACCTTATATCCGAGAGGTGAATTCAGAAGCAAAAAAGCTGGCTGATGCCTTTTGGCCCGGTCCGCTTACCTTGCTTTTTGAAAAGTCCGATCAAGTTTCAGATTTGGTAAGTTCCGGTTTGCCTACCGTGGCAGTTCGCGTTCCACAACACGAAATTACCTTACGCTTATTGCAAGCTTTGGGCGAGCCTGTAGCCGCTCCAAGCGCGAATCCATTCGGTTATGTGAGTCCAACAACGGCAGCCCATGTAGCGCAGCAATTAGGCAAGGAGGTAGCGTATATCCTAGACGGCGGTCCGGCAAAAGTTGGACTGGAATCTACCATCGTTTCATGTTTGAATAATGAGGTGAAGGTTTTGCGTTTGGGTGGTTTATCGCTAGAACAATTGAGCGAAGTATTGGGCTATACACCCGAGCTGCAATTGTCTACACATAGCAATCCGCAAGCGCCCGGACAACTTGATAAACATTATGCAACACATACGCCGTTGTATTTGAGTGATGCAGGACTTGAAGAGTTGAAAACACGCATGAAGCCGGGACAGAAATGGGCGTTGATTAGCTTAAATCCGCTAGCAGATTTGCCGGAAGGCTGTACGAATTATCCCTTAAGTCAATCGGGAAATTTGGATGAGGCAGCAAGCAAGCTCTTCGCACTGATGCGAAATTTAGACGAATTGAAACTGGACGGAATTGTGGCGGAACGCTTGCCCGACAAGGGATTGGGTAGGGCTATTAACGATAGACTCCACCGTGCCGCTTATCGAATGTGAAAAAAAAATCAAAGTGAGTTTGGAATAATGGCACACTTTTAACATATTTTTGTGTAAAGCTCGTATATGAAGAAACTCTTACTTATCCTATCATTAATGCTCGCAATTGTGCCCCTGACCCAGGCCAACGGTCCTTTGACCGACACTGAGCTCGAAAAGGGTCCTGTAATCCGTTACTATCCAAACCCGATTCGTAATATCTTGACTTTGGAAGTAGAGTTGGAATACGTAAATCAGTATCAATCTTTGGAAGTAAAAGTGGTTAACCTCTTGGGTCAGGAGATGGTTAAACCTGTGGTGAAAGATTACGCCGGACTTACTACCGAAGTGAAAGTAGACTTAACAGATGTACCCGCCGGGGTATATTTTCTTGAAGTATATTCTAGTGTGAACGGTAATTCTGTAAAACAGACCCGTAAGATCACGAAGAGTTAGTGAACAAAACATTTGAAACAAATTGTAGTCCCCGCCGAAAGCGGGGATTTTTTTTGCCCTTTGCTCTTCGTAATCTGGAAGAGGCAAGGCTTAGTTCGCTCTTACGTTCAATGCGATTGTAAGGTATTGTGGACTTGAATTTTTAGGGGTAGATGTTTGCCGGCTCTCACTTGACTATCCTTCCAAAGTAGTGAAGTCTAAATGGTCAATTGGTCCAAATGGCTCAAGGTCTGAATGTCACAAACCATGTAACCGTTACTCAAATCGGATGGCCTTTACCGGAGAGATACCGGAAATCATACGTGCCGGTAAAAGAAGCACAAGCATGCAGAAAAGGAAGGTGCCAAGATTAACGCCGGCCCAAGCATAGAATGGCATTTCAAAAGGAACGGCACTAAGGTAATACGACGCAGGGTCGAGTTGGAAGAACTGGGTATAGCGCTCCAAATAACCTAGTCCCATGCCTACTAAGTTTCCAATTCCTAGTCCTAAGACGATGAGGTAAGCGGCATTCCACAAGAAAATGCGACGCACTTGTTTGTTATTTGCGCCTAAGGCTTTAAGGATACCAATCATATTGGTGCGTTCCAGAATGAGTATCAGTAAAGAAGTAATGATGTTAATGGCGGCAACCAGAACCATCAATACAAGAATGATCACCACATTGGTATCCAATAAAGTTAGCCAATCAAAGATTTGCGGACGAAGTTGACGTGCATTGACTACCTGGTATTCCGGAGGAACAATTTTACCGATGGCTTTGCTGCTAGCGTCCAAGTGGTTGAAGTCGTGTAATTGCACTTCAAAACCTTCTACCAAAGAATCTTCCCATGCATAAAGCCCTCGAATCTGACGTAAATCCACGACGCCAAATGTTTTATCGTAATTGTCCAAACCCGTCTCGAAGATTCCGCAGATCTTCAGTCGGCGAACACGCACCGGCTGGTCTTGGCTTTCTATGAAGAGAATGGTAATCTTATCGCCCGTATCCAGTTGCAGTTTACGTGCGGTGTATTGGGAAAGCAGTATTTCATCTTGCTCTTCACCACCCAGTTGAGGCAGGCGTCCGGATTTTAAGCTTTCCTTTAAAAAATGTTGATCGTAGCTGGAGTCGATGCCCTTGAGTACGATGCCTTCAATAGCCTTTTCCGTTTTAATGATGCCGGCCTTTTGAGCGAAGCCTTGTACGGAACGCACCTCGGGTAGGGCGCGAATCTCGTCGAGATAGGCGGCCTTGGCGCTAATTGGTTTGGCTTCAAACGATTCGTTGAAGTCGAGTGCGCGGATAAGGATATGCGCATTGAAGCCGGTAATCTTCTGTGTGATTTCAGTTTTGTAGCCGCGCATGATGCCGATAGCCAAAAGCATCACCGTTACGGAAATGGCAATTGCTGCAATGCCGATGCGCAGGATAAAGGAGGAAAAGCTTTTTTCTCCGGTAGCAAGACGTTTGGCAACAAAATAGCTGAATCTCATGTAGGCTTTTTTACGAAAGCAGAGCTTTATACCTTTACTCCCGTTTTTAATGTGCTTCAAAAATGCATAAAACTTTCCTTCTTTCTCTGTTTATCGCACTTACATTACCACTTCAGGCGGCAGAACCACTGTGTGGAGCTGATCAGGTAGAGGCCTGGCTACCCTTTACGCGAAACAAGAAAGTGGCTTTGGTGGTGAACCAAACCAGCCGAGTGGGCCAAACGCATTTGGTGGATAGCATGCTGAGTTTGGGTGTGCAGATTCAGGGCATCTTCGCTCCGGAGCATGGCTTTAGAGGCGATCATGGGGCAGGAGAGAAGGTGAAATCATCTAAAGATGTGCAAACCGGCTTGCCTATCATCTCCCTCTACGGTAAGCATAAAAAGCCAACCAAAGCAGATTTAGCCGGGGTGGACCTCGTGATCTTCGATATCCAAGATGTGGGCGCTCGCTTTTATACCTATATCTCTACCATGCATTACGTGATGGAAGCCTGTGCCGAACAAGCCATACCTTTTCTGGTTTTAGACCGACCAAATCCAAATGGTTTTTACGTGGATGGTCCCGTGCTCGACACTAATTTCAAGTCGTTTGTTGGGATGCACCCAATTCCTGTGGTGCACGGCATGACCATAGGCGAATATGCTCAGATGATCAACGGTGAAGGCTGGTTAAACGGTGGAATACAATGCAATTTAGCCGTGGTGCAAGTGAAGCACTACAAACATACCGACCGCTATAGTTTGCCTGTGGCGCCATCGCCCAATTTGCCAAACGATTTAGCCATAGCTTGGTACCCAAGTCTTTGCTTTTTTGAAGGCACACCCATCAGCTTGGGCAGAGGCACAAACAAACCTTTTCAGTTAATTGGTCACCCGAATTGGAAGGGAAAAGTTTGGGTAGATACGGTATTTGTTCCTGTTCCCATCGCTCACGCAGCACCTAATCCGCCTTTGAAGGGAGATACGTGTTTTGGGAAGGTATTCAATGCGCCACCCGACGAGGAAGGCATGCTCCATTTGGAGTACCTATTTCAAACCTACGATAGCACCAACAAAGCCTACTTTACTTCCTTCTTCGCTTTACTGGCCGGAGGCAAGAGTATGGCGAATGCAATCGAATCAGGTATGAGTTATGAAGATTATCGCGCAACCTGGACAGACGACTTGGATCGCTTCAAAGCCATCCGTAAAAAATACCTCTTGTACCCAGACTTCGAGTAGAAATTTCAATTTCCAAAAACCAAATTCCAAATAAAGTGATCCTTGCTTTTGGAACTTGGCTCTTGGCTCCTGGCTCTTGACTCTTGGCTTTTGGAACTTGGATTTTGGCTTTTGATTTTTGGAACTTAACTCTTAAAACTTAACACGTAAAACTTCCCTATCTTGCGGTATGGGTTTCGGTGGGTCAGTCATTGGGATGCTTCAATCCCTGCGCTACAACAATGGCATGCGCAGGCATCAATCTGCTTTTGAAAAGGGGGCTGAAAGTCGCTTTCTCGGAAAAGATCCGAATTCGATGGATGATGATCGCGAAGCGATTGATATAGAAGAGGATCCTACCGCTAATTGGGATGAAGCCAAAAAGGAACGGGTAGCGAAGATTGTGGCTGAGCGCAGAAGAGAGGTTGAATTAGAAAGAGAAAGCAAACACCTGCGCACAAGAACTACTATCGTTATCAGTACACTATCCGTATTTCTCCTATTGCTGTTCTCGGCTTACTACGCCTTCAATACATTAAAAAAGGATTCGGAAGATTCCGAGCGGAATTTGAGGCTAATTCAAGAACAGGAGAAGAATGCTGAACAGGCTTTATACATGATGCAAGACGCGGAAATCTACGAGCGAAAAGGAGAAAAAGAAGAGGCCTTGATGCGGTATAATGAGGTTCTAAAGTTATTGCCGGGAAACGGTAAAGCACAGCAAGCAATAGCGCGACTAAATCAACAGCTTTCAATAGATAGTCTTAATCAAAATGGGATCCGAGGGAACACAATCGTCGGCGATTAATACACTTAAGAACAACCGCGAGCTCAGCAAGTATGAGTCGGTTTTTAAGCGAAAGAATATCAGCACCCGCGACTGGCTGAAACTGGGTACCGAGATTCCGCAAGAGACAAAGTATGCTTTCCCGGAAATGGAGGAGCAGGAGTGGGCCGAGTTTCGGCTTTACCTGGAAAAGAAACAGCGCAAAGAGAACCGGCAGCTAACCTGGCTTTTTATTGGTATTTCAGCGGTTATCACGGCCATCAGTATTATCCTTTTGAATTCTAAAGTCTCCAGTAAACCTGATCCCAATAGCTTCAGGGAAAAACTGAAAAAGGAAAAAGTAGAAGGTCTAGTTGAGGTGGCGCGTAAATACAAATATGCCGGCAATACCAAGGAGGCCATGAAGTATTACCAACAGATTTACGCCATAGACAGCACCGAGCCCAATGCCCGAAAAGCCTTAGGTCTTACTCCGCTGCACTAATCACTTCGGGGGCTTTCTTTTTCATCGCTCGAACAACTAAAAACAAACTCAGAATAGAAAACAAAGCAGCTAACGCAAAGGCTGCACCCGGAAAGAGAATGCTGGAATACTCATCAGCAAATGCAGCGTAAACATTGGTCATTAATAAGGGGCCAACAATACTGGATAAACTCAACATGGCCGACAAGGCACCTTGCAGTTCACCTTGTTCGTTCATGGGTACCAGGTTAGACATAAACCCTTGGATCGCAGGGCCGGCAATTCCTCCTAAGCTATAGATCACCAAGATCGCATAGAGCATCCACGCTTCGTTGGCAACGGAAAACAGAATCAAACCTAAAATATAGAACAGAAAGCCAATTACGATGGCCTTGTGTTGACCTAATTTAGGAATGGCAATGCGGATTAGCAGTCCTTGAACCAAAGCCGACATAATTCCTACAAATCCAAGTGAATACCCCACCTCAGCGATGCTCCATTTGAACTGATCCATGGTGAAATAGTTCCAAGTGGATTGTACCGCATGCGAGGCCACGTAAATGAAGAATAGTCCACCCAGCATGGCGCGCAGCTGAGGAAACAACAAAATCTTGCGAATGGTGCCAATCGGGTTGGCTCTGCTCCATTCAAACTTGCGGCGGTTTTCTGGTTTAAGCGATTCAGGTAAGATAAAGAATCCGTAAATCAAGTTCAAGGCACTTACACCCGCTGCGGCATAAAAAGGAATACGTGTACCGTATTGTCCGAGGATACCCCCGATAAAAGGTCCGAAAATAAATCCAACTCCAAAGGCCACGCCGATAAGTCCGAAGTTCTGTGCCTTCTTTTCCGGCGTCGATACATCCGCTATATAAGCCGAACATGTGGTGAAGCTAGCGCCAAAAATGCCGGCTAGAATTCGCCCAATAAACAGCCAAGCGTAACTAGGAGCCAAAGCCAAAAGCAGGTAATCCAAACCGAAGCCCAAGAGGCTCAGCAAAAGAACAGGTCTACGTCCGTAGCGGTCGCTTAATCCACCCACAATAGGTGCAAACAGAAACTGAAAAACAGCGTAAACAAACATCAAGATACCGCCATACTTCGAGGCCTCCGTAATGGAAACGCCTTTCAGCTCAGCGATAAGCTCAGGTACAACCGGAATGATGATTCCCAAGCCAATAACGTCGAGAAGCAAGGTGATAAAGATGAAGCCAACGGCCGCGTTTTTCATAGGGGTAATTTAAGCGAGTTCAAGAAATATCAGTTGAATAAATCACTTAGTCTTCATCGAATGTTTTCGCAGAATCTTTCACCATGCGATTAATACCGTCGAGTTCTTTTTTGGTTAGATGTCGCCACTTTCCAATGGGCAAGTCGAGAGACACATTCATTATTCTAATCCTTTTCAGCTGTACAACTTCATAATTCAGGTATTCACACATACGTCTGATTTGACGGTTGAGGCCTTGCGTTAGAACAATTCTGAATGTGAATTTACCGGTCTGTTCCACTTCACAGTTTCGCGTAACCGTATCAAGTATGGGAATACCATTGGCCATCCGTTGAATAAAATCGGGTGTAATGGCTTTGTTTACTTTGACCAAGTATTCCTTTTCGTGGTTGTTTCGTGCCCTTAATATTTTATTTACGATATCGCCATCGTTAGTAAGGAAAATGAGGCCTTCACTGGGTTTATCCAATCTTCCTATTGGAAAGATGCGCTTGGGGTAATTGATATAATCGATGATATTGTTCTTCTCCCTTCGGGTATCCGTGGTACACACTATTCCCACCGGCTTATTAAAAGCCATGTAGACAAACTCTTCCTTGGGAGGGGAGATTAGCTTTCCATTAACGCGTACTTCATCGCCGGGCATCACTTTGGTGCCCATTTCAGGGACCTTCCCATTGATGGTTACTTTCCTGGCTTCAATTAATCCGTCTGCGGCTCTTCGAGAACAGAAACCAACTTCGCTGAGGTATTTATTTATTCGGGTGCCAGACATGGGCGAATGGGGTTGAGGTTGAGGCTAAGGTTGAGGCTAAGGTTGAGGTTGAGGTTAATGCCCTTGGAAGATGTCTCCGGCAATCAGCATTGCATCAGAAAAGGCATCTGCATTGATGCCGGTCTCTTCTTTCACGGTGCGGAAGTACTGCAGGAGGTTTTCGGTAGGCATATTACCTGTGAGTTTGTCGGTGGCCATCGGACAACCTCCGTAGCCTTTTAGTGCGCCGTCAAATCGGCGGCAGCCGGCTTGGTAGGCAGCGGCAATCTTGGGTTCCCACGTATGCGGTGTGGTATGCAGGTGTGCGCCAAACTCAATATCGCGGTAAGCAGGGATCAATTCGCTAAACAAATACTTAATGGACTCCGGTGTAGCCACGCCCACGGTATCGCTTAAAGAAAGAATTTTAATTCCTCTATCTGCCATGCGGCTAACCCAGCGTCCTACAATGGCGGCGTTCCAATCGTCGCCATACGGATTGCCAAAACCCATGCTCAAGTAAACCACCAGCTCTTTTCCGGTTTCCTCACAGCGCTTTTGCATGTATTCTACGCGCACCAAAGCCTCGGCTATGGTGGAGTTGGTATTGCGAATTTGAAAAGTCTCCGATATCGAAAAAGGAAAGCCTAAGTACTGAATCTCCTCGTGTTCGCAAGCCATGTCGGCCCCTTTCTCATTGGCCACAATTGCCAGGAGTTTAGTGTCGGTATTTTTTAAGTCCAAACCAGCCAGAACCTCAGCGGTATCACGCATTTGCGGAATGGCTTTAGGCGATACGAAGCTGCCGAAATCGAGCGTGTCGAAACCGGCCTTCAACAAGGCGTTGAGGTAGCGTATTTTATCGGTAGTTGGAATGAAGTCGTGTATTCCTTGCATCGCGTCGCGCGGGCATTCAATTATTTTCACGGCCATGGAAGCTTTAATTTTCGTTGGAGAGCGTCCAAAAATAAGCAAAAGCCCAGCGTTTTTAATAACTTCGCAGCCTTGTTTTGAAAACAGAGCAATCATGTTGCACAACGAAGAAAAAGATGAATTGACCCCGCCAACTCAGGAGGAAAACACGCAAGAGACCAATCCGGTTGAAAACGTGGAATCTGCGCCGGTTGTTGAAACACCGGAAACCGAAGACCATGAAGAGGAGAGTGACGACACTTACCGCATGGACGACGATACAGATTCAGAATCTGATGTTGATCTCAGAACCCTTTCCAAAGAGGAATTGGTAGAACTGGTAGAAAAGACCGTTAAAGAAGGTGAGCTGGCAACGGCCGCCAAGATGGCCAAAGAAGCACGTGAAATCTTGGATGCGATGCGTCAGGAAGAGCACGATGCTGCCTTGGAGGCCTATATTGAAGCCGGAAACGACAAAGACAGCTTTGAGTTTCGCGTAGACGAATATTTCCGTCGCTTCGACGCGGCATTCCGCGATATTCGTCAGAAACGTGCCGAACAATACCAGCGCACGGAAGACGAAAAATTAAAGAACCTGGCGGCGAAAAACCGCATCTTGGAACAATTGCGTGAGATCACCGAAAACGACGAGACAGAAGACTCGCTTAATAAGGTGAAGGAATTGCAAAGCGAATGGAAAAAGATTCGCGTTGTACCAAGAGAGCATATCCAGGAGCTTTGGGATTCGTACCGTTTTTACCTCGATAAATTCTACGATAACCTCTCCATCAACTTTGAGTTGAAGGAGTTGGATAGAAAGAAAAACCTGGAAGCCAAGATTGAACTCTGCAAAAAGGTAGATGCCTTGCAAGAAGAGAGTTCCATCAAAAAGGCCATGATTATGCTGAACAAATACCACGATGAGTGGAAGCATACCGGCCCGGTTCCGCAAGAATACAGTGAAGAAATCTGGACGCGTTTCAAAGCAGCCTCAGATAAAGTATACGAACAGAAAAAAGGCGAACTCGATAAGATCCGCGAAAAACGCGTACACAACTTCGAGTTGAAGTCTGCTTTACTGGAGAAATTGGAGCAAATCAGCACGGTGCAGTTTAACTCACCAAAAGAGTGGATTGCTCAAACGCAGGCTATCGCCGACCTTTTTGACGAATGGAAAAAAGTAGGGCCGGTACCGAAAGAGCATAACGACAGCATTTGGGCTAAGTTCAAAGAGTTGCGCAATGCCTTCTACCGCAACAAAAACGCTTATTTCAAATCGCTCAACAAAGAGAAGAACGAAAACCTCGAAAAGAAAAAACAACTGTGTGAGAAGGCGGAAGCCATTGCTAACAGTGAAGACTGGAATAAAACCACCAATGAATTGATTCGCTTGCAAGGCGAATGGAAGAAGGTTGGTCCAGTTCCGGAAGCCGTATCCGATGAAGTGTGGAAACGTTTCAGAGCGGCTTGCGATATGTTCTTTAACAAGAAGGAGGGGCATTTCTCCGGACAAAAAGAAGAGCAACAGCAAAACCTGGAAATCAAAAAAGCCATCATTGAAGAACTCAAAGCGATGGCCAGCAATGAAAATGCTGATGAAGTATTCAAGCAATTGAAAGACGTTCAGAAGCGTTGGGCCGCTGCCGGTTTTGTGCCTTTTAAAGCGAAAAATCAGATCCAGAAGGAATACAGCAGCTTGGTAGACGAGTTCTACAAGAAGTTCAAACGCAATGCCGATGAAATGAACGAGGCTCGCGCGATGGAACATTACCAAGAATTGGCTGAGATGCCTGATGGAGGTAAAAAACTACAAGGCGAAGAGCGCCGTATTCGCGAGAAAATCCGCTTCCTGAAAACAGAAGTGGAAACCCTCGAAAACAATATCGGGTTCTTCTCCAATAGCAAAACAGCCGGAGCCTTGATTAAAGGTATTCAAGACAAGATTCAGAAGGCCAATAATCAGATGGATCGTTTGAATAAAGAGCTGAAAGCCATTAAAAAACTGTATTAGTGTTTGATCAAGCACGTAAGTACGCTTGGTATTACCTGAATGCCAAGACCAAAAGCGGAGTGCATTCGCCTTTTGTATACGACTTGGTGACGCAAGTCTTGGAAGACAAGACCGAGTACCCGGAGTATGCAGCGATTGAAAAACTTCGTCTTTCCCTCTTGAACAATAAGCTGGTTACCGAGGTAGAAGACTTCGGTGCCGGCGCTACAGAGCGAGGAAGTACCTACGAACGTAAAGTATCGGAGATAGCGGCTAAGGCTGCCAAGCCGGCCAAATGGGGCAAACTTTTGTACCGCCTCTGTCGCCGCTTTCAACCACAGCACATGATTGAGCTGGGCACCTCCTTGGGAATCAGTTCTGCCTACCAAGCGGCTGGTGCCTCAAGCGAAGGAAAAACGCCTGAATTTCATACGCTGGAAGGAAGCGCTAATTTGGTAGAGCTAAGTCAGATTAATTTGAAGGATCTGGGCTATTCTTGGGTAAACGCGGTGCAGGGGAATTTTGACGAAACCCTTCAGCCCTTGTTAGACCAAATGGAAAAGGTAGACTATGCCTTTATCGATGGCAACCACCGCAAGGAGCCTACGCTGCGCTATTTTGAACAATTACTCCCTAAATGCCATAACGGTACCCTCCTCATCTTCGACGATATCTATTGGAGCAAAGACATGAGCGAAGCCTGGGAGGAAATCAAAGCACATCCGCGTGTTACGGTGAGTGTGGATTTATTCTACCTCGGGCTCGTCTTCCTGAGAGAAGAACAAGCGGAAGAGCATTTCGTGATTCGGTTTTAACGAGTTTTCCATAATTTGGGCGCTTAAACAAGCTTACCCATGTTGCATGTCATTTCTCTAAATGCCCTTACCGTTTACTTGGAAAACCTAACCCGAGGAAGGTTATGGCTCAAAGTGATTATCGGGATGATGGCAGGAGGCATGCTTGGCTGATTAATCAATGCAGAAACCGGACTGATTTCAGCTGAACTAAGTCAGAAATTAGGGGCTTGGCTAGATCTGCCGGGTCAGATTTTCATGAAGTTGATACAGATGGTGATGATTCCTTTGGTTATTACATCTATCATAACCGGGATTCTCAGCAATTCGAACGGAAACCTCAAAAGCATGGGTTTCAAATTGCTGGCCTATTTTATCCTTACCACCATTGTTGCGATTTCCATTGGAACGATACTTACTCTGTTTTTCAAGCCAGGTAACTTGATTTTGGAATCGGGAGGTTTTCCGGGAATGCAGGAACATCAAAGTCAGGCAGGTGCTGCTGAATCTCCGATCCACAATATTCCTCAACTTATCGCTAACCTGATTCCGGCGAATCCTTTGGAGGCTATTTTAAGTGGAGAGATGTTGGCTATTGTGATTTTTACGGTTTTGATTGGCATCGCTGTATCCCAATTGGAATTGACTATGGCCAGACCTATTGCTCGATTTATTGAGGCGATTCAAAAAGTATGTATGGTGGTAGTAGGTTGGGCAATGAACATTGTGCCTTTTGCGGTTTTTGGTTTGATGGCAGCCTTACTATCTCGTATCGGATTTGAGATCTTTATTGGACTCGGTTATTATATGTTGGTGGTGCTGTTAGGCTTATTTCTGATGTTGCTTGTTTATATGGCGGTTGTACTCGCTGTGGGCAAAAGAAATCCCTTTCAATTTTTCAGGAGTATTAAAGACGCTCAGCTACTGGCCTTTTCTACAGCAAGTTCTGCAGCCGTGATGCCCTTATCGATGAAAATTGCCGATGAGGAATTGCATGTGAGTTCCAATGTGAGCGATTTTATCATTCCGGTTGGTGCAACCATCAATATGGACGGCACAGCCATCTTTCAGTGCATTACCACCTTATTTATGGCTCAGGCCTATGGTATAGAGTTGTCTATTGCTAATATACTTTTGCTAACCGTTACCGTAGTGGCAGCATCGGTAGGAACACCGGCCATTCCGGGTGGAGGCGTACTGATACTCAGTAGCGTTTTGGGGAGTGCGGGAATTCCCGTCGATGGTCTTTTGGTTATCATTGGCATCGACCGCATTCTTGGTATGTTCAGAACGGCAGTAAACGTTACCGGCGACTTAACCGCAACTGTCGTATTTAATCGGTATTTCGGACAAGGATCAGAACATTCACCAAAGGCTACCTCACAATAATCCGCCTTTAGTTTATTCCAAATCCATTCTACCAAGCAATACTGTACCGATACCCCAATTCAATGCGGTAGAGGTAATTAGGCGTGAAGGTGAGAAAACTGTGAAGCTTAAGAACTTGCATATAGCGTAACTTAAAATAGAGCGAGTGTTTCCTTCTTGAATCAATGGATAAACTAGGCTCGAGGCTTATGCCGGCTAAATTAGTGTATATTGGTCCGCCAATGGGAGTTCCGGGAGTTACAATGCTTCTAAATACCTCTGATCGCAGGCCGAAATGTAACTTCTTCTCAAGTTGTACGGACTGGTTTCTGACTAATCCAATAACAATTTTGAAAGGGAAGGGGTTGTCTTCCGGCAAGTAATGATTGTAGGAAAGTTTTATACCATGGGATACCTTAGAACTTGAAGACATTAAATATTGAATCCCTAAAAGTTCTGCTTCATTTGCGGCACGTTTGGGCCAGTCGCTATACGGGTTGTGGTCCTTTTTAAGAAACGAATAGGCGAGTGGGGCAAAATGACTTCCAATCAATTGTGTTTGAATGTAAATTCATGTCGGCGGAAGTTGGAATTGCTCTTTTTAGCGAAGCCATAACTCAAACCTAAGTTACCAAAACTTACCCCAAAGTTGGATTCATGCCTGTTCCAAAGCTTGGAATAGGAATATGGAATACCAGCTTCGAATTGCAAGCGCCAGCGGCATTGGCTAAACACAGCACTGCTACTAATCAAAAGGAAAAGGAGACTAATGTATCGCTTTGTAAATAGCCGGGTAATCAAGCAAAAGGTTCTTGGTTCTCGACTAATTTACAATTATCTGAACGGTGTAAACGAAAAAGGACAGGAGATTCAAACGAGTTTTGACCTAAGTGCTTACCTATAAAAGGAAAATATCTGAGAATACTACTTTAATAGTCAGCTTATTGTCAAATAAGCTCAATCAGATCAAGAAAGCGATAAGAGCTTTTCCTATTCATTAACTTGATAATCTAATCATGTGATGCCCTAATTCGATTGTAGAAATAAGTCTCGAAACGCAATGAAGAATGAAATTATTCTATACCAAGCAGAGGAAGCAGCAGAACGCATTGAAGTGAAGCTGGAAGAGGATACGGTTTGGCTTACACTTAATCAAATTGCTCAGTTATTTAATCGGGATAAATCCGTGATATCAAGGCATTTGAGTAATATTTTCAAAGAGGGAGAATTGGACCCCAGATCAACTGTTGCAAAAAATGCAACAGTTCAAATTGAAGCCGGTAGATCGGTTAAGCGAGATATTGAATACTATAATCTGGATGCGATACTATCTGTTGGCTATAGGGTGAACTCAAAGCAAGGAACCCAATTTCGTATTTGGGCTACCAATGTCCTCCGTGATTATCTTTTAAAAGGTTATGCAGTAAATCAAAGAATTAACAATCTCGAAAGCAAGATTACCGAAATGAGTAGGGAAGTGCATGAGATTTCATTACAGATTAAAACAGCAGAATTGCCTACCCATGGTTTGTTCTTCGAAGGTCAGATATTTGATGCCTATGTATTCGTAGTCAATATTATCAAAAGGGCGCAAAGCGAAATAATCTTACTTGACAACTATGTGGATGAATCAGTTTTGGTACTATTAGCTAAACGTTCCTCTCAAGTCAAGGCTACCATTTTTACTAAAAATATCAGTAGACAATTGGAACTTGATTTAGCAAAGCATAACAACCAATATCAGCCTATAGAAATTAAAAACTTTACCCAAAGCCACGACCTTTTTTTGGTGATTGATGGAGCCAAATTGTATCATTTGGGTGCCTCAATGAAGGATCTTGGAAAAAAATGGTTTGCTTTCTCAAGGATGGATTCTCTTGTAGCTGAACTCTTAAATAAATTGCATACGGTTTGAATGATTTTTACAACTGACCAGGAGTAGGTTAATCTCTTAAATCATAAGGATTATAAGGATCTAATCTTGTTCACTAAATTCAGTGAATTACTTAACCACAATCCGCCTATAGCTCACGCCAAATCCGCTGAAGCAGCCAATGGCACCTTGTAGGTTGGATTTCAATTGAACCGGGGTAGCAAAGGGGTTACCGCTATTGCCTCTGAGCGAAAAGAAGGAGTCCCAAAACAAATAGGTAGACCGATCGATGCTGTTTAAGAAATAGTCGATGGTATCACCCAAAGCAAATTCACGGGTATAGCGGAAGTCCCAGGTCTCTCCATTGATAAACTCATCGTCGCGAATCACGTCGCCATCATTTAATGCACCCCAACTACCGAAAATACTGTCGCCTCCCAGTTTGTACATCATGCGGTAATTGTTGCCTCGCTCAGGAGGGTCGAAAAAGAAGACCGTAAGCAAACCGGTGGTATCTTCGGCATAGGTCATTTTCATTTGAACTGAATCAATGGCGATTGGCAACGGAATACTGGTGATGCCATGAACTTGTTTATCGCCAGCCGTAATATCCAGTCGGTAGACGTTCCCTGCGGTGCCTTGCAAGAATGGGTTAAAGTAAACGCCCGGAACGGTATCGCTGGCTATTTCAATGAGCTGAACCGGATTACTGTTCCAAACGGTATCTTGACCGTTCACAGTTCCTTCCGTTACATAAACCAAGGCACCACTCACGGCAGGTAAACTTAAATCCGGATTCATGTAATCCACCGTATGGGTGATGATCACGTAATTCAAAAACGGATTGAAGTCGTTGATATAGGCCTCCACCACCAATTCATCCGGGGCAGGGGGTAAATCCAAATCGATTTCCTTTTCGCATGCAGAAAAGAGCAGGGCGGCTAGAACTAGGTGTATCCACGACTTCATATCAGAACTTAAAATTCCAGGTTACAGATGGTAGAATAGGGAAGAGGTAAACCATTTTAGCCGATACCCTTTGGGTTTGTCTGTCGGCATCCAGGTAGATGAAATACGGGTTCTTCCGGTTGTAAATATTGTATATAGAAAAATTCCAGCTCGACTTAAATCGCTTATTCTCTTTTCCCGATGGCGTATAGTTAAACGAGACATCCGCTCTATGGTAAGCCGGCATGCGGTACGTATTGGCATTGGTGTATAAGTCGAGAATGGAAAAACTTGGATTCTGATTGCTGAGGTCTATTCCGAAATTATAGGCAAATCGACCTACCGGAAGTGTGATGATATTTCCTGTTCCGTAAACAAACACAAAATTGAAATCCCACTTATCGCTAAGCTCTTGTGTGAGTACAAAGGAGATATCGTGACGACGGTCGTATCGGTAATAGAACCATTCGCCATTGTTCAATCCATCAAAGCGGCGTTCCGATACAGACCAGGTATACCCTATCCAGCCGGTGGTTTTACCTTGGCGTTTTTTAAAGAAGAGTTCAACGCCGTAGGAGAGTCCTTGACCTGAAATGATTTCGGCCTCCAAGTTTTGGTTGAAAAACAGATTGGCTCCCGGCCTGAATTCAATCTGATTTTGCATCGGTTTATAATAGACTTCGGCAGAAGCTTCGTATAAGTTATCCTTGAAATTTCTAAAATAACCCAAGGCTACCTGATCAGCTATTTGAGGAGCAACCCTGGCACTGCTCGGAATCCAGAGGTCGGATGGCAATGTTGCAGCGGAACTGGTGGCCAGGTGCAAGTACTGAAAGGTACGGGTATAGCTGGCTTTTAGACTTTGCTCGCTATTGATTAAGAAGTTAAAAGCGAGGCGGGGTTCAAGTCCATCCCAGAAAGCAATTGACTCGCCGGTTTTGTATTGTATAATTTGATCGGTACGTACGCCATTGGATTCGTAAATCACTTGATCGTAAGGGCCAACTTGGTTAAAGAAGGAATAACGTAAGCCGGCGTTCATCTGCCAACGTGTGCCAAATTTCTGCTCTAAACTTACGTAGCCGGCGCCTTCGTGTGCAAATTGATTATTGATTCTGCTTTGTACATCATTTTCGCCATCCAGTTCGGCATTCAAAATACCGGGCTCAAAGGTGTGGTAGATATACTGTGCGCCAAATTTCCAGAGGGAATTTTTGTTGGGCGTATAAATCCATTCGTTTTTTAAGGTCCAATCTTTTAGTCCGCTGCTCACGCGAATGATGATATTGTCAAAATTCACTTCAGAACCTAAGGTGAAGTCGTTGTAACCTAAGGAGGCCTCATACGAGAGCTTGCTATTTACTTGTCTGGTATACACGGCAGTTGCCAAGGCATTACCCCAATTCACTCCGAAGTTGAAGTCGCCTCTGTCTGGCGGTACATACCTAAACGCATCCCTGCCAAAGTAAGCAGTAATCGTGAGCTTGTCTTTCTCAGAAAGTAGAAATGAAAACTTTCCGTTGAGGTCGTAAAAGTACAGTTGGTTACCCTTTAGCGAATCAGGTAAAAATGGACGGGCCACTACATCCACATAGGTTCTACGACCGGTAACTAGAAACGAACTTTTGCCTTTTTGAATGGGACCTTCAGTAGCAAAGCGGCTGGAGATAAGTCCTACGCCACCTGAGTTTTTGTATTTATTGAAATCGCCATCCCGGGTTTTTACTTTGATAATGCTACTTAGACGGCCTCCATATTCGGCGGGCATTCCGCCTTTGATTACCTCCACGTCTTCTACCACATCGCCATTGAAAACGGAAAAGAATCCCAAGAGGTGAGCGGCATTGTATACTACGCCGTTGTCGAATAATACAAGGTTCTGATCGGGGCCGCCACCGCGCACGTAGATGCCGGTATTGCCTTCGCCTCCCGACTTAATCCCGGGCATGAGGGTGATGGTTTTTAGTACATCGGTTTCCCCAAATAGCACAGGCAGTTTACGCATGGTTTGCGCATCGAGTGAAACCCGACTCATCTCATTTTTCAGCACATTGTCGTTGCTGCGGCTATCGCTGATAATCACTTCTTCGCTAATGATTTTAGAAGGACTCAGTTTCACTACGATCAGTGTATCGTGCTGAATAGTTAGTTTGATAACTTTATCGGTATAGCCAACATAACTGAACCGCAGGCTGTGTTGGCCTTTGGAAAGCTTTAGGCTAAACCGACCATTTACATCGCTAGAAGAACCCAGTGAAGGGTTGTTTAAGTCGAGAACTGTGGCGCCAATTAATGCTTCGCCACTAAGTGAATCCAGGATTTTACCTTGTAAAGTAGGGTCTTGGCCATTGGCTGTCCAAGCAAACAATAGGCTAAATAAAAAAAGTAATCCCGACTTTAGGCTGATCACGGTTTTTTAGGCTTGAGCGAAAATTTTTCTATTGAATCGCCCACCTTTACTTCAATTGTTATGCCTTTTCTTTTGTTCGGGAGGTCTTTTAATTGCTCCACCATGAATTCACCTTTTTTCAAATCGCGCTCAATGGTTTTGAGCACTTTACGTCCTTTTTTCACCACGATACTGATGTGTTGATCTTGAGAAGAGTAATACGCCAAACGTAAGCTGTTGTAGTAGGTAGCCGGAATGGCTTCCAACCAACGACTTTTCCCGTAGTCAAATAGTTTGTCTCCGCCCAAAATGCGGTTTGCTATTTTGAAATCGGGAATACCCCAGCCTAGAATATTATCGGGGTTAGAAGCTTGAGAAGCACTCCATTTCAAGGCATCCATCACTTGGTAAATGGTGGCCTTTGGATTGGCTTGCATCAAACAGGCTACCATGCCGCACATTACGGGGGATGCGAATGAAGTACCGTTGCTATTATAGTATTTGTCTTTGCTGCTGGCTACGATGGTGCCGGCTGCTCTGGCTACGATGGTTGGTTTAATTCTGCCGTCGGCAGTTGGGCCATAGGAGCTGAAGCTGGCGTGAAGGTTATCGGCATCCACACCGCCAACGGTAAGTATACTGTCGGCATCGGCCGGAACACCCACAAATTTCCAAGAGCCGTCGCCTTCATTACCGGCTGCATTGCAAACCAATAAGCCCTTGTGGGCACACAGGGTGGCTGCTCTAGAAGCGATGCTTTTTCCATTTAAGCTTTGGAAGGTATGGTCCATGTCAGCATCGCCAAACTTGGTATAACCCAAAGAGGAGTTAATCAAGTCAGCGCCTAGGCTATCGGCCATCTCTGCACCGGCAACCCAGTTGGCTTCTTCGATTGGGTATTCGGTATTGGCATCTTCGGTGCGGATGAGCCAGTAGTTGGCTTTGGGTGCAGTACCGATGAATTTGCCCGGAGCATAAGCGGCCATGCAAGAAAGCACGTTCATGCCGTGTAGGTCGTCTTCGTATACGCTAGAGTCGAAGTCTACCAAATCGGCAATGCCCCAAAGACGGCCTTCGTTTCTGAGTTTGTCAAATGTCTTCATGCTACCGGCATGGTAGAATCCGGCATCCAAAACCGCGATGAGCATGCCTTGTCCTTGGAAGCCGTCTTTGTGCAACTGAACGCCGTTGATTTGGTCAATCTGGCGGAAGCCTTCACCAAAATCGGTGCTATTGCTTGGCTCGTTTGATCCACCGGCGCTGCGAAGGTACTCGCTCACTTGGCTTGGTCCTTTTTTGGTTCCTTCAAATTCCACTCTGTGGTACAGCAGATCAGCCGACTTCACATAAGGCAATGCTTTGATTTTATCAATCAAGCTAGAATCGGTAGTGCGGATGGTAGCCGCATTGAACCAGCGGGAAGTATGTAAAACAGTTACGCCGGCAGCACTGAGCCCTTCTTTGTACTTTGGGTTAACCGGAAAGTCTTGTTCCGTAACCTTGATGCCGTGTTTTGCTCTTCGGTCTAGGGCGCGTTGGGAAAGGAATTCCAGCGGACGATCTACCGAGTAAGGGCTGTTTTGTTTATCGCTAAACTCTACCCAGAACTTGAAAACTTTGACTTGCGCTTGCGCAGTATAGGAGGCGGCCAAACAGGCTGCGGCTAGGAAAAGGTGCTTTACCATACGGGTCGAAAATTACGGAAATTATTCGGCCTCCGTAGGGGTGAGCGCGATGAAATAGTGTGAATAATCGCTAAAAACGCAACTTAGCCTTGGTCTTGTTCGTAGGAGCTGTGGATCCAACCTCCACCAATTACATCGTCGCCTTCATAGAATACAGCAGACTGTCCGGGAGCAATTGCATTGACGTGTGCATTGAAATCAACACGAACCATATTTGCTTCGGTATGCAAGCTGGCCATGGTACCCGGGTCTTTATAGCGAATTTTAGTGAGGGCGTCGATGCCTTCCGGAATAGCATCGTATTTCTGCAGATTCACATTGCGTACCCACATGCCGTTACGAGCCAATTCTTCTTGTCGGCCCAGCACCACGGTATTGGAATCGGGACGGATTTCTGTAACGTACATGGGCTCACCTAAGGCGATCTCCAGTCCTTTACGCTGACCGATAGTATAGAATGGATAGCCTTTGTGTTTGCCCAAAACGGTTCCGTCGGCAAGGATGAAATCGCCACCGTCTACACGCTCTTCCAATCCTTCCACTTGGTTGCGGAGAAATGCGCGGTAATCGTTATCCGGCACAAAGCAGATTTCATAGCTCTCACTTTTTTTAGCGAGGTCGATATAGCCCATGTCTACGGCCATCTGCTTGATTTCCGTTTTATGGTATTGCCCCATTGGGAAAAGTGTACGAGCGAGGTTTTTCTGCTCCAAGCCCCACAGCACATAGCTCTGGTCTTTGTTTAAATCTTTGCCGCGGGAGATGAAATAGCGACCGTTATCAGCGTTGAAATTACGCTGCGCATAGTGGCCTGTAGCGATAAATTCACAGTCCAATTGGTCTGCACGTTTCAGCAAAGCTTCCCATTTGATGTGCGTATTGCAGAGCACACAAGGGTTGGGCGTTCGTCCGGCCAGGTATTCATCGATGAAGTTATCGATAACGAAATTGCCAAACTCATCGCGGATGTCGAGAATAAAATGGTGAATGCCGTGCTGCACCGCAATGGCGCGGGCATCGTTGATGGAGTCTAAACTACAGCAGCCGGTTTCCTTACCATTCACCTTGGAACTTTCATAGTCCCAGGTTTTCATGGTAATACCTACTACTTCGTAGCCTTGCTCCCGAAGCATGATAGCCGTTACGGTACTGTCTATACCGCCACTCATGGCCACCAATACTTTTCCCATTTTACTCATTGCGCCACAAAGGTACAAAAGATTAGAATGAATCTAAATAGAGGAGTGAGGTTAAGGTAAAGGTTAAGGTTAAGGTTGAGGTTGAGGTTCAGGTTGAGTGATTGTAAGAGCGAACATGTGAAACCGTTGTAAAATAAGATGTCAAGAGCCCGAACTCTGAAAAAAGAAATAAGAGGGTATAGGGCTAAAGTAAAGCCAAGCCATGGCCCGGCTCAGATGAAGAGGATTGAGGCCCGAAAGTAGATGCTTCGCAACACTTTCGGGTAAGGTTGAGGTTAAGTAGATATAGGGCGACATCTGTGTCGCCTCTACATAAAGTTAATCGCTAAAGAAGCCACCAGCAGGGTGAGGAAATGGTAAACGGTATTAATGCCAAATAATTTAAAGGAAGGGTTTTCCCAGGCCATGCGACTTAAATCGCTAGGCAAGTAAAAGCCGATCCAAGTGAATACGGCGGCCATGAAGGCCATTTTGCCTTTGGCCATTTCGGCGCTGGCGGCTAATCCCCAAGTTTCCGGATTCCATACGGCAATATTGTGGGCGAATACCCAGGCCATCAGAAACTGCCCAACAATCATCAGAACCAGTCCTTTGATAAATACAGAAGCAGGTGGCTTTTGGTCGGTATTGAGACCGAGTTCCTTGGCCCAAAGTTTTCCAAAGAGTGGCGTATACCACAAAAACCCAAGAAAGAAATTGGCCACAACGGCGACCAAAATCGCGGTAAAATTGATGTCAATGTTCGGCTGCATACTAGGTTTAATTGATTGTTAAAGTGCTCAGTTTGAAATACAATATAACTACTCTTGGAAATGGATTTTTCCAATTTAGACGATTGGCAAAAAATGAGTCTGAAACTTACCGGTTGAGGTATTCTCGCTATTTCTTAGCTTTGAGCATGGCCTATTTCTTCACCAAGGCAAGCAACTCCTTACGTATCCCATTTTCGTCCAATCCACTCCTGTGGGTTTTGGTTTCTTCCTTTCTGGTGGTCTGGATGCTCACGCTATTTTTTACTAGCGACCTCAACAATTGGCTGCTCGAAAACCTGCTTACCGTAGTCTCGCTATCATTCCTTTCGCTAACGTATAAAAACTACCGCTTTAGTGATAAGTCGTATCTGTTTATCTGGCTGTTTCTCTGCCTGCACGTCTACGGTTCACAGCATACCTATGCCGAAAACAGTTTGGGGTATTGGCTGCAAGACCTCTTTGGCTGGGAGCGGAATCACTATGATCGCATCGTTCACTTTTCCTTTGGTTTCCTTTTGGCCTATCCGGTTTATGAGGTTTATACCCAATGGAAAAAATACCCTTTATCGCTTGCTCGCTGGATGCCGGTGCAGCTTACTTTATCGGTCAGCAGCCTCTATGAATTGCTCGAATGGGCGGTGGCTGATATCTTCTTTCAAGAGCAGGGCGCAGCCTACTTAGGAACGCAAGGCGATGTTTGGGATGCCCAGAAAGATGTGTTTTTGGCTTTGCTGGGTGCAAGTATTTCCAGTTTAGCGATACGTTATTTCTCCGTTAGCGATAGGGAAACACAAGCCTAAGCCGCTGCTTTTACTATTTTTGCAGCCTTGAAAAATTATCCGGAACATATTGAGGAGAAAATAGGCTTCGACCAGATTCGCCAGAAGATTAGTGCTTACTGCTTCGGACCGAAAGGGAAGGAGATGGCTGCAAAGGCAGGATTCAGCAACCGATTTGAGTCGGTAGAGCTGTGGTTGGCCCAAACAGGCGAATGGCTGCGCATCTTGGAAGAAGAGCTGGGCATGCCCGAAGGCCGCTACCTCGATATCGCCAAAAGCCTGGATAAATTGAGGATAGAAGGCTATTTCCTCTTCGAAGAAGAATTTTTGGAACTCAAGTGGGTTCTGAAAACGATTGATGGACTCACACGATTCTTCAATCAGCACAGTGAGGACTTTCCTCAGCTTCAAGCGCTGATTGCCCATATTCCACCGCAGCGTCCGCTGATACAAGCTATCGATGCGGTAATCGACGATGAAGGACGCATGCGTTCCAATGCGTCGCCTTTGCTACAACAAATCAACAGCTTGATTAGCGATATTGAGCGCGAAGTACAAAAACGAGCTAGAAGCCTCTATAAAAAAGCCAAAGACCAAGGCTGGACTGCCGATACCGAGTTAAGTGTTCGCGAAGGAAGAATCGTTATCCCGATTGTTTCGGAACATAAGCGCAAACTCAAGGGTATTGTGCACGACGAAAGTGGAAGTGGACAAATCCTCTATATCGAGCCTACGGAAATCATTGAAATGAACAATGAACTTCGTGAGTTGCAGCTGGAACGCCGCAGAGAGATAGAACGAATTCTCCGCGAGCTCACGGCCAAGATAGCGCCGGAGGCTGAGTCGATCAGAAACTACAATAACCGCTTGGGTGTGCTGGATTTCATCCGCGCTAAGGCCCTCTTCGCTCGAAGCATTTCAGCCCAAGTTCCGGTGCTGAAAAAGGCGATGCAAATCAGGTGGATTAAAGCCTTTCATCCCTTGTTGCTTTTGCACCACCGCCAAAGCGGATTGGATACCATTCCGTTGAGTGTAGAGCTGAACGAAGACCACCGATTACTGGTGATTTCCGGTCCGAATGCCGGTGGTAAATCGGTTGCCATGAAATCGATAGGTCTTTTGCAATACATGGTGCAATGCGGCATTCCGGTGCCTGCTTCACCCGATAGCTATACCTGCATCTTTAAACAGCTGTTTATTGATATTGGCGACGAACAATCGCTAGATAACGACCTGTCTACCTACAGTTCTCACCTCACCAACATGAAGCATTTCGTGGAGTTGGCCAACGGTAAAACCATGGTTCTGATCGATGAGTTTGGTACGGGAACAGATCCACAGTTTGGCGGTCCGATGGCTGAAGCCATCCTTGAATCGCTTAACCGAAAAAAGGTTTACGGCGTGGTAACCACCCACTACAGCAACTTGAAGTTGATGGCCGACAAGGTGGAAGGTTTGCAAAACGCAGCCATGGCTTACGATACCGCCAAGCTTCAGCCGCTTTACCGATTGGAAACAGGCAAGCCGGGGAGCTCCTTTGCTTTGGAAGTGGCGGCCAAGATTGGGTTGCCGGAACAGATCATCAGCAGGGCCCGTAAAAAGGTGGGTCACAAACAACAGAACCTCGACGATCTCTTGCTCGACTTGGAAAAGGAACGCAAAGAGATGGAAGAAAAGCTGGCCAAAGCGGCGGCAGAGGAACAGCATTATATGCGCTTGAAAGAAGAATATGCCTCGCTCAAGGAGAATCTAGAATCGCGTAAAAAAGACATCCTGCAGCAAGCGCGCGAAGAGGCTTATCAGCTTTTGAAGAACAGTAATTCGCTAGTGGAGAAGACCATACGCGAAATCAAAGAAGCCGGTAAGGAAGTGAAGAAGAACAAACGTCAGGAGCTTTCCGATACCCGCCAAAAGCTGGAGAAGGAAGTGAAAGAAGGACGTAAAGTGCTGGAGCCGTCGAATGAACCATTGGAAGTGGGAGCCCAGGTGCGTCTGCGCGGACAAACCAGTACCGGGGTGATCATCGAGCTGCAATCGAAAAAGGCCACGGTAGAGTTTGGTGAGATGCGTACGCAAGTTGACATTACTCGCTTGGAACGCGTAAACCGTAAAACGGCCAGAGAGCTGAAACGTCAGGCCGGAGGTTTTGATACCGTGAAGGAGATGCAGCAGTTTAACATGGACATCGATGTGCGCGGACAACGTGGTGAAGAGGCGGTACAGAGTGTGATAAGCTTCTTGGATCGAGCGATAATTTTAGGTTTCGACAAACTTCGTGTGATTCACGGCATTGGCGATGGCATCTTGCGCAAGCTGATTCGTCAGCAGCTGAAAGGCTTCCCTCAGATAGAAAAGATGGAAGACGAACACATTGACCGTGGCGGACAAGGTGTGACCCTTGTTTATTTGAAATAAGGCTCCGTATCTTTGGTGAAAACCAAACCTAATGAAAACCATTGCCCTAACACTCAGCTTATTGGTTGCAAGCTACGCATCAGCACAAATTACCATCACCAAAGCGACCATGCCGGCCGCTAACGATACCTTCAACTACGTGAATATTGGTCCCGTGAAAATGAATCAGCAGATTCAAAAGCAGGGAGGAAACCAGCAGTGGCAATTTGGTTTGAGCGATAGCCTAACTTCTTCTGAGGCCGTGTACAAAAGTTCGCTAAAAACGCCTTATGCATTCTATTTCTTCAATACCGTTGGGTTGCTTTTAAGCGAATCGGCAGGAATGGGACAGTTCAGTGTGCAGGACATGTACCAGTTCTATTCCACCACCAATTCGGCGTACAAAGCGGAAGGCATTGGCTTCAAGATTTCAATTACTCCGGCGCCTTTGGCGGGATTTTACCAAGACGAAGACGAGATTTTTAATTTTCCATTGACTTACGGTCGCCGCGATTCGACCACATTCCAAGTCAGCATCAATATTCCATTAATTGGTAGCTACAAGCAAAGCGGTTACCGCATCAGTGAAGTGGTGGGTTGGGGTGAAGCCGTCTTGGTTACCGATACCTTCGATTGCCTTTTGGTGCGTTCGTATGTGAACAGTGCGGATAGCATTTTTTCGCAGCTGGTGAACTACGGATTTCCAACCGAACGTGTTGAATACAAATGGTTGAGCAATGCGCACAAAGGTGTATTGGTTGAAAGCACCGGAACGGAAGTAGCCGGACAATTTGTGCCAACCCTGAGTCGATTCCATTATTTCGCACCTAAACAAGCCAATAATGGTGGAGGCGGAAATGGAGGCAATACAGGCATTCAAACTGCCGAATCAGCCGGATGGCTAATCTACCCAAATCCAACCCGAGGCGAAGTATTCTTCAATAAAACAGCGGCTAAAGCGGAATTGTATGCCATGGATGGCAAGGTGATGACCACAGAGGTAAACACCACATCGCTTAATTTATCCGTTGCGGGTGGCGTGTACATGTTGCACTTAACCGATGAGAACGGCGTGCGCAGCATCCAGAAATTGGTGGTGCGTTAACCGCCTATTTTTCCAATTGGGATTTCCTTCAAAGCAGCGAAATACACCACAATGACCAGGATGAAGATTCCGGTTTTCATCCATTCCGTAAAAAGGTATTGGTTATGTGTTTGATTACGGGTTTTCCACAAGATATAGAGCGAAGCAGAAACCCACGCTAAGAGTGAATAGGCCATGCCTGAAATCAAGGGGGCAAGGAAATTATACGGGTCTTGCTCTAGAAAGGTAAACCCCATGGGTAAAAGCAATACCAAAAGGTAGCTGATGATGGCCGGAAGAACGCTTTTACGGGCTTTAATCCTATTGTGAAAATAGGCTGCACATAGCACGAAGAATCCGCCGTGTAATATGAAATTCAGTAGAATAAGTTCCAATGGTTCAGGTTATTTAGAGAGCTAAGGTACATTTCGCTAGGTCAATAAAAAAGCCTCAACCAACTAGGATGAGGCTTCCTTAAATTTTTAGCGATTAGAAATTATAGCGAATTCCTGCTCCACCTTGGAAATAGAACCAAAACGGATTGTCCACCACTTCCATAAACAGGTTTACATCGGCAAACACAGATAAAGGAATATCTTTTATGGTGTATTCAAGTCCGATTACACCATCCAATCCCAGGTCAAGGTCGTTCACACGTTCTTCGTTTACATAGTACCAATTTGGATCGCCATTGACTTTATAGCGGTAGTTGTAAGCGTAGTTTCTGTACCTGAATTGCACACCCGCACCGAGGTACCAATCTAGTCCTGAAATACTTTCTTTCCCTACCTTACCTAGGCCTTTTTGCCAGAGGTAACGTGCCTGAAGGGTGATGGGATAGCCGTTTCGGTAGCCTAAATACTGGTATTCAGGATAGCTGTATTTCTTGTTGCTGTACCAATGATTGAAGTTATTGGTATAGTAGCCATTGCCATTGTAGAAACCATAAGAACGTCCGATATTGAATTCAACGGCGTTTTTAGAAAGGTATTTTTTAATGGTGATACCGGTTGGGTCTCCGGCTCGGATACCTATACCTAAATTTTTTTGACCGAACGACTGCGCGAACGGGGCCAGAACCAATGCCAATCCTAGCATCAGCCTGAAAGGTGATTTAATTGTTTTCATAGTTGATCTGTTACGTTGAGTGAACCAGTAAAGGCGGTGGATTAGGATTAGCTTGCCTCTACAGAATTCCTTGTTACAATAGTAAACAAAGATTGCTTCATTTTGTTTTGCGAAGCGCTATAAAGCCGGCAATGCAGCTGATAAGCAGGGTAATTTTCAGAGACTTAAGGAATTGACCAAGCGATGTGTATTCCTGTTGATTTGAGAACATGGAATTACCGTAGCCAAAGACTTGAACAGTAGGCTTATAGAATGATTCGAAATAGGTTGAATCACCATTCGTGGTGAAAAGTTCAGGGTGAAACCAATCTAGGTAGATCAATAGGAGCAAGCTTAGTAGGAGCAAAGAAAATCCAAGAGATCGGTGAATGCCGGGTTTTAAACCGACTAGGATTCGGATATGCCGGGTGCTTAGGGCCAAAGTGAAACCCAATACAATGAATGAAACCCAATCTGGAAAAAGCAGAAAGCTATGGGGACAACAAACATTTCGTTCGTATTGAATGAGGCCGGGCAAGGTATAGAAGCCAAAACAAAGTAAGAGCCCAAACCAGCCGTAGAAAAGCCAATGTCCTTCAATAGTTTTATTGCCGCTTTGCATGTGTTCCAGGTCTAAACTCCAAGATGCAATCGTATCCTAAAATACCGTGCCCAACTAAGATTTCGATGCTATCTCCTTGGCTAAAGCTTTTATACGATTTCGGATCGGGGTTGAAGCGTTCGTCTTTGCCCTCAATAACCAGGTGAATGTAATTTTGATTTCTGAATTCAGAGAAGCCGCCGTGTTTTGAAACAAAGGCCTTTTTTACTTCGCTATCGCTTTGCGCAGTCCACGTATTGATGGATGCCGCAGCGAATAAGCCAAGAAACAAGATGCTGAAACATTGCGCCAAGAGCCTTTTCTCCTTTTTTTCGGTACCTCGGTAGGCCGCCACACGTTTAAAAAACCATAGTCCGGCCGGCATAATGCTTAAGCTCATAAACTGAATAGCGAAAGACTTTCCTCTGATGGTATTCTCCAAAAGTCCGCTTTGCGTTTTCAACAAGATCAACGCGATGATAAGCGAAGCATAAGTTAGAACCTGGTCGAGCTTGTCTTTGGTCAAGGTTGTGTTTTTTTAGCGATGTAAAGGAGTCCGGAAGCGGGGCCAATGGCTAAAAACAGCAAGGGCCACAGTCCAAAGTCTTTATCCAAAAGAGCAAAAAGTAATTGAATACTCAAAATGGTGATGCTAAACCCAATGGAGTTCACCAAGGTCAACGCGCTACCTCTTATTTCAGCCGGCGAGGCTTGTGCTACCAAGCTGGAGAAGAGTGGAGAATCTGCGATGACGGCCATTCCCCAGATCAGTAAAAAAGTCAGCACCAGGGTACTTGATGTGCTGGCGAGAACCCAAGGTGAAAGCAAGCAAGCAACGCCTGAAATGCCTAAAGCAAAATGGGCAATTACAGCCGCACCGTAGCGAACAGCCAAGTATCCGCCCAGAACGCAGGCCAGTCCGCCAATGGCAATGATACCAAAAGACCAAGCGGAGATGCTCCATTCAATACCCGTTTGGCTGAAGTGGTAACGGAGCATCCATGGAACCAGAGCCCAGAAAGTATACAGCTCCCACATGTGTCCGAAATAACCAAAGGCGGCCTTTCTGAATGCCGGAATACGAAAAACCGCTTTCAGTGCACTGACTTGAAGTCCTTTTCCTGCCTTGCGGTATGGTCCGTCGGGTACCCCAATAAAGACCATTAGGCCTCCCGTTAAGGCGAGTCCGGAAATGGCAAAAACCAGGTTGGTCCAATCGTAGCCAGAGCCTAGGCTATTTAAAAGATGAGGAAAGGCTGTTCCCAATACCAATGCGCCAACCAAGTAACCTAAGGCCAAGCCCAATCCTTTTTCAAAGTAATCGGCCGCGATCTTCATTCCCACCGGGTAAATACCGGCAAGCACCAGTCCGGTGAGAAAACGGAGACCTAAAAGCGATTCCAAAGTATTGCCTTCCCATACCATGGCTAAGTTGAAGAGCGCACCCAGCAAGGCATTGATAAAAAAGAGCTTCGACGGGCTCATTCGATCGGCTAAGTTGAGTAAAGCGAAGAGTAAGGTTCCGGTTATAAATCCCAGCTGTACAGCCGAGGTGAGGTGAGGAAGCACGGCATCGTCTAGGTGAAAGGTCTCGGCCAGCGGACCTAATAGCGCATTGCCCGCAAACCAAAGGGAGGTGCAAGCAAATTGTGCAAAGACGATGAGGGGAAGTTTGGACATGGCCATGACTAAGATACTGGATTTGCGGTGGAGCGGCACTTGTTACTTGGGATAAGTGAGCGGCAAAGGAAAACCTGACAAAGTAGATACTTGTGTTCTGGGAATGAGTGAAGATTCGTTTTCAAGAGAATAATATTCCCGAGTTGCTGAATACCTCACTCTTCACAATTTGAGAAGTCATAAGGTATCAGGGTCGCAATGTCTCTCAGTCTATTTATCTTCGCCCACATGATTCGCTTATACTCCTTTTTGATATGTGTTTTCTTTTCCACTTTGCTTTCGGCTCAGGTGCTCATCACCGCCAAGTACAATGGAAAATACGGACTGATCGACACCAATGGAGTGTGGATGGTAGAAGCCCAATACGATTCACTTGGTCCCTTTTACCACCAAACGGCGCATTATTTCAATAAAGGCAAATACGGACTCATCAACTGGAAAGGGAAGTTATTGAGTCCGCCGGCATGGGAAGAAATCTCCTATGAAGAAGAAGGTTTGGTCGCAGTTTACAACGGTACCTATTGGGGTTTTATTGATCTCGAAGGCAAGACGGTGATAGAGCCGCAGTTTCTGGAAGTTGACGATTTCTATGAGGGCCTAGCCGGAGGAAGTAAGCTGGAAGACAATTGGGGTTACCTGGACCGCACCGGCAAATGGTCTATCGCTCCGATGTTCACCTTTGTATCTGAATTTGACAATGGCATTGCCTACGTAAACGATGAGGACGATGAATTCTACATCACTAAAAAGGGAGAGCGTCTGGCAGATTCTGTAATGCCTAAGCGTAATTACCGCAGAGAGATGGCAGCCAATGGGAAGTTGGGAATTCGCAAAGCCGACAGCAGCTGGTTGATTGCACCTCGTTTCGAGAGCTTGAGTCTGCGCAGCCTGTCGTGTTATTTCTATTTGGAAAACGGTTTATGGGGATTGGTAGACACAAACGATAAAGTGGTTTACCCGGCCAAGTTTGAGCAGTTTCGTTATTTCTCGGAAGGCCTGGCGGCAGTGAAGTTGCAAGGCAAATGGGGCTATATCGATGCGCAAGGCAAGGTGGTTATTCCGTTTATTTTCGACGATGCCAATTACTTTTCTCACAACAGGGCGGCTACCTTGTTTGATGGCCGCTGGGGACTCATCAACCGCGCCGGTGAATTTGTGGTAGCACCAAAGTTCGATCTGCTTCAAGGCAAGTTTCAGCCTGTAGATCCTAAACGCTTTCACCAGGTAGAGGCAGAGGCGGATTAGTATTTTGTCCATAGACGATGGTCCATAGACCATAGTGGCTCTGTTCTACGTCGTGGTTGCTATACTGATTTTGAAGTTCTCCAGATAGGCGATAGGCCGTCTATGATGATGAGATGAAGGGATGAGGAGGTGAAGCGAATACAATGGAGTTCGCGGAGAGCAAGGGGCGCAGAGCATGGAGCGAAGAGCGAGGAGCGCAGGGTTTGTGTCGTTAGTCATTCAACTAAGCGGCACTGGACTTCCAGTCCGGTGCAAGTGCAAGAGAATTAATTTCTGGAAAGGGCGTAGGGCTAAGAGAACAGTGGAACCTTTCTCCAACTCCGAACTACAAACTCAAACTCACCTTCATTCGCTAAACGAAAATCCTAGGCTTATTCCGTAAGGAAAGAATAAGATGCCGGTTTTATACTTATTGTCTTGAACAGTTGGCAATTGCCCATAAAACCTGAAGTTGAAGTTTGGGTGTTTTAAAGGAATTAATCTAAGACCGATCATAGGATAGACAATGTATTCCGAAATTTGGCCATTCAGATAGGTTCCCCCAAGTCCAATTTCAAACTGGGCATTGTCTCCTCCAATATTATACGTTAGGTGATGGGGTATGGTGGTGCAAATATTTGCATTTTCACAGAGGTTAAAACCGATACCTACCTTGGTGCTAAAAAATTGATTAACGTTCTTCGATTCAGTGAGCATCCATACTCTATCGTAGTTAATGGAAAACAAGGAGGCATCACCTAAAAGGTTGAGGTAGATGTGGTTCTTATGGTAAGTTTGAATGAAGGAGGAGGATTCTGTCTGGTTGTCAGGTTTTTGCGCTTGTATACTATGCTTCGCTGAGAAGAGGATAAATAAAACGGCCCATACTTGAATCCGCATTCTGTTTTGTACTAAAATCTGCATAGAAAAGTCATGTTGTATTCCGAATATAATTTTGGAAAGGCATCGATTTTTCAGATTTAACTCCGGCTGAGGTTATTTGACAAAGCCGTGACAAAGAGCAAGGGGCGGAGGGCGAAGGGCGGAGAGCGGAGAGCAGAGAGCCAAGGGTTTGTGCTGATAGTCATTCAATTAAGCGGCACTGGACTTCCAGTCCGGTGCAAGCAGTATAGGGTTGGTTTCAGGTTTCGAGTTGGCGGGTTTCGAGAAATGGCAATCAACAGTCAACAGTTTACAGTCAACAGTTTACATTCAACAAATCAATTCCACAGTCCTTCAGTCAAACAATCCAACTACCACGGTCCAGCTACCGCTTCAGCCTGAATTTCTACTGCTTTGGCATCTCTGTTTTTTCTACCTTAGGCCTTTGCTTAACCTTTGTAGCATCGAAATAGCCATGAAAAATCAAGTTAAAGTCCTCATTGGAATGGCCACCCTCAGCAGCCTGATCTTTGCCTGCTCCTCCAAATCAGAAACAGATAAACCTGTTTACCGTGCGCTAACAGAGGCGGTATACGCTTCGGGGAATTTGTATCCGGAACAAGAATACAAGGTCTACTCGCTGAGCGATGGAGTGATGCTCAACCAGCTGGTACACGAAGGCGACAGCGTGCAGCCGGGCGATGTTCTTTTCCTTATCGACAAAGAAGTAGACCAGTCGCGCATGGCAGCGGCCAGCCAAGCGTTGCAATTGGCGCGTGAAAATGCCTCATCGCAGTCTACGCTTATCCAAGAGCTGGAAAACAACCTGGCTACATTGGAAGAAAAATATAAAAACGACTCGCTCAATTTCATTCGCTATAAAAACCTGTGGGCGAAAAAAGCCATCGCTCAAAAAGCCTACGAACAAGCCGAGCTGGCCTACCTCGCTTCTAAAAACGACCTTGCCGGATTACGTCAACGCCTCAGCAGAACCCGAGATCAGGTAAAACTCGATCTGGCCAATGCCCAAAGCAATTATGCGGCAACCGCCAAATCGTTATCCGACCATGCGCCAAGCAGTAGCATACAGGGCAAGCTTTACGAGGTTTACAAGGAGCCGGGCGAATTGGTGCGCAGGGGAGAGCCTCTGGCATTATTAGGTTCAGGCACCAAGATGTTTGTGAAGCTGAACGTAGATGAATTGGACATCACCCGCGTCAACATCGGTCAAGAAGTGGTGATCCGTTTCGATATAGAACAGAACAAAGTATACAAGGCCCGCATCAGTAAGATCTATCCGAAACTGAACAAAGCCGATCAAAGCTTCAGGGTGGATGCCGAATTCACCGGCGAAGCACCGCAGAGCCTCTACGGTCTCACCCTCGAAGCCAATATCATCATCGCTAAAAAGGATAAGGTACTCACCATCCCACGCCGTTACGTATTTGGTGGCGATTCAGTGATGATTAAAAAAGACGGCGAAGCCAATGCCATCCGCATCGAAACGGGATTGCAAGACTGGGATTACGTGGAAGTGAAGTCGGGATTGGATGAAAACACCGAATTGATCGTACGCTAATGTGGTTCAATAAACTCAATATCAACATAGCGAAAACCCACCTCTTCGCTAAAAAGAAGCAGACCATTGTGGCTTCTTTGGGGGTGACTTTTGGTATTGCCATGTTTGTGCTGATGATTAGCGTGATGACCGGGGTGAATAAAATTTTGGAAGAAACCCAGCTGGCCAGTACGCCGCATGTGCGCATCTACCGCGATATCAGCAACGACCGTCCAAGTTTACTCAGCCAAATTCTGGGTACAGAAGACTGGGCCGTGGTGCACCACCAAAAGCCGAAGGACGAGCCGCTCAACCTGCGCAACGGACTGCTCATCGCTAGAAGCCTGGAAGCCGACCCACGGGTATTGGGAGTTTCACCGCAGTTGACCAGCCAGGTGTTTTTCAACTACGGACCGGCACAGCTTTCCGGCATCTTGACGGGTGTCGACATTGAAAAAGAAGACTTGCTATACAACGTGAAGGGCAAGGTGAAATCGGGTAGCATCGAGGCACTGTTATCGTCGAACGACGGCATATTGATGGGCCAAGGGCTCGCCAATAAAATGAATGTGAAGTCGGGCGATAAGGTTACCGTAACCACGCCCCGTGGCGATATTGTGCTGCTGCGTGTGGTAGGCACCTTTGCCATGGGCATCGGGCAAATTGATAACGTACGTTGCTATGCCAATATTAGCACCGTGCAGAAGGTGATGCAGAAAGACACGCGCTACATCACCGATATCCATGTGAAATTAAAGGAATTGAACCAATCGCTCACAGCCGCTACCGAGTGGCAGAGCCGATACGGCTATAGAGCGGAAGACTGGGAAACGGCCAATGCCACCATCTTGGTGAGTTTCACCATACGCAATATGATGACCGGCGTGGTGGTGGTAACCTTGCTGGTAGTGGCCGGGTTCGGTATTTACAATATCATGAACATGACGGTCTACGATAAGATGAAAGACATTGCCATCTTGAAGGCCACAGGCTTTGAAGGGCGCGACATTATAGGGGTCTTTATTTCGCAAGCCGCGTTTATTGGGATGATGGGCGCCTTTGCCGGAATGTTGATAGGCCTCTTTTTGTCGTACCTGGTTTCCAGGGCCCCATTCGACGGTGGCGAGTTCTTGAGCATAGACCATTTTCCGGTCAATTTTGATGTGCGGTTTTATGTCTTCGGACTGGTATTCGGAGTGCTGACCACCATTTTGGCTGGCTATTTCCCGGCTAAGAAGGCCTCCAAGATTGACCCGGTAAGTATTTTAAGAGGATAGGGATGGAAAAGGTATTAGAAGCGAAAAAATTGAACAAATTCTTCAATGATCCTGCTCCATTTCAGGTATTGAAAGACATCACATTTGATGTGAACAAAGGGGAATTCCTCAGCATCGTGGGTAAATCGGGTTGCGGTAAGTCGACTTTACTGTATTTACTGTCGACCATGGACACGGAATATGACGGTGAACTGTACATGGCCGGAACCAAGTTAACCGGACAAAGTCAAAACGATTTGGCTCGATTCCGCAGCAAACACTTGGGATTTGTATTCCAGTTTCACTTTCTGCTACCCGAGTTTACGGTATTGCAAAACGTGATGATTCCGGCGCTCAAGTTAGGCGAACGCAGCAAAGAAGAGATCGAAGTGAAAGCCATAGAGAAGTTGAAGCTTTTGGGCATGGATGAATATGCCATGAAACGATCCAGTAAGCTTTCGGGTGGGCAACAGCAAAGGGTGGCCATCGCTAGAGCCTTGATCAACGATCCTACCATCATTATGGGCGATGAGCCAACGGGTAACCTCGATAAGAAGAATTCAGAATTGGTCTTTCGTATTTTTAAAGACTTGGCCGAAGAGTTCAAACAAACCATTATCACTGTGACCCACGATCCGGATTTCGCTGAGAAAAGCGATCGGGTGATTGAGATGAGCGACGGACAGATTATAAAAGGCTTATGAAAATTAGCAAGTCGATTAAGCTGCGCTACAGCATTGTGCTGACCATGGCCGTGCTCGGCTTTATTGTCAGAGCCATTGCATTTCCCGAAATCAACCAGCAGAACAATTTTCTGCTCTTGGGCATTTCCATCATTCTGATAGCTGCCATTTGGGAGGTGTTCAGGCTGATCAATACCGTGCTGGGCAAGAATTTCCCTATCGAAGAAAAACCCATCAGCCGTATTGTGTTGCAGTTGGCATTAGGGGCGCTGGCTGTTTTTGCCATTCGGGCTTTGGGCTTCGCGTGGATTGGTCCGTATTTCCCCACAAAATTCTCGTGGGAGTTCAGGGCAGCCGTTTATGCGGTCGACTTCTTTTTCTCGGCGGCCATCAACGTGATGTTCTTCGCGCAAGATTATTTCAAGCGATGGAAAGCCACCATTGAAAGGGCAGAAAAGCTGGAGAAGGAAAAGACACAGGTGCAATTTGATAACCTGAAGAATCAGCTGAATCCGCATTTCCTGTTTAATGCCCTCACATCGCTCAATAGCTTAATTTTTAGCGATCAGCAATTGGCTTCCGATTTCTTGCAGCACCTCAGTCGGGTATACCGCTACGTATTGCAGCACAAAGACAAGGAGCAAGTGAGCCTAAGCACGGAGGTGGAGTTTATCGCTAATTTTATCTTTTTGTTGGAAACCCGCTTCGGAAGGGCTTTTAAAGCGAAATTGAACTTAAGCGAGGAAGCGCTGGAGCGCGGTGTGGTGCCGGTTACCTTGCAAATCATGTTGGAGAACGCCATCAAACATAACGTGATGAACGAGATGCGTCCGCTGGAAGTAGAAATAACAGACCACGGCGATTACCTCTTGGTGAAGAATAACCTGCAGCGCAAGAAGGTGGTGGAGAGCTCCAATAAACAGGGCCTTGACAACCTGAAAAACCTGTACAGGTATTTGAGTCCGCTGAACGTTTTGGTTGAAGAAACGCCACACGAGTATTGTGTTAAAATACCTTTGTTGAAATGACGCGAGTAGTATTGATAGAAGATGAGAAGCTGGTAGCGGATCAGCTGAAGAAGACTTTGAGCGAAGTAGCGCCGGAGATGGAAATCTTGGTGACCCTAGACAGCGTGGAAGCCGGAAAAGCCTGGTTTGAGTCGCACGCCATGCCCGACCTGATTCTGAGCGATATCCAACTATCGGATGGGGTGAGTTTTGAATTGTTTCAAGCGATGGACTTAAGCTGTCCGGTAATCTTTACAACCGCCTACGACGAGTACGCTATCCGTGCATTTAAACTGAATAGCATCGATTATTTACTGAAGCCAATTCGCAGCGAAGACCTCGCTAGAGCCATTGACAAGTTCAAGAAGATGCACCAGATTTCAGCCAATGAACTGCTGAAACATCAATTTGATCACCTCTTCAAAGACCTGCAGCAAGGCAAGAAATACAAGAACCGGTTCACCGCGCATCAGGGACAGTCGATTATCTCCGTGCCCAAAGAGAACGTAGCCGGTTTTGTCAAAGACGAGTTGATCTTTCTTTTAACCCACGACGGTAAAAAACTCATCACCGACTACCATACCCTGGATGAGCTGGAAGAGCTCCTAGACCCGGACGAATTCTACCGCGCTAACCGCCAGTTTGTGATTCACCTGCCTTCGGTCGACGATTATAAAAGCCATTATACCGGCAAGCTGTTTATCCACCTGAGTGGCCACGACAAGCAAGAGATTATAGTGAGCCGGGAGAAAGCGGCAAGCTTTAAGAAATGGTTTGAGGGGTAGAATGCCTGCGGCATGCGTGGGGCGTAGGGCAGAGGGCGCAGGGACATAGTGATGAAGAGATGAAGGGAATTTAAATTCCAATGGCACCAAATCAGCAGCATGGGAATTTTATTCCCGTGAACACGTTAGGATCAGTTCAAGTACTAGGCATTATTTGAATGCTAGTGATGAAATTATTTAGATTCGTTAGTTGTTACGTATGCCTAAGAATGAAAAGTAAACCTTTGATTTTTATCTGTTCCGTTTTTTTATTTCTGATTGGAACATTAGGTTGTGAAAACAAAAAAGCAATCGATGTAAGCAGTGGCACGGACAGTATAATTCATTTGGCCAAATTCAATAATACATTAGGTAATTACGACGTAAAGATTGAAAAGCATCATGGAATAGAATTAACTATTCAGAAGAATGGAGAGGCCTTGCCTGTTTCGCTTCGCTTTGAAGACTCAATTGAAACTGTTCGAGTTAAAACCAATGAGAGTAATCAAGTAACGCGGTATTTTATAGGTGACAATGGATTGACGGGTTATGAGGTTAATTATGTGAATCCGAACCATGAAGACATCTTTTTTGGCGGCAAAGTCAGTTCACAAAATAGAGCAACTCAACTTAGTTCTGGTAACGTATTCCACTTGTATTTTGAAGGTGATACAATACCTCAAGATAGAGTATCCTTTGTAACGGTTCTTGCATCTCTTGATAGCACGGTTGAAACAAGCTTTTGTCTGTATGCTAAATCCCTAGCCGGAGCTCTTGATACATTAATCAGCAATACCGTAATAGCTGGCTCGAGTACAAGACTTTCATTTACTTCAAATAGGTTAATTGGACCTCTGTTATTAACAGGTAAGTTGACTAGAAAAACACCGTTTAGAGAAGGACATAGTCGAACCTCTTTTGACTATATTTCTTATCCTGTGTTAATCTATAAACCATAAACGCAGAGGGCAAAGAGAGTTTCGGGAGAAGAAGCAGCGAAGCGTTTATGCTTTCGGCGAGTTGGAGCGCGTAGAGGGAGTTTGAATTGAATTCTGCGCAAAACCGTTCCTCCATATTTGAGCTCAAACGCCATCAAGCTAATCACATCCAACACCTAAATCACATTTCAGACAGTAAACGATTAGCAAATTCAGTCAAACAATTCCACAGTCAGACCACCATGGTCTATGGTCCATCGTCTATGGTCTTTTCTTCCAAAACTTCCAATTCACCTTAGACTCCGGTGCGTAGAAATTATTGGAAAGCAGGTGACCGTACGCTTCGGTTTCTTTACTGGATTCGAGGGCTACCTTTAGAATGGCCGTGAGTGGTATCGCTAAGATCATTCCCGGAATGCCCCAGAAGAAGGCACCGAAGAGTAGAACAAAGATCGCAATCAGCGGATTGATGCTCACCTGTGAACCCACCACCTTTGGTGTAATCACATTGCCTTCCAAGAGCTGCACCACTTGGTACATGATCAACACGGCAATGGCATGCCAGTAATCGTCGTAGTTCAATAGCGCATACAAAAAGGGCAGGGTTCCTCCGATGGTGGTACCTACGTATGGAATGATGGTCAAGAATGCAGCGAAGAATCCGAAGAAGAAAGCATGGTCGAGACCGATAATGAGGAGTCCAATGGAATTGATGGATCCAATAATGAGAATGCTGAGTAGCAGTCCCCCGAAATAGCTTTGCGTCACCTTCTGAAATCCTTTTAAGGTCTTCAGGATCTGCGCTTGTTTGTCGGCTTCAAATCGCTCTACTATAAAATGTTTGAAGGAGCTACGGTAGAGCAAAAACAAAAAGAGGTAGACAATCATCATACCCGCATAGCCCAGGAATAAGGTGCCGGAACTCAGGGTAGAGGTTATCAGCTGCTGGGCAGAACTCAAGGCTTTGGTGCCACCTTCTTTTACAATCGATTCAAAATTCTCTTTGATCCAATCCACCGAATTCAAGGCTTCCATGGTCTGGTAAAACAGCATGAAGATCTTGTCTTTGAAATCGGCGAAGTCTTGACTCAGGCTGATGAATTGCGTGGTAATCAACCAAAAGAGTAGTCCAATCAGAATAGCGGCGCCCAGCATCACGGTGAGGATGGCCAAAGCACGGGGTAGGCCCCATCGCTCCACCTTGGCGCAGGCCGGGAAAAGTAAAAAGGCAAAGAGAATGGCAAAGATGACCGGCAAGAGCAGCGCCTTGCCAATCAGAGCCAGATAGCCGAAAAGCAATAAACAGATTCCGAATAGGGCCGCATTGGCCAATCGGCTATTGAGTTTCTCCATGAAGGGAAATTAGCGAATTTCTTAGTCTTTTATCCGATTCAAGCCCATCGCCTTGATCATCCAGTTTGGAAGCGGCTTCGGATTGGCTTGGTCCTTCAAATTGATATACCAGCCGAATTTCTTCAATACCGGCACACGGTGCGTTTGCACAAACTCAATCCAAGTGCCATCCGGATCTACGATATAAGAGAACCTTCCTGCGGCCTCACCCATATCAAATGAGTTGGCGCTGTCGATGGTAAATTCATAACCCTGTTCCTTCAAGCGAGCACCGAGGGCGTCCATGTTGATGGTATCAAAGCAAACGTGGATATAACCAAGGTCGCCCCAATAGCGGCCTTCAAAAATGTTTTTCGGTGTACGGTCGAGGCACTGCACCAATTCCACATCAATATGACCGAGTAGCTTGGAGAAGGCTCCCGCATCTTTCTGCGGTTTTCTCAAGAGCACGCGGCGGAATTGTTCGTTGCTGCCAAGGTCTTCAAAGGCGCCGCTTTGGTCGTAAACTACCTTTTCAAAGCCGAGGGCTTTGGTATAGAGCGGAAGCGCTTTATCGATATCGCTAACCCCAATGATAACACCACATACACCACCGGTAGGTTGGTTTCTGGAGCTGAACCAGGAGTCGCCTTTCACCACTTGAAACGGGTTGCCCCAAGGGTCGTTTACCCAAAGTGCTTTGCCGCCATCCGGACTGCCGTGTTCTACGAAGTCGATGTCTGCCCCTTTGTAATATTGTTTCAAGCGATCGATATCGCGGGTTTTCATCTTAATCACGTTGATGCCGAGGTCGCCCATCTGCGGTTTAAAGCTCGGAGCCACGGGAGTGCGACTCTTAAACTGCCAGATTTCGAATCCGCCACCACCGCTCAAGTTCATCGCTAAAGCAGCCTGACGTTTATGCACTTCGCCGCCGGTATAGCGGGTCATGAGTTTGGCCTCAGCCTCATCGTCGAATACAGGTACGTCCATGCCAAAGGCTTTGCGGTACCATTTCCAATGTTCGTGTACGTTGGCGCATCCAATGCCAACCTGCTGTATGCCGGTAATTACTTGAGTCATCCGTTTGCGTTAATGTTAGAAGCGATTTTATAAAATAAAGGTGGAATAAATTTCTTGATATAGTAGAGCAGAAGCTCCTTACGGCCAATGAGCACCAATTTTTGGCGTTTCTGTGCCGCATGTAAAATACGTTGTGCACAGACTTCAACAGGCATGCCTTCTTCTTGTGCTTTGTCCATTTCATTGTGTTTGCTGCCATCGCCCAGCATGGCGTTCACGCTGATCTGCGTTTTGATGCGTCCCGGGCAAATGATGCTCACATGATAAGGGTAATGCTCCACTTGCAAACTTTCAAAATAACCTTTGAGGGCATGTTTAGAAGCCGCGTAGGTAGACCGCTGCGGGAATCCGAAGAGTCCGGAGAGGCTGCTGATCACAATCAGGTGTGCATTGGTATTGTAAAGCGGGTATAAGGCCTTGTTGAGGTAGATGGGCGCGAAGAAGTTCACTTCCATCAGCTTACGTTCTACATCAAAGTCGACATCAAAGGTGAGCGCCCTTTGTGAGATACCCGCATTGTTGATGAAGCCATCGAGTTTCACCTCGTCTTTGGTCCATTGAGCGATGAGTTGGTCTACCCGTTGGTAGTCGGTAACGTCGCAAACAAAAGTCTCTACCGATGCCGCTCCGCGGGCTTCGCATACCGATTTAACACGTTCCAGTTCAGACTCTCGTCGAGCCAGTAGGTAGAGGTGAGCACCTTGGTCGGCTAGCAACTCAGCGCAGGCTTCGCCAATGCCGGAGCTCGCCCCGGTGATGAGTATACTTTTTCCGCTGTAATAGGCCATGGGGTGCAAACTTAGGGAATTGAAGTTGGATTGTGGGACTGTAGGATTGTGGTCCCGATATTCATCGGGAGGTTTTGTTGATTGTTAATTGTTGAATGTAGGAATGAGAGATGGAGAGTCAGAGAGACAGAGGGACGGAGAGACGGAGAGACGGAGAGGCGGATAGGCAGACGTTTAGACTGAAATCAAATTATGAATGTTCAGTTTTGAATTATGAATGACCACTAATGCTAAAGGGGTATAAATAAGCAGCATGGGATTTCAATCCCGTGAAAACGAATTTCGGATCAGATTTTCAGTCTTTTAGCCCCATGACTAAATTGTCTGAATCAGGATTAGGAAGATTAAAGGATTAGCAGGATTGAGTAACGCTACTAGAAAATGAACTATCGATCCTACAGTCTGACAATCCTACAATACTACAGTCTTGCAGTCCTGCCGCGAAAGCAGCCGAAATCTTCGGTTTACTGCTTATTATGGTCTGCTTTCGCTAAAGCTTGCCGTTAATCTTGATTGACTTCCACACCATCCACGTAGGTTTCAGTATAGAGGATGGTTCCGTCTTCATTGTATTCGGTCCAATTACCATGCAGGATGTTATTTCGGTAATTGATCTGCAAACAGATTCTGTCTGTGTTATCAAAGTACTTCCAAGTTCCAACTTTCTTCCCTTCATCGTATTGAGCGTAATAGGTAACTACTAGACCATCCGGCTCATAGAGTTTGTATTCCCAAATGCCATGGGGTTTGTTGTTCTGGATACGGCCTTTCGACTTACAAAGGAATTTGTGGCGTGCTACTTTTTTACTCACCGCATTAGAATCCGATGTTTGGATTAATCCATCCGGTAGTTGACTGTATTTAATGGCTTCTTTGGTTAAACTCTGCTCAGCGGAATCAGATTTTATAAGCATGCTCCGTGAACAGTAGCTAGCCTCTATAATTCCCTGTGTATAGATATTGGCATAAATGATCCATTTCTGGCCGGGTTTAAAATAGAGTCCGCATGCGGCTCCACTTCGGCCAGAATATACCAAGATTTGTTTGTTCGTATCTCCCTTGATGGCTGTATCTACCTGAAAAACGGCCATCCAATGCCCAGAAGTATCTACTACATCGCTGATGGTGCCGATAAACAAGACATCCAGGTTATTGTATTCTTCTAGCGAAAGTTGGCCAACTGCACCGCAGTAACAGCTGTAAGCAGATGACGCACTAAACCAGCTTAGTAAAGCGAAAAGTAGCCATTTCCGACTGGACAATTTGAAGTTCAAAGGCATGGGATACAATTTAAGGTATTTTGTTAAAATCCACTCGCTACTTTTCAGACCTATAACCCTCAACTAATTTGTCTAAATAAGGATTGCCAAAATTTAAGGATTAGCAGGATTATATAAGGGTACTAGAAAATGAACTATCGATCCTACAATAAACCTATAGACTTGTAGAGGTAATTATGGTGATTAATTCATAAGAAACTTAAGTATCTGTTGAAGTAGAGATTTTAGTGAATTAACTTC
>SBGR01000049.1 GCA_006226545.1 Bacteroidota bacterium | reverse complement strand
ATAGCCCCTTTTCTATTCGGGTACCTGTCTGAGCGGAATATCGTTTAAGCGGTTCTCGACTACTACAATTTACTTTTGAGACGGCTCCTTTTTTTGTTTAGTATGTTAAACCTTATCAAAACTAAAACATCTTTGTAGGTACATGTATTTTCGGAACCTTCGTCTCATCGTGCTCCTTTCTTCCTTGGTTTGGGTTGGATCGCTTAGCGCACAGTCGTTTTCACTCACGTTTCAGGTAAAAGACACCAGCAGTAAAGAAGCCTTGGTTGGGGTGAATGCTGTATTGAAATCATTCAGGGATACAACCAAGTTGTACGGGGCAGTGAGTGATGCAAATGGTAAGGTAAGCTTTACCAATGTAGACCGAGGTGGTTACCGCCTCAGCTTAAGCTATATCGGCTACCAGAACAAAGTGCAGTTTGTGCGCATGATGGAGTCGCAAGATTTGGGAGTACTCTGGTTGCTAGAAGACGCTGAGATGCTCGGCACAGTTGAAGTGAAAGAACAAAAGGTAACCGCGGTACAAAAAGGAGATACAACAGAATACAATGCCGATGCATTCAAAACCAACCCGGATGCAGATGTTGGAGACTTGATTAAAAAGATGCCGGGTATCACCGTAGACAAAAACGGAGTATCTGCCCAAGGAGAACAAGTGAAGAAAGTTTTGGTGGATGGTCAGGAGTTTTTTGGTGATGATGCCACCATGGTTTTGAAAAATCTGCCGGCTGAAATTGTAGACAAGATTCAGGTATACGACCAGCAGAGCGAGCAATCGCAGGTGACCGGAGTAGACGACGGCAATACCCAAAAGACCATTAACATAGTAACCAAAACGGGCAAAAGCAATGGGCAGTTCGGAAAGGCCTATGCCGGTTACGGTACAGACTCGCGTTACCAAAGTGGTATCAACTTTAACCTCTTTGATGGCAATCGCCGCTTCTCTCTGATCGGCATGAGCAATAACGTGAACCAACAAAACTTCAATACCGACGATTTACTCGGTGCCTTATCGGTTAGCAGCAACCAAAGAGGCTTTGGCGGTAGAGGAGGAAGAGGTTTTGGTGGAAGGGCTAATCCGGGCGACTTCATGGTGGGGCAGCAAAGCGGTATTAATGCGGCGCACTCGCTAGGCATGAACTACCAAGATGCGTGGTTCAACAAGAAACTCAAACTCACCACGAGTTATTTCATCAACGCCAACGACAACCAAAATGCCTCATCGCTAGAAAGAAAGTATTTTGTAAACGAAGATGGAAATCAGGTATACCGAGAATCGCAAGTGAATCCGGCTTATAACCTTAACCACCGTTGGAATGCCAGATTGGATCTCACCTTAGACAGCCACCAGTACATTTACTACCGTCCGAGGTTGAGTACTCAGGCTAACTTAGCTAACTATACCGGCACATCGCTAAACCTGTTGAATGAGCAAACGCTGAGCAATAGTTTAATTAACCAAAGCAATGAACGTACGGGATACCAATGGAATCAGGATATAGGCTACCGTTATTCCTTTGATAAAAGAGGTAGAACAGCGGCAGTTACCTTCCGTCAGAGCCAAACGGAAAGCGATCGCATACAATATTTGATTTCTGAGAATGAGACCTTCGACGAAAACATGGCGGTAGACTCCATCTGGAACCTGAATCAGCAGACCCTTAACCCGGGCAAAACCACCAATTATGAAGCGAGGGTGAGTTATTCCGAGCCAATTGGAAAGATGGGAAACCTGAGTTTTGAATACCGTCCTGAATGGGGTTCACAGCTCACAGACAAGCGTACCAGCAATTTGTCAGGAACTGGTTTTTATGATCAGTTGGATAGCAGCTTGAGCGGTGTGCTAACCCGAAACACAGAAACGCAAGCCGGAGGAATGGCCTTCCGCTACGGTAACCGGAAATCCATGTTTATGATTCGCTTGAACTACCAAAGTACCGACTTAACTATTGACCAAGCGTTACCAACCACGGCTAATTTTAGTCGCAGGTTTAACAATATTCTACCGATGGCCTTCTGGCGTAAACAACTGAAAGGCAATGACCAGATCAGGGTCTTTTTTAGAAGCTCCACCAGTTTACCAAGCAGCAGCCAACTTTTGGAGGTGGTAGACAATAGTAATCCGCTATTGTTGTCTACCGGTAATAGTCAATTGAAGCAAGCACAAAACAATGCTTTGGTGGTTCGCTACAACAAGACCTATACTAAAACAAGCCGTACCTTGTTTACGTTCTTGAGTTTGAATTACAACAGAGACGTGATAGGAAACAGCAGCTACCAAGCATTACGAGATACCACCATTGCAGGCGTTGTCTTGAGCCGAGGAACGCAGCTTTTCCGTCCGGTGAATTTACCGGAATCGTATTCTGCTAGCACCAATATCACATGGGGAACTCCTGTCAAATGGTTGAAATCAAACTTCAATGTGAATGCCAGCTACCGCTACTCCAATACACCAGGTTTGGTAAACGATGTGTTGAACAAATCCATCACCCATGCGTATACCTTAAGTGGGGTATTAAGCAGCAATATCAGTGAGCGCATCGACTTCAACTTAAGCTATACGGCCGATATCAACCGCTCTTCCAATAGCCTTCAGCCACAGTTGAATAACAACTACCTCTACCAAGCCGTATTGGGCAATGTGGTCTGGAATCCGTGGAAGAAATTATTCTTGTCTAGCGAGATGTCGTATAGCAAATACACCGGTTTGGGCGATGGCTATAACCAGAACTTCACCATTTGGAACATGGGCGTAGCGTACAAGTTCTTGAAGAAAGATGCCGGAGAGCTGAAGTTGTATGCCTTCGATTTATTGGGGCAAAACAACAGCATCGCTAGAAGTATTACAGAAACCTATGTGGAAGACACGGAAACGCAAGTTTTGCAACGCTATTTCATGTTGAACTTCACGTATACCTTCAGAAACTTCAGATCTGCTAAAGTGGCAACGCCGGATACGCCACCGTCACATGGTCCATTTTAATAACCAACGCAGACGTTTGTTGAGGTCGGCATAGCGAACAGTATAATTGTACGTATCGTCGCGCTCTCTGTCGTTCGGGTCGTAGTAAGCGGCCCAAAGGCTGAACATAAAAGACGTTTGCCCGAGGTATTCCAATTTCACTATAAAGCTGAACGGCTTTTCCAGTCCCAAGGCCGGGATATGGAGGTTATCGATGTATACCAGAGAATCTTTTCCCAGACGAATGGAATACCCGCTGTCAGCCATGGCCGTTAGGGCGTTGGTGATGTGCACGAAGACACTGTCGTGGTTTTGGGTGGTAAAGAAGTATAACCTGGAGCTGATGGATTCTTCACCGGGTAAGCCGGCGCTTAGGTACGGTGTTTCATAAACTTCAGCTGCTTGCTCGTATTTAACATCCAAGCTACGGTCTACCGCCTCTTGTATGATTTCGGCAAAACGACGTCCTAGAAAAGCATAGGTATTGAGCATATTGGCTGTGTCGTTGTGAACAGAGAAGCGCCATGTAGGCTGGTTTTTAACCCTTTCAACTTTCAGCGCATAGCCCTTTGAACCGGGAACCAAAGCAGGGTATTGAATTCCTTTGAGCGATAATGATCCGCCTGCTTTAGTCCAGCTGATTTGTTGCTTTTGGGCATCGCTAAATTGCTTTTGTAAGGCCGCTTCCAAACTACTGGCCTCACCGGTATATTCAACTTCCAGGTAATGCTGACCTGCCGTTTCTAAATTCAATACCATATTGGGGTATTGTTTGCTCAGTTGGGCAAAAGCACCGGTACTCAAAACAAAAAAGAGGTAAACCAACAGTGTACGTATCATGCCGTAAAGTTACAAAACCAAGCTGCTTGATGGGGAATATTTGACAAAATGCCGGGTGCATTGCATTTGATTTCGCTAAAGAGTAGCTTTACTGAAATCACAAACCCTTAGCGATGTCAGAAATTACACGTCCGGTTAAAGCCAGCCTAGGTAAGGAACATTATGCAACAAAGCTCTCCATTGGGCCACACCAATTGCTTGGAGACGAGCCCGAAAAAAAGGGTGGAGGAGATGCCGGGCCAACGCCAAGCGAATTGCTTTTAAGCGCGCTGGCATCTTGTATTTTAATTACCGTTCGAATGTATGCCGACCGCAAAGAATGGCCATTGGAAAGCATAGAAATTGAAGTAGATCTTGCCGAAAGAGAAGTGCAAAGCGATGGCTTTCACTCCAGGATTGTGAAGAAACTGACTTTAAATGGCAACTTATCTGAAGATCAGATTGAACGTTTGATGCAGGTATCAGAACGTTGCCCGGTGGCCAAGACCTTGCTTGGTCATGTTACCATTGAAAACATCAATTAAATACCATGAGCGATAAAGTAAAGGAATACAGCAACGGTGAAATTACCGTTGTTTGGAAGGCTGAACTATGTCAGCACAGTAAAAAATGTTTTACAGGACTAAGCAGCGTCTTCGACCCTAAGGCCCGTCCTTGGATAAACATTTCGGGCGCCGATTCAGAAACTATCGCTGCTCAAGTAGACCAATGTCCTTCAGGGGCATTAAGCTGGTATAAAAACAAAACCTAAGAAAAACGGATAACTATTAAAAAATGAAAAAAACCTTACTAACAATCTCTACACTGGGACTTATTGCTTTTACGCTATCGTCTTTCGATTCAGTTGAATCAGTGCATGCCGTGATGAACGGAAGCGGCGCGCCAGCCGGCTCAACCGGCTCTCCGGGCGATGGAATTTCATGCACGTCTTGCCACGGTGGTCCGGCAACAGCATCAAGCGGATGGATCAATACCACAGTGCCTGCCGGAGGTTATGAACCCGGACAAACTTATACCATCACGGCCAAAGTGAAGAAAAGCGGAATCTCCAAATTTGGATTCCAGTTGGCCGTTCAAAATGCGGCAGGGAATGCTTTAGGCACCTTGGTCAATACCAATAATGCCACCACGCAATTGGTAGGGCAAGGCAAGTATGCAACACATCGTTTGCAAAGCACCAGCGGCACTGATAGTGCAACTTGGAGCGTGGATTGGGTAGCCCCGGCGGCCGGAACAGGTAATGTAACCATTTACTTGGCAGGCAATGCAGCCAATGGAAATAACCAGTCTACCGGCGATCAAATTTTCACTGAGTTGATGACTATTTCAGAAGCTTTATTAAGCGCAAAGGGAGCTGAGTCGAAATTGGATATGCAGGTATTTCCTAATCCTGGACAAGGCATCTTCACCTTAAGCAGTCAGAATCCACATACAGGCAATGTATTGGTGGATGTGAGAGACATGAAGGGGCAATTGATCCGCAGCGTATCGCTAGATAACAATGAATTAAACAACGGTTATAGTTTAGACCTTCGCGACCTCAATACCGGTTTGTATTTGCTTCAAGTGAGTGCAAGCAACGGTGCCAGTCACGTAGAAAAGCTGGTTATTCAATAATCGATTAAGACGAATTTTAGGATCCCGAATTACTCCGGTAGTTGGGGATTTTTTAATGGGCGACTTGGAAGAAATCGCGTAAACCGCTGAGGATGCTCTGAACAGCATAAGCCGCCAATATCAAACCCATCACTTTACTGATAACCACAATGCCGTAGTCGCCAATACGCTTTTGCACATGGCTGGCTGCAAGCAAGATGAACATGGTAATGAGCACCACAAACAATACTAAACTGGTGGTAATGGCTTGTTCTTGAATGCTGTACAAGTGGTTGTCTGTGAGCAAGACCACCGCCATGATAGCTCCGGGTGAAGAGATGGAAGGTATCGCCACCGGAAAGACTGTAACGTGTTTATAATCTTTGATCAGGTGTTTTTCCGTTTCAGGTTTTCCTTCGCCAAAAATCATGGTTAAAGCGAAAAGGAATAGAATTACACCACCCGAAATCTGAAAGGCATCGAGCGATACATGCATGCCTTCTAAAATAAACTGCCCTACCAAGATGAAAAATAGCAGGATGAAAAAGGCCAATATGGAGGCTCGAATGGCAACTTTTCGCTTGTAGCGTTCTTCAAGTTCTTTGGTCGCTTCCAAAAACACCGGAACACTTCCCAGTGGATCAATAACGGCTATTAAGAACAGTATTTTGGTAATGATGGCTGCCAGCATAGCTTCAATATATCTTTTTCTTCTTCAGATGCAAGTATTACACTAACTACTGGCTAATCTCATAAAGCACTCGTATTTCAGCCGATTTGGTTCTCACCTTCAGCCAGCGCTCCAGTTTTGTTTTTTCCTCCTTAGCTAATTCCTTGTTCAGTTTGAGGAAGGCCAAACAAACGGTATCACCTTCAATGCCTATAAGCCTATTTCGAGATAGAGAGATAGCCAGCACCGGGTAGTTTTGTGCTTGCATTTCTTCCAGCACTTCATTGGCCGGCAATAGCGATTCAAGGAGGAGTTTGTTTTCAGATTGCAGCTTACGCAGTTCTTCGTTTTTCTCGTCCAACTCTTGGCGGTTCCGACGAAGCATGTCTTCCATCAATTCGGTATCAAAGCCAATCTGTTCGGTTTGCTCTTGCCCTTGTTTGATGGCCAATTCGGTTTCGCCCAAACCGTAATCGGAAAGCTTGAAGCTCAAGCGTTTGATATCGGTAGAGTCCAAGCGGTCGCCAATGAGGAATAAGGTGATTTTCTTGTTGAGGTAATCGGTTTCTTGGTCAACTACAATGGTATTTGGAAGGTGAAATTCCTTCTCAACGTAGGTGTTTACCTTGTTTTCATAAATGTTTTTAAGCACTAACCGGGTGGCCAAAACGATGCTGGGAATAATCGTGATTACGGCTACCCAGGTGATGCTGCGTTTAACCTTTTTTGCGGTTTGATCGTTTACAAAACTGAATACCGGAAAACGCAGGTAACGTACAATTAAGATGGTAGCCAAACAGATAAATACGGTATTGATCAAAAACAGGTAAAAGGCACCGATGAAATAACTCAAATTACCGGTAGCCACGCCATAGCCTGCTGTGCACAATGGCGGAATGAGGGCTGTAGCGATGGCCGCTCCCGGAATCACGTTCCCTTTTTCCTTGGAGTTGATGGCAATGATGGCTGCCATACCACCCGCGAAGGCGATAAAAACATCCCAAATGGTTGGAGTGGTGCGGGCCAGCAATTCAGAGTGCGCATCTTTAATCGGGGTAATAAAGAAATAGATGGCCGCGGTTAGCACTGATATCACAACGGCAACGGCAAGGTTTCGTGCCGATTTCTTAATGAGTTGGAAATCGTAAATGCCTACCCCTAATCCAATACCAATGATGGGTCCCATCAATGGCGAGATGAGCATCGCTCCAATGACCACAGCGGTGGAGTTTACATTCAAGCCTACCGAAGCAATGATGATGGCAAAGATGAGAATCCAAAGGTTGGTGCCTCGAAACTCCACGTTGTTGCGGATGGATTCAATTACTTCATCTTCTCTTGTTTTATAGGCATCGAGGTTAAAAAGTCCGCGCAGCCAGGTAATAAATCGGTTGACCATCAATCAAATTTTTTAGGTTGAACAATGATAAGTTTCTTTTTGTCTTTATGGTACCAAGCAATCACCTCATCATGCAAGAAGAATGCAAAAACACAGGCTTCCGACTTACAAATTTGTTCTACCGGTTGGCCACTAGGCTGAAATACGGTGAGTGCATTGCTGTGATCCAGCGCCAGCATATAATCCGTTTCCGGACTAAAATCAAAACAGGCAATGATGGCTAAGTGTGTTCCATCCGGAATGTTCGGAGCCGGATAGGTGGTATCCAATTCGTGTTTCAGGGCAAAGGCCGTTTTTCCGGGCGTATGGAAAACCTCAATAATGGAGGCGTCTCTATAGCGGTGGAACACAGCAAATAATCCGTGTTTAAAGCTCTGGGTATAACACCAAAAGGGAGAGGCAAAGCCATAACGTGGCCGGCCTTTTCGGGTGAGTATAGCGCCCTGAGAAGCGCCTCCAATTAGGAGGTATTTCCGTTTTGCTTCGTAAGCGATGGAGCTCACATTGCCCTCCGGCATCCCTGCGAAAAAGTGTTTTTTGATCTTGCCATTTTTCAAGCGGTATACCTCGGCTAGATCGTCATTGTCTTGGTGATTGGTACTTTGCAAAGTGAAGAGTTCTTTCCCTTTTCCGTAGCATAGATCCACTACTTTGCCTGCCAGCTGAACCGAATCAAGGAGTTTGAAGTCTTGGTTATAGCGCCGCAGTATGCTTTTGTCCAACCCTGTTTCCAGGGTAGTAGCTTCTTTTCCATCAGGGTGCATCACAGCCCTTTGGCCGGGCAAGGTTAGGGTGTCGGTTTTGGTCATCACCAGAATACCTTGTTCAGTGCCTATAACCAAGGCTGAATCGCTTAAGCGATAGGAAAGGGTATGGTAATCAGTGCTTAAGAAATTGCTGCTTTGGTAAACTTGTGCAGCTAGGGGTAAGCAGCATAAATGAACAAGTAGCAGGCTAATTAGTCTCATGGTTCCCCGAAGATACATCGCTCTAGGGAGATGCGAGGAAATAAAAAAAAAAGCCACCCGGGGAGAGGTGGCCTTTTAACAGATTAGAACTTGATTGTTGATTACTTGTTTAGCACATCGCTTTTTACGCTCAAAGCAACTTCAACCACTTCATCAATAATGCTTTGTGGTACTTCCAATTCTTTTAAGGTATCGACCAAGTGGCCGGCTACAGAATTGAAATGGCTGTCTTCAAGCTGCATGCGGGAATGGGCATCGCGCATATTCTGTCCGCTGTACTTCATGGGAGCACCAAAGGCATAAGCCAAAAAGGCTTTCTGCTTGGCAGCCTGAGTTTTCATGTCGACATTGGTAAAGAAATGAGACAAGCTTGCATCGGCGAGCACTTTCGGGTAGAAAATGTCAACCGCTGCATTTACAGCGGTCATGCCTCCGATTCGCTCAAAAAGGGATGTTTGAGTTCCATTTGTAGTCATAGTTCAGTAATTGAGTGTTCAGTGTTTTTGTTTATTCCGCAACAAATGTGATACACAGCCACTTACCAAAACGAACAAGCTAATAAATGAATAAGCTCATTTTATAAATAATGTATTTTATTTTATCTGAGGTGTAAAATCTTAGACGGGATGAGCGCTTTTGTCTAGAGGCAGTGGAAGGCCAAGACCCACTTATTCTTTGATCAATTCGACTTGGAGAATATCGCTAAGTCTTTTAAGTCCTTCGGAGGAGGCGAAGCGAAAGGCTAATTCCACAAATACAAACCGAATAAAGGCAATCATTACGATTGGCCCAATGAGAAACAACAAAGAAAATGGTGTTTCCGTGTCGAACATAGCTGGAATCATAGCTAGAAACGGCATGATATAAAAGAAATAAATAAAGCCTTTGAATACCTTATTTACCTGAACCGATACCTGTCCTTCTTCCGAATCTACTTGTCCGCTCATCACGCAGAAGGCACCAATTCCAATCAAGGTAGAGTTCACCTTAAAGAAAGTATCAGAGACAGTTCCTATCATGGATTTATCGGTGAAAGTAGAAAGGTTCATCTCAGAATTCAGTGTTCGATTTTTCAGTCGCTCCATCGTCTCCGAAGCAGAATCTTTAAACTTGAAACGGTACTGTTTGGGAGGAAAGGTTTTCATGTTTTGTTCGAGATTTAAGCATAGTGGAGAGACGATTTAATCATCCCACTCACTCGAGTTCAAATCATTCCACAGCATGTCTTTCAACTCCTGCATGTGGTAGCCGGTTACAGAGGATATAAAGATGGTCTGTAAATCTGGTGGCAATTCTGATTTGATTTCTTGCATCAGCTCTTCGTCGAGCATATCACTTTTTGAAATCGCTAGAATGCGTCTTTTCTGGAGCATTTCCGGATTAAAGGCTTCCAGTTCTTTCAATAGGATGCCGTATTCTTTTACGATATCGCCAGAATCAGCAGGAACTAAAAAGAGCAGTAGCGCATTTCGCTCAATATGCCTCAAGAAGCGGATTCCAAGACCTCGTCCTTCGCTGGCCCCTTCAATGATTCCCGGAATATCGGCCATTACAAACGACTTATAGTCGCGGTATTGAACGATGCCCAAGTTCGGCACCATGGTAGTAAACGGGTAGTCTGCAATTTCCGGCTTGGCTGCGGTAACCACAGAAAGGAGGGTAGACTTACCGGCATTCGGGAATCCTACCAAACCTACATCAGCCAATACCTTCAACTCCAAAATCATCCACTCTTCTTTGCCGTCTTCTCCGGGTTGGGAAAAGCGTGGCGTTTGGTTGGTTGGCGATTTATAATGTGCGTTTCCTTGTCCGCCGCGACCGCCAGAAAGCAATACTTGCTCTTGACCGTCTTCGGTTATTTCAAACAGAATTTCATTGGTTTCGGCATGACGAGCCACGGTGCCCAAAGGAACTTCGAGGATTTCGTCCTTGCCTTGCGCGCCGGTTTTGTGGTTGCTTCCGCCCACCTGGCCATTTTCGGCAATCACGTGTTTGCGGTATTTCAAGTGAAGCAATGTCCACAATTGCGAGTTGCCGCGCAAAATGATATGGCCTCCGCGACCTCCGTCACCGCCATCAGGTCCACCTTTAGCAGTGGTTTTATCCCTGTGCAAATGAGAGGAACCTGCGCCACCTTTTCCGGTACGACAACAGATTTTTACATAGTCAACAAAATTCGATTCAGCCATTTCAAGCGCAAAGAAAGCTCAAATCTGTCTGAATTGGTTGATTCAGCTATTTTTCTTAGCGATACCTGTACTTGAAAATGAAAGGTTTTCGTTCAAGAAAGCTTGTCGTAATTAGGAATTATCGTTTACCATCCATCCCTCACATAAACGCCCATCATAGTTTTAAACCAGGTGAGGTTATAATCGGCTATGCTGAAGGGTAAGCTCAAAGACTCCCACTTGCCGCCTGCTGCTTTAGCAATCAATTCTTTTCGCGGCGTATCAATGGTAACCTTGAAACGCATTTTATAGAATTGAAACTTTAAGTCCTTTTGAGGTGTAAATGCATGGTAGATTGAGTTGGTATAGAATCCCATTTCAACAAAGTATTCTTTATCGCTGCCGTTTTTAGCCGGGGTTAGCATGATGTAGCCATTGCCCACTGTTGGTTCGCTAATGTGTTCAAATAAAATGGGACTGTTTTTCCTTTTTACCGAGTTGATGGCCGAGTCGGTGAGGAGTAATTCAAAGTCGGGGTACTTTAACTCTTTGATTGTGAATTCAGGACAAAATGAGTTGTCCTTTAAAGGATCGATCTGACAATTACCCTTGATTGATTTTGATACGGAATCGACCAAATAAGCGTAGGAATGGGTTATGGTTCTATTATACAACTTATCGTGTTGAACACCCCAGTGAAAAGAATTGATTACCCGGTTGCGGGCATTGGTGTCCAGGTTCAACTGAGAATAGGTAATGGAAACACCCAGGTCGTTATGAAAATAACTGGCCATGGTAATGTGAATTTTTTTACCGTTCCAATCCATCGCCGTTTCGGAGTATTGGAATGGCACACCGGTAACGGTGGTAGATTCGGTTATTTTGCCGGTGGTGCTTTGGTTGGCCGCTTTCAATAGGTTTTTGTGTTTTTCTACACTTGATCCCGGCCAGCCTGCAGGCGTATTGAAAACGATGCTGGCTACCTCACCTGATTCACATCGAATTTGAACTTCGTTTTCACTTTTGGTGAATTTGCTATAGGCATCCTTTGGGACAAAAAAACTAAAAACATTCTTCTGACCAATGAATATGGGGTCAATCTTAACCTTTTCTGAAGGTGCTGAACTGACAAAAGCAAAGCAGATAGCGATGCTCAATACTGAAGTAAAGAAAAGCTTAAATGATTTCATGGGTTAATTGTTTCCGAAAGCGAAGTAAATTTTAAATACACCATAGCGAGGGTACAGCTTAAAGTCGTTGTCTGAGTAGGTTTGCAGGTATTCCGGCGTCACTTTATCACGCACCTTATTTAAGTTTACGCGGTGGAAAGGCAGGTGGTAGGTATACTCAAAGGTGAATTCAGATTCTGCCCCAAACGACATCAATGCACCGAGATGTCCGCCAAGCCAAAACCTTGTTTTTTCATGGTCCCACGGACTCTTATTGGTCAATACAGAGAATGGCATAATCATAGTGGTGATTACCCTGCCTACCCATTGTTCCGCAACGCTTTTATCACTTGAACGCAATTGCAATAAATTGAGGTTAAGTCCGGCTAACACGGCAAAGCGGAACTTTTCTTCATTTACCAAGTTTCCACCTAACGAAACATCCAGGTAGCGGTTTTTGATTTGGTAGGTCAATGATTCCTCCAAGCTATCGATACGAGTAAAGCTGTTGTTGATTCCTCCAAGCGCCAGTTTAATGAGACTTCCCTCATTGCTAACCCAAAACCCGATTTCGGAGCCAAAATAATTTTTACGCGGTTCAGGTGCCTGAATAAGCTTTGGTGTCACTTCACTATATTCAGTGAAGATGGTATGGTAGGGCGACCATCTCGGACTAGCGATGTTCATTCCGAAGATGAATTTGAATCCATCTTTATCGCTATTGTAAAGTGGCTTGGCTGTTAATTGAATACCAGAGGTTAGGGTAAGGAATACTAGAGTTCGCCGCAATAAGCGATGCGTATTCCATGAATTTGCAGGGGATTTCATGGGTATAGGTTTCAGTTTTTTGCTTGACTAACGTACTCATTCACTGGGTTTAAGTGTGTGTTAAATGAGTAGCTGGAAATGGAATTTAATCCTCTCCAGATTTGCCGTAAATCAAGTATACGCTGAAATACCCAAATTTTCAGTAGAAAATAATTTCCTTGAAGAAAAATTCTTCTGAATGGTCATTTTGAGCATAGGAAATGTGCAGTTGAACAGGAGACTGTTCAAGTTAGGTATGTGCCAAAAGACACTGGTATAAAGCGATTTAAAAGGGATTAAGCTTGTGTAGCTTCAATCTCAGCGCATAACTGGCCGAAAATCGCTTCAATCTCTCCAACACCTTCGATGGCTTTGAACTTATTCTGTTTGCTGTAGAAGTCGGCAACCACGGCTGTTTGCTCGTTGTAAACCTTGATGCGGTTACGCACGATGCTCTCGTCTTTGTCGTCGGCTCTATCGCTTTCAGCACCACGAAGAAGTAATCTTTTCACTAACTCTTCTTCCGGAACTTCCAAGGCCAACATCAAGCTGATGCCTGTGTTTTTGCTTGATAGAAACTCATCCAAAGCCCCTGCTTGTGCCGTAGTACGTGGGAATCCATCGAAGATAAACCCTTTTGCATCCGGGTTTTTGTTTACCTCAGCTTCCAACATTGAAATGGTTACTGAGTCCGGAACCAAGTTACCGGCATCCATATAGCTTTTGGCGAGCTGTCCGAGCTCTGTATTGTTTTTGATGTTGTAGCGAAACACGTCACCGGTTGAGAGGTGAGCAAGACTATACCGTTCTACTAGTTTAGCACTTTGAGTTCCTTTACCTGCACCCGGAGGGCCAAACAAAACTATATTTAACATGATGTTGTATGAGCGTTAATTAATGAGATGCGAATATAGCAAGTTCAATATCCTACACCAATTTTTAGGGGTATTAAAGCGGCAGTGCTTGGTATAATCCGGGCATATTTCTGCCTAAGCCATTATAATCCATTCCGTAGCCTACCACAAACTCGTTCCCAATCTCAAATCCGACATAGTCTGGTTTTACGCTGTAACGCATCGCTTTAGGTTTATACAATAAGGTGGCAGTGCGAATGCTGAGTGGATCTAATGCCGCTATCGATTCAAAGATTCCGGCCAAGGTTAGTCCGCTGTCTACAATGTCTTCTAACAGAATCACATGCCTTCCAAAAACGCTTTCTTGAAGCCCGAGAACTTGCTGTAGCTTACCGGTGCTTTGCATGCCTTGGTAGGAGGTATACTTCACAAAGCTGATTTCACATTTTTCTTCAAAATGCCGGGTGAGGTCGGAGGCAAAGTGCAAGCTGCCATTCAATACAGCCACAAATACCGGACGTTTGCCCGTATAATCCATGCTGAGTTTAGTGCCCATTTCGGCCACACGTTTAGCGATGTCTTCTTGCGAAATAAAGGGCGTAAAATAACGGTCCCAAAGTTTAATGCGACTCATTTCCTTACGTTGCTGATAAAGCGAAGGGTAGCGAAGTATTTAATGCCCAACCACAAGTTGTTTAAGAAGGTAGGGATGCGACCGTAGTGGTTAACCATCACACGGTAACGCTCCTTGAGTCCGAGGCTGCGGTATTGTGTAGAGATGCCATCTTGCATAAACTGCACGAGGGGCTCGGTAAAGAAAAAGCTGCTTTTGGAGGCTTTTGTAAGTCGGATAGCCCAGTCGATATCAGCTGCTACGCGGTATTGTGTATCGTATAGCGGTACAATGGCGCGTCGAGCAATAATGGCTTGGTGGCAAACCACCATACCTTTCTGAAAGCTTTTCCAGTTCAGGTTATGCGGCGGTCTGAGGTGACGCATGCCTACCAATTCATAGTTGGTATCGATCACGGCCGTATCGCCGTAAATGATGTCTTCGTCGTGCGCAGCAGCAAATACTTCACTCAATACCTCATCGTCGTATAGCAGATCGCCGGCATTCAGAAACATCACGTATTCGCCTTGCGCCAATGCGATGGCCTTGTTCATAGCGTCGTATAAGCCTGCATCTTTTTCGCTCACCCAGCGGTGGACCGTTTCCGGGTGATTTTTCAAGATTTCAACCGTATTGTCTTTCGATAAACCATCCACTACCACGTATTCAAAATCGCGAAAACTTTGACTCGCAATCGATTGAATGGTGGGCTCGATAAACTCCGCTGCGTTATAAGTAACGGTAATGATGCTTAGCTTAGGTACAGACATGAAGTGCAAAGAAAAGGATTATTGAGGAATGAGGAGTGAGAAATGAGGTTAAGGTTAAGGTTAAGGTTAAGGTTAAGGTTAAGGTTAAGGTTAAGGAATATTAATTTCCAAATACCAAATACCAAATACCAAATTCCACAATAAACCTATAGACTTGTAGAGGTAATTATGGTGATTAATTCATAAGAAACTTAAGTATCTGTTGAAGTAGAGATTTTAGTGAATTAACTTC
>SBGR01000045.1 GCA_006226545.1 Bacteroidota bacterium | reverse complement strand
CCGAGCCGGTGAAAGAAGTGCCAAAGAGAAAAGCACAGAGCAGGGCTTTGAAATAATAGGTCTTTCCCATTGTTAGGTATAAGGTTCTCGACGAATATACTCGATTCGGTTAAAGCTTACTAGTGCCTTTTCAGATTAAGGGCATAACGGGCTTTAGGCTGGCTAAATCCTCTTGTTCACTTTTCATTTTTCGCTTAGTATTGTGTTGGTTCCCTCTAGAAATCAAACCGGAACCTTAAGCCTATGAAGAAAATACTACTTGGCCTAGCTATGCTTATGCTGGGCTTCCCTGTTTTCGCACAAGATGAATTGCCTCAATCTAGCGAAGAAGAAACAGTCACTGCAGAAGAGATTAATGCCCTGCTTAATGGGTTGAGAATGCAAGATTCCCTGGTGAAGGGATTGCAATTTAAAACGGGACAAATTCAATTGGGTAACGACCTGGGTACCCTCACGGTTCCAAAAGGTTATACCTTCTTAGACGCCACAGATACCCGCACCGTTTTAGTAGATCTTTGGGGTAACCCGCCAAGCGTTGCTGCCTCATTGGGAATGTTGGTGCCGGAAGGGGCCAATATCATGGGCGATAGCACTTTTGTTTTCGATATTGAATACGACCCAATGGGTTATGTGGAAGACGATGATGCCGAAGACATTGACTACGATGACCTCTTAAAAGACTTGATTGAAGAAACCAATGCAGCGAGTATTGAGCGCGAAAAAGAAGGTTTTGGCACAATGTCACTTATAGGCTGGGCTTCAAAACCCTATTACGATAGCGATAAAAAGGTCTTGCACTGGGCCAAAGAATTGAACTTCGACGACGCTGAAGCAAATACCTTGAACTACAATATTCGTATCCTCGGTCGGAAAGGTGTACTGGTGATGAATGCAATCTCCGGCATGAATGTGCTCGATCAGGTGAAACAAGATATCCCGGAAATCATCGGTTCATTCCAGTTTGCAGAAGGCATGCGTTATGCCGACTTCGATTCCAATATCGATGAGGTGGCTGCCTGGACTGTTGGCGGATTGGTTGCCGGTAAGGTTTTGGCCAAAACGGGTATTTTCGTTTTGCTACTCAAATTTTGGAAAGTCATTGCCGTTGGATTTGTAGCCGGCGGTGCGGCTCTTTGGAAAAAGATTAAAAGCGATAAACAGGCAGAAGCCTAATTGCACACTAAAACTATTCCCAGCCGGCGAGCTTTTGCTTGTCGGCTTTTTTGTTTTTTAGCGAATAAAAAAAGGGCCCGAAGGCCCTTATCTACATTTTCAAATTCAGTTAAAATAGGAAATACTGTACGCCAAAAGTGACATTGGTCAAGTTGAAGTTGGCCATGAAATTATTGTCGTAGCCTCTTTGAGTAGCTGTGCCAATCTCTTGGTAAGAAGATGTTCTAGACCATCCTAAATTGCCAAACATCACATCCAAGCCAATCTTTTTAGTTGGAAAGTAGGTGAAGCCCGGACGAATGCCTAAGCCAATGGTGGTAATCCTTGGATCATCGGTTACAACGCCGTTTTTCTCAGAATAACTGCTGGAGTTATCGAAGTTGAGTCCCAATTGTCCATGGAAATAGAAAGACTCTCCAAGCGGAACATAATACCGCCCAAATAAGCCGATTCCAAAGCCGCTCGATTTTTCAACCGGGTCAGACGTGTCTGCCGGAGTCACCTTACTGCCCATAAAATTGAGGCTGGCACCGGCTGCTATATTATCGTTTAAGAAATAACCGGCTCCAAGTCCGAAACTACCGTTGAAGGTTCTGTTGTGCTCACTGCTGAACGTGTTACCGTTATTGGAAATGGAAGTTTCACCCCCGGAACCCTGCACCGAGCCAAACCCGGTAACATACAATGCGCCTTTTGAAATTTGCCCATAGCTGAGCTGGCAGAACGCTAGTCCTGCAGCTAGAATTAGTGATTTTTTCATGTTTAATTTTTAATTAGTTGAGTGATTAATTTCGTAATAATGCTTCAAGATATCAACCCCAGCAGCCAGAAATTGTTCACCGCGACTTAATTTCGAGCCTATGCGTGTATTGATTCAAAGGGTTAGCCAAGCGGCCATCACGGCCGATGGAATAGACCGTGGAAACATAGGCAAAGGCCTGCTCGTTTTAGTGGGCATAGAAGAGGAAGACACGAGCGAAGATATTGCGTGGCTTTGTGCTAAGATCTGTAACCTTCGGGTGTTTCCAGACGTAGAGGGAGTGATGAACCTATCACTCCTGCAAGAGCAATTTGAGCTGGCCGTGGTCAGCCAATTCACCTTACACGCCTCCACTAAAAAAGGAAACCGCCCCAGTTATATCCGCGCTGCTCGTCCGGAGACGGCCATACCCTTGTACGGGCAATTCATCGAAGAACTTACTCGTTTAAGCGGAAAAGAACCCGTGACCGGTGTTTTTGGCGCCAATATGCAAGTCAGTTTAGTGAATGATGGGCCAGTAACCCTTTTTATCGATTCTAAAAACCGCGAATAACATGAAATTCAAATCCCTCGCATTCGCCCTTCTTATCCCCTTTGTAGCGCAAGCCCAAGAGAAGGACTACTTCCAACAAGAAGTGAATTATGCCATCCGTGTGAAGCTGAACGACAGCCTTCATCAGCTCATGGCTACAGAAAAGATTGAATACACCAACAATTCACCGGATACGCTTCACTTTATCTGGTTTCACCTCTGGCCTAACGCTTACCGAGACAATAGCACTGCCCTTGCTAAACAGCTACGGGAAAAGGAATCGAATCGCTTTCAGTTTACGGCAGATAAAAACCGCGGCTGGATCGACAGCTTAAATTTTAGCGATGGTAAAAAACCGTTGCGCTGGGAATACCATCCTAAGCATATCGATATCTGTAAAGTATACCTAAATGAACCTTTGCTCCCGGGAGCGACAACCTGGATTTCTACACCATTTACGGTGAAGTTTCCGGGCGATTTCAGCCGTTTAGGACATGTTGGCCAGTCTTACCAAGCCACCCAATGGTACCCAAAACCGGCCGTATACGATCGCGATGGATGGCACGAGATGCCTTACCTCAACCAAGGCGAGTTCTACAGTGAATTCGGGAGCTTTGATGTGAAGATTATAGTTCCAAAAAACTACCGCGTGGCCGCCACCGGAGTATTACAGAACAAAGAAGAAATCAATTGGCTTACCGAGCTAGCGAAAGAAGAAACAGTTCCATACCCAAAAGGCGGCTTTGCCACACCGGAGTCTGAAACAGAACTGAAAACACTTCACTACAAACAAGACCGCATCCATGATTTTGCCTGGTTCGCTGATAAACGCTACCAGGTAAAGAAGAGCGCGGTAACCATAGAAGACGGTACCTCAGTGGATACTTGGGTATTTTACCTTGGCGAAACCTCACCTGCTTGGAAAGATGCTGCCGGCTTTTTAGACAGCGCCATCTACTATTACTCCAAATGGGTTGGTCCGTATCCTTATCCGTCTGCTACCGCGGTAGAAGGTCCGCTTTCTGCCGGCGGGGGAATGGAATACCCTATGGTCACCGTAATCTCTTCCGGAGGCTCAGCCAAATCGCTAGACAATGTAATAACACATGAGATTGGCCATAACTGGTTTTACGGTATTCTGGCCAGCAATGAAAGAACGGAAACCTGGATGGATGAAGGTTTCAATAGCTATGTAGAACATCGCTACATGCAAAAGATGTACAACGAGTACAATTCCATTAACCTGGGTTTACCGTTTAAACTTGCACCCAAAGACACCAATGTGAAATTGGGCGAAAGTCACTTTTTAGTGAACTTCTTGGCATCGCACAACAAACAAGGTGATATCGCAGTGCATGCCAATGATATGACCTTCTTCCAATACGGTTTATTGGCCTACATGCGCACCGCTTATTTACTGCAGTATTTGGAAGCTTACCTCGGCACAGAACGCTTCGACTTGTGCATGCACAATTACTTTGATACCTGGAAATTTAAACACCCTTCTCCGGCCGACGTGCAGTATATTTTTGAGAAAAACAGCGGTGAAAAACTCGATTGGTTCTTTCAAGACCTGATTCGCACAGAGAAACAAATGGATTACGGTATTGGCCGCGTTAGAACCCAAGGCGATTCCATTCGGGTTACGGTTCACAACCGCGGCGGCGTTGCCTCTCCTTACCAGATTGTGTTTTTAGAAAAGGGAGAGCCGGCAAAGGCTTATTGGGTAAATGGCCATGAAGGAAGTCAATCGCTTAGTTTCCCAAATTCAGCATACAATGGTGTTGTATTGGATTACTACCAAATTACGCCCGACTTAAACCAGCGAAACAATAAATCGGATGTTTCCGGCCTATTCAAACGCAGCGAACCTCTTAAAATTGGTTTTTTCACCGGTGTTCGCGGAAACGAACGCAGTCCTGTTTTCCTGATTCCAAGTGTGGGTGTAAACGGCTACGATAGAGGGATGTTTGGATTGACATTTCACAACTACAGTCTCAATGGCCGAAAGTTCAACTATATCATACAGCCGCTCTACGGAGTGGGCAATAAGGAATTGGTAGGCATGGCACACGTCAAATACGATATTCCTTTGCCGGATAAGAAAATTGAGAAGCTTAGGTTTACAGCGCAGTACAAGCGCTTCTCCGGTTTTGAAAAGATCCAGCCGGCTATTACTGCCTTCTTCGATGGCCGCAAAAAAGACCATACCCTCCGTAGCTTTTTACAGCTAACGGGGAGCCGCGTAACCAACCTATTGCAACCGGATTCATTTGGGGTTCGCGATTATAATTTCGCCACCTTACGTTGGGTTAGAAAAGCCAAAAACCACGTCTTTACCCGTGAGACTTACGCCGGACTAACCTATCTGATGGAAGGCAATACCAATGGGTTCATCGCTGAGATACAGGTGAAAGAGACCCGACAGATTACTAAAAAATGGAGTGTGGGCTACCATGCTTATGCCGGCATGCGCGTGAGCGATTTCGATAATGCCTTCACGCAATTGTATACTTCCAGCGGCACCGATTTTCAGCAAGAGTATACGGTTCTGGATCGCAGGTTTACCGGTAAAATGGGCTGGCTGGGAACCGGACAGGTATTGAATAACCAAGGCACCATGAAGCACCGTAACTTGTTCGGAAATCAGGTGGCTACAGCCGGAATTGAAATTACGAGAAAGGTGGGAATCCCATTAACGCTCTATGGAAATTACGGCATAGCCGATTCTTTAACAGCCTATGAAGTTGGTTTGGGCCTAAACTTAGGTCTGATGCAAGTGTACTTGCCAATTGCCATTAGCGATAACCCGGGAGATGGCTTTAAAGGTTGGGCTAATTTGATACGGTTTAGTTTTAAGGTCGATTTATTCCAGCCGCTGAATAAGCTGGAGTTTAACTTATAAGAGAAATACTAGGCCCCGGGATTTTCTCGGGGCTTTTTCATGCCCCGTTCTTGTTTTTATACTAGCTTCCCTTTGTGAAAGGTTTTCGGAATGTTTTCATCCTATTGGTTTTTGTGCTTCCGGTTGTCGGGAATCTAAACAAATCGCTAGACCTAGCGAATCCTTGGCTTATGCCACTAGAGGAGGCACTAAACCTACCGCATTTCTTTCTGAACCTTATTCAGCGTATTGGCTTACTGGCCATAGCAGGTAATTTGGCTTACCGCATGTACAAGTCCAAGGAATGGACACCTTGGACTAAGTTAGCCTATGCGGCTTATGTTGTTTTGTTGCTTCCTGATTTACAGCAGATGCTGCATTTTTTTGCGTTGGGCTATCCACTTATTGGTTTGTTTGGAATATCGCATTGTGCCATCCTCTTGTCGTTTCCATTGTATAAGATGCAACTGAATGAGTCTTACCTGCTGTATAGCGGAGCTGGTTTTCTGCTTGTGGGCTTGGTGCTGAAACTTTCTTTTGCTGAGCTAAACCCAATAGACTACTTCATCGGCGATTCTACTCGCTTGGAAGCGGATTATTTCAGGTACCTGCGCTGGCGTGAGCTGGGTGCCATATCCTTTGTATTCAGCGGCGCCTGTCTGATATCAGGCTTGTTCCAAGGCATTAAATTCGGAATGGAAAACCGAACTTCAAAAGACCACAGACATTAAACAATTAACAGTTAACAAAATCAGGCTCACAGTCCAACGATTCTACAGTCTAACTTCATTAAGAGACCATCACATTACACCCACGCATATCGCTGTGGTCTAAGCGACCGAGTACTTCAAAGCTTCCGTCTTCATGCACAATGCCCAGGTCTTCTGTTTCAATAAAGGCACAGCTGAAGGCATTGGCTAAGTCGATGATGCAGATGCGGCCACGTTTGTTGATCAAGGGAGCGGAGAAAGGGTCGTTTTGGTCTTTGACGATCACTTTCATCCAGGGCGGACAATGAAACAGGCCGTCGCCTTGACTATAGGCTTGCGACAGTAGCTCGGTCATGCCGTATTCGGAGTGGATCTTTTCAACCCCAAAACCGGCAGTCAATACCGCGTGCAATTCTTCACGAATCATTTCTTTTCTGCGTCCCTTCATACCTCCGGTTTCCATCACGATTAATTCCGGGAAATCGCTCAATTGGTGGTTTTCTACAAAGTCGAGAAGCGCATAACTCACCCCCAGCAAAAGTGTGGCTTTGCCTTCTTGCTTCTTCTTTTGCAAAACGTTGAAAAGGGCATCGTGTTCGTACAAAAAGAAACCGCTGTCTGCATCGCTAGAACGTTTCAGAAAATCCTCGGCCATGTATATCAAAGAAGAGCCGTCGCGCTCCAGGTAGGAGGGCAGCAAACAAAGCACACAAAGTGCTTCGGGTTCTGGGTAGAAGAGACGCCAGGCTGAGCGAAAACTATGCTCGTAAACGGCAAGGCTGTGAACGGCGTGTCGGCTAGCACCTTTCCCCGTGGTGGAGCTGCTGAAGAATTGAATCTCGGCCTCTCCTTCGGTGGTTTTCAGCTCCGTAGTTTTAAAAAAGGAGATGGGAAGAAAGGGCCAGGTATTTTGGTTTTGCGGCCATTCCGGATCGAAACCGGTGAGGCGCATAAACAACTGGAGGCTGGGTAAATGGTGGTATTGGTAGCGGTATACTTCCAAAGCCTTTTCGCGGAAATTGGCGTAACTTGTGGAGGTGATTAAATCTATGCTATCCGATACCTTCATGCCTGCTGTTTCAACGGCTTCGAAAATACTGCTTCTTTCGCTAATTGTGGCTTGCGGCAAATCTGATACAGGCGATGGCCTTCCCAGCTTATCGCTGGATTCCTATGAAATGAGCTTGGATTCCAATGGTAAAAGTGATGCACTCACACTCAAATTGAACTATGCAGACAGCGATGGGGATATCGGCTACCGAGAAGAAGATACCATTCCCCCCTTCGATTTTCAGTCGCCCTATTTCTTTAACCTGCATGTGAATTTCTACTCAGTGAACGGCGGACAAAAGACCTATTACCTTAACGGAACGGATACCCTGCATTTTAGTCAGCGCTTACAAAGCATCACGCCTGAAGGCAAGTACAAGGGCATCAGCGGCACCATGGACGTACGTATAGGCTTCGATCTTTTGCGGATTTTGGGACATAATCCAGACAATGCGCAATTTGAAGTTTGGCTCAACGACAGGGCATTGCACAGAACATCCACAGTGACTACACCGGTAATCGACTTAGATCTGTAACGGGAATAGGAGGAAATCAGCAGGAAGCCGGAGAGAGGTGATTCGGGGATTAAAACGGATTAACGTCGATTAATAATCGTCGTCGTCGTCAAAATCATCGAAGTCGTCGAGTTGAAAATTGATGTCATCAGCGCTAGGCTCATCTGACGATTCATCCTCATCTTCAATCTCGCTCAAAGCTTGCTTTTTGTACTTTTCAAGCTTTTTCTCTTCCAGTTTGCTCGTTTTTGAAGCCGGCTTAGTTTTCTTGTCGCTTCCTTGCTTTTTCATGATTAGTTATACTTCGCTTAATCTAGTGGCAATGCCTTTTAGGGAGGTCTAAAAACCCTCGGCTTTGCTCACACTAATTTACAGCAAATGAAGCAGAGAAAAACAAGACTTTTTTTTAAAAATCGTTCAAAAGAATTGTGCTGAAAAACTTTTTTCTCCCTATAAGCCACTCTTAGCCTCCCAAGAGGTCGGAAGCGATTTCAAAAGTGCGCACATGGGCATCTACTATGTCGGCAATTTGAGGTGAATATCCTCCACCCATGGCGGCCACCGCAGGCAGTCCTCTTTCCTTGCAAAACCGGAATACCATCCTGTCGCGCTCGGCACAAGCCTCTTTGCTCAAATTCAACTTACCCAGCTTATCCGTACCCAATACATCTACCCCACATTGGTAGAAGACCAAGTCTGCATTTTGCGACTTCAGTTTCGCTAAAGCTTTTGCCAAAACATCCAAGTATTCCTCATCGCCGGTATCGGTTGCTAGGGCTATATCCCAATCGGATTTTTCTTTGTGCATCGGATAATTGGCTTGACCGTGCATGCTGAAGGTGAAAACGCGAGGTTCATCCTGCATGATTCGAGCGGTGCCATTTCCTTGGTGTACATCCAAATCGATGATAAGCACATTGTTTACTTTTCCTTCAAACAAAAGCTGGTTGGCGGCTACGGCAAAATCGTTGAAGATGCAAAAGCCTTCGCCACTGTCGGCATAGGCATGGTGTGTTCCACCCGCTACGTTCATCCCAACGCCATACTCAAGTGCATGGTAGGCACAGTCTAAGGTTCCCTGACAGATTTCAAGCTCTCGCTCCAGCAAGGCAGGCGAAGGCGGAAACCCAATCTTACGCATGGCCTTAGCGCTGATGCTGCCGTCTTTCAAACTTTGGTAGTAGGCTTGATCATGCGTTCTGAATAACACCTCGGTAGACAAGGCAGTAGGCTCAAAGAATTGGTCTGCGCTCACAATGCCCTGGTGAAGCAATTGCTGCGGTATGAGGTCGTATTTCAGCATCGGAAAACGATGCCCTTCCGGGAGTGGATGACTAAAACTTTTCTTGTAAGCGATGCGAAGCAATTTTTGGAAAGCTATTTGTTTATTAAATTTGTAATCAGTGAAAAAGTTTGTCGCAATAGTAGTTTTATTTCTCTACTCCATCTCCTCCTTCGGAATGATGGTGCAGCTGAACTACTGCGATGGCGAATTTAGCTCAATTGAAGTATTGGATGCCGGTTTGGAATCCATGGATTGTTGCAAGGTAAAGTCAGACGATGAGCCCTGCTGCAGCACGCTTATCATTCAGATTGAAGCTGCCGACGAAGATCAACAGGCATCCAGCACGTTCAAAGAAATTAAAAGGCCGCAATCGTATAGCGTTGCCTTGCCGGTGATTGCCCACGTTGGCGCACCAAATACACAATACGAAGCAGTGCAAAGCCTCGCTCCAATGACGGAGTCGCCCGGGCAACCTCGAATACACGTATTGCATTGCTGTTTTAGAAATTGAGTAAGGATAGCCTCGTCCCGAAATCCAATCGGGACAGAACCTTTGCTATCCTAGATTTTCAAACACTCAATTTTAAAATCATGAAAAAATTAATTGGCCTAATGGCCCTCATACTGTTTCCTTTTTTGGGTTCTGCCAAAGCAGACATGGATACCCTCGTTTTTAAAGTTTCAGGCAACTGCGAGATGTGCAAAGAGCGCATTGAAGACGCCCTTGATGTGAAAGGGGTTAAAACAGCCGACTGGAATCAAAAAACCAAAATGATTACCGTGGTATACGATAAGAGCAAAATCACGGAAGACAAAATCCACGAACTCATTACCAAAGCAGGTTACGAAACCAGTAAAAAGGCAGCCGACCAAGACGCCTACAAGGAGTTGCCGGGTTGCTGCCAATACGATCAAACGCAACACAAGCCTAAAAAATCGGAAGCCAAGCCATGAGGTATCTTATAGCGATGTTCTTCATGCTCAGCTTTGCTTGGGCTGAAGGGCAGAGTGACTCCATCCTGATGGGTAGAGTCATGACCATGGAAAACGGCGAACATGTTGGGTTATCCTTTGCCAATGTTTATTGGCAAGGCACCACCATCGGTACCAGCGCCAACGAAGAGGGGAAGTTCAGAATGGTTCGCCATCCTGAAATCACCAAACTCGTTATCAGCTACGTCGGTTACGTGAATGATACCGTTGAAACGGCCGGAAAAAATCATATTCACATCATGTTGGAGGCTTCCAAGGCTTTGGAAGAAGTAACCATAAGTGAAGAGAAAAACGCGACTTCCATCTCATCGCTCAACAATATCAAAACAGAGATTCTGAGCGAAAAGGAATTCAAAAAAGCAGCTTGTTGTAACCTCTCTGAAAGTTTTGAAACCAATCCAACGGTGGAGGTTTCGTATAGCGATGCCCTCACCGGCATTAAGCAGATTAGGATGTTGGGTTTATCCGGCATCTATGCACAAACCCTGGTAGAAAACATGCCTTTTGTGCACGGGTTAAGCGCAGCTACCGGCCTTACCTATATACCCGGACCCTTTGTTGAGTCGGTGCACCTTTCCAAAGGAGCCGGCTCGGTGGTTTACGGTTTTGAGAGCATGAGCGGTCAGATTAACATCGACCTGAAAAAACCCGAAAGCATGAACAAGTGGCACCTGAATGCTTATGCCAATGCTTTTGGTAGAGCAGAAGCCAATGTCTTAACCAAAAGACGTTTCGGCGCCCGCTGGTACAGTTCGCTCTTGGCACACGGCAACCTTACTAAAAATGCATTCGACCCAAATGGCGACGGTTTTCTGAACATGCCGAGTGGTAATTCGGTTAACCTCATGAACCGCTGGAAATACGTGGGCGATAATTGGGAAGCACAGCTGGGTGTCAAGTTTTTAAACGACGTGCGCATCGGCGGACAAACTGGCTACAAACGCGGAATGGAAAGCGATAGCACAACGCCTTATGGGGTGGAGTACATTACCCGTCAGTACGGTGCCTGGGCTAAGCTGGGTAGGCCGGCTACCGAAGAGAAACAAACCAGCATCGGATTTATCGTTCATGCTAACCGATACGAAAACGGTTTCAAAGCCGGCTTGAACCAATACAATGGCGAGCACAACAATTTCTTTGGTACCTTCATCTTTAACCGAAACTTGAAAGACGAAAACCATGTGCTTACAGGTGGTTTGAGTGTTTTAGCCGATGATTATACGGAAAGGTTCAACCGCTGGAATTTTAGAAGAACGGAAGTTGTGCCGGGGGCTTTTGCCGAGTATACCTATAACATGGCCAAAGTACTTTCTGTTGTTACGGGCATCCGCGCAGACTACCATAACCTCTTTGGCTTCTTTGCCACACCGAGGGTGCATGTTCGATATACACCGAAAGCCAATCACACTTTCCGAGCAAGCGCCGGAAGAGGCCAGCGTACCGCCAATGTCTTTACCGAAAACAGTTCCATCCTGATAAGTTCCAGAAGACTGGTTTTGGCCGATACCAACTCAGGCACCTATGGATTGAATCCGGAAGTGAGCTGGAACTACGGGGCTAACTATACCTTCGATTTCAAAATTTCGTCTCGTCGCACAGGCCAATTATCGCTCGACTACTACTACGTTTATTTCCAGAACCAAGCGGTGGTAGACATGGACGCCAATGCGAGGCAAATTATGGTGAGTAACTTGAATGGCAGTAGCTATAGTCAAACCTTTCAAGCCCAGCTAACATTGGAGCCGCTGCGTAAGCTGGAGCTTCGTTTTGCTTACCGCTACTTGGATGTGCGCACCACTTTTGCGCCGGGTTTGATGCAGAAGGCCTTGATTCCGCCGCACCGTGGCTTTATCAATATAGGCTATGAAACAGCTAAGAAATGGTCGTTTGATGTTACCACCCAGTTTATTGGTAAAAAACGTTTGCCAATCTTAGCAGAGAATCCGGAGAACTTGAGGTTCGGAGCCTATTCGCCAAGCTACATGAACGTAAACCTACAGGTGAGCAAAACGTGGAAGAAACTAGAGGCTTATGCGGGTGTAGAGAACCTGTTGAACATCACGCAAAAAGACTTGATCATCGACCCGAGTAATCCTTACGGACAGTACTTTGACGCAGGCATGGTTTGGGGACCGTCCATGGGTACCTTAGTGTATTTTGGTTTGCGCTACGATATCAAAAACTAAGCATTAAAAAATAAATAAACGGTGAGAAGGGCGGCTATTGCTGCCCTTTTCCTATTTTTGGGTAAACCATTTTGTTCCCTGCTTGTTATTCTAAAACTTGAAATTCAAAAAACTATGAAAAACATCAAATCAAGATTACCTATTTTGGCTTTGGCAGCCTTTGCACTTATTCTGAGTTCATGCGGACAACAACGCTACTCCAGTCGCGCTTACGTGAAGAAAGAAGTAGTTGCTTCTGCAGAAGTGAAGAAGCAAGACAAACAGGAAGTAACTCAATTGCCGGCCATTCCTGCGTCACAGGTTCAGCAAACCGGTACCCCGCAAAGCAATGCGCCACAAACCATTGAACTTAGAACTACCGCACCTGCTCAAGAGTTGGGAAGTGAAAGAGTTCAGTCGCCAGTTCAAGCTCCTGCAGCAGAAACCCCAAGCAATAGGGCAAGTGAAAAAGCTTCTAAGACTGTTGTGAATAGATTAACTAAAATTGAAAAAGCAGCGGAGAATGGCGATGTTAGTTTAGGCAATAAATGGGTTCGTCTAATTATAATCGGATTGATTATTCTTTTGATTGGTATCATCTTGCCTGGAGGCATTGGCTATGTCTTCTATTTAGTGGGTAGTATTCTAATGTTGGTTGGTTTAATTATGCTTCTCTTGGAGCTACTTTAATTCAGCCTAAATAATATGTTAAAAGCCACTCTCATCGGGTGGCTTTTTTTATTGCTTAGCGAAAGACTTAAACTTGTGACATGATCCTGACAGCGATGGTGGCGGCAGCCGAAAACAATGCAATCGGTAAAGACAACGACTTACTTTGGCATTTGCCTAAAGACATGAAGTTTTTCAAGGAAACCACATCAGGTCATGCGGTGATCATGGGTCGGAAAACCTTGGAATCGTTTAAACGCCCATTGCCCAATCGGGAGAATATTGTCATCACACGCCAAACGGATTACCAACCGGAAGGAGTTCATATTGTGCACAGCTTGGAGGAAGCAGTTGCTTTAGCCAAGACCTTAGAAAACGAAGAGTGCTTTGTGTTGGGTGGCGGCGAAATCTACAAACAATCCATCCACCTCTGCGACCGTGTATACCTAACCCGTGTGCACGCTTCTTTTAGCGATGCTGAGGCCTATTTCCCGGAGCTTAACCTCAACGAGTGGACGGAAGCTTGGCGCGAGGAACATCCCGTAGATGAGCGTCACGCTTATGCTTATACCTTCTTACGCTATGAACGTAAGTCTTGAGAAATATGCGAAGCTTTGGCTCGGCGGCATTTTACTGCTGACGGCGCTGCTCTATTTTAGAACGGCGCGTTTTGAGTTTGCGGTCGATGATTTTCCCGCCATCGCTCAAAACCAATTGGTACAAAAGGGCTTTTCCGGAATACCCGAGATTTGGTCCAATAGCTTTTACTACGGTTACGATTTACGTAGCGAGGCAAACGAATACCGTCCGCTGACCTCCAGCTTTTTTGCAGTCCAAATAGCCTTGTTTGGCTCTAAGAATGCCGGAGCCATGCACCTCTTTTCCTTGCTGTTGTACCTCGCACTTTTGTGGTTGCTATTTGAGTTGCTGAAAGCATGGAAAGTGGATACAAAAGTTATCCTGCTAACCTTAGGCCTTTTCGCTTTGCACCCAACCCATACGGAGGTGGTGGCCAATATTAAATCGCAAGACGAACTCTGGATGCTCCTTTGGTTAAGCCTTTCCTTGGGTTTTTGGGAGCGGTATACAGAAGGACGACATCGGCAGATTTGGTGGTCGAGTGTGTTTTATATGTTGGCCCTATTCAGCAAAGAGTCGGCATTGCTTTTCCTGCCTGTTTTTGCGTGGCGATTGCTTCCATTGGATAAAACAAAATGGATGAAACCACTGAACTTATTGCCTATGGCAGCAGCGGCTATATTCTTTGTATCCAGACTGCTTGTTTTAACAGGAAGTCCGGAGGTGACCGTGGTAAACAATGCTTTAGCGTACCAAACCAGTCGCTTGGATCAGTTAGCGATGGGATTTGAGTTTTACGCTCGCTACCTGCAAAAAATGCTGTGGCCGGATGCTTTAATCTGGTCGTATGATTACAGCCATTTTGAATTACACGGCTGGGGCGATTGGAAGTCGGTACTCGGGTTGACGCTCTTTTTAGGCAGCCTTTTCTTGCTTTGGTTTTGGAGAAGAGATAGCCAACGAACTACGGCTCTTTTGTGGATGCTGGGCGGCTTGGTGCTTTACATTCAAATCTTCTTTTTAATTGAAGCCACTTTTGCCGATCGCTTTATGTTTGGCGCCAGCTTAGGCTTTTTGCTCTTGCTGGTTTTATGGAGCGATAAGGTGAAATACGGCGCATACTTGAGTCTTGTTTTGGCCTTGGCTTATGCTTGGAAGAGCAACGAACGTATACCCAATTGGAAGAACAACGAGAAGCTCTACGAAGCCGATATTGAAAAGGCGCCGAATAGCATACGGGCCAACAGTGCCTTGGCTTTTATCTTATCGGAGAAAGCGCAAAAGGTAGAAAACGAAGAGGCTCGTTTGAAGCTGGTGCACCGCAGCAATGAACTCTTTGAGAAAGCCTTGAACATCTACAGCGAAGACGCCAATACCTGGTTTAATTTCGGGATGAATCACTTGATGACCGGGGAGTATACCTTGTCTGAACTCGCTTTCAAAGAAGCCATTCGCTTAAACCCAAACCATACATCGGCCTACAATAACTTGGGCAATATCTACTACATGCGCAAGGAGCCCATGCAGGCTAAAACAGAGTACGAAAAAGCAGTTGCCAGCGATTACGGCAATCCTGAAGCATGGAGTAACCTGGGAGCGATGTACCTGCTCACCCGCCAATACGATTCGGCCTATTTCGCCTTAAGCAAAGCTGATGTGCTAGCTCCGGGCAACGAGAACGTGCAATACAACCTGGGATTAGCGAAAAAGAAATTGGGGTATTAAAACGCTTTCAATTGTATAGAGGGGTAGAAAATTTTCTACCCCT
>SBGR01000043.1 GCA_006226545.1 Bacteroidota bacterium | reverse complement strand
CAAATAGCTATTTGATCCTGGATGAATCAGATGATGTTTATGAAGAACTTTGGAAAACGATGATGAGTTTGGCCATGCAAGGTGTTGAATTAAATGCTTTATCACTAAAAGAAATTGCCAACCGAGTATTGGAAAATTTTATAGCAAAAATGAACCGTGAAATTGTAGCTGAAAATCACTTTGTTTTAAGCGATACAGACCGGAAGCATATTCAACGTGCCGAGCAATTATTAAACGACGCATTAATGAGTGATTTTCCCGGCATCGAAACCATCGCGCGCAAAATTGGCATCTCGCCTACAAAACTTAAAAACGATTTCAGGAGTATGCACAATACCACGCTCTATCAGTATTTCAGCGCTCGTCAAATGAGGGCAGCCCATGAACTGCTTTTAAAAAGGACGCATACTATAAAAGAGTTAGCGTCTCTTTTTGGCTATGAGAATGCCAGTAAGTTTTCCGCCAAGTTTCAGAAGGAGATGAATAGTTTGCCTTCTCAGGTCAGCAAAGATGAGCCGAATTTTTCCCTAGCTTGACCCTAGTTTTTGTAGCTAATCGTATCCCTGTGTTTCTGAAAAAAACTACTCACCATTCTCACTCATTACACTTTGGCTGTAGCTCTGATTGCAGTGTCGTATCATTTACAACCGGGATTTTACCATTGGGCCCTTGGCTTATTTCTATACCTACTGGTTTTACTCGTACCTTACCGTATCATTCCACGTCTCCATGTTAAAGGAATGAAGTACTTGGCGGAAGAAAAATTCGAGTTGGCCTTTGCTGAATTTGAAAAGTCCAGACTCTATTTTGAGCGAAATAAAAACCTAGACAGATTCGGATTTATCCTATTGCTGAATGCTTCTCCCAACAACTACCGAGAGTCGTCCATACTTAATCAAGCGTTCATTCGCTTACAACAAAACAAACCTGAAGAAGCCAGAGCACTCTGCGCCTTCGTTTTGGATACCAATCCCAAAAGCAAAATTGCTCATAACGGCATCGCTTTTATCCGAGAAGAATTCCGGTAAAACTTGGGTAATAGGTCAGCGCTAAGCACCTATAGGCCTAATTCAAAAGGCTGTAAATATTTGTATCCTAGCACGTAAATTTGATTCAAGCCCATACCCCTACCCATGTTAAAGAACCTAAGTATTGTCTGCCTGCTCTTGCTAGGAGCATCTTGCACACATAAACCATCGCGAACCATTCCGGCCGAGCCCATCTTACAACTCAATTTGGATGACTACCTTTCCAAACAAGACAGCATAACATTGCTAGCAAAGGAGGATCTTAGATCCATATACTTGATGCTGCAAGACACCTTTACCGATGAAGATGAAAAAGCAGTAATTGAGCTTGTAGAAAAGTCGAAAGCCCAAGGCACACTTAATTCTCTGATTAAATGTTTACACGAGACTGCCTTGTTTCGGCACATGATAGTACGCTGGGACGAACCTTATTTAGGCGCTGAATCTCCCAACAGGCTGGGCAATTTTCTAGGCCAAAAAGACACACGGCCGAAGAATAACATCCTTCCGAACGAATTATTCCGTAAACTGTTTTTGTATGATTAATTGAGCGAATTATCAGGTTTGCAGGTATTGAAGGCTTTTAGCATAAAACCCGACTTCCAGTTCAAAGATGGTGACCTCAAATTGCAATCACTGATGGTTACAACGGTACACTCGCAATCCCGAACAGCCAAATTTTCACCAGCCGGAAAAAAAGTGGCTCTGGAAGTACTGAATATGCCGGGTGGAGCACCGGGTTTCCAGATCAACGTACGTGGGGCAAAATACCGTCTGGAGAATGAAGAGTAACTCTGCTAATTTCCCCTCTTGCAGACTGCTTGGGCAAATTAGGAACACCCTCGACTCATTTTGAATAGCGCAACACAATAATTAAATTTGTAATGATGCAAAAGCATCTCAAACATGAGTTACGCAATATCATTTCAGGAAAGAGCCCGCTTAGCCAAGGAACAACTATCCAAACAATCTCCAGTTACCTTGAAAAAAGCGTTATTGCAAGTTCAGAAGCTACAAGCTCAAAGCAAGTCAGAGAAAAAGAAACAGCGAAACTAGAAAGTTTCATTGAAGCGCATAACCTTTGGTTCGGACCGATAGATTTCAGCAAATACATAAGTGAAGGAGCTGAACAGAGAGTTTACTTAGTAGACTCTCAACAGGTACTGAAATTAAATGATGCAATCTACTACACAAGTTGGTTAGACTATTTTAGAAATCTCTTGATTCATAATTTCTTTTTTCCAGATACAGCCTATGATCTGGTTGGGTTCGTGAGAGAAGACGAAATTCTTTACGCCGTGGTTAAACAAGCCTATGTTCAAATGACATCATTAACCAATTTAGAAAGCGTTAAAAGTTTCCTTATTTCTTACTTATTAAGCTATCCCTCCTGTCCCTTTTCGGGTCAAACTTAAGCTTCAGCCTAATCCACATAGGCTCTAAGTCGTAGACGGGTTTAGCGATTTCTTCTACCTTGGCATTATTGGCTTTCACCTTCACCAAAAGAGCATTGTATCGCTCTTTAAACTCAGCTCTGCTCAAGGCATCGGCATCCACGTCTTTGCGAAACTCCTCCACTTCTTCAATCAACAGATTGGTAGCCGAGGTATACAAAAGATGTTTATTCAGGTAGGTATCGTATGCTGTTCGCATGCCATTGAAATCATCTTCAAAAGCACTGCGTAAATCGCCAAAGGTATCCTGCACCATCGGGTACATGGTATGGACCAATTCATCTTTGCGGGCTTGCAGCTCTTGCGGATCAATATTTAAGGCTTTTAAGTCGCCTTTCAACTTGAAATACAAGGTATCTACGTATACCTTCTCTGCGGAGGTTGGTTTCTCTTGGCACGAAATTAAACCTGTGCCCATCAGTATAATCAACAGTACAAAGCTGATACTGCCGAAGGAAATTCTATTTTTGCTCATATCTCGTGAAAAGCGTTCAAGAACCGGTCTATTCCGTGGCGCAAATTAAGCGCTTCATTTACCTCAAGGAAATATTTTTCCTATCAATCGCTGCATTTGGTGGACCGGGTGCTCACTTGAATGCCATCATTCAACGCTTCGTGAAGAAAAGAAATTACCTGAGCGAAGCAGAATTGCTGGAAATGTACTCCTTTTGCCAGCTGCTCCCCGGACCAACTTCTACCCAGATGATTATGGCTTTGGGCATGAAACTCGGCGGACCGCTACTCGGAATCGTTGGACTGGTTATCTGGATATTGCCCGCTTTTATTTTAATGCTAGCACTGGTACTCGGCTTAAGCCTTGCCGGAGCCCGAAACATCGATACCCATTTCTTGCGTTTTATCCCCGCTATGGCCGTTGGGTTTATTGCAGCCGCCTCGGTGCAAATGTTCCGGTTGATGCAGGCCAATAATACCTCCAGGCTCCTCTATTTCTTGGGAGCTGCCGCAGCCATCACCATTCGCTCTCCTTGGGTATTCCCTATTGTATTGCTTGTTGGAGGCGGCATCAGTCGTTTGCTCAACCGAGAAGAATTTCCGCCACACAAACCCAAAATTCGTCCCAATTGGAAACTATTCGGGCTCTTTGCCGGCATATTAATCTTAACGAGTGTGGTGGGAAACCTTTTTCAAAACAAACCCGTACTACTGTTTCAGAACAGCTACCAATTCGGGAGTATCGTATTTGGAGGCGGCAATGTTTTAATACCCATGATGTTCAAACAGTATGTGAGTCACAAGCATTACCTCGATGCCGAAACCTTTGTTTTGGGTGTAGGCATGCTACAGGCTATGCCCGGACCGGTATTTTCCATCTCCACCTTTGCCAATGCCATGGCGCTGAGTGATATGGGCATGAGTGGTCAGGTTTTGGGCGCAATACTAGGAACCGTTGGCATCTTTCTTCCCGGTATTCTGATAATGATGATCATCTTCCCTATATGGACAGAGATGAAGCAGATGCCGCTTTATAAAAAATCGATTGAAGGCATCGCATCCGTATCGGCCGGCTTGGTCTTGGCGGCGGCTTATTTGCTATTGGTAAATCTGGAATGGGATCAGGGACTCATCTTCATTCCCATTTTCTCTATTATGGCCCTCGTTTTGTTTACTAAGATTCCACCGCCCGTTTTGGTATTTGCCACCTTGATTTGCGGATGGTTGCTACCGCTATAAATTGTATCTTTGACTCGCATGAAAAAACTTTTTCTGTTAACCCTTTGCTTGCTTTCGCTCACCCTATCTGCTCAAGATTCTACTCAGGTAAAATCAGAGTCAACAAAGTCAAATTCAGATAGCAGCGTAAAAAAGAAATTGATTCAGTTCACCGGCATCATCGTAACTAACGATAGCCTCATGGGTGTAGGAAATGTAAACATCCGCATCGCCGGAACCTTATCAGGCACCATCTCCAACGACCAAGGTTTTTTCAGCATGGTAGCCTCCCCATTTGATACCATTCTTTTCTCCGCCATTGGGTATAAAACAGAAAAGTATGTAGTTCCTGATTTAACCGCGAAGAAGTATACCATGATTCAGACATTGACTCAAGATACACTCGAGTTACCTGAAGCCATCGTAAAGCCCTATATCTCCAAAGAATTATTCCAGCATTATTTCGTCTCACTTGAACTCCCAGATGATCAAGGCGACCTGGACAATATGGATCCGGAAACCTTAAAAGAGGTAGCGATGGCCATGAGCATGGACGGCAGCGAAAACGGCAAATACGTATTACGTCAAGATGCCGGACGCTATTACTACTCCGGACAAATTCCACCTATCAATATCCTCAACCCGTTTGCCTGGGCCCAGTTTATCAAAGCTTGGAAAGACGGAAAGTTGAAGATTGAGCGGTAGGGACCTTCGGTCCCGACGTTCAGAGAGACGGACATTCAGACATTAGACTTTTGGACCCTTCGGAATTAATCAAGGGACAGAGCTCCTAAACAAAAAGAGTAAGAAGACTATTGTTCAGTAGAGACAGGCCATGGCCTGTCTTTAACTTTTAGATTAGGACCTTCGGTCCCGACGTTCAGAGGGACAGACATTTAGACTTTTGGACCTTTCGGATTAAAACGAAAGCCAGAGTTCCTAAACCAAAAGAGTAAGAAGACTATTGTTCAGTAGAGACAGGCCATGGCCTGTCTTTACTTTTTAGAATGTCGTTTAGTATGACCTAATAGAAGCGGAACTGTGGCTCTGCGCCCTATGCCCTCGGCCCTCATCTAATCTTCCTCTTCCATGATTACGAAAATATCCTCGTTGTCTTTTTTCATGAGGTATTTTTCGCGGGCAAACTTCTCTAGCGAAGCATCGTTTGTAAAGAGTTCATTGTAGTCTTTGCGGGCCTTTTCGATTTCACTCAGGTAATAGGCTTTTTCTTCTTCCAGCTCGTTCAGCTGACTTTTCACCCTGTACTGTTCAATGAGGTTGTTGCGGTCGAAAAAAAGCATCCATACGCCAAAGAAGGCAAGCGTAATGATATAACGGTAACGGATAAGCTTTTGCAACATGATTCAAAAATACAGCTTTCCAATGCCGAGCAATCAGAATCGCTTAATTCTTATCAACGCAGCAATGTGATTGTTCCTGTATAACGAACAGGCTGCTCGTATTCAAACTGGTAATCGAAGACCAAGTAATAGACGCCGGCAGGATAAGTTGAACCATCTTCACGCGTTCCATCCCAATTAATACCGTCATTCCCCTGACCATCTACCCCGCTTTCAAAAACCAATTGACTGTGACGATTAAAAATACTCACGTGGTACTGAATCTCCCCTTCAATATCAATATCAAAGGCATCGTTATGTCCATCAAGAACACCAGGGGTAAAGACATTCGGTATGCGCACATGATGCGGGTAATCCAATTCAAAAATCTGGCAAACCACATCTTCACAGCCTCGCTCATTGATGGCCTTCAAGCAGATTTCGAACCTGCCTTTATTAGGATGGAATCGGTAGAATAAATCCGTTACGTTGCTGGCATGCAAAACCTTGGTGGAGTCTAATCCTTTCACTGTCCACACATACTTCACTGCACCTTGCGATAAATTGATAAACTGCAAATGCAAAGGACCGGATCGCGCTGTATCAATCGTGAAATCGGCCTTGATATCAATCACTTCAATTTCCTTCAAAGCAGAATCTAGGCATACGGCTCTATTCATTTGATCAGGAGGATACGTAGGCTTATACCAAACACCGTAAGTGCCCGCAGCATTGTATTTGTAGGAACCTTGACGTTGTGCTGTTTTTAAGCTATCGTCATTCCCCCAAATCCAAACATGCCAATTGTACTTCGCATCGGCCGTACTCTTCACTTGAAATTCTTCGTTCACACAAACTGTATCGGGTATTTCAAAATCTGCCTTGGGATTCGGTAATACAATCACCTTTTTTTCTATTTGACCCGGCACCCTCAAATCCGGATAAATCGCCGTACAAAATTGCCTGTTGTTGGTAGCAGGGTTATAAATACTGTCTGCTCCGTACAAGGCCAAATAATAGACTCCCGGTTTATCGTAGGTAAAAACTACGTTGCTATCGAATGGTGTTGGAAGTGTTGTATTATTTGGGTCGCCGAAATACCAGATCCAGCTCACGCTTTGTTTTGAGGTATTCTTCAGTTCAATGCTAAACGGCGCACAGCCAATGCTATCGGTAACAAATTGGAACGAAGGCAGAGGTCCGCGCACGTCTACTTTCACAGAATCTACCGACTCGCACCCCAAATCCGATTTTACCTTCAACTTGATATAAAACTCACCAAAGCTGGAATAGAAATGATAGGGATTCGGGAGTTTCTTCACCCTACTTCCGTCAGCAAAGTCCCAACTGTAGTCAACAATCTTTTCTCCGGTAGATGGATTTATCACATAGGAAGAATCAAAAAGCTGTACGATCTCTGAACACAATATGGTTTGCTTCGGATTGTGAATTTTCGCTTGAACGCCTCCCACTTCCAAGTTGAGGTAAACAGTATCTGCGCAGGCATTGCTATCGATAGAAATAAGCTTAACCACATAGGAACCTTGGTTCTGGTAGCATTTGGTGGGGTTGCTTGTGCTGTCTGTGGTACTATCGCCAAAATCCCAGTAGATTTTCTCAAAGCCTTGTGATATCCTGAACGGGTCTTTCCAGTATTCGTAGCTATCGTAGAAATAGTTGACGGTCTCGGAAAAGTCGACACAGCTCCCTACGCAGGCTTTACCCGTTGTGGTTACTTCAGCCGCATGTCCTACATTCATCACTTGATTGTATGCTTCGAGGCATCCTTGGGTATTTTCTAATACAACCATGGCTGTATAGACGCCATTCTTCCTGTACAGATGCTGGTAGAATCCCGGCATCGTATCTCCCGGCGCAATATCCACCGTATCAGACTCGCCATCCCCCCAATACCAATACATTCGCCGCACGGTGGTATCTCCTTTTTTAAGAAATTCAGCTTCGGCTAAATGGGGTGCACATCCTTCTGATTCGGTAAAAACATAATCAGGTACCGGTGGAGTGAACAGCTGAAACCAGTGATGGTACCAAATGGTATCAGAACATTTCGGCCCGCCGGTATAGCCCGGACAAACGGAATTGGAATCGCCTCCGGCTAAAACCAAACCTACTGTCACAAACCCGGATGAATCCGATTTCGCTTTGTATTTCCATTCACCCAAACCCGGATGCCATGCATTTGGGTTGGCCGCAGAATCTGGATTGATATAATACGTGGCACAGGTATTTACTGAAAACTTAAACAACCTTTCTATTTGATCTCCAAGGCAAGGCTTGGAATTGAAGTAAGTCATGATACTAGGCGTAGTAAACTCCTGCCCAATAAGCACTTTCATGGTTTGACTGGAAGTACATCCTGTTATGGTATCTTCTAAGTTAAGCGTGGCTTGGTAACAATCTTCACTGTTGTATTTGTGCTTGGCGTATTCGTCTTTCGAATAGCGGCAATTTGAATTCACATGGATACCATTTTTAGTATCTGTTGTACAACCGGGTGCATTTTTATCGCCGAAGTCCCAAACTCTAATCACGCCATACGAATTCCGGTAAAGGCTGATATCGCAGAAATAGGTCGTATCTCCCACAGCACAGGTGGAACTATTTCGCACTGTCATTTGAGCCAGAGGCCCCAATACCTCAAAAGTATCAGTATAGGTTACCCGCACACAGGTTCCTCGTTTGGCTGTAAGGCGTAATACATATTTGTCAATAATAGTAGGAACCACCAATGCCGAAGGCGTAGTAGCGACATAGTAAATCAAACCATCGGAACGAATCATGTCCCATTGATAGCTGGTTTTATCCAAGCGTCGGTCTTCAAAATGAAAAGCGGAACCCAAACAACCAACGGTATCCATCAGGTGCACATCGAATTTGATTGGATCTAAACTTATGAGGTTATTCTGCTGGAAAGTGTCACGGCATCGCGGGCTGGATTGTACGATCAACCTCGGACTGAAGCTGCCTGAATCGCGGTACACGTGACAGGCCATGGTCCAATTGGTAGAATCGATGTACCCATCGCCAAAATCCCACCAAAAGCCATAGGAATTCACCGAGTCGATGCGGGTAAGGTTTTCCATGCAAAGCAAGGTTGAATCGCAGCTCCCGGTGAGTGTATAGCCAAACAATGCCGGCACGTCGTGGTAAATTTCTACCGTATCGTAAACCCTACTGTAACAGCCTTTGGCATCGGTAACTTCCATCACCACATTAAAGCGACCACTGGCCGGGTACTTATAGCAGATTTGCTTGTTGGTGGCATTGTTGGTTACATCGGCATTGCCATCGCCAAATAAGATGGCTCGCTTCACAATGGCAGAACCTGTTTTACCCGGTTGCGATTGATCTTGGAAGCAAACTTGGTTTTTGGTGAGGCAAAAATTACTGTTGGGGTCGGTATAGATTTGTGGCGTTGGCCTATCGTGCACAAAAATGCTTTTGGTTGCTGTGCATGTTCCTCCACCGGCCAATTGAACCGTAACCTCAATCTGTTTTGAGCCAAAAGAAGTGTATTGAGCGATAGGCTTTGCTAGCGTAGACGTTTGATTTCCGCCCAATTTCCAAGCATAGGAATTTGCAGTACCTGAACCTAAATCGACTTCAAAAGAGATAAAGTCGTTTAGGCAAACCACTGAATCTGAGTTAATCGTGCATTGTGCCGCCACCCAAGATGGCAGAATTAGAAGGAGGACGCAGAGTAGTTTTGGTAGATTCAATGGGTTCTAGGTTTCTACTTAGACCAAAGTAATAAATAAAGTGTTGCTCGATAAAGAAAAATTCTTGGAATCGATAAAAAACAAAAGCCACCGCTTTCGCGGTGGCTGCCTTCCCCAAATCGGCGTTTGTGGTTAAGATTAGAACGTTAAACTGACACTCAGTCGTGTTCTGCGGGGAAGTCCATAGTAACCCGGATTAGCCAGGGCAGTATTGTATAAGTCGACAAAACTTTGTGCATTCACCGCCGATTCAATGGCGGATTGCCCAACTGCCGAACTTAGGTATCCGTCTGTGCTGGCAGAGCCGCTGTACGGATGCACATTCTGGATGTTTTTCAGGTTTAAGAAGTTCTCCATGTTTAAGGTGAAAATCAGCTCACCGCCTTTTACCACTCCGTCTTTTTTACCCAACTTCACCGGAACAGATTTGTATACGCTGAAGTTGTTTTCCAATTGCCATGGCATTCTGGAACCGTTCGGAGTACCTAAGATGGGTGAACGTTGGGCTACCCCTCTCTGAGCATTGGCCGTCGCATTCGCATTGGCAGTATACGGTACACCACTGAAGGCCATCATGGTAACGGATACACCGGCGTTTTTGAGCACTTGTTTTCCTTTCCAAGTGATGCCTTTGTACTCTTTTCCATAGGCGAAGTCATAGACAAAGGTGGCGCGGATCAGGTGACGAACATCGTTATCCAACGGGAATAGGCTACGGAGATTCGGTTGTCCGGCACTCACCAAACCTTGTTGAGATCCAGGACCAGAACCTGTTCCTGTCGCAATCTGGAAGGTATAACCCGCATTCAAATACATGTTGCGGTTTCTGAATGTCACATCGCTGCGAATCATCTTCACCGTTGAGAAATCGATGTTTCCAAACGAGGTATAAGAATAAGGATAGGCGTAGTTGAAGCGCTGCAACTGAATCATATTGCGCTGCTCACGGTAGGCTGCCGCCAAATTGAATCCGATGTTTTCGGTGATACGTTGGTTCATCCCAATTTCATAATCGGTGGTGATTTGCGGCTTTAAATCCGGATTGTTAATTACGTTGGTTGGGTTATAACGCAAGAAGAAATAATCGTCTATCGGCGTAAAGATATTACTCGGTCTTTGAGCCAACACATCGTAGTTCGCATAGAGTTTCACGTCTTCGCTCAAAGGAAAGTCTACTGCAAAGCGAGGCAAAACCATGTTTCTCACATCGTAATCTTTGAAGGATGCCTCGGTAAGCACCTCGTTTTCGGCATCTACCAAATACGGCTGAATGGTTCCGAGCGAAGTCTTGGAAGCGAGTACCGCCGGATCATTCACTCGTTGACCTTCTGCATTGTACCATGCAAAGCCATCGCGGTAACCGATAATCTTGGTTGGATTCTTTACATCGTCTACGTAGACAGCATAATCATCGCCTATGGCGCCCGGATGACTCACTCCCGCTCCTTGCAATTCTTTCACTTCACCGGCAGTACGGATTGGGTAAAGCGAAAATGGATCACGCAGTACAGGCTGGTTGGCGTCAAATCGCTCAAAACGCAATCCCATACGGATGATCAAATCTTTGTATTCGATCATGTCTTCCACATAGGCCGCCGCATAAATCGGTTTAAATGCACCAATCTGACGATCTGTATTGTTCAAGAAATCGGAGATTGAAGTGTTGCCTCTTTGCTTATTGCCGAGGTGATCGTATCCGTAGTATTTCACAAACTGGTTGTTTCCGCCTGTTCCCAAAAGCTCGTTCGCTGAGAAGTAATTGAGGTTAAAATCTTCCGGACTCAACGAATTCACATCGATATACGAATTGGCGGTGATTGGATTTCCTTGAGCATCCACGGCACCTCTGCGCATCAATTCTTCACGCAGACGTTTGGAGAATTGGCTTTGTTCCGGGCCAAATTTCTGGTTGTAACGTACGGTATCTTGAAAAACACCCATCTCGTTGTATTGCAGAATTGGATTGTCTTTATCGAGGTTGAGTCCGGCATTGGCACTCTGGTACATCAGCTGCCATAAGCCCATGGCGTTCACTTGGTAAGAACGGTAAACCCGTTGATCCATGTACAAACCCAATTTGATATTGTGCATCCCAAAGCTCACTTCCCCTTTGGCGTTGAAGCTGTATTGGGTACTCTGACTTTCTGATACAGGCGAGTTGATGGAAGAGCCCACTTGCATGGTTCCTACGTTCGTCCACATGTTGGAGTAAATTCCAATGGGATTCATGCCGTTTACCAAACCGGCATTGCTGTTTCGGATTTCCCCGAGGTTATTCACTCGGCCTTGTAAGTCGTAAAAGGCAGAGGTATAATTCGCTAAAAGCGGATTTTTAGTGGTGCTTCGATCAAAGGTATAAAGCGTGTCGCGGTAGCCGTTTTGCTCCATGTAACGTGCGAGGTATACGGTATCACCGTTCACGTAAAATGCTTTGGCACTTCCGCCCGGTGTCTCATCACCCATCGCTTGAAACGTTGCTTCACGGTAGTTTTTAAAGCGACCGATATAGCCGTAATCAAAGTAGTTTTTGCCGTGAACTTCATCTTCTGTAGAACTAGCGAAATGCTGGTAATGAGCCGAGATGGCATAACGCAGGCGGGTGAGCTTGTTCTTCGCTCTTTTGGTACTATCGATTTGGGTAAGGAGGTTCTGCTCGTAGTTTAAGATTCCGATATACGCAGAACTTTTACTGATTGGGTTGGAGGCCGCATTGAAAAGCGAAGAAGCATAAGGCGCAATCTTCGATTTAGAATGGTTCATCACCCAGCTGAATTCCAGCTTACTTTGTTTGCCCGGGTGATAATCCAATTTGCCGGTCCAGAGTAAACGCTGTGCATCTGCATTCTGACGGGCTTGCATCCACTCCATGTCGTTTGCGGTAATCAGCTCCGCACGCGGTATATAGCCCGAACCGTTAGGAGCCTCCACAATGGGCGATTGCTCCAACTGTTTCTGCACATCGTCTTTGAGTTTGTAAACACCCAGTGCTGAAGGACTTGGATCTGCTTGGTAGCGGTAATTGATGTTCATAAAATAGCCCAATACCAATTCTTTTCTATTCAAGTCTTTGTTTAGCCTTGTTACCAGAGGGCCACTCATGTTGGCATCCAATTGATTGAAGTGGTATTTATCGAATAGGCTAGAACTCATGTACTCAAATGTATACTGAGGCTTTACGCTCGGCGAAAGGATGTTCTGCACTACTGCTCCGCCAACAAAATCTCCATATTCGGATGAGATCCCGTTGATCAAACTACCCAACTGTCCCAAGCTTCTTGGAGAAAAATCGATAACACCCAACATCGGCATGCCACCGAGGTAATACGCCGTTTGAGAAGGTCGAGCCCCCTTGAATGAAAGTTGTCCCCGAGAAGACTGAAAACTTCCTTTTAACTGTTGGTACAATACGGTTGAACTTGGAGTTGTAGATTTTTGAAGAATCTTAGCATCAAGTTCTTCCGGTCCTGAAATTTTTTGAATTTCTATAATAGGTTTACTTCCATCCACCACAAAATCTATCATGGTAACTACGCTGGAATACAGTTTTACATTTTTGTAGACCCGCGTGCCCGGTTTAATGGTAACCGCCACATCGCGCGTTGCATAACCAAGTACGCTAACACGGATGAAATAATTACCGGGTGAAATACCTGAGAATAAATAGCTGCCATCGTCGCCGGTAGAAGTTCCAGCAATGTAAACTGAATCTTGAAACAGCTGGACGGCAGTATAGGAGATCGGTTCGGTTCCTGTGGAATCAGTAATGATCCCTTTCAGTTCTCCATTGGACTGTGCTGACGCAGCAAAATGCGCCAGAAAGAATAACAGGAAGTAGTATATTTTTTTCATAAGCAAGGGTTTTTAAGGCCCCTTCCGAAGCTTCGGTCAGGGCAAAAAATTCCCCCCTTGCAGTGCACCGCATACCATCTCCATTGAGACTTAAGGTCTCGCTTTCAATAAGTTAAAGGGAATAAGCGTTTGTAATAGTAAAACGCCAATCGCTATTGCTCAGGTTGTAAAAACGCTGCGCATTCTTACCTATAAGATTCTAAGATGCTGATTTACAGAAAATAAAATTTCTCCTTATCGATAAAAAAAGGAGACTAAGCGAGTGGAATTTGGGAAAAAGAGCGGGCGAAGGTATTTTTCACCCGCTATTTAAAACATCGCAAAGAATGAAAATAAAACTCTTACTAACATTAGGATTAACGAGTCTGGCCATCGGCAACGTTGCATCGGCTCAAACATTTAAAAACAAAGAAGGCGGAAACATTGAGTTTACTGTCATCAAAGACCACGATAAGACAGCGGTTGACAACCAATATAAAACCTCCACTTGTTGGAGTTTTTCATCGCTTTCATTCTTTGAATCTGAGATTCTTCGTACCCAAAAGAAAAGCGTTAACCTCTCCGAGATGTTTGTGGTAAATCATACTTACCGCGGCAAAGCCGAGAAGTTTGTACGCATGAACGGCAAGGTAAACTTCGGTCCGGGTGGTGCTTTCCACGATGCCCTTTGGGTGATGAAAAATGTGGGCATGGTGCCTCAGGAGGTTTATCCGGGTAAACTGGTAAACAAAGACCATCATATCCATGGTGAGATGGATGCGGTCCTTTCGGGAATTGTGAAAGCGGTTATCCGCAATGCCAATGGAGTAATTAGTCCGGTATGGCAAGCAGCCTTTGCCGGCGCTATCGATGCCTACCTCGGTGCTGTACCTACCAAATTCAGCCACGAAGGCAAAGAATACACACCGGAAACCTATCAAAAATCATTGGGCATCAATCCGGATGACTATATCATTGTTACCTCTTTCACCCATCACCCGTTTTATTCTCAGTTTGTCTTGGAAGTAGAAGACAACTGGGCATCGCAAAGCTGCTATAACGTGCCGTTGAATGAGTTTAGCGATATCATGAAAAACGCCATCGACAAAGGATACACCTTTGCTTGGGCCTCTGATGTAAGCGAAAAAGGCTTCGATTGGAAAAACGGTGTTGCGGTAATACCGGAAGGCGGCTGGGACGGTCGCGATAGAAAAGAAGTAGACAGCCTCACCAGCTATCCTGTAAAACAACTGGAGCCTACTCAAGCACTGCGTCAGAAAGAATTCGATAACCTATCTACCACAGACGATCACGGCATGCACATTACCGGTACGGTGAAAGACCAAAACGGAACTGTATACTACAAGGTGAAAAATTCTTGGGGTACCAGCAACGATTGCGACGGTTACCTCTACGCTTCTGAAGCCTATGTGTTGATGAAAACCACCAATATCATGGTGCACAAAGACGCTTTACCGAAAGAGGTAAGAAAGAAACTGGGTCTGTGAGGGCCCGAAAGTAGAGACTCCGCTTTGCTGCGTCACACTTTCGGACAGGGAGATGAAGAGACCATACTCTTCTATTTACGGCACGGGAATTTTATTTCCGTGAAATCAAGGCATTAAAACTAAATACCAAGAGGGGTGTAAGAAATTACATCCCTCTTTTTGTTCACAGACAGATTATTGGGCTAGACACGTGAGAACGCTCTAGATTCAATTCAATAAGGGGTAGAATAGATTCAATAGGTCCTTTCCCAATGCTGCGATTTTTAATCAATCAAAATTTCTAAATTGACACTACAATGATTGACATAGAAAAATACAATGGGTTCAACTTTCATTAGGGATAATCTTCTTCATATCTGTAATTTAAACTCCCAAAAAATGAGAATACTCATTACACTAATTTTGCTTGCAGGTTTCATTCTAACTAATACTGTTTTTGCCCAGGTAGTAGCTAAGAATCATACCTTTATTTACAGGTCACAATCTGATAGTAATTCATATAGAATAGAAAGTATAGCTATCGAAGAATCAAAGAAAATTAATAG
>SBGR01000042.1 GCA_006226545.1 Bacteroidota bacterium | reverse complement strand
AAGGAATATTCCTTTTCTTCAAGATTCTGCTGAGGTTCATAACGAATTGAATATTGTTGAACCTTCTCGATTTATCTTTTGAGAATACACGGGCTCTATAGTAGTAATAGAACTTCTCAATATAGTCGTCGTTTGTTTTTAATTGCCCTCTAAAGCGTTTGATGAAATCAAAATAGACACCACTCGAGCTTGATTCTGTATTGCGGTAGATGAAGTTCGCTAACTTCAATACTTCCTCTTCAGAGACCTCTGTTTTGGCTTCCATTGATTCACCCGTGAAATCCAAACCTAAATTGGTATTCACCTTTTTGGTTATCACATACTTAACAGAAGGGTTAAAACCAAAGCCTCCACTCCAGTATTCCGACTTCACACGAGCGCGCATGGAATCTTGGAAGATAAAGCTGGCTTTCGCTTCTTTCACTTTGATGGGCCGCAAGGCAGGAGCGCCGTTGAGCGATTTAAAATTCAAACGGAAAGGGTCTTCGAGATTAAACTCAATAAACTGGTGCATGATTGGATAAGCACCTGCCAGGGTTAAGGTCTCCAATTCCGGGATATGATTGGTATGGTAAGTCTTTCCGCTGTAAATCCTGAGGTTTTCAGATACCAAGGTTACCTCTATCATATCTCCTTTATCCAAATTCGGAACGGGGATTTTTTTATACGAATCGATGGTTAAGCTTAGACCACTTAGGCCCAAGAAATCGTCAAACTTCGTATCGGAGCCTTTGGCCTCCTCCATGTCCACTTCGTATTCGGTACCATCCGTTTTGATAACTTTGATTTGAAGTAAATCTCGGTCGCCAAAATAGAATTCAGAGAAATCATTAATGGCAAAATTGTCTTGTAGTTTGATGCGGTATTTGGAATACACGCGGATAACATCTTCAGTCATGTAGAAGTTGTTATTGAAATTTCTTTCCGCCTGGTAGTACAAGTATTTATAGAGAATCACAGCCGATTCATCTTTCCATTTCTCAGGAACCTCCGTCAGCTTAAATTCATCACGGTCTTCTATCGTACTTTCTAATTTTTCTTTTGTTTTTTGAAGCTGTTTTAGCACCGCATCATCGTCGCTACCAGCTTTTACTACTCCAATGCTTAAACCCATTGCGAGCAGTGAGAGTATACTATGTTTCAGGTTCATGGGATTATTTTAAGGTTATTACGGCATAGTCATCATAGAATGCACGCAGTTGACTGCGTGCATCATTCCAGGCATTCAGTTCCGATTTTGGAATACGCCCTTGCGGGAAAATGATTTGCTTCTTGTAAATCAGCTTCTGCCCTTTCAGTTCATAGGATAACTTAATCACCCAATAAGGACTTTCAAGATTCAATGAAGCCGGAAGGTGCTTGGCACTTGCATTTGAGCCGAGGTTCACTTCGGTTGTCTTTGCATGGTATTCTTTAGAACGAAGTTGTACGTCTGTTAAACGGTTCGAATCCAATTCAAACTTGCCGTATTGTCCATCCCATTCTAGGTTCAAGAATAGGTCCTTACCGTTTTTAAGCACTTTATTGTTTACGGTCAAATCATAGGTAAATTCAATAGGTTTATCGCGTTCTTCCAAGTGGCTCGATTGTACGTTACTGACTTTCAAGTTCACGTCTTCATTGGATACAAATCGCTCAAGCAACCTTGATTTGCGGTCGCTTTTCTCGTTGTTCAGCGTATAGAGTAAAAAGGTTTTGCTTTCGCCATTGTAGCTTTCTTTAACCTTTCCTTGTAATTTTAATCCATTCAGCGCGAATTGCTCTGTTTTCTCATTTCTGTTTCGGGTATAATCAAAGGATGGAACCGTGTCGATCAAGAAGTTTTCGCCGTCTTCGATGAGAACCGGTCTTCCTTGAATACGGTAGCCATAGTCGCCCAATGCGCAGTAAGGTTCAGTGGCATCCAAAAAGTATTTCTTTCCATCCAGAAATACACAGGAGATCATGTGGTTGTCTACTGCAATGCTTGGAATGGTATAATCGTAAGCGATGCGGTTGGTACCAATCCAGGTTAGGCGAGCGTCAAATCCAACTGAGCGAAGCAGTTGTGTAGTTAGGTTAGCCATGCCTTTGCAATCGCCGTAACGGTTTTTCAATACTTTCTGAGACGCATCCGGCCTGAAGCCGGCAACCCCGTCTTCAAAAGCGATATAGCGTACATTGTCTTGTACCCAATAGTAGATTTTCTCCACCTTTTCGCGGTCGGTTTTGGCATCTCCAATGATTTCAATAGCCTTCTTTCTGATCTCAGCCGTATCGTTGTCTACCCCCGATACCAATGTGCGGTACCATGAGTAAAGATCGTTTGTATTGGTGAACAAGTTTTTGGTTACTCCGCCTTCTTGGTAAGACTTATTCAAAATCAAAACATGCGGGTAGTTATAGCTTGGACCGGTAGAGCGGTATTCTCTTTTACCGGCAGGAATCTCTTTCGCTGCGTATGAAACGTATTTCAATACATCATTCGACTTCTTCTTGCGGCTCGAGTTACGTCTGTTTGAGCGGGAGTCGTCTTCATCATCGTCATCGCTTGAATTACTTGCATTCGCGATACTTTTCTTAACCGCATCAATCTTTGAACCTGTGATATTGGTTTCCGACTTGGTAATGTTAAACGACATTAAGTTGCGGTCCATTAACTCCACCTCCATCCATTCTGGAATTTGGAATACCACGTCTCGCTTTTCAATTGGGAAATACTCCGGGAAATAAATGTCGGTCAAGTAGTTTACGTTGTCGTATTCCACCGTGTAGATATAAGAAATGGTAGTTCCCAAACCCGGTGCACTTGCTGTAAACATTTTCATACGTGCATCGGAATAGAAAATACCATCTCCATCCATCGATTGGTCAACCACCAGCGGAATAAACCAATCGTCTTCCGCTTCATTGTAGCTAACGTAAATGTCTTTTACCTTTTGTCTGTTATTGTAAGGAATTCCCTCACCAAACTCAGCATAGTCGCGCAAGGCCACCACCTTATTGTAGTAAGTCACTCTGGCCTTTACTCCGGTTATCATCAAAGAATCGTCTTTGGTCAACTCTTCTTTGGTTTCTTCCTTCATCTCCTTCACCAAATCAGCAACGTCTTTATTGCGTGATGATCTACGCTTGCCTTTTTTCTCTTCAGCTTCTTCGGTCTCCGGAATAAAATACTCCACCCTTACCTCACTCTGTAAACAGTAGAAGTCGTCTTTTGGAAATTTGGATTTCAGCTTTTGAGCCTGTGAAATCATTTCCGGTTGGATAAAGTGAAGATTTCTTGGACCCCCGAAGGAGATGGTGCTGACTGGTCCGGAAGGGAGACAGGAATGTAAGAGGATGATGATACTCAGAAACGACATCACCCCCAGGGAATAATTTCTCTTCATAAAAAGGTTCATTTCGAGGTCCAAGATATCAAAATCTTGCTGTAAGACAGTATAGAAAACTACTTGCCAAATGATTTTTTCACATCGCTTGATTACCTGCATCAGCCTCTTAAGCAATGAAAATCAATTGGAACTTAGCTTCTGTAAAACGTTTTACTTCTGAATGGAAAGTTCCCAATACTTTTACCGAAGATGATTGCTGTTACAGAACAGTTCGAGGAAATTAGCTTTAAACGAAATCGCTTTTTCAATATCGGATTAGCCGGACAAGACCAGCGTTTGGCCGTTCATCGGTATTTGGAAAAGAGTCAGCTCAATTCAGGATCGGTCTTGGAATTGAATTGCGGCATGGGCGAAGATTTGGCTTGGTTTGCCCGTCATGGACATACCGTTGATGCAACCGATATCAGCCATAAGATGGTGCATTTCTGCAGGCAAAGGGTGCTCATCGAAGAAACGCCCGGTATTAAAGTCCATGTGGCCGGATTTCATGAGGTTCATGAGCTATTCCCCTCCAAGAAATTCAATTGTGTATTTTCCAATTTCGCTGGACTGAACTGTGTTGACTCGGTAGAAATTTCCATGTTAGGCAAACGGTTAACCCACATGCTAAGTGATGATGGCGATGTTATTTTGGTGGTCAAAGGACGGTTTTGCCTGATGGAATCTTTTTGCCTTTTTATCAGCGGTAGATGGGATTCTATTTTCAGAAGACTGAGTAAAAAACCGGGACCGGAAAGTGTTAAAGTGCTTTCCCATCCTATCTGGTTTTATACGCCACGCGAGATAAAAAGACTGTTCGGATCTCAGTATAAGGTAAAAAAGCTACAAGGCATTGGTGTTTTCATTCCACCCGCATGCATGAACGAAAGGTATGAAAAGCGAGCATGGTACAGAAACTTCGCTAAAACGGCAGAAAGACTTATTGGCCCCTTGTTTTGGTCAGCTTATATCTCAGACCATTTCCTCATTCACCTGAGTAAAAAGTCAGTTAAGCCTTCGGTGTAACGTGGTTTTGGAACCAATACAATCGCCCGAGGTTTTGTGTTTGAAAACGAGTTGTACATTTTGAGAATCGCTGCTGAGGTGAATTTGAGCCAGCGAAATCGAATCTTTCACTAGCCAAATTCGGTCTGAATTCTGTCGTGAATCAAGTACTGCTTTTCCCTGAAACAGTTGACTGCATCGCGGATTGTTTAGAACATAAGCAAACTCCAACTCACTGTTTTCCGACCATTTTAAGCTTATTTCTTCCTGCATCCCTAAGCTATCAGACACATAATGTACGCCTCCAAAATTCTCAGGTAAACTAACCGATTTAAGCCCCGGACGAGCGTCATCACATTGCATTAGCCCAAAGCTTAGCAATAACATTAACCATCCGATAAGCTGCCTAGATCGCATGCTTAAAGATACAAAATGCAATTACTAAAACCCTAAAAATGAATTCAGTGTATTACTTGACGAATACCGGCTTGAATTTGATGGAAAAAACCATCAGAATAGCGCCAATGGGAATAATGGAAATAGCCTCTGAAATATCACTTATTCTTGGGCCCACAAAGGCATCTGCTCCAATCCAGATCAAAACAGTCCCAACTACAAATAAGATACGTCTACCCTTTTCTAAAGTCGGCCAATTGGCTAATTGCCAAAAGATCAACGGGATTAAAAAGACATAATAAGCTTTCCAGCTGAGCGGACTCAACAATGGTGTAAGTGTAAGGATCACAGCGGTGGCATTCTTCCATAGACTTGAATGCTGATCCCGGATCTTTGTCCTCCAATGCCAGGCTGGAATTAGCGCAATCAGCGATACAACGAGGTAAAAAAGCTTTTTAGATTGATCGATGCTCAGGTCGATGACGTTAAGGGTAAAACCTATACCCGGATCTTCGTTTACAGTAAATCGCCAAAAAGCACCTAGCAGACTTTGATTCTTGTGCATGAGCATCGGATAGGCATTCGCTATGGTAGTCCACCATTCTTTGTAGTAATCCAAGGTTTGATGGAGCCCGAAAACCGGCAAGCATAAAGCTGAAATCAGTGCGATCCATACCAGGGTGAGTGCCGACATCCGCCATTGCCTTTGAAAGAGTAGCCATATCAAGAAGAAGATCGTGTAGACCTTCAAGGCGATGCTTAATCCCAGCAAGAATGAGGCGCCTAGTAGTTTGTTTTCTTGATTTAAGCGAGCCGACTTCAGCGCCAAAAAAAGCATCAGTACGTTCACCTGAAGGTTGGCTGAGTTATCGAGTAAAAACTTGAAGCTCAGTAAAAAGCTCACCATCAGCCAAGGTGTCCAAATGGATATGCATCCGTCCTCTTCCGCCTTTTCGCTCCATCCAATACGTTTCGCTAAAAAGAAACGAGCCATTTCTTGCCATAAGCCGTAGCAAGCCAATAGCATAAGCGATTGCCAAACAATACGCGTGAGTAAAGGCGCAATAGAATCGAAGATAGCAATAGGAACAGTAAAAATGGAAAATACGGGTGGCCAGGTATTGAGCCAATGAGAATAAAGGTTTTCACCGTTCAGCACATAGTTTCCGGCAATCGTATAACCTATATAATCGCCATAACGACCGGCATTGCGCAGTGTTTCTTCAATAAAAAGAACTGCTACAATTGCAAAAACCACCTTAAGCCATTTCGCTGCCACGAGGCGAAAATGCAGTTTTCTGTTTAGACTATTGCTTTTTTATCAGCTTGTCTACCGAATATTTACCCGGTCCGGTAAAGAAGAACAAAGCGAAAGCCAGCAAGTACATCAAAGCCAATTCTTTGCCTTGGAAAGGTTTGTCGGCATTTGCCACGAAGGCCGCAATAAACATGGTAAACGCTAGCGGAATACTAGCCAATCGGGTAAACAAGCCTAAACCCAGTAAAATGGAACATCCTAATTCTGCAAAAATGGCTAGACCTAATGAAGCTTTTGCTCCCATTCCCAAAAGGTTAATAAACTTTACTTCATCAGCGCCAAATCGCTCAATTTTAGGTAATCCGTGACCGTAAATCATAAATGCAGCAACGCAAATTCGAAGTACAAGAAGAATGAAATCGGTAGAAAAGGGTTTAGAGGAAAGAAGCGATTTGAACATAATATCGAACTGGCTTTAAGGATTTAAAATAGAAATGAAATACTAGTTCCAGCTCACAGACTGGACTAAATCCGGACTGAGTTGGAACATCAGCGGGGTGATTTCCGGATTCAAGAATTCAACCAAGGGTAACTTGGAAAGGAGGTCCATCACAGCTGTTTCATCGGCTGCAAAAACAGTCATCCAAAGTGCAGAACGATCGGCAGCTACGGCATAGGATACAACTTTCCCCATTTGCAGGTACTTGTCGATTTTAGCACGGTGCTGAGGAATCTTCATCATCATCTCCTCGGTGAGCTTGGGCAGTTTGCTGTAGACCAAAAAATAACTCATGTTGCAAAATTAAAGAAAAGGTCGGGAGCATTGCTGCCCACGACCTCTTTTCTATATATATACTTGCTGCTTATTGTGCTTTGTTCACTTGCACGTTAAGGTGCAATTTAACTTCGTCGCTCACTACTACTCCACCCGCTTCAGTCACTGCGTCCCAGTTCAAACCAAACTCTTTACGTTTGATTTTACCGTTGATTTCAAATCCGGCTTTTTGGTTGCCATAACCGTCTACTGCAGCACCACCAAACTCTACATCCAAAATCACTTCTTTGCTGATTCCGCGAATAGAAAGGATGCCGGTAAGTTTGTAGTCATCGCCTCCAACATGCTCAAAAGCACTTGATTTGAAGGTCAATTGTGGAAATTCGTCAGCCGCGAAGAAATCGGCAGATTTCAAGTGGTTATCGCGCATCTCTTGGTTGGTATCGATGCTGTTTACGTCAGCTGCAAAGCTAATCTCAGCGTTTTCGAAACCTTCACCGGTGGTTTTAACCTCACCTGAAAACTGACGGAAATAACCGGTTACAGTAGAGATTACAAGGTGTTTAACTTTGAATTGAATTTCGCTATGAGCCGGGTCGATGGCCCATGTGCTCAATGTTTGTGATTGTGTCATGATGATATGATTAATGTTATTGTTTACGTTTTTTATTACTGCAGTTTAGGTACCTCCATCAAAAGCAACTGTGCATCAGCCGTAGCTTTCAAGTCTTTGATATCAGCATCGCTTATTCCCATTCCGTCTCTGCGTTTCAGTGTTTCTGTGCCCAGACTTACTTCACCGTCGATTACAAAGAGGTAAAGAATTGATTCTGCTTTATTTCGGGTATAGCTTAAGCTTTTCTCTTTTTCCAAGTCGGCTAGGCTAAACCAAGCATCTTGGTTGATGTACAAAGCTTCCCCTTCTTTTGGTGAAACCACCGTTTGCCACTTGTTCTTACGGTCTTTGGCTTCGTAGAGCTTCTGATCGTAGCGTGGAGCGATATTGGCCGTTTTGGGGAAAACCCAGATTTGCAAAAAATTGGTTTTCTGATCTTTGTGGTGGTTGTACTCGGAATGGTAAATCCCGCTACCCGCACTCATAATCTGTACATCTCCGGTCACAATTACCTTATGGCGACCGGTGCTGTCTTTGTGTTCCAATCCCCCACTCAATGGAATCGAAACGATTTCCATGTTTTCGTGTGGGTGGGTTCCGAAACCGGTTCCCCCTTGGATGATATCATCGTTTAAGACGCGCAGCGCTCCAAAATGCATTCGCTCCGGATTCATGTAGGAAGCAAATGAAAAAGTGTGGTGCGTGTCGAGCCAACCGTGGTTAGCATGACCTCGTGATTCTGCACGATGGATGATTGTTTTCATTGTATTCTCCTTTTCTATAGGTAAATGTTCAAAGCCAACTTGCTTCATGCTAGCCTCCTTCTTTTCACCCGAAACCACCTTCCCAAAGCCTAGCGCAGCTGCTGCTGTTAATGCCGATTTTATAAAGTGCTGCCGTTTCATACTTCATATATATGTATAGACATTTAATGTTGTAACATATCTTATGCCAAAATGTTTTGAGCATGTTAAAACGACAGTCTGACAGGGTATCCTTTTTTCCTATCTTTGCACCTCTTATGGAAACGACTACGGCGGAAATCGCAAACGGAAGAAAACTCTATATCGAATCGTACGGCTGTGCCATGAACATGGCCGACTCCGAAGTGATTGCATCCATCCTCAAAGAAAACGGTTACGCAACGGCACAAGAAGAAGAAGGTGCCGACATCATATTCTTAAATACCTGTGCCATTCGAGAGAATGCTGAAGACCGCGTTTGGAACAGATTGCGTCAGCTTAAAGCAAGCAAACAGCATAAACCGGATCTAATTGTAGGCGTGCTTGGCTGTATGGCAGAGCGCTTGAAAGCCAAATTATTGGATCAAGAGCAAATGGTTGACTTGGTAGTTGGACCGGATGCATACCGCGACTTACCTAACTTATTAGCGAAGGTAGACGACGGACAGAAAGCCGTTAACGTATTGCTTTCCAGAGAAGAGACCTATGCTGAAATCTCCCCTATCCGATTGAACAGCAATGGCATCAACGCTTTTATTTCCATTATGCGCGGATGCGATAACATGTGTTCCTTCTGCGTGGTACCGTTTACCCGTGGCAGAGAACGCAGCCGTGATCCACATTCCATCGTTCGTGAAGCAGAAGAATTGGTAGCAGCAGGTTACAAGGAAGTGACACTCCTAGGACAGAATGTTGATTCCTATAAATGGACTTCGGAAGACGAATCGGAGCGAATCACTTTTGCGCAATTGCTTGAAATGACCGCTCAGGTTAGTCCGGAATTACGCGTCCGGTTCTCCACTTCCCATCCAAAAGACATCGACGATGAAGTGCTACACGTAATGGCGCGCAACGAGAACGTATGCAACTATATCCACCTACCTGCACAGAGTGGAAACAGTCGCATTTTGGAAAAGATGAACCGCACCTACGACCGTGAATGGTATTTAGCGAAGGTGGCACGTATCCGTGAGCTTATTCCTGATTGCGGTATCTCTTGCGATATCATTTCCGGCTTTTGTTCCGAAACCGAAGAAGAACACCAGGATACCTTGAGTTTGATGGAAATCAGCCAGTTTGATTTCTCGTACATGTATTACTATTCAGAGCGCCCGGGAACACTTGCCGCGCGTAAGTACGAAGACGATATTCCGGAAGACGTGAAGAAACGCCGTTTGCAGGAAATCATCGATGTGCAACACCGCATCTCCAAAGCGAAACACCAGACTTATATTGGTAAAACCTTTAAGGTATTGATTGAAGGCGATTCTAAGAAGTCTAAAACCGATTTCAAAGGCCGCAGCGACCAGAACGTCATGTGCATCTTTGCGAAAGATGGAGTACACCGTCCGGGCGATTATGTGAATGTTCGCATCAACGCCTGTACTACCACCAGTTTGATTGGCGAAATCGTTTAAAAATCGCTAATTCAAGACTATCCAAGCCAAGAATCCACCCAGTTCCATCAGCCAAGCAATGCCGATGTGTACGATGATGCCACCCGCAATACTGCGCGTTTCATAGGCCAAAGAACCTAGAATCAGCGCACCAAAAATGGAAGAAATCGTTTCGCCAAGTGGTTTTCCAAAATGAATGGTACAGTACATTACAGCCGTGAGTACGATGGCATCTTTACCGATGAGTTTACCCAATGCCATCACCATAAATCCGCGGAAGAAAAGCTCCACATACACAAAGTCGACACCGTAGAGCAGCTCATACAGAACATAATGCCAAGCTTCCGCACCTCCCCCTGGCCATGCATTTCTGGCTTTCGGGTAATAGTGCTGAAAATCGGGTAAAAAGGAGGCTGCAGTAATCAAGGGTACCATCGCTAGAAGCATTAGGCCGTAAGCCGACCATGAAACGTTCTTCAAACTGCATCCGTAAAAACGTTTTTCATCATCGAAAAACTTCCACCAGATCAAGGGTATAATCATCCATATCGGACCGAGAAACAAGAAGTTAGCGATGCGGATTTGAAACAGATTATTGGGAAATAGATCGATCCATTCCCGGTGATTTCGAAATCCATTCCTTAATGTAAAAGCAATGATAATCAAAACAATAAGCGCGACAAGCTTCAGCCAGCTTTTCGGCTTCCACTTTCCTATCAACCCCAATAGAATTGCACCCAATGAAAATGGCAAACCATAATACAAAGCAGCATACAGGAGGTAATCATCCTGAAAATACAAGGTATCCAACCAGGTCTTCTTTAATTTGAAATGGTATTCAATGGAAATCAATACGGCACAGTATACCAGCAAGGCCAATAGCTTGTACCATGCAATGTCTTGAAATAAGTACTGTCTCAGAATGCCAATTACCTTCTTCACCTTACAAGCATACAAAATGGAATTGGTATAACAGAGAAGCCGCTTTCTACCCCTAAATTATCTTTCCCCAACTTATCTACACGCAGGGATTTGACGCTCTGCATAGCCTAAATTTGAAAGGAATTCAAAACCTCGAGTACCCCTTCCATGTATCTGATTTTCGACACTGAAACCACAGGATTACCCAAGAACTACAATGCCCCAATTAGCGACCTAGACAATTGGCCTAGATGTATCCAGATTGCGTGGCAATTGCATGATGCTGAAGGGAAACTGATTTCAGCTGTCAACCACATCATCAGGCCGGATGGTTTCGATATACCCTTTAATTCGGTTCAGATTCACGGCATCACCACTGAGCGAGCTTTGGCTGAAGGCAAAGACCTGAAAGAAGTTTTAGCCGAATTCAATGAGGCCTTGGCCCAAACCACCTACGTGGCCGGACATAATATCGAGTTCGATATTAATATCATGGGTGCAGAGCTCCTGCGCATGGAAGTAGAATCGCAGCTCATGGAACTCCAGAGCATCGATACCAAAAACGAAGGAACCGATTACTGCGCTATTCCCGGAGGTAAGGGTGGCAAGTTCAAGTGGCCTACCCTTTCAGAACTGCACAATAAACTGTTTGGGGTTCCCTTCTCAGATGCTCACAATGCAGCTGCCGACGTTGAAGCAACGGCTCGCTGTTTCTTTGAATTGTGTCGATTGGAGGTAATTCAACGAGAAGACATTCGCATCACGCAAGCTACCATGGACCATTTGGCCGAAGTAGCGAAACAGATCCTGTCTACTGTTCAAGAAAAGGAAATCGTTCCTAAGCCGGCAGAGCCTGACTTACGCATTCCCGACTTAAGCAAAGCAAAGCCGGCGAGTGGAGGAAAAAGAAAGTTCGTACACCTGCATACCCACTCGCAGTATTCGGTATTGCAATCGACCAGCTCTGTGCAGGATTTGGTGCAAAGAGCGGCCGAACTGAATATGCCGGGCATCGCCCTGACAGACCACTCCAACATGTATGGAGCCTTCCATATTTGGCAGGCCGTAGATAAGGCAAACGCAGCCATTGAAGAGCATAATGCTTCAGTGACCGAGGAGTCGGAAAAGAAAGAACCCATCAAGGTAATCTTTGGTGCGGAGTTGAATATTGTAGAGAACCACGAGGATCGCTCTCGTCAAGATAACGGCTACCAACAAGTCTTTCTAGCTAAAAACGAAGTGGGCTACCATAACCTCGCTAAACTTAGCTCCATGGGCTTTACCGAAGGTTTCTACTACGTGGCCCGTGTTTCCAAATCGAAACTTCTTGAATTGAAAGAAGGCCTGATTGCCACCACCGGCTGGATCTACGGAGAAATCCCATCGCTCATTCTAAACGTGGGTGAAAAGCAGGCTGAGGAAGCTTTTGTATGGTACAAAGAACAGTTTGGCGATGATTTCTACGCCGAGCTAAACCGCCACGGATTACCTGAAGAAGAACACGTGAACCGCGTCTTACTGGGATTCTGTGAGAAATACGGCGTGAAGTATATCGCCGCCAACAACAACTACTACATTAAAAAAGAGCAGGCCAAAGCCCACGAGATTCTCTTGTGTATCAAAGACAACGAGAAAATTACTACGCCTATTGGCAAAGGACGCGGATTCCGTTACGGCTTGCCCAATAACGAGTTTTACTATAAGTCGGCAGAAGAAATGTCGCAGCTCTTCCACGACCTCCCTGAGGCATTGGATGAGACTGTTCGCATCGCAGAGTCGATTGATACCTTCAAGCTAGCGCGTAACGTACTCTTGCCGCGCTACGATATTCCAAATGAGTTTGAAGACCAGGATGCGTACCTGCGGCATCTCACCTTTGAAGGAGCCAAAAAGCGTTACGGTGAAATTACGCCGGAGATTGAAGAGCGGCTGGATTTTGAGCTCAAAACGATCGCCAATACCGGTTATCCGGGATACTTCCTTATTGTTCAGGATTTCACCAATAAAGCCCGCGAGATTGGCGTAAGCGTAGGTCCCGGAAGGGGTTCAGCTGCCGGATCTGCGGTAGCTTACTGTATCGGTATTACCAATGTAGACCCGATTAAATACGACCTACTCTTTGAGAGATTCTTGAATCCGGAGCGTGTATCCATGCCCGATATTGATATTGACTTTGACGACCGCGGTCGTGAAGACGTTATCAAATACGTAATCGATAAATACGGCCAGAAGCAGGTAGCGCAAATCATTACCTACGGTACACTGGGCGGAAAATCGGCTCTGCGTGATGCCGCTCGGGTATTGGATTATCCTTTGGCAGAAGCAGATATTTTAGCGAAGTCATTCCCGAACCACCTTTCGGCCAACCTCAAGAAACTCCTGAAGCCGGATGGCATCGATAAGAAACTATTGGATGCCCTGAATCCGCAAGAGAAAGAGCGCGCCTACAAGTTCCGGGAGATGTCGGAGAAAAACGACAAGCAGGCTGAAGTTATTCGTGTGGCGTATGAACTGGAAGGTTCCGTGCGAAACACCGGTATCCACGCTTGCGGTGTGATTATCACACCCGACGATATCACCAACTTCGTTCCGGTCTCTACCACCAAAGACGCCAACATGTGGTGTACCCAGTTTGACAACTCCGTGGCTGAATCGGCCGGATTGCTCAAAATGGACTTCTTGGGACTGAAAACCTTGACCATTATCAAGGACGCCGTTAGCGAAGTGCATCGTCGCAAAGGCCTGAAACTCGACCCGGATGAGTTACCGCTTGACGACGAAGAAACCTATGCCCTATTCCAGCGAGGAGAAACCAACGGTATCTTCCAGTTTGAATCGCTTGGCATGCAGAAAAACCTCAAGGAACTCAAACCCGATAAGTTTGAAGACTTGATTGCCATGAACGCCCTGTATCGTCCGGGCCCAATGGAATACATCCCGAACTATATCGCCCGTAAGCACGGTCAGGAGCCCATCTCCTACGACTTACCTGATATGGAAGAATACCTGTCGGAAACCTACGGTATTACGGTATACCAGGAGCAGGTAATGCGACTCTCGCAAAAGCTTGCCGGGTTCTCAAAGGGACAAGCCGATACCCTGCGTAAAGCGATGGGTAAAAAGCAAAAGGCAGTACTCGACAAGATGAAGGCCACCTTCGTGGAAGGCGCCATGGCTAAAGGTCACCCGGAAGACAAGCTCAATAAAATCTGGACCGACTGGGAAGCCTTTGCGCAGTATGCCTTTAACAAGTCGCATTCCACGTGTTATGCATTCTTGGCATTCCAGACGGCGTATTTCAAAGCACATCACCCGCATGAGTTCATGGCTTCTGTGCTCAACCACGAAAAGAGCATTGAAGACATCACCTTCTACATGTCGGAATGCCGCCGCATGAACATTGAAGTGCTAGGGCCATCGGTAAATGAGTCGGAATTGGTGTTCTCAGTTGACAAGAACGACGCTATCCGTTTCGGACTGGGTGCCATCAAAGGTGTGGGCGAAGGCGCTGCCAGGGAGATTATGGAAGAACGGGAGAAAAACGGACCGTTTACCAGCATCTTCGATTTGACCAAAAGGGTGAATTTGAAATCGGTTAACAAGCGCGTGATGGAAGCATTGGCTGTATCCGGTGCATTCGACTGTTTCGACAGTATTCACCGAGCACAATACTTCTTTAAAGCACCGGGCGATGAGATGAATATCATCGAAAAGTCCATTCGTTACGGAGCCAATTACCAAAGAGACCAAGACGCCTCTCAGGTAAGCTTGTTTGGTGGCGGTGAAGCTGCAGCCTTGCCGGAACCTCAGATCCCGGAATGCGAGCCATGGCAGCTGGAAGAGAAGCTGAACAGAGAAAAAGAAGTGGTGGGCATGTACCTTTCCGGTCACCCACTCGATAAATTTAGCGTGGAGATCAACGAGTTGTGCACGCATCAGCTTCGCGACTTGAACAATATTGACGACTTCTACGGTAAAAACATGCTCTTCGGAGGTATGAAGGTGAGCTTAGAAGAGCGTGAAACCTACAATGGATCGCTCATGGGCTTCTTGACCATGGAAGACTATACCGGTCAGCAAAAGCTGCGGTTAAATCCGAAGCAATACCCCGGATTCCGAGCCAATTTGCAGATGGACCAGTATTTTTATGTGAAAGCTACGGTACAAAGAAGAGCTTGGCCTAAAGACTCCACCGAAAATGAATTGGTTGTTTTAGCGATAGGCACCCTTCGGGAGATGAAAGCACAGATGCTGGAAAACCTTGTATTGATGCTACCGGTGGCTAAAATTGCCAACGGTCTCAGCACTGAACTTCAAGATCAGCTTAGCCGTAACAAAGGTGAAACTCAGCTAAAGATGCGCATTGTAGATCCGGAACGTAAGATCAATCTGCCTATGCGATCCAATTCCATCCGATTGCAAGTAGACCAAGACCTGCTTCAATTCTTGAAGAAGAATAAGATTAGCTATAGCCTGGAAATGGCAAAAGGCTAAGACCTGGCGATGCTGTAGGACTATAGAATGTTAATTGAATTCTAAGACTTACGCAACGTTTTTCTGAATTATCTTTTGGCTATACAGTTGAACAAAAGGAGTTCCTCTTTTTATTACAGCAAATGCTC
>SBGR01000071.1 GCA_006226545.1 Bacteroidota bacterium | reverse complement strand
CATGCTTGGGTTCTGCGCCACAGCACTCTGGCCATTGCCAAAATCCCACATGAAGCTCATATCCGCTATGCTGCCTGTATCAAACGGAACGGATACGTTGGTAAACTGAACTGTCAACGGACCGCAACCGCTCGTATCGCTTTGGGTAAAGACCGCATCCGGTTTAGGGAAGACTCTCACGTCTCTGGTTGTCGTATCCAAGCAACCGTGTTCGCTGGTAGCGATGAGTTCGATCGTATAAACCGAGTCTTGGATTAGTGAGCGAACATAGTTTGCACTTGGATTCTGAGCAGTACTGGTCTGACCATTGCCCAAGTCCCAATTGAAGCTCATGATATTGATGGAGCCGGTATCGTTTGGAGTAGATTGGTTGCTGAAGTTCACCGCTAAATCGCCACAACCTGTGCTTGGTAAGGTAGCAAAGCTGGCCGTTGGAAGCGGGTAAACGCGTATCGGCGCAATCACCGAATCTGCACAACCGTGCACGCTCTCCACCATCAACTGCACATTGTAAATCGTATCGTATAAAGTAGCGTTGCTGAAGCTGCTATTTGGTGTTTCGCTAGTGGATGTATTGCCATTACCGAAGCTCCAGCTGTAGGTTGTGCTCAATAAGCTGCTATGACCAAAGTTCACTGCCAATGGCGTACAGCCGTTGTCTACGCTGGTGGTGATAACCGCTGTTGGGAACGGATAAATCGTTACCGAGCCAAAGACCGTATCGCTACAACCAAAGAAGTTATTGGCAATCAAACGGACCGTATAGGTGGTATCGTTGGTTGGGTTCATCGCGAAGCTATGCTGCGGATTAGCCTGACTAGACGTGCTGCCGTCGCCGAAGGACCAAGCATAAGAATTTGCTCCTGTGCTGGAATTGGCGAAAGTGATGGTGCTGGTTCCACAAACCGAATCGAGATTCTGCGTAAAGGCAGCCACCGGATCAGGACGAACCGTTACGTTGCGGCTTACCGTGTCTGAGGGACAACCAAACGGCGATAAGGCCGAGAATGAAACGGAATACGTTGTGTCGAAATCCGGTCTGTTTTGGAAGATGGCATTCGGATGCTGTGCCGTGGAGGTATCGCCATTGCCAAAATCCCAGAAATAGCTCGAGGCGTTCAAAGTAGCACTTGTGAAAGCCACACTCAATGGTCCACAGCCACTGCTCGGATTCTGCGTAAAGGCAACAGTCGGATTTGGATGAACGCGCACGGTAGAATAAGTGGTATCCCTACAGCCGTGTTCGCTCAGTGCAATCAAACGGATGGTATAAACGGTATCCTGGCTTTGTGCCGGATAGAAGGTCACGGTATCGTTTTGATCGTATGAAATCAGCCCATTACCGAAGTTCCATACGAAATTCATGATACCGATATTACCGGTATCATTCGGAATGGAGGTATTATTGAAACTCACCACCAATGGTCCGCAACCGCTGGTATCGCTTTGCGTGAAGGAGGCCACAGGTCTTGGATAAGTGCGTACGCTTTTGCTCACTGTATCCCGACAACCGTGTTCGCTCACCCCAATTAAGGTGACTTGATACAGGCTATCCTGGAAACTCGATCTTGGATAAATCGACGTTGGGCTCGTTGCCGAACTTGTTAAGCCATTGCCCAGATCCCAAGCGAAGCTCATATCGGCTATGCTGCCGGTATCGTTTGGCGTCGACTGGTTATTGAAGGTGATGCTTAAATCGCCACAACCCGCGGCCGGACTCGCTACAAAATCAGCTGTTGGGAATGGGTAAATACGAATTTGTCTAACTGCCGTATCCTGGCAACCACCCGCATTTGTAACTATCAAAGTAGCCGTAAAAAGCGAATCACTTATGCTTGAGTTGGTGAATATAGCCGTTGGATTCTGGGCGGTATCGCTAAAACCATTGGAGAACAACCAATTGTGGCGGAAGGCAAACTGCGACTGATCTGTAAACTGCACCTGAAGCGGCGAACAGCCTGAATCAATGTCGAGAATAAACTGCGCCGTTGGCGAAGGTGAAACCACCACATAACCCTCAGCGGTATCCCTACATCCAAAGGTATTGGTTGCAATCAACTGAATATGGTAACTCGTATCCGCACTCGGATTTAAAGTATAATGTGCTTGAGGTGAAACAGCCGACGAGGTATCGCCATTGCCAAAATCCCAGAAATAAGTCACCGCACCCAATGAATTATTGATCATTTGGGAAGTGGTGCTCGCACAAACGGAATCCGGAAGAACCGTAAAATCGGCAAATGGATTACCTAATACCGTAACATCGGTAAATATGGTATCGCTCGGACAGCCAAAGGCTGATTCGCCAACTAGACTAACGCGGTACGTGGTATCGTAAAAAGGAACAGCCCTGAAATCGTGACTCGGATTCTGCACCGTCGTAGTGGTGCCATCGCGGAAATCCCAATGGTATATTGCCACATTCACTCCGCTGGCGGTAAAATTCACCGGCACCGGATCACAACCTGTGCTATCGTCTTTGGTGAGCGAAACGCTTGGCTTCGGATGCACCCTAACGGTAGAGAAAGTGGTATCCGCACAACCGTGTTCCGAATAGGCAATCAAACGAACGGTATACACCGTATCAGTCAAAGCCGCCGCAGTATAAACGATGGTATTGTTTGCCGTGGTGGACGTTTGTCCATTACCGAAGTCCCATTCAAAGGTCATGTCGGCCAAACTGCTGGTATCGTAAGGAAGCGAGGTATTGGTAAAATCTACCGATAATGGTCCGCAACCGCTGGTATCACTCTGGTTGTAGGCTGCTGTTGGCTTAGGGTAAGCACGAACCGTATTTTCCGCCGTGTCCGGACAACCGTGTTCTGAATAAGCAATCAAACGAATGGTATACAGGCTGTCTTGAATAAGCGATGCCGGGTAGCTGCTAAATGGATTTTGCGTCGTGCTGGTTTGGCCATTGCCTAAATCCCAATCGAAGGTCATGATGCCGATAGCACCCCCGTTGTTTGGTACAGACTGATTGGTAAACTGAACGCTAAACGGACCACAGCTGTCGGCTTGACTCACCGTAAACTGCGCAACCGGATTAGGATAAACTGCCACAGTAGAGAAGGCCGTATCCGGACAACCGTAGCGACTTTGACCAATCAACCGAACCGTATACGAAGTATCGTTGAGCTGAGAGGCGAAGTAGGCTACCGAGGTATCTGCCGCGGTGGAAGTCGCGCCGTTGCCGAAGTCCCAAGTAAAGCTCATGTCGCCCTGGTTACCTCCTGCATTGTGTACGGAAGTATTGGTGAAGCTAACGGTCAAGGGACCACAACTATCCGTATTGCTTTGCGTGAAGCTCACAGCCGGGTTCGGGTGAACTACAATCGGAGCTTCGGTGGTATCCGGACAACCTTGCCAGTTATAGGCAATGAGCTGAATGGTATAGGTGCTGTCATTCACTGCCGCTGCGGTGAAGGTCATGCTGGTATCGCTAGCAGAACTGTTTTGACCATTGCCAAAATTCCAGGTAAAGCTCGATGCAAATTGCGAGGTATTGCCAAAGGCTACACTCAAAGGACCACAGCCGGAATCCGGATTGGTTACAAAGGACGCAATTGGGTTACGTGAGGTTCCAATGAGCATTTCGGTGGTATCGTTCGGACAGCCAAACGAGGTTTCTGCAATCAAGCCGATCAAAGCTGTGGAGCTGTCGAGGCTGATTAAGGTATCCGGACGTGTAGTCTGATTGCTGGTTACTACCCCGTCTACCATCCAATAGAAGTTATTGCTATTGAACGAGGTATTGGTAAAGACAAAATTAAAGGGTGCACAAGCGATGGCCTGGTTCACGGTAAACTGGGCAACCGGTCCGGGATGCACGCGCACCGTTGAGGTAAAGGTATCGGCACAACCGTGTTCTGAAAACGCAATCATTCGAACCGTATAAACCGTATCGTTGGCCGGCGCAGAGATAAAGCGAACAGTGGTGTCTTGAGCTGTTGAGGTAGTACCGTTTCCGAAATCCCAAGCAAAGGTCATGTTATTGATGGTGCCGGTATCGTATGGAACAGATAAGTTGGTGAACGTGATATCCAAAGGTCCGCATCCGCTGGTATCGCTTTGGGTATAGAAAGCATTCGGTTTTGGGTAAGAGCGCACGCTGGAAACGGCGGTATCCGGACAACCGTGTTCTGATCTAGCGATGAGTTGAATAGCAAAAACACTATCCTGTATCAGCGATGCCGGATACGTTGTAAACGGATTCTGGGCGTTGCTGGTTTGGCCATTGCCTAAGTTCCATTCAAACGACATGATGCCGATGGCGCCGCCATTATTTGGTATTGACAAGTTATTGAACTGCACACCAAACGGTCCGCAGCTGTCGGCCTGGCTTACGGTAAACTGCGCTACCGGATTCGGGTAAACGGTTACGGTGGAAGTGAAGGTATCCAAACATCCGTATCGGCTTTGCCCAATCAAACGAACCGTATAAATGGAGTCAATGGTTTGTGAAGCGATATAATCTACCACGGTATCCAAGGCAGTAGTAGTTATGCCATTGCCAAAATCCCACACAAAGCTCATGTCGCCTTGGTTTCCGCCTGCATTGTGTACGGAAGTATTGGTGAAGCTAACGGTCAAGGGACCACAACTATCTGTATTGCTTTGCGTGAAGCTTACCGTCGGGTTTGGATGAACTACAATGGATGCTTCGGTGGTATCCGGACAACCTTGCCAGTTGAATGCGATGAGTCGGATGGTATAGGTGCTGTCGTTCACTGCCGCTGCGGTGAAGCTCATGCTGGTATCGCTAGCAGAACTGTTTTGGCCGTTGCCAAAATCCCAAGTAAAGCTGGATGCAAATTGCGAGGTATTGCCAAAGGCTACATTCAATGGACCGCAACCTGAATCCGGGTTGGTGACAAAGGAGGCAATTGGGTTTCGGGAGGTTCCGATGGTGAGTTCAGCCGTATCGGCCGGACAGCTAAAGGTATTGTTAGCGATGAGCGTAATGCGCACCACTTGCGAATCTAAGCTAATAAGGGTATCCGGTCTGTGTTCAGCGGCAGATGCGAAATGGCCATCGCTATACCACTCGTAAACCGAGCTACGCAAGGATCCATTGGTAAAGACGAAGTTAAACGGCGCACAAGCAATCTGTTGGTTTACCGTGAACTGTGCCAAAGGCGTTGGCCTAACGGTAACCGTTGCTGTGGTGGAATCGATACAACCGCGATCTGAGGTAGCATACATGCGGATGGTATATATACCTGAATCGGTATAGGTATGTTGCACTGAACTTGTATTGCCAACTGTGATTTGGGTACCGTCGCCAAAATCGTAGGTAAAGCTTACCGCGCCGGTTGACGTATTGCTCACGGTAACAGGCTGTCCCATACAGATGGTGGAAGAATCCACGCTAATGGCCGGCACCGGTTGCGGGTTAACGCTAATTAAGTTACTGTCTAGGTTCTGGCAACCAAAGGCCGTGCTCACTCGCAATCGCACATACCTTGAACCGATGGAGTTGTAGATATACGAAGTATTGATTCCGGTGCTATCGAAGCTGCCGTTATTGTCTAAGTCCCATTCTCTGAGTGCAATGGTTCCTAGCGAAACAGTTGACAAATCGGTGAAGGTAGTAAGCTGTCCAACACAGGCGGTATCGGCGGTAAACTGAACCTGAGGAAGCGGCAATACGGTAATGGTTCCGATGCTGGAATCAGCACAACCGAGGGTATTGATTACCCTGAATTTCACACTGTAATTGCCCGCTGTTGGGTAGGTCAAGGCTGTATCTTCTTGGGCAGACGTAGTTCCATTGGCGAAATCCCAGAAATAGGAAGCGATGGTTCCACTACCTGCCGCAGCTGTCCCGTCAAAGGTTTGCGCTGTTCCAATACAGACCGAATCGTTTGGTGCAACAGCCCATGAGGTTATAGGGTTAGCCCAAACCACTGCCGGGTTTTCTGCGGTATCCAAACAACCGTGGTTGGTACTGACTATCAAGCGAACCGGGAAGGTATCTGCAGCATTGAAGGTGAAGTTCGGGTTTTGTTGCGATGAGCTGCCTTGGCTAGGGTTATCAAAACGCCATGTCCAGCCCGTAATGCTACCCGAGCTAACCGTTGAAGTATCGCTAAAGCTATTCGCCACCCCTTGGCAAACGGTGTCTGAGCTAAAGCCCGCCTCCGGTTTCGGGTGTACGGTGAAGGTTCGGATAACAGAATCCGTTCCGCAGGTATCAATCACATACAAACGAACCTGGTAGGTTCCAGGGTTGGTATAAATCTTATTCGGTGGATCTCGGTCAGTGGAAGTAGTGCCATCGCCAAAGTCCCAAAAGAAACTAACCGTAGAATCGTGGAAGAAAGTTGAGCCATTGGTAAAGCCCACTTGGTGTGGTGAACAACCGTCGTTGATCGACGCTAAAAGCGCATCGGGTGGACTCCATACATTGATAGGTACGCTGGTCGATACCGTTCCACATATATTACTTACCGTGAGCTGCAGGTTATAGGTTCCCGGTGTTACGTAGGTCACGGTATCAATGCTATCAGCTGAAACCTGTCCGTTGCCATAGGTCCAATTGCGCAGGTTCTGAACTCCTGCTGTGGTATCAATCACAGTCACTTCTAGCGGCGGACAACCGTTGTCTACCGAATACAAAAATCCGGGTACCGGTGTGAAGTTGATGATCGCTTGAAACTCAAAGGTATCGGTACCGCAGAGGTTGCTATCAATAAGGCGAACACGGTAAGAGCCGGCTTGTGGGAAGGTATGGTTTTGAGGTAAGGTATTGTTGATCCAACCCACGGTTGAACCATCTCCGAAATCCCAATAAAAAAGTCGCTGCGAAGGAGTACAATAATTATTGGTAGAGGTATTGGTGAAGGTAAAAGGCAGGTTCGGATCACAGTTGGTGGTATTCACCGTGAAGGATGCATCGTCTTCGTCGTTCACAAAAATAGGCGTCCACGTAGCAGTTGAGCTACCGCAGGCATTGAAGGCCGTAACGGAAACCAAGCCATTGCAAAGCCCTTCTGTATAGGTATGGAATAAGGTATCGTTAGCTGTACCTGAGCCCAAAAGGTAGGTATTACCATCGCCCATGTCCCAACGAAATTCAGTTGCATTTGATACGTTCGATGAGTTATTGATAAACCGAACCGTATGTGGAGCACAGCCCACGTTACCACCTGCCGGCGGACCAATAATTCCCGCGGTTGGGATACGTTCATTGATAACGGTACCTGTTACTGTATCTATACAGGAACCATTTTGAGAAACAATTCGTACTGTATAGGTACCCAAGCTTTGGTAGCTGTGGCTTATCGTATTACCATTCGGCAATGAGTTCCCGGAATCGATGCCACCGTCGCCCCAAATCATGTAATAATTGGTCAGTGTGCCGGAGGCCAAAACATCAATCACAAAGGAATCGGGTGAAGACAGGAATAGAATACAATTCTGCCAAACCGGGCTATAGTTGAAGGTATTCGTAGATTGGTCGTAGATGGTATTGGCCGTGGTGGTGGTCACCAAGGTATTCATCACTGAATCTCGACAGCCATTGGTATCGATGGCAACGAGCCAAACTGTGTCGGTTCCCGGATTGGTGATGTTTAAGGTTGGAGTAGATGCGGTACCGGTGAAGGTATCCAATACCGTAGAACCGTGTCGCCAGATATAAGTGGCCACACCATTACTTACACCGGTGCTGGTGTTGGTAAAGGTATAATTACGTGGAATACCGCAACCGGTGGCATTGACTGAAAACGAAGGAGTGATGTTTGCACATTGAGCATTCGCTTCCAATAAACCAGCCGACAGCAGTAGCACGCAAAGTACCGCACGCAGGGAGGATAGTAATCGGTTCATTCCTTTGGGCACTAGTTGTCGCTAATGGTACAAAACTAAGGAGAAGGCTTTATCAGAATATTACCAGATTCAGGTATTTTTATGAGACTGCCCTAACCCAATTTCGTGACAAAAATGACAAATATTTCCACAGAATCCTAGCCTTCTACCCATCACTTTACCTTATTGGTAAAAATATATCAGCCTTTTTAAAAATTCTTCAGGCCGATTCGATGAACGTGTGGATAATGGTATTCAATAATTTAACTTCCGTATAGGCCCGGTTTCCCTTCAAAAACAATAAAAGAAGTCACCATACTCATCTAATTATCTATTACTATCACTGCAATCGCATTAATTCAAAACCTCAGGTCAAAAGAAAAACCCGACAACCTACTTGCTGCCGGGCTTTTGTTCTATCGCCTGAAAAAGTTCACCTCTGCTTGCGCAGAAGCTCATTAGTTAAAATTAAACCAGCTACCGCCGTTATAGGCTTCAATGCCTTGCGACTTCAACTGTTTTGCAGCCATGCCACTGCGCATACCTGATGCACAGCATGTAACTACCGGCTTGTTATAGCCTTTGATTTTCTTCAAGTTGCTGTTCAACTGATCCAAAGGAATGTTCACCGCTTTTTTAGGGTGACCTGATTTGTATTCGCTAGTGGAACGAACATCAATTAATACAGCTCCATCTTCCAATAATTGCTGTACATCTACTTTTGGCCCTGTGCTAAACAGGTCTTTCAACATTTTAAACATGCTATTTTGTTATTAAACTCCAACGAAATAATCCACCCATCATAGCGCCGTAGAGACTGCTTCTCACCGGACTGGATGTTATGGCACAGGAACCTTCACAACCGAAAAAGTGGTAGTACGCATATCCTGCTACCGCTCCTAAAACCAGAGCTCCCGACCACTTCATCACGTTAATACTTGACATTTTCATCTTGAATTTCCTTTCACAAAGTTGGGCATTAATCAAACGAAGTTAGGTGACACGAGTCACATTGGCTCGCCAGTCTTGCTGAAGCTGTTGGATTGTGGGATCGTGAGACTGTTTGATTGATAGTATTCTCTGACGGTTTATCCTGACAGAATTAAGAGCTCCGGTGTATATAAAAAGTTGGACTGTAGGATTGTTTAACTGTTTAACTGATGGCCTTGACTTGAGTAAGTACTTTTGGATACCTCAATCCAACTTCGGCAACATCACCAAATCTCGGAGCATTAAATCATTTGGCCTTAATAGGACTTTGGTATAGAGCCGCAAACTATCCTGTCCCGTGTATGCATCCCGGTAAGCATCGGTCATAAACAAGGCTTCTCCCCGAGTTTGAATTTTTCCAAGCTCCAATTTCAAGGCCTGTGTATCCGCCTCGTGTATCGGGTAAAAAGCCTGTTTTGTTTGATACTTCTTGTAACGGTAAAAAATGGAATCCGGACTGCTGAACAGCTGCTTTTCCAGGCTTATCCATTCCGACTTACTCACGTAAATCGCATTCAGGCTAAAGTCCAACTTAAGCCAGTACCGGTATTTGGAATACGTAAATTGAAGTGGAACCTGAGTTGAATCCAGTGTTACAATGACAGGTTCCTTATTCATCACTAATTCATAGTACCATCCCCTGTTCATGGATTCATTCCACGAATTATCCGAACCGGAGATCAGCTCAATGGTACAGGAGCTGATGTACAATGCTATCGCTAAAAAAAATCCAATTCGGTGCTGATGCATGGCGAAACGAAAATAAGCTTTGAAAGTGTATTGAATAACACTGTACGACTGTTAGATTGTAAGACTGTTTGATTGATTGTTTAGTCTTTAAATTGATTTTGGCCTCGGAGGGGTAGAACCATTCAATTTTATAACCTCAAGAATAGGAACATGGTAAGTTGAACCAGGGAAGCTTTTTTATCTGTGTTATTGGGTTAAAATAAGCTCTACTTCTCCAGACACATCACTAAAATAAAAGCTTCCGAGTAAATGACCCGCGACTTCACTTTCGCCAATTTCATAGCCATCTAAAGAATACATGTGATACCTACTATGCTTATCCAACGTGACAATATACTGTGGGCAAACCTCCGTCACATTGTGAACACCCCCATCAAGTTTGTAATAGGCCAACTTGTTTGTATTGAAGATTCCATATTCCCCTTTCCACTGCACCAATAACAGCGGACCATTAAACACATCAACAATTTCCATCTTTCCCTCAAATTCAAGCAGTGTATCAGAAGTGATATAAAGTGTTTTCTTCCCAACTCGAATCAAAGTATGGTCTGTTATGTTATAGGATACAAACTGCTTTTCGTTGAGCTGTCGGTATTCGGTAAATTCAGTATTATGGGGAACAATAAAAGACCTGTTTTGCCCTTCTTTTGCTAGGTAATATACCCAGCGGGAATCCTGAGCGAAGTAATACACCTTTCGCTTTCTGCGCATGGAATCCAGTATATCCAATTTCTCTATGTTCCAATTGCTTGAAGCTAAATCAAATGCATAAAAGTTCGTTTTAGTAGCGTTACTCATTACCACCCGATTCGAGCGAACCGCATGGAACTGGTAGTCTCCTATCCAAATCTTACTATTCGGAATATTGGAAAAATCCGAGAAAAACTGTTCTGCTGCAAAGGCTCCCAAGACCTCTGGTTTCAAAGAAATCGTTTGATTGAAAATTGAACCCACCCATACATTGGAATCAGGACTATGGAATATCCAAAAACTGTCAGATTGATGGAAGAGGAATTTACCTGAGCCCAAGTACCACGATCTTTTAACATTAGATTTGAGCATTTCTATTCGATTGTCAGCACGCAATCGATAGACGTTTTTAAACTTGTTCTTTTGAGCGATGAAGGTTGAGTCCGGATATATCTGTTCCACCACATTGAAAGTTTCATCAGCGAGACTTTCCCCTTTCACATTCATCAGTTGTACTCCGGAGGGAACAGATTTGCGAAAGATGCCTGTACTCAACTCATCAAAAGCCAAATTTCCTTTTTTCTTATAAAGTAGAGGCAAATCCGTATTTCTTTTATTCTTTTCTATCCACTCACAGGTACATTGAGCAATGCCTGTTTCTGTTAAACAGAAAATCACAAACAAGAAGAGGTATTTCAAGTGGTTCATAGTTATGGTCAAACGCAAAAATAGACTTTGAAAGTGTATTGATTAACTCTGTAGGACTGTAGGATTGTAAGACTGTTTGATTGATTGTTTAGTCTTTAAATTAATCTTGGCCTCCGCTGTCCCGAGTTTGCAACACAGGACCGCATGGATCCAATTAAAATAGTTAAACTCGTTTCAAACCCCGACTGAAGCATCCCTTAACCATCTAATGTGAACGTTTAAGGAATTGTTCGCTTCCAAATAATTTTTTCTTTTCGTCGTTTTAGATCTCCATTCTTAGTATAATATTGAGTGATTCTCACACACTTAAAAATCGCATTCTCACAGGAAACTACTTTTATAACATAGGTTTCCGTTTTTTTAAGTATGTCATTCTTATAGTAAGACCAAACCCCCTCTTTACCCGGGACTTCGCTATTAACAAAAACATTTCTCCCACATGTATCAAGGTGTTGACTATACGACCAATGTTCGATTCTCTCTAATTTGCCCTTATCATAGAACTTGATATCTCCTATTAGAAAGGTAGATCCAGCTAACCTTTGACCTTCTAGAAAAAGGAATCCATCTTTATCATAAAATTTAAAATATGAACTATCGAACTTGTATAATACAAGACTGTCCTGCGCTGTTACTTTGGATTCTTCATATTCGCCACTGCCTTTTACTCGTTTAAAAAACCATTCTTGAATATATCTGTCCTTACCAACACCAGATTGGGTTTCAAATAAGCTAATAGTATCCGGATGAATTACTAACGTCGAGGAATATGCTTCTATTCCGACTATTCCTGAAATAAGAAATATTAAAAGCCTTTTGATTCTCATATTTTAAAAAACCTGTGTCATCCTAAATTGACAACTCAAAATTCCAATTTAACCCAGAATTGTGAAACAAAAAAAGCCAAAAGGACGGATCCCTTTGGCTTCTTTATCTAAACAGTCTTGGCTAAGATTTCTGATTTTAAAAATTGGAACAATAGTAAATGCCACACTATTTATCACTTGATGGAATCTCTGAGGCTGCTTTCCTCAACTAAAAAACCTTTACTATCATATATTTCAACTCTTTCTAATACTCCAGCGGTATTATAATATCGATGTGTATCAATATGAATGGCATTCATTAACAGAGACACTTCTCTTTTCTTATAGTCCAGCTTATTCAAGCTGTCATTTTTTCTATCTAACTTCAGAAAATACTCAGATTTTAAAATTCCAGATGGATAGTATCTCCTCGTGGTAAGAGTAGAATCTGATGTGTATATCTCTATTGACATTACGCCCCCGTTTCGATAAAATGTACATTTACGCATGGGCAATTTTTCAGGCAAAAAATAAGACTCAATTGAACCTACTGTATCACTATTTGTGAATACAGAAATAAGAACTCTGTCTCCACTTTGAATGTTTATTTCATTGAAAACCTGACTATTCTGTTTTGAACAAGATTGGGCGATAAGCAACGCAGAAAATATCAATAAATGTTTCATGTATGTTTAATCCTATTCTTTTTTCCTTTTTATAGGTGTGATCCCATTATGACCATTCGGCCCAACAGTGGTATCATTGCAGCCTGGACATTGATAGCTGTTATCTGGTCCAGGCTCCCCCGCTGTCCTGAGTTTGCAACTCAAAATTCCAATTTAACCCAGATTTGTAGAACAAAAAAAGCCAAAAGGACAAATCCCTTTGGCTTCTTACAGTATGATCTTTTAGTCTAGCTGCCCTTTTCCACGTGGATGGTTTGGGTAGGGAAGGCGAAATCGCAGCCGTTCAATTCTACAATCTCCATGATCTTGAAGTTGATCTCTTCTTTCACGCTCACCATCTTGTTCCAGTCGTTGCTGTACACAAAAAAGATGACGGTGATATCCATGGAATAGGCACCGAAATCGGTAAAGGCCACGGTATAATCGTCTTTGGTCTCCTGGTGGTTCTTCAACACATCGCTAATCTCATCGATGATCTTCTTGATCTGGGCACTTTTGGTACCGTAGGTCAAGCCCACCACAAATTTCACCCGCCTAAACGGACTCAGCGTGATGTTGTTCAATGGACCGTCGATCAAGTTCTTATTCGGAACTGTCAGCAAGCTTTTGTCTAAGGTACGCACCTGTGTGCTTCTAAAACCAACTTTCTCAATGGTACCGGTGATGTTATCAAAGCTTACGGTATCGCCTGTCTTAAACGGCTTGTCGAGGAAGATGATAAAGGAGCCCAGGAGGTTACTCAAGGTCTCTTGCGCAGCCAAGGCCACGGCCAAACCACCGATACCTAAACCGGCGATAAGGGAGGTGATGTTCAGTTTGAAGATGGCACTCAGCACAAAGAAGATGGCCAAAATCACCACAATCACCTTGATCAAATCCTTCATGAAAAGAATGATCTGGTCGTCGCTGGTGTCTTCCGTCTCTTGTGCTCGCTTGTAAAGCACCATGATGATATAATCCACCAAACGCAGCATCAACCAAGTCAAGGCGATGGCCATGAAAGTGCCGTAAAATCTACGCAGCACGCGGTCATAGCCTTCCATCTCTTCTTGTGTGAGTCCCCAGATATCCGGATACTCCAACTGGATGATGGCCAGGTAGATACTAAACAACAGGATGATAAGTTGAATCGGCTTTTTAAGGAGGTCTATAAATTCATCGTGACCCAGACCGTCGGAGAATTTTTTGAAGAAACGGTAAAGGAAGTGTGAAAGGAATCGGGAAACCGTCTTCCTTAAAAACCAGCCAATCAATAGTATTAGAATAAAACTTCCGATACCTAAATAGGTGTTACCCCAATGTTCCTGTCTTAAAAATTCTTGCATAGTCTTAACTCATTATAGTGGTGAGCGAAAGCTCCAAGCCCTTCTTGGCCAAACCGGTTGGCTTCGGATTGAATTGGTGCAAACGCATCATCGCCTTGCGAATCACCGCAGAGGCATCGTTGAAAATCGCTTCATCGCTGATCACCGCATTTTCACCCATCAAGTAAGCAAATACCCTGGCCATACCGCAGTTCGCGATAAAATCCGGGATGATACTTACCAGCTGGTCGGAGAAGTTAGCGATTGGGCCGAAGAAAATCTCTTGGTCGGCAAACGGTACGTTCGCTCCACACGAAATCACTTCCAAATCAGCCTTCGCCATGCGGGCAATCTGGTCTTGTGTTAGCAAGCGACTGGCCGCGGCCGGAATCATGATTTCAGCGCCGATATCCCAAATGCGGCTATTCACTTCTTCGAAGCTCAATACATTATTCGCTCTTAATTTATTACCGTCTTTGTTTACAAAAAGTTCAGTGATCTCTTCAAAAGTGAAGCCTTCCTCTTTGATCAAACCGCCTTCACGGTCAATGATACCCACCACTTTCACGCCCAATTGAGCTTGGTAATAAGCAGCCGCAGCCGCTACGTTACCCCAGCCTTGAACAATGGCCCGTTTACCGGCAATCTGTCCGCCGTAGATATCATAGTAATGACGAATCGCTTCCGATACACCCCAGCCGGTAATCATATCAGCCACGGTATAGGTACCGTCGGTCTTTGGGGTATAGCGAGCATCGGTCAGCTTCCACAAAACGCCGTCTTGCAATTGTTTGATGCGTTGAGCAGTTTCAGCCGGCTCCAAGTTCATGTGACCGTTTACCACCCCTTCTTGCGGGTGCAATAGGCCATAGGATTCAGTAATCGGAATAACCTCGTGGATTTCGTCAACGTTTAAGTCGCCACCGGTACCGTAGTAGTTCTTCAACAAAGGGTATACGGCTTTGTACCAGCGCTTCAAAACGCCTGCTTTGCGTGGATCATTCGGATCGAAGTTGATACCCGATTTGGCACCGCCGATGGCAGGACCACAAATGGTGAACTTAATCTCCATGGTCTTGGCCAAAGACTCTACTTCGTGCTTATCCAATCCTTTACGCATGCGCGTTCCGCCGCCGGCAGCGCCACCGCGTAAGGAGTTAATTACGACCCATCCCACAGCTTCCGTTTCTGAATCGTGCCATTCAAACACGATCTCCGGAGCTTTGTGTTCGTACTTCTTTAAGAGGTCTTCAAAATTTGCGTTATGATACATACTGGTTACTTAATCAAGTTGCTAAAATCGCCCCACATGGCGCCGCCAATGCTATCCTGACGGGCTCCCGTTACCGAGGCTAAGGTATTCACTTCTTGCTCCAAACGCAATGCGCCCAAGAAAGCAAAAAGCAAGGCTTCTTTGTATTCTACTAAGGTATAATCCGGCACCACCAATTGCACATCGCAGTGGGTGCGCAGGTGATCCAATAAGGTTTCGTTGTAAGCACCGCCACCGGTGATTAACATCTTCTTTTGAGTGATGTCGCCCTCAGCGAAATGTTCCACCGCATCGGCAATTTGTCCGGCAATATGGTCTACCAAAGTCTTCATCAGATTGGCTTGCTCGTCTTGCTCGTACTTGCGCACCACAGGCCAGAAGCTGCTGTTGATCCACTCGCGTCCTATCGACTTTGGTTTATACTCTTTATAGAATGGCAGGCCGTCCAGCTCGCCCAATAGCTCGTAGTTGATTTTTCCATGTGCAGCAATGGCACCGCCTTCGTCGTAATTCTGACCTAGGTTTCTAGCGATGCGGTTCAGCGCGATATTACAAGGTGAGATATCAAACGCGATTCGCTTCCCTTCTGATTCCAAAGAGATATTAGCGAAACCACCCAGGTTAAGGCAGAAATCGTATTCACTAAATAATTTGGCATCGCCGATAGGCACCAAAGGAGCACCTTGTCCGTAAAGCGCCACATCCAAGGTTCTGAAATCGCTGATCACCGGCAATCCGGCAATGGCACTGATGGCTGAGCCGTCGCCCACCTGAGCCGTAAAGCCTACTTCCGGTTGGTGGAAGATGGTATGACCGTGGGAGGCGATAAAGTCAACTTCCAGGTTATGTTTAGCGATGAAATCGCGGCAAAGCTGTCCGAGGTAATGGCCGTAAAAGGTATGGGTCTTCACATAGATAAGTGCCGACTGCTTGCTGAGCTGGGAAAGGCGTACCCGCCATTTCTCATCGTAGGGAATGGTCTCGCCCATTTTCAGGGAATAGCTCCAACCCGATTCCGTTTTGCTCAACTCACAATAAGCCAAGTCCACTCCGTCCATGGAGGTACCCGACATGATTCCAATTACCTTGTATACACGCATGCTTTCTTCTCCGATTCTTCCGCTCCAGGGCAGCTTAAACCGGCGCGAAGTTAAGGAATTGTTTTAGACGTGCCGACATTCGGATAAATGGACAGTTGGACAGACGGACGTTCAGACTTTTGGACGGTGAGACTATGCATCTATGACACGGGAATAGAATTCACGGGCTGCTGAACAAACCATTCATCAGCGGCACCGGATTTCAATCCGGTGGCAAACGGCGACTAGAATATGCTCAATGGCAGGGACCTAGATAATCATGCTCGTCTGCACGGGAATAAAATTCCCGTGCTGCTGAAAAAACTAATCATCAGCGGCCCCGGATTTCAATCCGGTGACAAACGGCCGTTAGAATATGTACAATGGCAGGACCATAATGACCATGCTCGCTCTGGCACGGGAATAGAATTCCCGCGGTGCTAAACAAACCAATCATCAGCGGCCCCGGATTTCAATCCGGTGACAAACGGCCGTTAGAATATGTACAATGGCAGGGACCTAGATAATCATGCTCGTTTGCACGGGAATGGAATTCCCGTGCTGCTGAAGAAACCGTCAGCGGCACCGGATTTCAATCCGGTGGGGAATGGATTTAAATTAATAAGGGACGCGAGGCATCGCGTCCCCACTTTGCATTGTGTCCACACAGACAAGCTTTGTGCTCTCTGCCCTTCGCGAGGCGTCGCGTCCCCACAGACAAGCTTTGTGCTCTCTGCCCTTCGCCCTCAGCTCCATGCCCTCTGCCCTCTGCCCTCCGCCCTCGGCTCCTTTCCATTCAAAATTCATAATTTATAAATCATAATTGAATTGGCTACCTTGGCTGTTGATGAGTTCCCGCAGACGTTTTCTTAAGCAAGGATTTTTAGCGAGCAACGCACTGGTTTGGACAGGCTTTAATACAGAGGCCGGCATTCCAATGCCACTGCAATCGCGTTTAGAGGACAAACCTGAAGCCTACTGGACTGAGTTACGGAAGCAGTTTCCGCTGAAAGCAGGACATCATTTTTTGAACAACGGAACCATGGGGCCCTCGCCTATGCAGGTGATCAAAGCCGTGCAAGACAGCGAACTTTACCTAAATACCGAAGCCAAATACGGTGGTTGGGAAGAAACCTTTAAACCCTTATCAGCCTACGTGGGCGCTCAAGAAGAAGAGCTTTGCCTAACCCGAAACGTTACCGAAGGCATTAACATCATCGCTTGGGGACTTGATCTTAAGTCGGGCGATGAAATCATCGTCTCCAACCACGAACACGTTGGCAACGCACTGCCCTGGCTGAACAGAGCGCGTGTAGATAAGCTGAATGTGAAAGTGCTCGACTATAACTTAAGCGATGATGCCTTATTGGAGCAGTTGAAAAAACTCATCACCCCAAAGACCAAACTCATCGCTATACCGCATATCCCCTGCACCACAGGCCGTATCATGCCCGTGAAGGAAATCGGTGAAATCGCTAAAAAGAACAATATCCTATACTTCTTGGATGGTGCACACGGGGCGGGCATGACCGACCTCAACTTTGCGGAGCTGAATTGCGACTTCTACGCTTCCTGCACGCACAAGTGGATGCTCGGCCCGAAAGGAACCGGATTCCTTCTCATTAAAAAGGACAAGCTAGACTTGGTTGATCCGCGTTTTGTGGGCGGCTATTCAGACAAGGGCTGGACCTTGCTCACGGCCAATCCGCATATTGAAGAATGGCAAGACAAAGCCGCGCGCTACTTCTACGGCACACAAAACCCGTCGCTCTACAAAGGCGTGGTATCGGCCGTTGACTTCCTTAATGAAATTGGAAAAACCAAGGTGGTGGCGCGAATAAAACAGCTCAACGACCACCTGTATTCCAAGCTTGAAGAAGTGGGCGGACTCGACATACTCACGCCAAAAAATGCACATGCCGGCATAGTCTCGTTCCGCATCCCGGGCAAAGACTTCAACGAAGCCTACCGCCATTTTCACCACAAACATTTCATTGTGAGGGCTGTGCCGGAATGCGATGTCAATTGCATTCGGGTGAGCACCCATATCTACAACAGTTTCCAAGAAATCGATTCCTTTGCAGAAACGCTCAAGGAATACCGCTGATGGCTTTTTCGCTTTACCATAAGCAAACAAAATACACCGCAGAAGAACTGCTGAATTACAGCGGAACAGATGCTTTATTGACCTTCTGCAGCGCTTGGCTAAAGGGACAACAACAGTTTGAATTCTTCAGCTCCGGCTCTACGGGCAAGCCCAAGACCATCTTGCTTTCACGCGAAAACATGGCCTGGAGTGCACAAGCCAGTGGAGAAGCTTTTCAACTCCGGCGCCAAGCACATTTACTCCTGGCCCTACAGCCCAACGTAATTGGTGGAGCCATGGTTTTGGTTCGAGCGATGGAGTGGCAAGTGCCGGTTACGGTGGTAGAAGCTGCCGCCAACCCTTTGCTTCAAATCGAATCAAATCACCCTTATACCTTCCTATCGCTTGTTCCTTACCAGTTAGAGCAAGTTTTGAGCGATGAAGAATCGCGAGAAAAACTCAATCGCTTTGAGCTGCTCCTTTTGGGAGGCGCACCCATTAGCGAAAGCCTAAGACATCAAGCCGTTGACCAACTGGATATCCGACTGCTTCAAAGCTATGGCATGACAGAAACCAGCAGTCATATCGCCCTGCGCAACTTGCGGGAAGAAGGCGCGGTATACCGGCCATTGCCCGGCGTGGCGCTTAAACTATCAGAACGCGGTACCTTGGTCATTGATAGCCCGAGTGCCATTGCACGTCCGCTTGAAACCAACGACCTCGCTACACTAGACCCAAATGGGTTCAGCATTTTAGGCAGAGCCGATTTGGTGGTGAACAGTGGTGGAATTAAAATCGCGATTGAAGAGGCAGAAGATCAAATTAGCGCCTACCTCCATAGCCTAGGCATCGCTAGAGAGCTGGCATGTTGGAAAAAACCAGACCCACAGCTGGGTGAGGCCTTGGTATTGATGCTGGAATCTGAACCCTTAGACCAAGCCCAACTACTGCTCGAGTTGAAGTCGCATTTGCCTAAGTATAAAGCGCCCAAAGCCATTATATTTGTCGCTTCTTTGCTCCGCAGCGAATCTGGAAAAGTGCTGCGCGAGGCAAGTTGGTTGAAATATGGGCAAGAATAAATTGATTCGTTTTGCTGAGATGGCGCATTTCAGCAATACCTACGAGTTTCCTGAAAACATCGCCGGCACCTGGCACAAAGAGGTGTTCAAAAACGATAATCCGATTTGCTTGGAGTTGGCTTGCGGCCGCGGCGAATATACGGTCGGACTTTCCGCCATGCACCCGGAACGCAATTATATCGGCGTGGATATCAAAGGAGCACGTTTGTGGCGTGGGGCCAAAACCTGCATGGAAGAAGGCCGAAACAATGCCGCGTTCATGCGCGCCTACATCGACCAGATTTCGAAGTACTTCGCGAAAGACGAGGTGGATGAAATCTGGATCACCTTCCCCGATCCTCACCTGCAGCCGGGCAAAGCCAGAAAACGACTTACCTCTTGGCGTTATCTGCGTCAGTATACCGGCCTGGTAAAAGACGGCGGCACCATTCATTTGAAGACAGACGACCCGCTATTGTACCACTTCACCGTGGCGGTAGTGGAGAACCTGAACTTGCCGCTCATCGAAAAAACGGAAAACATCAACCAAACCCACGCAGATCATGCCGAACTGGGTATCCGCACCACTTACGAGACCAAATGGCGCTCCGAAGGCAAACCCATTCACTACATCGCTTTTAAGCTAGACCACAGCAAGTTAGCAGAGGAAAACTACAAAAAGGCGGAAGCGGCGATGATGGCTTGGCTGGCAGAACACAATCCTGCACGCGAAGACCTCGACGCCATTCGGGCCGCAGAAGCGCGACAAACCAAAAAATAATTCTATTTTCGGACGGTTCTATCCAAAAACAGCAATGAACAATTTCAAACTGCTCAATAACATCTTCGGATGGTTTTCATTTCTTTTTGCCTTGGTGGTATACAGCCTCACCTTGGAGCCTACCGGTAGCTTGTGGGATTGCGGCGAGTTTATCTCGGCAGCCTACGGATTGCAAGTAGTTCACCCACCGGGAGCACCGCTTTTCTTGTTGATCGGACGATTCTTCTCCCTTTTTGCCGGTGAAGGACATCAGATAGCCATTGCCGTGAACATGGTTTCAGCCACTACCAGTGCGCTGTGCGTGATGTTCACCTTTTGGATTACCACTTATTTCGCTCAGCGTTTTATTGAAAAACAATACGGTTCCAGCAACACTACCTTAAACATACTAACCGTCTTGGCCGGTTTGGTAGCCGCTTGTAGCTTAACCTTTACCGATACCTTCTGGTTCTCTGCTGTTGAGGCGGAAGTATACGCGGCATCTTCTTTCTTTATGTCGTTCACCTTCTGGGCGATCTTGAAATGGGAACGCGTTTCTGACAAACCTTTCGCTAACAAATGGCTGGTTTTCATCGGCTATATTGTGGGTTTAGCGATTGGCGTCCATCTCTTGAACTTGCTGGTTATCCCGGCAATTGTATTGGTTTACTACTTTAAAAAATACCCGTACAGTCTTAAAGGACTCATCATCGCCATTGGTGTCGGCTTCGTGCTACTCTTCTTGGTGCAGTTGGTGATTATCCCGGGCATCCCTACCCTCGCTGCTAAATTCGACTTCTACTTTGTGAACAGCATGGGCATGGGCTTCAATACCGGTGTTATCTTCTTCTTGGTAGCCTTGGTTGTTGTTGTTGTGGGTGGCATCTACTATACGCATATCAAAGGCAAAGTGATGTGGAATACCATCCTGCTTTCTTTTGCCTTCATGCTCGTGGGTTACTCTTCGTATTTCATGGTGGTGATTCGCTCCCAAGCCAATACGCCAATCGACATGAACAACCCGGAGAACCCGTTGAACTTGGTATACTACCTAAACCGTGAACAGTACGGCGACCGTCCACTTTTGAATGGCCCGCACTTCATGACGCAGATTTACAGCGTAGAGAAAACCGAAGACAACTACATCAAAGGCGATTCGAAATACGAAGTTGCCGGCTACGATGTAGACATCAAATACGATCCGAATAACTTGATGTTCTTCCCACGTATCTACGATAGCAACGATGAAACACATAAAGTAGGTTATAAAGAATGGGCGAATATTCGCGAAGGCCAAAAGCCTACCATGAAACATAACCTGGCCTTCTTCTGGAAATACCAGATGAACTACATGTACTGGCGCTATTTCTTCTGGAACTTCGCCGGACGACAGAACGACGATCAGAGCTTGCGTAAAACGCATATCGATGTATTCAATGGCAACTGGATTACCGGCATCAAGCCAATCGATGCACAGTTGGTTGGACCGCAAAGCAATATGCCTGACTCGGTGAAGAACAACCCGAGCCGCAATACCTATTACCTGCTGCCATTTATCTTAGGTATCTTGGGCTTAGCTGCTCAGATCAAAGGCGATAAAAACGGAAGTTTAATCAATGGTATCCTGTTCTTGGTAACCGGACTTATCCTGATCATCTACCTCAACCCGCCGCCATATGAGCCACGTGAACGTGACTATGTATTTGTGGGTTCCTTCCAAGTATTCTGTACCTGGATTGGATTGGGTGTGATTGGTTTATACGACCTCCTACAAAAGAAGGTAAGCAAGAACCTAGCGCTAGGTGCGGCTGCCGCCATCGGATTGATTGGTGGACCAACCATCTTGGGTGCACAAAACTGGGATGACCACGACCGTTCCGGACGTTACATGAGCACCGACTTCGCTCGCAACTACTTGAAATCGTGCAAACCTAATGCTGTTCTCTTCACCAACGGTGATAACGATACCTACCCATTGTGGTACATGCAGAACGTAGAGAAATTCAGAACCGACGTACGTGTGGTGAACCTGAGTCTACTGAATGCTTCTGACTACGTGGAGAGCCTCCGCGAAGCACAATACGACAGCGAGCCATTCAAACTTACCTTCACTAGCAAGCAATTGTGGCCGGGTACACGCGACCGTGTAATGTATTACGCCGGAAATAGCGTGGTGAAGAACCCGAATCAATACTTCGACTTGAAGCAAATCATGCAATTTATTGCAAACGATAAAGACCCAAGAACTAAGATGATGAACCGCGGCGGTCAGTCAGAATCGTTCTTGCCAACCAAGAAGTTCTTCATTCCGGTAGACAAGCAGAAAGCCTTGGCAGCCGGATTGGTTCGTCCGGAGTTTGCTGATAGAATTGTAGACCAAATTCGTTTTGAAATACCTACCGAAGGCTTAACCCGTAGCTCATTGGTGATGTTGGATGTTATCGCTAACAACTTCTATGAGCGTCCGGTTTACTTCACCACCACCACCGCTACAGAAACCTATGCCGGTTTGATAGAATACTTCCAGTTGGATGGATTGACTTACCACTTGGTGCCAATCCGTACCCCATTAACGCAAGAAGCCATGCGTATGCGCGATTACGGCTTTATCGATTACGATAAGATGTTCGCTCAACTGGTTGATTCCTTCACTTGGGGTGGAATGGAAAACGGCAAAATGTGGGTGGACGATAAAATGCGTTTGGTACCGCGTGTGATGCGTGGAACCTATATCCGCACAGCGCGCGAAATGGTTTACATGGAGCGTAAACAACAAGCCATCGACTTACTCAAAGCCTGTGAGAAGAATATTCCTCATGAGAACCTTACCTACGATGGAAGCCTCATTGAAATGGCTGAAGTATACTACCTGGCAGGTGCCAAAGCCGAAGCCGGTGCAGTATTGGATAAGGTAAGCAAGGAATGCCTCGACTGGGTGGTTTACTTGAAGCAATACAAGCTGAAAGACTACCCGGGCGCGCAAGACAAGATTGCTTACAACAACTATATCTTGAATGAGATTCCGAAATTATGCGAGAAATATGGCGATAAGGATAAAGCCAGCGAGATAGCTCAGAAGATTGCAGCTGTCGGAGCGCCATGATCAAGCAAATCACATTAGAACATATCAAGGGCCGGTTAACCAAAGGGTTAATCGGCTTCCTTGCTTTATGGTGTTTCTTTCACTTCGATACCTTCAAGCAAGAAAATGTGATTCGGCATGATATGTCGAGTTACTACGGTTACTTGCCCGCTACCTTTATCTACCGCGACCTCAGCTTGCAGAGCATTCCCGAAACGGAGAAGCAACACTACGAATGGGTGATTCCGGCTGAAAACGGTCCGGTATTCCGCATGACCATGGGTGTAGCGCTGATGAATACGCCTGCATTTTTAGCGGGACATGCCTTCAGCTTGATGAGCGGAAAAGAGAGCAACGGCTTTAACAGCACGTATTACTTTTTCTTGCTCCTTTCAGCACTCTTCTTCTTCTACCAAGGACTGCTCATTTCCTTTAAGCTGGCCAATCGCTATACCTCCTTTTACCCGGCTGTATTGAGCACGGTCCTCATCGGCTTTGCCACCAACCTCTTCTACTATACCTTCGATGAAGGGCTGATGTCGCACGTCTATAGCTTCTACCTCTACGCTCTTCTTTTGGAAAGCACCCTGAGCTGGCACGAGGAACCAAAGCGAAAAGATGCGTTAGCGATAGGCTTTGCCTTGGGCATGCTCACCTTGATTAGGCCTATTCATGCCTTGGCGGTGCTGATTCCAATGCTGTACAGTCCGGATAAAGCCAAATGGCTAAAACTAAAACAGCATAGCAGCCATGTTTTGTGGATTGCCTTGGTGGGACTGCTTTGTGTGAGTCCGCAATTGCTGTATTGGAAATACATGAGCGGAAGCTGGATTTTCTATTCGTATGGCGATGAAGGCTTTTTCTTTAGCGAACCCATGCTCTGGAAAGGTTTATTTGGCTTTAGAAAAGGATGGCTGCTCTATACGCCGGTAATGTTGGTGGCGCTCTTGGGCATTATCCGACTCTGGCGCGTGGCTCCTGCATTTCGCTTAAGCCTGCTATTTTTACCGATTTATATTTGGGTGGTTTACAGCTGGTGGTGTTGGTGGTATGGTGGCAGCTTTGGTTCTAGACCGATGATCGACATCTATGCTTTGCTGGCCATTCCCTTGGCTTTAAGTTTGACTTGGCTACGCAAATTCACCCGTTCGCAACTGGTGTTTCCCATGGCTTTCAGCCTGCTGTTTATTAGCCTCAACCTCTTTCAAACCAAGCAGTACCGCAGCACGCTTCTGCATTGGGACGGCATGAACAAGGAGCTGTACGAAAGAATATGGCTAGACCCTTACTTCCCTAAAAACTACCAAGAGTTGGTGCAGTCTCCAGACTACGAAGCCGCTAAAAAGGGTAACCGCAATCAATAAATTAATAAAAAAGCTCTTTTTTTGCCTCAGCATGCCCGACTTAGCCATCGTCATTCCGTGTTATAATCCTCCGACAAACTGGGCACAAGACCTCTTGCGCAGAAGCTCGGAATTCAAGGAATTGATTGGTCACGATTTTCACCTTTGTTTGGTTAACGATGCTTCCTCAGCGGGTTTGAAAGAAGCAGATATTCAGATGCTCCAAGACAACTGGCCGGCATTTTCGTATATCACCTACCCAACCAACCACGGCAAAGGATACGCCCTTCGTCAAGGGGTTAAGGAGATGAAATCGACGTATATACTGTATACCGACATCGACTTTCCTTATACTTATGAGAGTATGTTAGCGGTTTATGAAGCCTTGAAAGACGGGCACCACGTAGCCGTAGGCACGCGCGACGATATTTACTACGAAAACACCCCGGCTCGACGTACCTTGATTTCGAAGGTGCTGCGCTGGACATTCAGGGTGGTCTTTAGACTGCCAATTACCGATACCCAATGCGGACTCAAAGGCTTTGATCAAGAAGGTAAGGAGGTGTTTCTCAAAACCCGCATTGAGCGATTCCTTTTCGATATGGAATTTATCGCTTTGGCCTCTCGGAATAAAAGTCTGAAGATGGTTCCGGTTGCTGTATCTTTACGTAGCGATGTGCAATTCTCTCGCATGAGTGTTCGCATCCTGCTCACGGAAGCAGTGAACTTCTTCCGAATTTTCTGGCTTACCCATTTTACCTGATGTTGCTGTTAAGAGCTCCCTTCCTCTCCTTTGTGATTAGCACTTTGCTGATCAGCCTATTCTATGGAAATGAACTGTCTGATCCAAACAACTACCTCTTAGGCTTTCACGAAGACGGCATCAAAAACTACTATACCGTAGCCTACCACCAGGAATACGACAGCAGTTTCAACAAGTTTGGCGGCATGTCATATCCCTACGGTGAGCACATTGTGTTTACAGACGGCCAGCCTCTTTTAAGTGCCTTGCTTTGGGTACTTCCGGGACCCGGCAATCAGAGCATCTTAATCCTCAACCTCATCATGCTTTTGGGCATTGGCTTGAGTGCTTGGATTCTATGTAAGCTCTTTATTCGGCTTGGACTCACCCGGGGCACCAGCCTCTTCGCCGCGGTAGCCATTTCCTTGCTTAGCCCGCAAACCCTTCGCTTTACCGGACATTATGCCTTAGCCTATACCTTTTTGCTTCCTTGGATCATTTATGTGGCTTACCTCTTCACACATAAGCCTTCTCCCAAAAGAAGTCTATGGGTCTTTCTAGCGATGTTCACCGCCATTGGCTTGCACCTCTACTATTTTCTGATTGGAGGGGCGTTTATCCTGGCTTTTTACCTCATTGAACAACTCCGTAAAAAACGCATCAGCTGGCTCAGTCTAGGGCTGCATACCGGCATTCAGGTGATTGCTCCTTTCGTGCTTTACATGCTATGGCTCAAGTTGACTGATCATGCGGTAGATCGGCCGGAAGCACCTTATGGCATGAAAGAGTTTATGGCCAATTGGGAAGGTGTATTTCTACCCTATTACAACTGTGCCGACTATGCTTGGTTTCAGCAATTGAAGGTTCGGTTTGTTACGTTTGAAGCACTTTCGTATGCCGGATTTCCAGCAGCGGCCTACTTTGTTTATTTCCTTATCACCCGATTCAAACTCCTCAAAAAGGAAAACCGAACCTTCACCTTGGGCAATAGCTTTTTACTGGCCGGATTCCTGGTTTTTCTCTTTGCCGCAACATTCCCGTTTGCCATGGACATCGATTGGGTAGCCCGATTGGCCGGACCCCTCAAGCAATTTAGAAGCCTTGGCCGATTGAGCTGGGTATTCTTCTATTGCCTCAACATATTCTTGTTCCTTCACTTGGCCGGACGTAGAAAGATCCCCGGCCTGGTGCTGGCGGTTTTAGCCATTGTTATCATGAGTTTTGAAGGATTGCTTTACCTGAATAAAGTGGATCAGCATACCGGATTCCCAAGAGAGAAACTGGAAGCCTTGTCAGCCGAAATCAAAGCGGATGAAGTAATCTTCCCTTTGCCTTTCTTTCATGTGGGTTCTGAGAACTTAGGCAGCCCGACCTTGGAAAATTTCATGGCCGAACCTACTCTCTTATTGAGTATGGAAAGCGGAAGCCCTACGTTCGGAACCCTGCTCAGCCGTGTTTCTGTGAGCCAGAGCATGGAACAATTGGAGCTGTTCCATAACCTCAGCGGACCGTTGATGGATTTGAAAACGCCTTGGTTCATTCTTCGTCACCCGCATTATACAAACCGAATAACGGAATTATTGGATTGGAAAGACAAGGCAGACGCCTATGACTATGTTCACAGCAATGCGGCGGCAATGGCTAGTCTGAAGGAACAGAACATCCCAAGGACCTTAAACGATTCGCTCTTTTTACCGCTCAAAAGTGCTCCAAGCAATCTAGCGAACTTAGAAGCAGAAACTTGGTCAAGTATTCCATCCATCCCTCATGTGAGCTTAGAACCTACTTGGTTATGCGATATTGAAGCCCATTCAGACAGCCTAGACTTGGCATTCTGGGTAAGCGCGAATTACGACGGGTTTCGTAACCAACGCTTAGAACTCAAATATGCCGATGGCAGCAGTGAACGTTTTCCGCTAACCGGACTAACAGACAATGTGGTAGACGGTAAAGCACGTATTGTTTTGAAAAACCGAAAATACGAGGGAAAGGTTCAGGTTTACCTGCTCACCGGAGGTCATCAGGTATTTCCGGCAGAGGTTTATTTGCTTAAGTTGTATAAGTCGGGATATAACTACGCATTTGATGCGAATGGCATGCGTTTTACGCCGGGTTTCGTTTACAGATCGATACCCAAGCCATCTACGCCTTCGGTAGAGTGAAGGCGAAGAATATCTTCAATAATCTTACGGTCGTTAGAGAGGCGTGGCACCTTGTGTTGCCCACCCAATTTCCCGCGTTCGCGCAACCAATTTTTAAACGTGCCTTGCGGCATGTGGCGCACAATCGGTGCTTTTAAAGCGATGTCTTTGTAACGTTTGGCTTCGTAATCTGAATTAACGCTTTTGAGTGTCTCGTCGAGGATGAGTCCAAACTTCTGCAGGTTATCCGGATGCTGTTCAAACTCAATCAGCCACTCATGGCCGGCATCTGTTCCTTCTAACATGAAGCGCGGTGCCGCGGTATAATCGCTCACAATGGCATTGGTTTCTGCGCAGGCGGCGGCAATGGCACGCTCGGCATTTTCAATCACCAGCTCTTCACCAAAGGCATTGATAAACAATTTGGTTCTACCGGTGATTTTAAAGCGGTATGGGTTTGTGTCTGTAAACTTTATGGTATCTCCGAGGATATAACGCCACAAGCCCCCGTTGGTGGTGATTATCACCGCGTAATTGCGGTCTTTCTCTACTTCCCAAAGCGGGTAGGTTTTCGGGTTATCAGACCAGATCTCTTCTGCTAAAACAAACTCGTAGAAGATGCCGTAATTGGTCATCAACAGCATATCATCTCGACTCAAGTCGTCTTGAATACCAAAGAACCCTTCAGATGCATTGTAGGTTTCCATGTACTGGATTCCGCTGCTCGGCATCAATCGCTTGAAGCGCTCTCTATACGGTACAAAGCTCACCCCGCCGTGGATATACAACTCCAAGTTCGGCCAGATTTCGCGTAAGTCGCGTTTGCCCGTCATCTCAAACAATCGCTCAATTAAAACCAAAGTCCAAGTAGGCACCCCGGAGATATTGGTAACGTCTTCGTTAACGGTAGCCAAAGCCATTTTTTCAATCTTCTCTTCCCATTCCGACATCAGCGCAATGGATTTATCCGGCGTACGCAGAAACTCCACCCAAAAGGGCGTATTCGACATGAGCACGGCGGAGAGATCGCCAAAGAAGGATTTCTCTGAGAAGTTATTAACCGAATGGCTTCCGCCTATCACCAGGCCTTTGCCACTGAAGATTTCTGTATTTTGAACGGCATTGCAATACATGGTTAGCACGTCTCGCCCACCTTGAAAATGTGTCTTTTCTAGCGATTCAAAGCTCACCGGAATGAACTTACTTTTATCGCTTGTGGTGCCGGATGATTTAGCAAACCATTTGATATCACTAGGCCAGAGCAAGTTCTGCTCTCCCCGCATATTCCGTTCGATATACGGCTTAAAGGTTTCGTAATCGGCCACCGGAAATCGATTTCGGTAATCGGTATAGTTCTTAATGGATTTGAAGTCGTACTTCATTCCCCATTCCGTATTCCGCGCTTCCTGCAACATGTCGAGCAACATCTGCTCTTGCTGGTTTTCGGCCTGCAAAGCAGCTGCATCCAGTTCCGGCATACGTTTGCGGAAATACCACGAAAGGAAGGAGGAAAACAGTGCCATTACCCTGCTAAGGTACGATAGATTTCACTTGTACTCAAGTGGGCAAATGCTATTCGCTTAATTTCAGAAAAAATTGCTGCACCAGACGCATGGTCGGGTCAAAATGCGAAAGCGGAAGGATGTCCCAATTATCGCCCGGATCATGGTAATGTGCATAGCTGCCCATCTGGTACATAAAGAAAGAAGGGACGCCGGCTTTGGTGAACCAATAATGGTCGCTATTAGCAGCCTCACCCCTTCGCTGAATCACCTTGAGTAAAGAATCGCTTTGGTTGAGCGATTTGAGTAATTCGTATTCTTTTTCAAACAAGGTAGCGTTCACGATGGTAGCGCCATCTTCGCCGGTTCCTTCCAGGTCTAGATTCATTAAAAAGCGAATCTGTTTAAGGTCTACCGGACTGTTTTCTACAAAATACTTGGAGCCTACCAAGCCTGCTTCTTCGCCGGTGAAGGCCAAAAATACCACAGTGTACGGAAGTGGATTTTTTGCATAATAACGCGCCAACTCCAGCATCATCAAGGTACCACTGGCATTGTCGTTTGCGCCGGGAAAAACCGTTTCATTGCCCATTCTACCAAGGTGATCATAGTGGGCTGTAATCACTAAAAAGCTATCTTTTTGACGCGTGCCCGGCACCATGCCCATCACATTGCGGATGGGGTATTTTTTCTCCAGCTTGTTCTCAATGAGCAAATCGATGCTGGAGGAATAACCAATGTATTCGGCAACTTCAATGGTGGTAAAGCTTGCCTGCTCCCGACCAACCGTCCAGATCAGTCTGCGTTTAGAGCGGATGATGATACCTTTTGATCCGGTATGGTTTCGCTCCAGCAGCTTATAGCGACGTTGACTCAGCTCATCGGGCAAAGTCATGGTATCCAGGTACAGGAAATTTCGCTTGAGTTTAGCTGTTATTAAGGCGTTCCAAGCTGAATCGTTGGTTAAGTCGGAGGCGCCAATATAACGTACCTCAAAGCTTCCTTTGATGCCACGGCTGGTGGCTTTCATCAAATAATCGGAACCCGGTTTAAGAAGGGAGTCGCCAAATTGCACGCGACAATGTCCGGGAAAGGTATTCACCTGAAAAGAAAAAGACTGAAACCACCCTTGGTTAGGGAGCTGCTTCAGTCCTGCTTTTTCAAATTCTTGAGCGATATAGGCCGAAGCCTTCCACGCGCCATTGTTAACGTAGCCTCTGCCGTCGAATTCGGTGCAGAGCTTTTTCAGTTCTTCTCTTCTACTATCTTGTGCCCGGCTCGGAGCCAAGAAACTCAAGGTGAGTAGAAGCAGAAGAATGCGCATTAGGCCGGCTCGCTTACTTTGATTTCAAAGTATTCCATCACTTGGTTAGCGAGGAGTTTTTTGCAGGCCTCTTCAGCCATTTTCTCAGCGTCTTGCGCTGATGCAGCTTCTACCTCAAAAGTGATGTGTTTACCAACACGTACATTGTCTAAGGCCGAAAAACCGATGCTGTGTAATCCATTGGATACGGCTTTACCTTGTGGGTCTAGCAATGCCTTGTGCGGCATAATGTTGATTTCTACGAAATAATTCATCTATTCAGAAGATTGATAAACAATGAAATGACTATGTAAAGGGGTATTAGTATAAACAGTGCTGCAAACTTAAGCAGGAGCAATGAAACAAGGCAAACAATCAGGAAAATATAAACCCATTTATTCTCCTTCCAGCCCAATCCTTTCACCTTGAGTGAGAAGAGCGGAATTTCAGCCACAAGCAAGAAGCAAGATAAAACCGTAAAACCACCGATAACCCAAAGGTTTTTAATAATTGGGAACACCACCTCGCCATGCGATTCCAACAGAAAAGGCAAGGAGATAATCCAAAAGGCATTGGCCGGGGTGGGCAGACCGATAAACCCGGTTGCCTGACGCGTATCCAGGTTAAACTTCGCTAAGCGCAAAGCCGAAAAAACGCCAATCATCAAGGGCATAAAACGAATCCAATGCTGATTCTCCGGTGCATTGAAAGGCCATTGGGTTAAATCGGAAGCGATGGAATAGAGCATATAAGCCGGCACCACGCCAAAACTCACCACATCGGCCAAGGAATCCAGCTGTTTACCGAAATCGCCACTCACCTTGAATAGCCTCGCTAGAAAGCCATCAAAGAAATCCAGTAAGCCGGCAAACATCACCAAGTAGGCTGCCAATTCGTATTCCTTGCTGCTGATGGCGAGGATGGCACAGATACCCGACAGTAAATTGCCGGACGTAAATGCATGCGGTATAGCCTGAGTGATTGCTTTCAAGGCTGCAAATATAGGCTTTGTTGGAGGACAATAAAGTTAGCTTAATCGAGATTCACTCTTCGTTTAAAGTCTTCTGTAAGACTACTTTTTACTTGAAACAATCCCATTATCTATGAAATGTATGGGCACAAATAACTATTTTCGAAAGCCTCAGGGAGTAAGTGATGAAAGAATCACATGATTATGTAATTGACATTTGGAAGTCGCATAACGGTTATCTAGGAAAGCAATCGCTACAGCTAGAGCAAAAGAAGTATGCAGAGCTCATCGCTAACCTATTTTGCCCCGGACCGTATTTCTACTACGTAATTGATTCTCCTACGCTCACTTTTGAAGGGGTTAGCGAAGGAACAAAAGCCATTCTTGGAATTGAAAATACAGATCTAACCGTAAACCTTTACCTCGACAGCATACACCCGGAAGATTTGGATTTCTTCATGCGCTGCGAAGACCTGGTTGCCTATTTCTTGAAAAACTGCATTGCACCTGAAAACATGGTGAATTACAAGATTTGTTATAGCATTCGGGTGCGTGCCAGCAATGGGCAATACAAGCACCTGTTATTGCAAACAACTACCATCAAAACCTCGCCAGATGGTTCTTTGCTTAAAGTCTTTGGCTGTCAAACCGACATTAGCCACCTCGCTGCCGAAAGCAACCGCCGGCTCTCATTTATCGGCTTAAACGGTCAAGCATCCTTGGTTAATTTGGATGTCTATGCTGATAATGTCTTTGATAACTATGTTCCGCATTCACTGATCATTCAGACTACGCAATTTACCCATAGAGAGATTGAGATTATCAAGTTGTTGGGAATGGGTTTGAGCTCAAAGCAAATTGCTCAAAACCTCAATATATCTGCAGAAACAGTGGTAAGTCACCGGAAAAATTGCCTTCGAAAAGCAGAGGTTAAAAATACAGCTGAATTGCTTGTTCATTGTGTTAAATCAGGCATCCTTTAACAATCAATATCCCCCAAAATGGGGATTGAACTTCGCCATTTGGTCTACGTTCTTTGTGAATAGGAATTCGCATTTTTTCATCGCTAAAAAACAAACGTTCTAAGCAAACCCACAGCCCATGAACCCACTGAAATTTCTGATACTCTGCTTGGTAATTATTGGCTTTGGCAGTCAAGCCAAATCACAATCTAAGCTCTTTGTAAGTGCTAAAACCCAGGAGCTCCTAAAACTCGCTCCCCAAGCCAAATGTGAAAAGTGTGAACTGGTTAGTCTTTCACCTTACGTTGGTTTTTGGAATATCGATATTCAACCCTTAAGTCTTCCGGTGGGAGATCTGAAGGTACGGATTACGGCAACCCTGGATAAACAACACACTGTGCTAGCGAAAAACCAGGCAGGCGTTAATTCAGTTCATAAACTAGCTGATTACGGCATCGAAGCCAATTACAGTATCGATTTTAAACTGAGCGGAAACTACAAAGACCCTGAAACCGGTAATACCGTTAGCATTAGTTCTTACCTCACCCTACATCAAGGACAGTCTGAGCTTGAACATACCATTCTTTTGCCCGGAGTATTTGGAAGCAAAGGGTTAAAGCCGGAACACAAATCGGACATTAACCTCTTCATCAAGGACTTTAACGTTCAAATTACAGCGGTTGAAGCAGTCAAAATCAGGGATAATTCATGGGCCATAAAGCTGGATAATCTCTTGAAACAGGAACGCTTGAAACAAGCGAAAGAACAAGCCTATCAAGCTGCCATTTCAAATGCACAAAGGTTAGAAAAAGCCGGTAAACTAGACGAAGCAATTCAAGCATACAAGGAAGCCGATGCACTGAAACCCAGCAAAGAAATACAGGCAAAAATCGACTCGCTTAGAACAAAGCAACGCGAAAAAACCAGTCAAAAAACAGACTCAAGTCAAACCGCAAAACCTCAAGATACTACGGCGAATTCAGCTACTACAGACAATCCAAAATCCAGCACCATTCCACCCAACAGCACAGCGAGCACATCGCAACAAACCAATAGTGCGGGTAACTCCTCAACTTCTCAAACCGAAGCAGAGCGCAGACAGGCCGCATACGATGAGTGGAAAGAAAATGCAATAGACTACCAAGAAAAACGTGCAATTGCCTCTACCGCTGCTACGGCAGGATTGCTTTACTATTTGGGTGGGTTTATTTATCGAAATATGGGAAAAGTATACGGAAGTGAATCCGTCTATAATCCAACAAAAGAGTGGCAGCTATTTCTAAACCTAGACTTCGGCTATTCAGGGACGGTGGCACCCATTCTCTACCCATTTGAAAGTACCGGAATGATATCCGGAACCAATGTTAGCCGTCGGGGAACTGATGCTGCAACGGCTTTCACTGTAAACTTGGAAGGAAATTTTAATCTTGGCATTGAACACCAAAACTTCATGGCTCGTGGAACATTCAATATGAAGTTTGGCACAAGCCCACTATTCAACGGAATTCAATCCTCTGCCCCAAATGGGGGGCTCTTTGTAGCCGGTGGCGCTAAATCGGCAAAGGCCTTTGTGCAATATGGCATTGGACCCCGCACCTTAAGTTACCGTTCGCTAGAGGTAGAAAAAACCGGAAAAGGAAGATCTGAAATACTCTACAGTAGGTTTATTTTGGGATTGAATTTTACCACGAATCCAAACAAATACCTCGTTCGAAACCATATACAAATTGGTTTTATCAGAGAAACAATAAGACCAAATGGATTCGATCAAGGCCTGTTCAATCCAATAAATGGACAATTTGAAGGTGGAGAGGGATGGTCAAATCCAATAAATGGACTTTCACTTAGCTGGAAAAAAGAAAGACACTTTAATTTCTACTTCAACTATTATCCAAAGTATTGGTATTCAGGAATACGCGGAGGAAAGCTGAATTCAGAATTAGAAAAAGGTACCACCGCTGCTTTTGTAGAATTTGGCTTTCTGCGGTCAATCGACGGTTTTATGAGTTTCAAATAAACTTTAACCTGCCCTTTGCCAGAAAGATAAAGCATATCCATAAGCTGTTTTAAGTCGTGAGGCACAGGCAGCAGGTCCGGTAATTGGAAATTAACATGTCCCTTAACCTTAGCCTTATCCTCATTCCTTAACCTCAACCTCACTATATTTGTCCTATGGCCAATAATGGGGGAAAGCAAAGCGGATACCTCTCCGTACAAGACGAAGCACTGCTTAGCAGAAAATCGGCTTTGCCTATGGTGCTAACCAATATTGAAGGGAATGTCCTTTTTGCATCGGATACCTTCTACAGCTTCTTTTCCATCAACAGTCAAAATCCGGCCTCGGGCATAGTAAAATCGCTGTTTATTGGTGATGATACCTGGGATCAAATTACCTCACAGTGTTTGCGAAATCAAAGCTGGGAGGGCTATACCATTGTGTCCAAGTCGGAAGACGAAGAACTTGTACTCAAAATAAGTAGTCGCTGCATCAAGGGTTTAGATTTGCTCGGTCCATCGCTAAGCATCTACTTTAGCGAAACCAATGATGCCCGGCAGCGTATCTACCGTCAAGGACAAACACTTAAGGCTACCTCTCGGTGCGCCAACCTTTTGATTAGCGCGGACAACCTTTACGAGGCTCTGGGTGAAGTGGTATCGCAGATTGGCAAAAGCGTAAGTGCAGACCGTTGTTATATCTACGAAAACAGTTATTTACCCGATTCGGAAGAAACCTATGCCCAATTGTTAGCGCAATGGAACAGACGCGGGCTACCAGATAATACAGACGATATTTCCTTTTTAGGATACAGCATATTTCCCGACTTTCTTAAAACACTGAAAGCCCATGAGTCGTACACTCGACTAGCCTCTGCTTTCAAAGGGCGCACAAAAGAATTGATGGATGCCCGAAAGACCAAGTCGATGATTGCGATACCCATTTTGAAGGAAAATGAGCTCTGGGGATTTCTTGGCTTCGACGATTGCAAAACCGAACGAATTTGGGATGAGGAAGAGGTTGCTGCTTTGGGATTGCTTGCCAATACGCTATCTGCCATTCTCAATAGAAAGGAGCTACGCGACGAATTGCAACGGAAAAACGATCAGCTTGAATCGGCCATTTTAGGATCCAAAGACAGCTTATGGGATTACGATGTTAGCAAAGAACGTATCTACTATTCGCCACAATTCTTGGAATTACTCGGTTATGAGCGCCATGAGCTGAGTGGAAATGAGTTCGATTTGGGCATGTTGGTTCACCCCAACGACCTAGAAGGCTTGTATGCCAACCTTTCCAATACCTTGAAAAAAGGCGAAGAGATGCACGACAAAGAATTTAGGCTACTGCATAAAAGCGGCTCCATTCTTTGGGTTAAGGTGAATGCTAAGCCTCAGAAAGACCTTCTAGGCAAAGTAATCCGAATTGCCGGTTCCAATACCGATATCACCCTCGAAAAGAACTACCAAATACGCATAAAGGAAAGTCAGAACAGGTATATTGAACTGGTTGAAAACCTGAGAGAAACAGTATTTCAGTTAAACAAAAAAGGAAAGATTAGTTTTCTTAGCACAGCCTGGTATAGCTTAAGCGGCTATACGCCGGAAGAATCGCTCAACCAAAAGTTGGATTATTACCTTCACCCGGATGATGTAAACGGTTTCAAAAACATGACGCGCGAACTATTTAAGTCGCCACATGCCTACAAGAATATTTCTGTCCGTATACAAAGAGCCGATGCTGAAGAATATTGGGCAGAAATCTATGCCCGAAGCATGCAACGCCAAGAAGGCGAACCTTATATCTTAGGAACCATCATCGACGTTTCGCAAAGGCGACTTGCCGAACGAAAGCTGGAACAGAGCGAAGAGAAATACCGTCTCATCTCTGATAATATCAGCGACATGGTTTGTTTGCAAAATGCCGATTGTGAATTTGTCTATGTCTCACCTTCAGTAAGTAAGATCTTAGGTTATTCGCCGGATGAGCTGGTTGGAAAAAAACCCAACGAGGTATTCCATCGCTCAAACAATACCCAGGAGATTCCGTGGTTTTCTGAGAAAGAATGCCGCAACGGAAGAAGCAGCTACCGGATGAAAATGAAAAACGGCAAATTCATCTGGTTGGAAACGCAGTTTACCACCATCGGAAAAGAAGGTAGCGAAGGCCAAATTATCCAAAGCACCACGCGCGATATCAGTAGCCATAAAAAAGCAGAACAATCCCTTCAAAAGGCCTTGCTTAAACAAAAGGAATTGAACGACTTAAAGTCGGACTTTATTTCCATGGCATCGCATGAATTCCGCACACCATTAACCACCATACGATCGAGCGTTCAGCTTTTGGAAGAGTATACGTCCGGACTGAAAAAAGAAACCTTAGAGAAGAGTAAAAAGCACTTTGATCGAATCAAAAATCAGATTGAACGCGTAACCCGTCTGATGAATGATGTATTGATACTAGGTCGATTTGATGCCGGAAAATCGCCTTTTGAACCGGCCAAAGGTGATTTAAGCGGATTTATCACTGAGTTAATTCACGAACATTTCTCGCTTCAATCCGATGGTCGAAACATTGTATTTACTCAGCAAGGAAAGCCTTCGCCTATCTCATATGATCCATCGCTAATGAACCACGTGATACTGAATTTGGTTTCCAATGCGTTCAAGTATTCGGAAGGCAAAGCGAACCCTGAATTATGCCTGGATTATACTCAAGCAGATAGTGTGAGCATCAGGGTTACCGACTATGGCATAGGCATTCCGAAATCGGATACAGACAAGATTTTCCAGTCTTTCTTCAGGTCTAAAAATGCCATCAGTATACCGGGTACCGGATTGGGTCTAGTCATTACGAAAGAAATCGTACAATTGCATAAGGGACAGATTCGTATCGAGAGTGAGTTGAATACGAAAACAGATATTATTATTACCTTGCCAAAATAGGAGGCTCAAATGGACCGTATATTACTAGTTGAAGACGAAGCCGATATCAGGGAAAACCTAGCGGAACTCTTCGAAAACCGAAGCTTCACCGTATTCACCGCCGAAAACGGCAGCGTGGGTTATGAGAAAGCAAGGGAGATCATTCCTGATCTAATCATTTCTGACGTCATCATGCCTGTGATGGACGGCTTTGAAATGCTTGATGCCATAAAAAAAGACGCGCGCACCATGCACTTACCGGTGATTCTACTCACGGCTAAAGGCATGCTTGAATCGAAAGTAAAAGGTTTGGAGATTGGTGCCGACGATTACGTTACCAAGCCATTCGAATTTGATGAATTGCTCGCTAGAGCGCGTTCCGCCATCAACAACAGAAAGCGTGTATTGCAAAAGATAAAAATCTCTCCTTCTGAAGAAGACGTTGAATCGAAAGACGATGTATTCTTGAGAAAAGTGATTCAAGCGGTGGAAAAGAACATAGACAACTTCAATTTCTCTATTGATGATTTAGCGAAAGAAATTGGCTACTCCCGTTCGTCCATCCAGAAAAAGATTAAAAGCTTAACCGGAAAAACCACCTCTCAGCTTATTCGTGAGTTCCGCTTAGAAAAAGCCCGTCAGCTTATTCAGCAAGACGCAGGATTCCTTTCTGAAATAGCGATGGCCGTTGGATTTAACAGCTTAAGTTACTTCAGTAATTCGTACAAAGAATACTTCGGAGTTCCACCTTCAAAAATCAAAAGCTTAGGATAAAAGAAAAGGCGAAGTGAAAACTTCGCCTTTTTTATTGTTTAACCTGAAACCTTATTGAATCAGGAATTTCTTCGCTTCAATGCCTTCCACCTTGATGTAGTAGATTCCGGGAACTTGATTTCCAAGTTGAATTTCCTCACCCGGCGCACATTGGCCTTTCAAAATCTGTTTCCCTTGTGCATCAACCACCACAAAATGACGGCTGTTCTGAGTTCCATCCCATACCAAGCTAATCCTATCCGTAGCCGGATTCGGATATACTTTGGCTTCAGCAGGCTTAACCGATTGAACGGATACTGCATTATAATCCGGCACCGGTTTACCGTACGGTGTTAAGCGTGCAACAAAAGAGCCTCTACCGTGGGTAAAGATAAATACCCTGCGGTCTGACTCACGCACCTGAATCATGTCTACCGTGGTGCTTGGAATACGATCATCCTTGGCCCACGTTGTACCTGCATCAACTGAATAGTATAAACCGTTATTGGTTCCGACCAAAATCACAGAATCAGGAGAGGCAGGATCCACTTCCACCCAGTTCACCGGCAAATTGCTAGGCAACCCGGCTCCGATATTCGTCCAAACCGGCGTGTCTTGGTCTGCTTTATCGATGCGCCACAAGCGAGAAACCGTGGAGTAATTCGACATGGAGATATACACCACTGAATTGGTAATCGGGCTTACTTTGATGCTTGAGATAAAGCTGGTTCTAATCTCCACAGGAGAAAGGTTACGCAGGTTTTCTTCCTTACCCGGCGTTTCAAAACTCACGTTTTTAATTCGGTAGAATAAACCGTTTGACCCTCCCACAAAAGCCATAGGGCTCACTTGGTTGGAGATGCCCACTGCAAATGGGGTTTGTGCAGAACCGCTATTGATATTATTGGTAGCCGGATCCCATAAGATACCGCCTGTATTGGATCTCCATAAACGTCTGCGCGTTACGTAATAAACCTGCTCACCGTCTTTGTAATTGACGGTAAACGGATTGATAAACCAGGCACCATCGTCTACTGTATTGTCTCTGTTCCCATCCAATTCATTCAAAATACTGAAGGTGGCTGGGCTCTTAGTGCGGTAATCCAACGTTTTACGAATCATTCCATTCTGCCAAGACAGGTAAGCTACCGGATCTTTTTGCTGATGGATATGAGCATAAGAGCCATCCGCTCCATACACTTTCGAGAAAGAATCTGCTAAATCACGACTCTGATGGGTACCGTTATCTTGTGTTCCGCCAATCAAATCATAGCCTTGCGGACCATAACCGCCAGCATAAAACTGGGTGATGTTCAGTCCTTCGTTCAAATCAACAAAACTATTGGAAACTGTATTCCAGTTGTACTCGTGCACACCGCCATCGTTGCCAATGATGATTTTATCCGGTCTAGACGGATGTACCTCCATGGAATGGTAATCAGAATGACTGTTTCGGGCTGCCTTCCAGTTGATACCGGCATCCGAAGTATACATAATATTTACGCTGCCAATCAAGACTTGATCCGGATCATCGTATTTCACTTGCAAAGCCAAACAATACCAAGTAAAGCTGAAGGTACCACCTTTATTGGTTGGGTTGGTGGTGGTTGCCGTCCAAGTATAGCCGCTATCATTGCTTCGGTAAAGTTCGCTTAGGTCGTTATTGCTAAAATTACTGAAAGCCGCGTACATCACATTTTGCTGACTGCCGCAATAAGCTAATTCCACACGACCAAACGTATTGGAATTTGGCAAGCCTTGAGTCATTTGCGTGATGGTAGAAGGCTCTGCATTTTTGCTGGTGAAGATACCGATACCGCGTACGGTGAACATAACGGTTGAGTCTTCAAAAACCTCAACATCATGCACTTCACGTGTTGTTGCATAGACGCGTTCAAAACTTTGTCCGGCATCTTTAGAGCGGTATAAACCTGAATTACCGGTTGCCACGTAAATGGTATGGCTATCCACTAAACTGTGGCAAATTCGCCAGGCATAATCAAACGTGCCATTGGCTGTAGCAGGCAACTGAGCAAAGGTTTGTCCGCCATCGGTACTTTTAAAAATACCGGCACCCGGAGCTGCTGAAGAATTTCCTGAACCTTCACCTGTGCTGTAGTAAATAATGTTTTGATCGAATGGGCTTTGGGTTACATGCGATACGTTGAGGGTAATTTCTTGGTCGTTGAGTGCGGTCCAATGTCTACCACTATCGCTAGAGTTCCACATACCACCGGAGATACCTCCAACCATGATATGGCCCGGATTGAATTTATCCCACAAGATGGCACGCGTGCGGCCACCTACGTTGTACGGGCCAACTTCTATAACACTATCCAGCGGTGAATTTTGATTTTTATACTGTGCACTGTTTTGTTGCCAAGCGCTGACAACACCAGCAGGCGGAATGCCTTGTACTTCTTTGATAAAATCGAAAAAGCCCGGACCTTTTCGAGGCTTTTCTACTTTCTCTTCTGTTTTGCTTAGCATAAAAACCGCGCTAACGCCAGCTATGCCAAGCAAAAGACTAATACTCAGAACCTTTTTCATGTTTGATTTCAATGCGCAAAATACATTTTCTCTTCGGGAGATTGACTGCTGGTCAACCCGAATGGCTGCATCTAAAAAGAATTTACGCGAATCTCATTTACGCCTATTCCACCGGAAGTGCGTTGTAATGTTCCTCCACTTCCGTGAGCACCTGGTGAATCTCGGCTATATCATAAGACTGGACTAAAGTCATGCGGTAGGGCTTGAAATGATCCAGCCCTTTAAAGTAGTTCGCATAGTGGCGGCGCATTTCAACAATCCCCACATGTTCACCCTTCCACTCAATGGATTTCTGGAGATGGGTTCGGCATACATCCACGCGTTCTTTTATAGACGGGCCTGCAAGCACCTCACCTGTTTTGATATAATGTTTGATTTCTCTGAATATCCACGGATAACCAATGGATGCTCGGCCAATCATTACTCCATCAACCCCATAACGATTTTTCATTTCAACCGCTTTCTCGGGTGAGTCTATATCGCCATTGCCGAAGATGGGAATGTGAATGCGTGGATTGTTTTTTACCTCACCTATCAAAGACCAATCAGCAGAACCTTTGTACATCTGCTTTCTGGTGCGCCCGTGTATGCTCAAAGCCTGAATACCGATGTCTTGCAATCGCTCAGCCACCTCCACAATGTTTTTTGTATTGTCGTCCCAGCCCAAACGGGTCTTCACAGTGACCGGCAAATGGGTGCTTTTGACCACTTCGGCTGTCATCTCCACCATTTTGGGAATGTCTTGAAGCAATGCTGCACCCGCACCTTTGCAGGCAACGGCTTTCACCGGACAACCGTAATTGATGTCGATAAGGTTAGGGTTTGCTGCCGTTGCGATTTCAGCTGCTTCTTTCATGGAACCTATTTCGCTTCCAAAGAGCTGAATACCAATTGGGCGTTCGTATTCGAAGATGTCTAGTTTTTGGGTGCTTTTAGCCGCGTGCCGAATCAAGCCCTCAGAGCTTACAAACTCGGTATACATCAGGTCTACACCATTTTGCTTGCACACGAATCGGAAGGGCGGATCACTCACATCTTCCATCGGGGCGAGCAGAATTGGAAATTCTCCTAGTTCTATGTCGGCTATTTTTACCAATTTTGCCTTGAATTAAGGTACAAAGATAAAACACCCATGGAAAACAATCAGGAGCAACCCGAATTTGGAATGGAACAATTGAGAGATCATTGGTTGTACCGCTTGCTTCAGGTGATTGTTTTAATCATGACAGGTATGTTTGGCGCCGTGGTTATGCAGATGCTCGCGTCTTGGCTAAGCACGGTAATCTGGTCGCTGGAGTGGGAAAATTTACTGAACAGCGAATTGCTCAAATCGGATATGCGCTATGTACATGCTTCTCAGCTTATTCAAGCCTTCTCGGCAATTGGCGCTTTTATCTTTCCGGTGATGTACATGGCCATGCGCGATCAAGAGCCATTCTGGGAGTATGCCGGATTGAAGAAAAAACCTAAGCTTAAAAACATTGGCTTTGCGGTATTAGCAGCGGTTTTAGCGATCCCCGGAATCAATGCCTTAGCCGATTTATTTTATGGCATCACTTGGCCGGAAGCCTATCAAGAAATTGAAAAAAGCTTGAGGGAAACCCAAGAACATGTGCTGGAATTGCAATCCTTATTGATGCGTGGTGACAGCATCTTAGACTTGATTGTTCAAAGTTTAATTGTGGCTGTAATTCCTGCCGTGAGCGAAGAACTATTTTTCCGCAGAGCCTTACCAAAGCAACTCTTTAACCTTTCCAGAAATGCCCATGTGTCCGTGTGGGTATCGGCCGTGCTCTTTGGCTTGGTGCACTTCTCGGCCTATAACCTCCTTTCCATTATCTTGATGGGGGCTGTGTTTGGATACTTGGTACTTTGGACTGGAAATATCTGGATTCCAATTATTGCGCATTTTACCAATAACTTTATCTCCTTGGTTTTGTTTAAATTGGAACAAAGCGAAGACGTTACTACAGAAAGCTATCCGTATTGGATTATTGGCTTGAGCATTTTAGCCCTGATGGGTTTACTGTGGTATCTGCATCGCCAATACCAAGGCGCTCAAGATGAATGAAAACTGGATTCTGTTAAACACTTACGTTAACCGCGATTTAGCTGCTATCAGCCAAGGATACTTGGAGGAGCAGGGAATTTTGACGGTTATCATCAACAAGCAAGACTCCATGTACCAAAGTTTTGGTCAATTTGAACTTTATTGCCACCTCAATCAGGCGCACGATGCCTTAAACCTATTGGAGAATTTGAACAATGAATAACTTTATGCAACGCACCTTGTCAGGGGCCCTCTATGTGATTATCGTAATAGGGAGTTTACTGCTGGGACTTAAGTATTTCATTCCGGTCTTTGCCATTGTAACAGGGGTGGCCTTGTGGGAGTTTTACAAAAACAGCCTTCCAGACGCGCCCAATCTTCGTTTGTTGGGATTGCTCTGTGGCATCTTTTTATACCTGGTCGTAGCTTATTCTATATTGCAAGAAGGCGCTTTGCTTCGCTATTTGCCTTACCTTTTTCTCCTGCCTTATTTTCTATTGCTTTTGGGACTCTTTCAACCCAAAGAAGACAATTTCAAGAATGCCGGTTTAATTCTACTCGGTCTGTTTTATATCGTCTTTCCAATGATGCTCTTGCCCGGAATTGAAAAATTGCAATTGAAGGGCTCCGGTTGGTCGCAATTATTAGGTGTATTTATTCTTTTTTGGGTAAACGATACCGGTGCTTACCTCAGCGGAAGGGCTTTTGGCAAACATCCTTTATTCCCACAGGTGTCTCCAAAGAAAACTTGGGAAGGACTCATTGGCGGTGTGGTATTGTGCTTGGCTGCCGCTTGGGCCTATTCACTAAAGAGCTTGAGTTTGGATTTAAAAACTTGGCTCGTTACGGGTGCCATCATCGCTGTATTTGGCACGCTTGGCGACTTAACCGAGTCTATGTGGAAGCGAAAAATAGGTATTAAAGATTCTGGAAATATCATGCCCGGTCACGGTGGATTAATGGATCGTTTTGATGGTTTTTTTATAGCGATACCGGTACTTTACATGTACCTGGTTTTCCTTCGCTAAAGAGAATTTCTTAAAGCACGTTTCTTCCCTTGCGTAATGCATGAATAAAAATAACTTTGCACCAATTTGTTAAGCCTACGTTATGAGTTACAAAGAACCTGCTCCTATTAAGAATCAGGAGAATCCTTTCGAATCAATGATGTCAAGATTCGATGAGGCGGCTAGAATTCTGGGCCTTGACCAGAATATTTACAACGTGTTAAAATACCCGGCTAAGGCGGTAATTGTCAGCCTTCCGGTTATCATGGACGACGGAACCGTTCAGGTATTTGAAGGATACCGTGTGGTTCACTCTCAAGCCATGGGACCATCCAAAGGCGGTATTCGCTACTCCATGGATGTGCACTTGGATGAGGTGAAAGCATTGGCAGCCTGGATGACCTGGAAATGTGCTGTAGTAGGCATTCCTTACGGTGGTGGTAAAGGGGGTATTAAATGTGACCCACGCAAGATGTCAAAAGGCGAATTAGAGCGTTTGACTCGTGCGTTTACCGGAGCTATGCGTGATGTGTTTGGTGAAGAAAAAGACATTCCGGCTCCTGACATGAACACGGGACCACAAGAAATGGCTTGGTTGATGGACGAATACTCCAAAATCAATGGCCAAAACTCTCCTGCTGTAACAACCGGTAAACCATTGGTTTTGGGCGGCTCATTGGGTCGTGTTGAAGCTACCGGCCGCGGTGTTATGGTAAGCTGTCGTGCAGCCTTAGGCAAATTGGGAATCAACCCAATGGAAGCTACTTGCGCTGTACAAGGATTCGGAAACGTGGGTAGCATCTCTGCTCGCTTGATCCGCATGCAAGGTTTGAAAATCGTTGCTATCTCTGATATCTCCGGTGGATACTATGATCCAAACGGTATTGATATCGAAGCAGCCATTGAATACCGCAACAACAACAACGGTACTTTGGAAGGCTACCCGGCTGAGCGTATCACCAACGAAGAAATCCTTACTTTGGATGTAGACGTTTTGGTACCTGCTGCTATGGAAGACCAAATCACCAAACACAACGCTCATTTAGTGAAAGCTAAATTGATCGTAGAAGGTGCCAACGGACCAACTTCAGCGAGTGCCGACTTGATTCTCCATGAGAACAACGTTATGGTAGTTCCTGATATCTTGGCTAACGCCGGTGGTGTAACTGTTTCTTACTTCGAGTGGGTACAGAACCGCTTAGGTTACTACTGGACAGAAGAACGCGTTCACCGTCGTGCTGACCGTACCATGAAATTGGCTTTTGAAAGCGTTTATGCCGCTTCTCAGAAATACAATGTGAGCATGCGTATCGCTGCTTATATCGTAGCCATCGACAAAGTTGCTAAAGCACTTGCTTTCAGAGGAACATTCTAAGAAAGAACATCTTTATAATTACGAAAGCCGCTCCCACCAAGGGGCGGCTTTTATATTTTCTAGCGATTCATGGAAACTGCCTTAACTTAGTCGCATGAGAATTCACCGCGAAGGTTTCCTGATTGTTTTGATCACCACCTTGGTATGCCTGGGAATCATCTTCGGTTCTCAAAACCTATTTCCCCATGCCCCAGTGGCTACCCAAATTGCCAGCGTCATTGCCTTGATACTGTTTGTGCTCGTACTGCAGTTTTTTCGCAATCCCCTTCGCTATACCCACGCCGAAGACCATGAAGTATTTGCACCGGCCGATGGGAAAGTGGTGGTAATAGAGGAAGTGGAAGAGACCGAATACTTTCACGATAAACGCATACAAGTTTCCATCTTTATGTCGCCCTTTAATGTGCACGTTAACCGCAACCCGATTGGTGGTTTGGTTCGCTTCTACCGCTACCATCCCGGAAAATACCTGGCGGCTTGGTTACCAAAGTCGAGCACCGATAACGAAAGAACCACCATTGTAATCAAAGACCAACTGGGAAGAGAGGTCTTGTTTCGTCAAATTGCCGGAGCTTTGGCCAGACGCATTCGCTGTTATGTGCAAGAAGGCGATCGGGTGCGCGAAGGCAAAGAAATGGGCTTTATCAAGTTTGGATCAAGGGTCGATATCTTCTTACCTGTGGGCACAGAGATTCTGGTGAAGCTTAACGAAAAAACACGCGGCGGAGAATCGGTTATAGCAAAGCTCAATTCCTAATTGCTTATATTTGGGTAATCAAGCAATTATAAAATGAAGAGATTAGTAATGATGGCCTGCTTAGTATGCGGCTTCGCATTTGCTGCAAGCGCGCAGTCTAACGACAGCACCCAGAAAGAAAAGAAACCGGAAGTAACGGCTCCAGCTCCTTCTACTACCGCTCCTGCCGATAAAAAAGCAGAAAAGAAAGAAGAGAAGAAAGCAGAAAAGAAAGAAGAGAAGAAAGCAGAAAAGAAAGAAGAAAAAGCCTGCTGTAAAAAAGGCGCATCTGAAGGCAAAGCCTGTTGCAAGGCTGAAAACAAAGCCAAAGACGAAAAAGCCTGCAGCAAGGAAGAGAAAAAAGGCTGCTGCCAAAAACCGGCAGAGACCACGCCTAAGAAAAAAGAAGAAAAGAAACCTTAACATTGAAAACCCCGGAAACGGGGTTTTTTTATCGCCATGCATAGCATTATACCCTTCCTTCAATCGCTCAGTGAAAACAATAACCGCGACTGGTTTACAGCCCATAAAAAAGACTACGAAAAAGCCCAAAAGGAACTCAGTAGCTTTCTAGAAATACTCATCGCTGAATTGGCCAAAGCAGAACCTGAGTTAACAGATCTCAAACCAAAAGACTGCCTTTTCCGCATTTACCGCGACGTGCGTTTCAGCAAAAACAAAGATCCTTATAAGACCAATATGGGTGCAGTGATTGCCCCGGGCGGAAGGAAATCCAAAAAGGCCTTTTACTACCTTCATCTCTCACCCGAATCCTGCTTCTTGGCCGGCGGGCAATACGTTCCGGAGGCGGATAAGCTGAAGCTCATTCGGCAAGAAATTGATTATAACCTGAGCGATTTAGAAAAAATCGTTGCCGCACCTGAGTTTAAGAAGTACTTCCAAGGCTTAGACCAGGAAGAAAAATTGAAAAACGCACCCAAAGGCTATGAGTTGGATAACCCGGCATTGGACTATCTGAAATTGAAGAGCTTTACCGTATCGCACGAGTTCAAGGCAAATCAAATTGGTAAAGCCGATTTCTTGAATTTCTGCCTGGATGTTTATGCTGCCATGCGACCGTTCAATGGCTTTTTAAATCAAGCACTTGACGCCTAAAAACCCGCTCTGAAGCCGAAGCACATCATCCACCAGCTAAATGGCGAACACTCTTGCCATACTTAATGGAATTAGTATCTTTCCGCCACATTTTAAAATCACGTAAAAATGACTGAATCACAAGTGGACCGTAGCATAGTTGAAAGAGCAGAAAAGTGGTTAAACCCTAGTTTTGATGAGTCTACCCGCAAGGAAGTGCAATCCTTGCTTGACGCGGCAGGCCCTGATTTAGTGGATGCATTTTACAAAGACCTGGAGTTCGGTACCGGGGGCCTTCGAGGCATTTTGGGTGCCGGAACCAATAAAATGAATATTTATACCGTAGGTATGGCCACCCAAGGTTTGGCTAATTACCTGCTCAAAACCTATAACGACCAGAGCATTCGTGTGGCCATTGCCCACGACAGCCGAAATAACAGTCGATTATTTGCTAAAACCACGGCAGAGGTCTTTGCAGCCAACGGTATTGAAGTTTACCTGTTCGACGAATTGCGTCCGACGCCGGAGCTCAGCTTTACCGTACGTCACCTAGGATGTCAAGCCGGGGTGGTGCTCACTGCATCACATAACCCGAAAGAGTACAATGGGTACAAAGTATATTGGAACGATGGCGGGCAGTTGGTTCCGCCCCACGATAAAAATACCATTGAAGAAGTCCGTAAAATCGGCGGTCCGGAAGAAGTCAAATTCTCCGGCAGGGAGGACCTGATTCACGGCATCGGCGCTGACGTCGATGAAGCCTATCTTCAAGAGTTGAGTCGATTGTCGAAAGGCAATGATGGGAAAGACCAACTCCGCATCGTTTATACGCCAATCCACGGCACAGGCGTAACCATGGTTCCGAAAATTTTGGAACGTTTTGGCTTCAAAAACGTGGAAGTATTAGCTGCTCAAGCTACGCCGGATGGCAATTTCCCTACGGTGCATTCTCCCAATCCGGAAGAAGCTGCAGCCCTAGACTTAGCCATTCAACGAGCCAAAGAAACAGGTGCCGATTTGGTATTGGGCACTGATCCTGATGCCGACCGTGTGGGCATCGCTGTGAAGAATTCTCTGGGCGAAATGGAATTGCTTAACGGCAATGAAACAGCCGCCATCCTCTTCTGGTATTACCTGAGTCAAATGCGCAGCCGTGGTGAATTGCAAGGCAATGAATTCATCGCTAAAACCATTGTTACCTCAGACCTCTTGAGCGATATCGCTGAACACTTTGGCGTTAAATCTTACGAATGCCTCACCGGCTTCAAATACATCGCTGAACTCATCCGTGAAAAAGAAGGCGTAGAAAAATACCTCATTGGTGGCGAAGAAAGCTACGGCTATTTGATTGGTGATTTTGTTCGCGACAAAGATGCTGTGAGCTCTGCAGCCATGATTGCTGAAGCTGCTGCATGGGCTTTGAGCGAAGGAAAATCGCTTATTGAGCTATTGGAAGAAGTGCACCGAAACATTGCCGTTTACCAAGAAGCCTTGGTTTCGCTAACTAAAAAAGGCAAAAGCGGAGCTGAAGAAATTCAAGAGATGATGCGTGACTTCCGCAGTAAAAACTGGTCAGAGATTAACGGTAGCCCGGTTGTTGTTTTACGCGATTACCAGAGCTCTCAGGAGAAAGACCTACGTAACGGAGAGGTAAGGGACATCTTCCTACCTAAATCCAATGTATTCCAGTTTGTTCTTGCCGACAAGAGTGTAATAACCGCTCGACCTAGCGGCACAGAACCAAAAATCAAGTTCTATATCTCTGTTCAAGAGAAGATGGAAGAATTTGATACCTATTTATCACTACGCATCAAACAACAGGAGAAAATTGAAGGCATTAAAACAGCCTTGAAACTGAACTAAGAAGCAGGTTTAGGAAAGGAGTTTCTGCCTGAGGTAGAACTCCAACTGCTCATTAGCACGCTTTAGTTCATCCACCAAACGCTCATTTTCTGCACGGAGGTGAAGTACTTCATGCGCTTGTCTGATCGTTGTTTTGAGGAATTCATTGTCCCAAGGCTTAGTTAGGTAGCGGTAAACTTCGCCTTTGTTGATGGCATCAATTACTGCGTTGATATCGCTATAGCCTGTCAGGAGGATACGAATTGGATCTGGATAGAGCGGAATTACCTTTTGCAAGAACTCCACACCCGTCATACCAGGCATGCGCTGGTCTGTGATGATTACATGTACCTCATGCTCCTTCAACTTTTCTAAAGCCTCAGCGCCTGAGATGGCCGTAATTACCTGAAAATCGCGACGAAATGCAGCTTTAAATGCGAGAAGGTTGTTCTCCTCATCGTCGACGTAGAGTACGCAAATAGTCTCCAACATGATATTATCCCCTTGTCAAATTTAAAAATACTTTTCTTCCAATCAATTCTTGGCCGGAAATAAATGAAATGTTAGTTCAAGTATTTAATTTGCCCCTGAACAAAATCACATAATCCAAAATGAATACCCATCAAGGCCAACTTGATCAAACATGGGAACCCGACATATTTCCCGCTAGTTTGCTCGAATCCGCCGAACCCACACCACTAAAAGAACTGCTTAAAAACCCTCAGGTTGAAATTCACGATTCTTTGGAGTCGCAAATTTCTGAAATGCTCAAGGCCAAGTTCCCGGCGAAAAAGCTTAAAAACGAAAGTCTGAAAGAAGCAGTAAGCCAATTTTTAGTCGAAAATCCAAAATCTTCTTACGGCAACTGGGTTTACTACCCATGGTCGCGTCGACTCATCCGCATGCTCCCTGAAGAAGACTTCATCTTCACGCGTACAAGCCCGAATGTGCCCAAAATCACCCGCAAGGAACAAGCCATTCTCCATGGTAAAACTGTTGGGGTAGTTGGCCTTTCCGTTGGACAGTCTATTTCCCTCGTTTTAGCGATGGAGCGTATTTGCAACGAATTACGCATTGCCGACTTTGACGAGTTAGAGTTAGCAAATTTGAACCGCATCCGTTCGGGAGTTCACAATATTGGCGTAAACAAAGCCATTGCGGTAGCCCGCGAAATCAAAGAAATAGATCCTTATTTCCGGATTCAGGTATACACCGATGGTTTAACCATGGAGAACATGGACGACTTCTTCCACAAGGGCGGCGATTTAGACCTGATTGTGGACGAATGTGATAGCATCGATATCAAACTTAACCTGAGGAAGAAGGCAAAATCCTTAGCCATTCCGGTGGTGATGGACATGAGCGATAGAGGTACCATCGACGTAGAACGATTTGACTTGGAGCCGGAAAGGCCCATCATGCACGGTTGGTTAGAACACCTCGATTATTCCAACTTGGGCAAGCTCACCAACGAAGAAAAAGTGCCATTTATGATGCCCATTTTTGGCATCGATACCATTTCCAAACGCCTAAAGGCAAGTATGGTTGAGATTGGCCAAACCATTCATACCTGGCCGCAGCTAGCCACGGCGGTTGCCATGGGCGGTGCACTAGCAGCGGATACCGTTCGTCGCATCTTTTTAGATCAGTTTCGCGATTCAGGGCGTTATTTTATCGACTTGGATCAACTCATCTCTGACCAGGATAAGCTAAAGCCCGCCTATACCTACGATAGCTACGATTACCCTGAATTGGATACTTTAGCGATGCAGGAATTGGCGAAGAAATCGGGTATTACCGGTGGCTCACTCGATAATCAAACCGCAGAGGAATTGGTGAAAATGGCAGGCAATGCGCCATCAGCCGGAAACAACCAGCCCTGGAAATGGCTTTATTTCGGCTCTGCCCTGTTCTTATTCCACGATAAAAAACGCTCCTATTCATGGACTGACCACGACGATAGCTTAGCCTTTATCAGCTTAGGCGCCGCGATAGAATCCATGAAACTGGCTGCCGAAAAACTCGGACTAAAATGCACTGCTGAAAAGATTGAAAACAGCCATCCGTTGATTGCAGCCTTTCGCTTTGAGCCAACTCAAGAGGAGGCGAGTGTATTGGCGGTAAACTTGCTTCAGCGTTGTTCCAATCGGAAAAAAGGCGACCGTCGCCCATTTGATCAAAGCCTTATTCCAATTATTCAAGAAGACATAGCAAGTATTCCGGGAGCACGTTTCGACGTGGTTGAAAACTCTTCTGATATTGCTGAAATAGGAAATATTCTAGCTAGAGCGGAGAAAATCAGGTTCCTGCACCCCCAAGGACACCATGAATTCTTCGGACATGAACTACGCTGGAACCGAGAGCAGGTAGAAAGCACCCGGGATGGCTTGGATATTCTAACCTATGAGCTAGCTCCTAGCGATGTAACCGGCTTAGAGGTAATGAGTGATCCGGCTGTATTAAAGCTTATCAACGACTGGAAAGGCGGCAAGGGCATTGAAAAAGTGAGCAGAGATGCGGTATTAACCTCCTCGGCTATCGGAATCATCACACTGCCGGAAGCCCAAAAACCTGATTTGTTGTTGGGAGGACAGGCCGCCATGCGTGCTTGGATTCGAACCAACATGAACGGCTGGGCAGTTCAACCCATTTCAGCACCTTTGTTCTTCATCAATAGAATAAAGAAAGCAAATCACCTCTTAACTACTGAAAATGTGGAAGAAATTAGGTCATTTGAAAAAGATCTGATTAAAATTATACCCATCTTGCAGGAAAGAAGAGGAATTTTTATGTTCCGCATATCTTTTGCCGATAAGCCCACTGAAATTGCTTTACGTAGGCCGGTAGAAGAAATACTAATTAGGGGGTAAATGTTTACGTTTAAAGCATTCAAGGCTGCAGAGGAACCCGAGCTGTGTCAGATGTATGCGGAAGGCCATGTGCAGGTATTGCGTGATTATGGCATCACCAATATCACTTCCAATAATCAGGAATGGACCAAGCTTGATGTGGTTTACTGTGTGGTAGCGTACGACGAACACGGTGAGATGGTCGGCGGTATTCGCGTTCAAAAAGCAGATGGGAAAAACATGCTGCCGGTGGAACGGGCCGTTGGCTTTATGGACCCTCGCATACACGAAATTGTAGGCGCCTATGTTAGTGCCGGCGTTGGCGAACTATGTGCCTTGTGGAATTCAAAAAAAGTAGCCGGAGTAGGACTCAGCATGCTCCTAACCCGCGCAGGTATCTCCATTGCCAGCCAAGTTGGTATTAATATCATGGTAGGCATTTGTGCAGATTATACCTTAAAGATGTTCACGAAAGTAGGTTTCGTGGTAGATGGCTCACTCGGATCTAGTGGCGAATTTGTCTACCCTAATGAAAACTACATCGCTAGGGTATTGGGTATCTTAAATGCCCGTAACCTGGAGACCGCTGAAGAAGAAGACCGTGAACGCATGCTTAGCTTACGAAGCGAACCGAACCAAATCCATATGGAAACAGGACCAAAAGGACCTTTTCAAGTGAATTATCAATTACTGATGACCCTAACCCCATGAAAGCAAGGCATATTTTCATAGGACTGTTCATGCTTCTGAGCGCTGCACTGCAAGCTCAATACGTGAACGTTTTGCAGGATGCGGACAATTATATCCGAATCAAAAACAAGTGCCAGTATTTGGAAGACCCGGGAAACAACCTATCCTTCGATGAAGTGAAAGGAATGTCTTTTAAGGAAATACCGAATAAGGACGTGCCCAATTTTGGTATTACTTCTTCCACCATCTGGATAAAACTACATGTGCAGAACCAAAGCGATGTAGACGAACTAATCTTGGAAGTTTCTCAGCCTATTTTGGATGAATTGGAGCTGTTCGACTCGACCGAAAGTGGCTTACGCGTTTTAAGAGCAGGAGAATACTTCAAATTTGATGATCGCTATTACGATGACCCGAACTACTTATTTCCGGTTCAAATAGCTCCCCAAGAAGGCAAAGACCTCTACTTAAAAATTCGAAGCAAGGAAAACCTTCAGGTACCCATCTTGGTGGGTTCAAGACAAAGTATCCTCGAAATCAATAAGCGAAGAGATATTTTCTCCGGCTTGTACCTAGGTATCATGCTGGTGATGCTCCTTTACAATGCCTTTATTTTCTTCAGTACCCGGGATAAATCGTATGCCTATTATGTGCTTTACCTGTTCTGCGTAATTCTTACACAGTCTAGTATTCAAGGGTATAGCTTCCAGTATTTATGGCCAAACTGGCCGGCGTTGGCTCGCTACAATAGCTTTATATTCCCGGTACTCGTCGGAATCTCAGGCATGCAATTCATGCGGGTATTCTTGGATGTTCGCCACCACGTCAAGTTCTTCGATAAGGTATTTATCATTACTTCCATTGCGTATGTAATTGGTGCCGGTTTAGCCTTTATAGGCTATTACGATATCAGCTTCTACGCCATCGAAGTCACGGCTATAATCGTATCTGCCAGCATGATGATCTCTGCGGTGCGCATAGCACGTCAAGGTTACCGTCCGGCTACTTGGTTTGCCATTGCTTGGAGTGTATTCCTTATCGGCATTGGTATCTATGTAATGAAGGACATGGGCATATTGCCATATACTCCGCTCACCTACTACATGATGCCTATTGGATCTGCCATTGAAGTAATGCTCCTCTCCTTTGCCTTGGCTGATCGTATCAACATCCTGAAAAAGGAAAAAGAAGCTTCACAAGCAGAGGCCCTTCGGGTATCGCTAGAAAATGAACAAATTATACGTGAACAAAACGTGAATTTGGAGCGTAAAGTGAAAGAACGCACCTTGGAACTCGAAGAGACCAATGAAGAGCTTGTTGTTACCTTAAATCACTTGAAAGAAACCCAAGCTCAGTTGGTAGAGGCAGAAAAGATGGCATCGCTAGGTCAGTTAACCGCGGGTATTGCCCACGAAATCAATAACCCCATCAACTTTGTTAGCGCCAACGTGGAGCCGCTACGTTTGGATATTCAAGACATCCTCGAGGTGGTTCAGCGATACGAAGATGTAGCCAAAAGTGAAGAGGGCGACAAAGAGGCCAAACTGAAAGAAGTATTGGCATTTAAAGAACAACTCGATTACAACTATATCCAGACTGAAATCAAGCAATTGCTCAAAGGCATCGCCGAAGGTGCTGAACGCACAGCTGAGATTGTTAAGGGACTCAAGACCTTCAGCCGTTTGGACGAATCTGATTTAAAGCCTGCTGATATCAACGAAGGCATTCAATCTACCCTGGTCATCTTACGAAACTCCATTCCGGATCACGTAGAGCTGGTTACAGATTATGGTGAACTACCGATGGTAGAATGTTTCCCTGGAAAGGTGAATCAGGTGTTTATGAATATCTTGAACAATGCGTTGCAGGCGATGCAGCCTAGAAAAGAGGGACATAAAGACCAGCTTAAGGTTAAAACCACAGCAGACGATTTGTATGTATACGTATCCATTGCAGATACAGGACCCGGCATGCCTGACTCTGTTAGATCCAGAATCTTTGAGCCTTTCTATACCACCAAAGAGGTGGGAGAAGGAACCGGTTTAGGACTTTCCATTGTCTTTAAAATTGTAGAAACACATGGTGGTAAGATTCAGGTTAATACCGAGCTTGGTAAAGGAACAGAATTCTTAGTAACTTTACCCATTGTAGCACAAATTAACGCTGAAGACTGATAGCCCACATGAGCAAGGACAGAATCAGAGTACTTTACCTGGATGACGAGGACAATAACCTTCAAGCATTTAAAGCGGGCTTTCGTAGAAACTTCGAAATCTACACCGTAAACAATGCTGCCGATGCCTTCCGTATCCTGGATGAAATAGAAATTCACATCGCCCTAGCGGATCAGCGAATGCCGAAGATGTCGGGTGTTGAATTTTTTGAAAGGGTGCACGATAAACATCCTGATGTCATCCGAATACTCATCACCGCCTATACCAATTCGCAAACCATTATCGATGCGGTAAACAAAGGACGTATTGACCAATACGTGGTGAAGCCCTGGGATCCTAACTTTTTACGTAACGTAATTGAGACCTTCCATGCCACCTATTTGGCCAGAAAGGAACTCAAGCTTAAGAACGAAGAACTTCAGAAGACCAACGATGAGTTAAATCGATTTGTGTACAGTGCTTCTCACGATCTTCGCGCACCATTGATGTCGATTCTAGGATTGGTTGAATTATCACGCCTCGACAAAGAAAACTCCGATCCTTTTGAATACCTCCAGATGATCGAAAGCAGCGTATTGAAGCTGGATTCGTTCATTCAGAACATCATAGAATACTACCAAAATGCACGGGCAGAAGGGCTGAAAGAAAACATCAACTTCAAAGAGTTGGTAGACGATGCCATTGCTGTGCTTAAAAACACCGATCAGACCGTTGAGTTTGAAGTCAATATCAACGACGAACTACCCTTTCAAAATGACGAATTCAGAATACGCGTGATACTGAATAACCTCATTTCCAATGCCATCAAATACCAAAAAGAAGATGGCACAGTACCAAAAGTAAACATCACCATCCGCACAGAACCAAAATATGCCTTCTTATCGATACAGGATAACGGTGTAGGAATCCTACAAGAGCACATGGAAAGTATTTTCAAGATGTTCTTCCGTACCAAATCGTCTAAGAAATCGCCCGGCACCGGCATTGGACTTTATATTGTTAAAGAAGCCCTCAATAAAATTGGAGGCGAAATCAAAGTGAAGTCGGTCTACGGTGAAGGAACCACATTTGAACTAATCCTACCAAACCTTCATGAGTAAGTCGCAACCACATATTATCCTCGTTGACGATAACGAGATTGATTTATTCCTGCATGAAAAATTGATCAAACTGGCTGGTATCTCGAATCATGTCGACAAATTTCTGTCGGGAAAAGCCGCCTTGGATTACCTGCAGAATACCACACCGGATATCATCCTTCTAGACATTCAGATGCCGGAAATGGATGGCTTCGAATTCCTTTCGTTTTACGACCGTTTCTATAGCGATAGAGAACAGGAAACACGCATTTTCATGGTCTCATCCTCACTTGATTTTGGCGATATAAGCAAGGCGAAGGCCAGTCCACTCGTGTCTGAGTTTATCAAAAAGCCTTTAAATATTGTAGAGTTAAAAGAAGCGCTAGGGCGCGAAGGTTTCTAGCGAAACAAGTTGTATTTCAAAATACACCAAATGGCTCTAAAGCCATCTCTCCAACCAATCTTCTTACCTTCTTCGTAAGTCCGGCCGTAGTATGAAATACCCACTTCGTAGATGCGGATATTCTTGATACGCGCAATACGTGCTGTCACTTCCGGCTCAAATCCGAATCGCTTTTCTTTCAAATCCAGACTTTGAATAATCTCACGATTGAAAGCCTTGTAGCAGGTTTCCATATCGGTAAGGTTCAAGTTGGTGAAGGCATTGGATAAGGTGGTTAAAAATTTATTACCGATGGTATGCCAGAAGAATAGGATACGGTGTGGATTACCACCCATAAAACGGGAACCATAAACCACGTCGGCCACCTCTTCGCGGAATGGCTTCAATACATCATTGTATTCTCTCGGGTCGTATTCCAAGTCGGCATCCTGAATAATCACAACATCGCCGGTCGCTTTTTCAATGCCGGTATGCAATGCTGCCCCCTTACCTTTGTTCACCTCATGCGAATAAAAGGTAATTGGTAAATCAGGGTTGGCCTTCATATAGCGTTCAACAGCCTCAACGGTATCGTCTTTAGAACAATCGTTAACCACGATTACTTCCTTTTCGATTCCTCCAATTAGTTCAACTTCTTTCACTTTATTCAAAATGAAGTGAATAGTTTTGCCTTCATTGTAGGCTGGAATTACAATAGATAGTTTACGAACCACAGTAGAAAAAATTTTTGCAAAGAAAACCCTTTCCGCAGAGTTAAAAAATCTTGAATATGACCGAAAAAGCTACTAATCGTGTTCAAAAATGGGTTGGCCTAGGGAAATACGTCGCTATAACAGCAGTGTTACTGCACGTTTTCGTATTTTTTGCTACCTGGAATAATGGGCACGATTGGGGCGGAGATTTTTCCTTGTACATCGCCCAAGCACAAGCCATCCTAGATGGAAATACGCAAGAACTTGAGCAGATCAACCGCGATTGTATGCTGCGCTCTGAGCGTAGAATCGGGCCGGATCTTTATCCCATAGGCTTTCCACTCCTATTGGTACCCATGGTGTTCTTCTTTGGTAAATCCATCATGGCCTTTAAACTGCTCAACCTTCTCTTTTTCCTGGGTACTTTATACCTGATTCCGAAGGTGCTCAATTTTTGGGGACATAAATCTTGGTCTTATTGGATGGTAGGCTATTTGGCGCTTATGCCTTATTTCATGCATTTTGAGCATGAAATTATTGCGGATTTAGCCGCCTGGTTCTTTACCATATTATCGCTTTTCTTCTTTTTGAAGGCCCGTGAAAAACAACATAGCTGGTCGGCCTTTTTCAGCGGATTGAGTATTGCGTATGCCCTATTGATCAAATCGCTAAGCATTACTTTGCTCGGTGCCATGGCCATGACTTTATTCATCGACATTGTCTTCTTGAAGCAAAGAGTTCAGCTACGCACCGGCGTTTATTTACTTGCGGCCTGCATACTTGTCCTGCTTCCCGCTAAACTACTTTACCCTGACGGAAACAGCTCCTATTTGGAACAGCTGGTAGAGCTGACGCCTGCTTGGCTTTGGAATAACCTTCATTACAATGTTGCACTGCCAAGCTCCTTGTTAATGGACCGCGATTTATTGTATTACCCTTTTGCGCTCCTGTTTGTAGTAGGTCTTTGGACCTCCATTCGTAAATCGGCTTTTAGTCTGCCGCTTTGGTTTCTGTTGTTTCATCTGATTTTACTCACCATCTGGCCATACCATGAAGGTCCGCGGTTTATTCTAATCATGGTGCCCGTGCTAATACTTTTATGTTTTGAGGGGCTAAAAACGATTGGAAACTTAAAGCCAACGGCGCCCATTATCTACTCTAGCGTATTTATGCTCGTACTTTCCGGCACCTTAGCGCAAGAACTTTACAAACGCAAAGACCCGGCAATGAGACCAGGTCAGGCTATTGCCAACGATAAAGATGCAGAAGATCTATGGGCCTATATTCAAGAAAATACTTCGCCTACAGATACATTCATCTTCTTTAAACCAAGGGTTCTTCGCTTATTTACTGACAGAATTGGTTACCTGGCTACCAAACGTGAACATGCTGAGCCTTTGAATCCGGATTATTATATCGAACTCACTCAGTACGGAGGTTTTAGCGATTCCACCTTTAAAAAAGTCTATTCCAACTACCGCTTTATTCTCTATGAATTTCCTCGAGAAAATCAGTAAAATGATTGGCTTTGCTTAAGTTTGACTGATGTCTGAAAAGAAGCTGTTTTTACTGGATGGCATGGCTTTAATCTACCGTGCCTTTTTCGCTTTTTCCCAAAACCCGAGAATCACTTCTCAGGGATTGAATACCTCCGCTATGTTTGGTTTTACCAATACGCTGCTGGAAGTACTCAACAAAGAAAAACCCAGCCACATTGCCGTGGTATTTGATACAGCAGCACCAACAGATCGTCACATTGAATTTGAGGCCTACAAAGCCAACCGCGAAGAGATGCCGGAAGACTTGGCCAAAAGCCTACCATATATCTTCCGTTTATGTGAAGGATTCCGTATCCCGGTACTCACCATGGACGGTTACGAAGCCGATGATATCATCGGAACCTTAGCCAAACAAGCCGAGAAAAAGGGCTACCAAACCTATATGATGACGCCAGACAAAGACTTTGGTCAGCTGGTGAGTGAAAACATTTTCATTTATAAGCCCGCACGTATGGGCAAAGAAAATGAAGTACTAGGCATCCAAGAGGTATTGGACCGTTGGGATATACAGCGTGTAGATCAGGTAATTGATATTTTAGGATTGATGGGCGATGCCGTAGACAATATCCCGGGCATACCAGGTGTAGGCGAAAAGACAGCCATCAAGTTCATCAAGCAATACGGCAGCATGGAAGCGTTATTGGAAAATACCGCCGACCTGAAAGGAAAACAAAAGGAAAATGTAGAAAACAACAAGGAACAAGCCTTGCTTTCCAAACGACTGGCTACCATTAACATTGCAGTCCCTGTTGAACTAGACGAAGCCTCTTTGGTGGTTGAAAAACCAGACCCCGATTTACTCAATCCACTTTTTGCAGAGCTCGAATTCAGAACCTTGGCCCGCCGCATATTTGGCGAGTTTGGCGCAGCGCCTGCAGCCAGTTCTACCCCTATCCAAGGCGATCTCTTCAGTCAGGCAGCCAACACTCCTGCACCTGCCCCGGTAGCAGAAGAGATTGAAATTCCGGAACATGCCAATATCCTTACCGTTCCGCACAACTATACCCTTTGCGATAGTGAGGCCAGCATCAATCAACTAATACTAGACTTAGAAAAGCAGTCATCCTTCTGCTTCGATACAGAAACTACTTCCTTGGAGGCATTGGACGCTGAACTGGTAGGATTTGCCTTCTCTTGGCAGAAACATAGCGGTTATTATGTGCCATTTCCGGCCAACCAAGAGGAAGCCAAAGCCTTGGCGCAGCGCTTTAAATCCCTGCTGGAAGATAGCAGCAAAGTGAAAATCGGACAGAATCTCAAATACGACTTATTGGTATTAGAGAACTACGATATTCACCTTGCAGAGCCTTTCTTTGACACCATGCTTGCGCATTATCTGCTTGAGCCTGATTCGCGCCATAACATGGATGCCATGAGCGAAAGCTACCTGCAGTATACTCCGGTTTCCATCTCTACCCTTATCGGTAAAAAAGGAGCAAAGCAATTGAGCATGCGCGACATTGAAACCGAAAAGGTTAAAGAATATGCCGTAGAAGATGCCGACATTACCTTGCAACTTAAAGAAGTACTAGAGCCGAAATTAGCTGAACAAGGTGTAAATAAAGTATTTAACGATATCGAGATTCCATTGATCAGGGTATTGGCCGACATGGAAATGGAAGGTGTTAAAGTAGACAAAGACTTCTTAAACGATTACTCCAAAGAGTTAGAACAAGAATCGGCTAAAGTAGAAACCGAAATCTACGAATTGGCCGGTGTTCATTTCAATATTGCCTCTCCAAAGCAGTTGGGAGAAGTATTATTTGAAAAACTCCAACTCGATCCGAAAGCGAAAAAGACGAAAACGGGACAGTACCAAACCAATGAAGAAGTGCTTTTAGGTTTGGCTACCGAGCATGATATCGCTCGAAAAATCATGCAGTACCGACAGATCAATAAACTGAAATCGACTTACGTTGATGCGCTACCTGCCTTGATAAACCCTAAAACAGGTCGGATTCATACCTCATTTAACCAAGCGGTAGCAGCCACGGGCCGATTGAGTTCAGTGAACCCCAACCTTCAAAATATCCCGATTCGCACCGAGATGGGAAGAGAAGTGCGCAAAGCCTTTATCACGGGTGGCGATGAATATACCTTGATGGCTGCGGATTATTCGCAGATTGAGTTGCGCATTATTGCTGCCATCAGTAAAGAAGAGGCCATGATTGAAGACTTCCGCCAGGGGCACGATATTCACGCTGCTACAGCGGCCAAGGTATTTGGAGTGAAACTGGAAGAAGTTGACAAAGAGATGAGGCGTAAAGCAAAGATGGTCAACTTTGGTATCATCTACGGCATTTCAGCATTCGGACTCGCTCAGCGCTTGGAAATTCCGCGTAAAGAGGCCTCAGAGATCATCAAAGCCTATTTTGAGCAATACCCGGGCATCAAATCGTATATGGACCAAACCGTTCTTTCGGCCCGCGAGAAGGGTTATGTGGAAACGGTGATGGGTCGCCGACGTTATATCCGCGACATCAATTCAAACAACCATACGGTACGAGGATTTGCTGAGCGAAATGCCATCAATGCACCGATCCAAGGTTCGGCGGCTGACATGATTAAAATGGCCATGATTCACATTCACGAAGCCATGAAAAAAGCACAGGTGAAGAGCAAAATGATTTTGCAGGTGCACGATGAATTGCTGTTTGAAATCTACGAGGGCGAGATGGACCAAATGCAAGCCTTGGTGAAAAAGCATATGCTGGAAGCCATTCACTTGGAAGTGCCTTTGGAAGTGGAAGTGGGAATAGGTCAGAACTGGCTAGAAGCACACTAAATCCAGCCAAAATGCGCATTCATCCAAAGCCCAAGCATGAGGATGAATATAAATTCCTTCAAGACTTTCCGTTTATCAGGTAGGAAGTAATAGGTGAGGTATACGCTCATCGGCCCTGCCAAAAAAGGGATGTTCTGGTACAATGGCTGTGGCGAAAATGCAACTAAAAAAGCGGCATTTAGGAAATACACCAACATAAACTGCTGGTATTTTCTCACCTTAACTGTATTGCGGAAGAAGTTCTGTTGCAATCGGATAAAGACAAAGAGCAGAAACACGAGCGTAAAGCCAAGAATCATCAAGGCATTTAGCTCATCGCCCATTGGGCGCCATTCCATGCTAATCAAAGGCTTTAAATCTTCTTGAATCAAACCCGGTAAGCTCGGCTGCATAAAGGCCAGTATGCCATAGAAATACAATGGCATTAAAACACCAATCAGAAACTGAAGGTAGTCGATGATGCGGCTTGGTTTGAAGCTGAAGATGCCTATGATCAGCGTTGGCACAAATAATAAACTCTGATTCTGGAAAAGTCCTGCCATCCCTAAAAAGAAGCCTGCAGAAAACAATTCCGGAAGCGTTTTCTCTTTGCCTTGAGCTTGAAACAAACTGTTGATGGAAAGGAGCAGAAAAAGCATCGCTAGATGCGAAGGCAGGATATTAAGCTGCACCGGAAACAGCAGACATACCATGCCGTAGAAGAACAAAGGAAGCCAGGTGGCCTTGTAGAGCAACTGGTATTTCTGTGTGAGAACAGCTGCAAAAACAGCTTCCAAAAGAATCAACACAAAACTCGCCACCTTCGCCCAAACACCGGTAGAGGCAAAATTGATCCACCATTGGTCTTGCAGGTAATACGGTTCAGCAACCTGACTTTGACCCATGAAGGTAAACACCAAAAACGCCACCAATAGAAGCACTACAGCGATTACCGCGCTGGACAATTGGTTATTTTTAAGTGAGCGAATCAAGGATTAGTATATCAGTTTAACGAATGCAAACTTCCTATCTTTTGCGGTAGGAATCAACATACTTCGTGCATCAAGTTGTTTGGCTTCCAATGGCGCAATGGCCACATAAGGACCTTGATTGCCAAATAACATCTTATTATTCAGCTCTCCCTTGGTATTCAGGGTATATTCAACCACACCCCCGGCACCTCTCACTCTATCGTTAAAAAGTAGTCTTATCTCATTTACACCCACCACTATAGTAAAAGACGAGTAATAGCCTAAATCGTTTACTGAAGATTGGCCCTTGTTTACAATGTGAAACCAATCCAATTTGGCATTTGCGTCGATGCTGATGATGAATAGTTTACCATAATTATAGACGCTCCGAGAAGTCATTTGAGCGATGCCGTTCACATAGTAAGTATAGGATTGTTGTGCTACGGAAAACTCTTCGCCAAAAAGGATAAAGCCGCCGTCGCTGCGAGGCACGATAAACTTCAAAGAGAAATTCTCCGGCTCATCGTCGCGTTTGATTCCATCCTCTCCAATGATGTCTTTGGCAAAGGAATAGGTATAGGGAATAAACTCGTGTTTCAGTTTTTTACCGGTAGCCAAATCAAAGCTAGCGAAAAGCACACCCTTGCTGTTATCCCTGCTCTTTAACGAATACAAAGCACTCACTTGGATATGCTTGTTCACTTCATCGATGGTCATGAGCGGTGAACTAAGGTAAGTATCGCTCAAATTCAAATAGTGGTGAATCAGGCTATCGCTGTTCGTTAAGGCAAAAACATGCAAACCTATACGTTCAGGCGTTTCACGCTCCTTTTCTTCGTTCACCCCGGAAAACAGTAAAAAGGCATGACCCATGGTATCCACCTCAACGGATTCTAGGTTAAAATCGTCTTCTTCAAAAGGCAAGACAAACTGTTTTTCTCTAACTAGATTTAGGCTATCGTCCCAAACTTGAATGTGAAACTTCCGGTATTTCCCTTTGATTCGCTCCGTGAAGCAGTTCACATAATGAGATTGACGTTTATTGGTATGGATGGAAAAATCGCCCTCATCTGAGAAGTTTTTCAAACCAACCTGCGTCATCAATTTGAGCTCCCCATCTAGGCTATTATCATTGTCTACCCGCTGTACAAAGAGCTCCAGCTTCTCATTTGCCGGATTGAACATGGATTTCCAAACGAGCAATCCTTCTTCTTGCACGTGGGCATCGATAAAGCGAAAGCCTTTCATCCCCACCAGCCGCTTGCTGTAATCCAATCCCAGGCTGTTGCGGTAACGTTCTAAAATAACTTTGGAATAGATTTCTTGTCCTCTGCTGCGCAATACAAAGATTCCGCTACTGTTCTGACCGAGAATGTGGTTATAGGATTTTCTATTTCTGAATCGCTCCAAGTTAGACCATTCAAATTCCTGTGAATAAACAAGTTGACTTGCTATCACAAAAATTAAAATCAGACTGTATCGAAGCAATTTATTCATAGGCTACTATTAGTTTATCGCTAAAAAGCAGTGTTTTAGTATTCCATACTTGCAAGATGTAAATACCGGAAGACAAACTCAAGCCTTCAAACTGCAGGAGTTGATTTCCCTTACTCAAGACTTGATTGTAAAGCACTTTCACCTGTGCTCCTTTTTCATCGCAGAGCACCACCGTAATTTCAGCATTTTCAGTCAAAGGAATGTGTACACTCAAGCGATTGGAAAACGGATTTGGAAAGGCTTTGATTTCGCTTAATTCAAACTCGCTCAGGTCAGAATTGGCATTGACACGAACCAGGTAATTGTCCCAAGCGCCTTGCGTAGAAGCAACCGAGCCAACCAGCCACACCGATTGAGCATCCGGACTAAAAGCATCAAAACTGGCTGTGGTATAATCTCCCCAACGCTCTTCGCCGGTTCTTAAGAGCTCAATGGGTCTATTGCCAGTCCTGACAATTTTAGCCGGGTAGACTACCATATCATCGCTAATATAGGTATAGGCGAACGAAGCATAGTGTGCGCTTCCTGCATAGAGAAAACCGATGATCACATCGCTCTTATTCGTTTGTTTATTTACCGGTGCGACAGCCGCATACGCTGATTCCCCTCCATAGGATACACTGGTTTCAGCAACCAATCCATTGCTAAGGTCCAGTCGGCCATAACGTATCTCACACGATTCTAACCTTGATTTTCGGTTAAAGACAAAATGTACAAGCCCGTTTCTGTAGAAGGCAGAGGTAACTCGGCAATCGCCCACATCGAGCAGGTAACTAGAACCCAATTGTGCGGCATCAGCTGCCATGGCATACGTGTTCATTTTTGCCTCGTAAAAACTCAGTACAGCATGGTCTGTGTCTAAGTTATAGACATCCAGTTGATCGCTTCCGCCGGCATACGTGCTGATTAAAAACAAATCTGTTCCTGAGGGAGCTTCTACTACGTCCATGGCCGGAATTAAGGTAAAAGGCTTTCGTCCTGAACCATTGGCAGCACCTGAAATGTAATTGGCAGAAACGACTTGGCCGGCATAGTAAGTCGATTTAGGCACTGTCCAGATTCCACATTCTTTGAAAGCACCACCGTTATCGCCAAAAAGATTGGTGGTAATCACAACGTGGTTGCGCGATACCGCCAAATTGGGAAAATCCGACCAGATAACCGAGTTGCCTGGGCTTCCATCTATTTCCAGCTTGTTCCAGCCTTGCAATGGATTGCTCGTTTTGGATACAAAAAGCAAGATGCGCGAATCGGCCGACGTATTTCCATAGAGGATCAACATCAAGAAGCGTTCAGCGGCCACATCGTAGATTACACGTGGATCAAAATATCGTCCGTTTAATACCGGATTACCCGTAAGCTGGCGGAAGGTGCTGTACTGCAAACGCACACCACTGCTATCAAAAACAGCGAAATTGGCATTTACCGCACTCACGATATAACCTCCTTTTCCGAAGGCCATGGAATTGTCCATGGGTGTGAAATTCTGAATGGGGTTCGCTTCAAAAACACCGCTTATCGCAATGCTATCGCTTTGGTTTTTATACTGAACCTGATTAGAACGCTTTTGGCTATTTAAAATTCTTTTTTGCTCTTGAATACCAGGACTTTCTGAGGCGTGAGAAGCATGAGCCGGAATGCCGTGCACCACTTCAACCAGCGCATCTTCAGCCTCAACTGAGACAGGAATAAGCGCCAATTTCTCCACTTGTACAGGCACCGTTTGCCAGTTCAAAGTAGATTGTGCCGATAAGAAACTGCCTGAGCACAAACAGGCTAAGAGAAAGAAGTTAACTTTGCACCTCATTTGTATGCGTCCGAAGCTAAAACGAAAATTGTTTGAAACCACGCCGGAACAGGAAACAGCCTTCCTCGTTGCGGTTGATTATAAATCTGCACCCAAAGGTCAGACCGAAGAATACTTGGATGAACTCGAATTTCTGGCTGAAACGGCTGGAGCGAAGACACTCAGGAAATTTACACAAAAATTAGATCATCCGCATTCGCGCACCTACGTGGGCGAAGGAAAGTTGGAAGATATCCGTCTTTACGCGGAAGAGGAAAAACCGAGTATGGTGATCTTCGACGACGAGTTAAGTCCGAGTCAGATCCGCAACTTGGAGAAGACCTTAAACACGAAGATTCTAGATCGCAGTCATTTGATTCTTGACATATTCGCTTCCAGGGCTCAGACTGCTCAGGCCAAGACCCAGGTAGAATTGGCGCAGATGCAGTATTTGCTTCCTCGCTTGACCCGCATGTGGACTCACTTAAGTAAACAGCAAGGGGGTATCGGGATGAAAGGTCCGGGTGAAACTCAGATTGAGACCGACCGTCGGATTATTTTGGATAAAATCAGTTTATTGAAAGAACGCTTACGTGACATCGATAAACAAAGTGTCACCAGAAGATCCAACCGCGATGATAAAATCAGGGTAGCTTTGGTTGGATATACCAACGTGGGCAAAAGCACCATTATGAATGTGTTAAGTAAAAGCGAGGTATTGGCCGAGAATAAACTCTTCGCTACGCTCGACTCAACCGTTCGTAAGGTTGTGCTGGAGAATATCCCTTTTCTACTTTCTGATACAGTTGGGTTTATCCGCAAGCTCCCGCATCAATTAATCGAATGTTTTAAATCGACCTTGGATGAAGTGCGTGAAGCGGATTTGCTCTTGCACGTGGTAGACATCTCTCATCCGCGCTTTGAAGAACATATCCGTGTGGTAAAAGAAACCTTGAAGGACATCAAAGCCGACGACAAGCCGGTGATTATGATTTTCAACAAAATTGATTTGTATGAGCTCCCGGATCAGGATGCAGGACTTTTCAACGAGGAGATTGTATTGAGCGAAGAAGAATCCCTTGCCCAGCTCAAGAAAACCTGGATGGCCAGGGAGAATTCCCCCGTTATTTTCATTTCCGCGCAAAAAAAGAACAATATTGAAGAGTTACGGGACAAAATTACCCGTACCGTGGAAAGCCTCTATGCCTTTAAGGCCATGGAGAACAAATAATCCGCCCCATTTTTGGAATAATTCCCGAGGAGTTATTTACAGTTTTTTAATGCTGTCTATTTTTCGCTACTGCTTGCAGCACTAAGCGTTTCCCAATTCAGGACTTTCTACCCGTGCATAAATAGCTTATTTTTGTGGATAAGCTTTACGCATCTTTTTTAGCCCTTGTCGCCCTAGGGCTTGAATACAGTAGATTTGTGCTGTGGATATGGATAAACTTCGCATTGGTCAGTTACTGAGCGATTCTCGTCTCAAGCGAGAAGAGTTGCAGCGCTGTGCGCAATTGTGTGAGGATATTCCACAAAAAATAAAACACTTCGGGTTGGAGGGTAAACGCTACAAAGAAGAGCTCGGTAGAGCTTCCATTCTGGATTGCGCCCTACAGGTTAGCCTCGATAAAGAATCGGTTCGGATCAATAATCCGGATGAACTTTTCAAGTTTGCTACCCGACTGGAAGAAAAATACGGAGCAGACATCGCTCAAATCAAATTCTTCCAAGACCGTTTCAAAGGCCGTACTGATTTCTACCAAAGCCTTTGCGATTACCATTACCTCTTGCAGCATTTTGATCAGCAGGAGTTGATTATGGAATGGTTTGAAAGCCAGAGCAAGACGCCGGCATTTGATAGGCCGTTGCACAATTACCTGCTCAGTTTAGAAGACTTACTTCCCCAACTTAATGGCGAAGAAATGGTCCTCGCTTCCATCTTGGTACATTTCCTTATCCTTAATGCTTTACCTGCCGAACCACATTATAGCGTATTGGCACGCACGGCTCAGCAGTTTTATTTAGCGATGGGAAAAGCCGATGCGGCAGGCAGTATCTTTTTGAATAGTGCTTGGCTAAATCGCCAACAACAATACAAACGCATTGTAGACCAGCTGAAGTTCAAAGACACGCAGCAGTTTATGGAGAGCGATTTAAGCGGCATGCTCAATTTTGCCATTGAGGCCATGTTGGAATCGCTGGAGTCTGCCAACCTACGCTTGCGTAACCTATACCAAGAAAAGATTGAGTTTGATGAGTTCACCCCTCGTCAGCGCAATATGGTCAATTATTTCTTCGACGAAGGTTTCCGACTGCGTATGCCGAAGGGCAAAGTTCAGCAGAATGATCGTCACGTGCAGATCATGGAGTTCATCTACGAACACCATTTCGCTTCCACCAAAGACCTCTCGCTTATTTACCGTCTCAACAGAAAAACCATTCAACGCGATTTCAATGAGCTGATGGAAATGGGATTGGTTCGCAGCATGGGTAATGGAGCGGCATTGCGTTATACTGTGCCTATTCGCAATAATCCCTATACCGGCTTAGAGCGCCTTCAGAACATCAACCTCGGTGAACAACCGGTTCAAATCAGCCTCTTCGGCTCCCTCGACGCCTTTGCAGAAAGCAAAGTTGAAAAGGGTGAAGAATTAGCTTGATGTGGAAATGAAGAGTTTCTTCATACCCATTCAATTAACATCAGCAGCTCTAAATTCTCCCGATAGCTTCGCATTAGAATCAAGTAGTGTATCAGAAATAAGCTTAATCTCTGTGTCCTCTGTGCCATACTCTGTGACCTCTGTGGTTAAAACAGATGTTTCACAAATTAGCCAGAAGACCTTCAAAACCACAATCCATCAACCATGGTCTATGGTCCATGGACTATCGACCACAAAGCATAAAAAAACCCCGACTAGCGGGGTATCTCTTTAGGCGATCTGCCTTTTACAATTCATCTTCATTGAAGAAATAATCTTCGTCGGTTGGATAATCCGGCCAAACCTCTTCGATACTCTCGAATGGCTCTCCGTCATCTTCCAGCTCCTGCAAGTTTTCTATCACTTCCAAAGGAGCACCAGAGCGAATGGCATAATCAATCAACTCATCTTTTGTTGCCGGCCATGGGGCATCGTCCAAGTAGGAGGCCAGTTCAAGTGTCCAGTACATAGTATCTTAAACTTTATTTCTCGCGAAAATAACCTTTTATCGGACTTTTAAAACTATTAATTGATTGTTACCAAAAAACTTAGTCTATTTCCTTGGATTTCTATCTTTTAAGGAGCTTAAGCAAGGCTATTTTAGCAAAAGGAAGCATGTCCTGTAATGACTCAATTGATTACCTTTGCCCTCCATGGTCCCGTAGTTCAACGGATAGAATAGACGTTTCCTAAACGTTTGATCCAGGTTCGATTCCCGGCGGGACTACTAAACGGGACACTTGGTTTTTATCTACCAATTGTCCCGTTTTTTCTTTTTGCAACACGCTGTCTTTTAATAGAATAAACTCAAAGGCTTCTTTCAATTCAGGGGTTCGACTTTTGGATTCGGAATAAAATAATTTCGATTTTCTCAGGTACTGGAGCGCTTACCACTTTCTTTGATAATTGGGCTAGCTTAAATGCCTGCGCAAGAGCAGAATTAGGGGATGGTATGTGTTTAGATTATGTGGATCAATTAGACCGTACTTACCTGTGGAATGTTTTTGAGTCTTTGTATTTGTTGACTGATATAGCCGATGAAATGATTGCCTTTGCACCGGATGTATTCTTGCGAGCAGGCTTATTGCAGCACCCAGAAATGGCACTAACCCTTTTGGAAGCGGGAGCTTACCACCTTATACCGCCAAGTACCATGTATCCGGACTATGTCTTCTCGGTGAATGATGTATTTAATGGCATTGAGAACTACTATCCATTTGGTTCCGTATATTTACAGAACGTGAA
>SBGR01000019.1 GCA_006226545.1 Bacteroidota bacterium | reverse complement strand
GGCGAAATAGCCGAGAGCAGGGAGCAGGGAGCTGAGGGATAGGGGCGTTGAAGCTCTTTTAGGCTTGCTCCGGACTGGTTAACCACGGAGTGCGGGAAGTTTTTCACGGAGGGCTCAGAGAGGGGCGCTGATGCTCTTCAAGACTTGCTTCGGAATGACTAGAAATGAAGTTTTTCTCAGATTAGAATTGGGTGGCATCCTGTTCATCACATTCATCCCATAAATCCTAGTTCTGACAATTGGATGGCTTCGAGTTAGCGAGTTTTGAGAATTCCAATAAGTAGCACAGGAATTTCATTCCCGTGAAAACCGCGAATGTGGAGCCCAGAAGCAAAAACATGGGCGGCTACGTCAAACTTTAAACTAACCTACCGATGGTGGTGAATCGTTCGAACACGCTTTCAGTATGGGGGGCATCAGGCAGTTCATCGGTTAAGTCTTGCCCGGCCCAATGTTCGTAGTGTTTTCCATTTTTCCATAACCTAGATTCACTCACGTCATAGATTATTCCTTTATAGGCAATCCATATTTCCTCTTTATCCTGCCCGTTTCGTAAGGCAAGTTGAGCACGTGTATACTGGGCTAATTCTGGCACTGTGCGAATTTATACATTCTCTTCAGTTAGAACTTGATCAGTATTCTGACATTTCCATGACAAAGAGGTCTTTCCTCGTTCTAAGGAAAAGTCGAAATTTGGTATATGAAGTCTAAGGGTTTTTTTGTGCTTCTTTTATTTTTTGCGGTCATCAGCTTTACCTGGTGGACAGTTCAAGTGTATCGAAGCGATAGAGAAAACCTTAGGGCTCAGAATGATTTATTAGCGATGGAAATTCAATTGGCGAAACAAGAGTTAAGAACCATTTGGTTAAGTGAGCGCCTCGAAGGCGTGAATGATACCTCTTGGTTAGATTCTGCCCGTCGATTGATGTTAGAACACTATCCTAGATTAGTTATGCAAATTGGACAAAGTGGTCCGGAAGTACATCCTACAGAAATTACACTGGCGCTGATTCAAGATGAATTTGCTGCTAAAAAGAAAAGACGCCTTGTTGAAGGCAGTCTCTTTTTCTTTGTTCTATTGTCTGCCTTTATCTGGATTTACCGAAGCCTGGTTGCAGCCATAGAATTAAATCGGCAGCAGAATAACTTTCTACTGGCCGTTACACATGAGCTGAAAACTCCTGTAGCAGGGATTAAACTATTGCTGCAGACCCTACGTCGTGATTTAAGCAGAGATCAGAAAGACACAGTGGTCGAACAGGGCATTACAGAAAGCGATCGATTAGCCGATTTGGTGGAGAACATTTTAGTTGCATCTAGGCTTCAGGAAGGAGAGGTAGAACAACAACACGAACAAGTTAACCTCAGTGAAGTAGCGGAGCAGCTAGTTGCTAATATGTCGAAATCCTTTGCCCGATTTAATTGGCGCCTATTTATTCCGGAAAATGCCTTTGTCAAAGGTGATGAGTTAGCGATTAAACTCGTGCTCACCAATCTTCTCGATAATGCACGGAAGTACTCACCTGAGGGAAGTGAAATTGTATTGAGAATTGAGCCTTCTAACAAGAAGTCGAAATGGATGGTGAGTGTTAGTGATCAAGGTAAAGGCATTGCAGACAAAGACAAAAAGAAAATATTTGACAAGTTCTATAGAGTTGAAGAGGAGATACGAAGAAAATCGAAAGGCACCGGGCTTGGGCTCTTCATAGTGAAGGAAGTTCTCAAGATGCATGGAGCCAGTGTAAGTGTTCAGAACAATGAACCAAAAGGAACAAAATTTCTAATTCTAATCCCACAAATATGAAACCTAGAATCCTTTTACTAGAAGACGAGGACGTATTAAGACAGACCCTCGTTATGAATCTGCAGCTTGAGAATTACGCTGTACACGCTACTTCCAATGGTGAAGAAGCCATTCGGTCATTTGCCGAAGGAAAATTTGACCTCTGTATTCTGGACGTAATGGTCCCTGAGATTGACGGACATGGTGTTTGTCAGAACATCCGGAATCAAGATTCAAATATTCCAATTCTCTTTTTATCAGCCTTGAATGGCACAGACAACCGATTGCAAGGATTAAAGAACGGCGCCGATGACTATATCGGAAAGCCCTTTAACCTGGATGAAATGCTCTTAAAGATTGATCGACTGATTCAAAAGAATAAGAAGATTGCTGGAGAAACGCCAAGCATGCGGAAGTCGTTTAATTTCGGAGACAACGTCATTCATTTCGATTCGTATGAAGCGGAAGGTGTTTCCGGGCCATTTCAATTAACCAAAAAGGAAATTCTTCTGTTGAGGCTCTTTGTTGATTTCCAGAACGAGGTAATTCCGAGAGAAAAAATCCTTCATGCCGTTTGGGGCTATAGCGTATATCCAAATACCCGAACCATCGATAATTTCATATTAGGCTTGCGAAAGTACTTTGAAGAAGATCCATCTACCCCTCGCTATTTCAGATCAGTTCGAGGTGTGGGTTATCGATTCACGCCCGATGGCTTTTAACGTTTTGATTTGGTTGCTAATCCGGATATGCTGAAGACATGTCCAAAGTAAAGTCGCTCTTTGTAGCGACTTTTTTTATGCAATGTTCTCATCAATATTAGCGGGCATCTCAGAAACTGATAACATCATGCCTTATCTTGCGGCTATGATTGCCCAGACGTTAAAGGAGAATAAGAAGGTTGTCTTTTTTCTACTGCGATTTCTCTCTGTGTTTGGAGGGTTCAGTCTGCTGTATGCGGTTTGGATAAAATCGTATGGTTTGGAAGCGGATCCGTTTTCTTGGTTCGTTGGCTATAATCTGCAAGGTCTGCTGGGGTCTGAGAATCTTAGACTTTATCCCATTGAAGGTTATGCGGCCATTGGGTTGGATTATTTGGGGAGCAATTCGGTAAGCCTTTTTGAAGGATGCAATGGTATCGCTGTCTTTATTTTATTCTTTGCCTTTGTCTTTGCTTTCAAAGGGAGATGGAGTGATTTAATTTGGTTCGTGCCTTTAGGTATTGTGGTAATTCATCTTTTCAACTTGGCGAGACTTGTAGCTTTGATTATGTTAGCTGAACAAGGACATGATGCCTTGTTTCACTTCATGCACAAATACCTCTTTTCACTGGTAATTTATGCAGGCGTATTCTTGATGTGGGTATTTTGGGTGCGACTGGCCTTAAAGCGTAATAAGCAGAAAGCGAATGAAAATCCAGCCTAGACAGATTCTGATTGTCTTTTTAGCCATGTTGGCTTGGGCTGCGGTTTACGTGAACCAGGAATTTGATTTTACTCGACTCAGGTACAATCCCGGGCAATATGGTCAAGGATATATTCCCGAAGGGGAAGAATGGAGATTTGCGGTGAATAAATCAATACGCTTTTTTTTAAATGACTTTATCTCATTGGTCTTTATTTACGGACTATTCCAAAGCGTTAAATATGTCAAAGTAGCCCTTTGGGTTATGGGATTTGGCATGTTTATCTTACTACCAACCTACCTGATATTCGCGATCCTATACAAGGAAGAAGCTTTCAATGTTTTGACCTTTTTACACCGCATCACTATGAATCCTTGGCTGATGCTTTTGCTAGTGCCGGCCTTCTTTTACCAAAAGATGGAAAAGAAGGCTGAGGCTAATTAAAGGTTTGTTTTAAGCGCTAGTAAGAAATGTTGATGTTGGTGAGGGGCTTATAGAATTGTCCGGAGAAATCCCTCTCGGATTCCTTTATAGTGCCATCCGGGAAGTACACCTTAATGTGAAGCTTGAACGCATCCAATGGATTTACCAAAAGCGTTACCGGTGCGAAACTGGAAGCCAAGAGCGTATGTGTTTCGTCTTTGTCATTTACCCTAAAACTGAGTTTTGAAGCATCGGATTTGTATATGAAGTTAATTCTTGCCCAGCATTTTTCTTTCAATGTAAAATCTTGGATTATCATAGTGGACTTATCAAATTCCAACAGCGTTCCTGTTTCATCCGGTAAAAAATTCGTGTCTAATGTTTCGGCGTAGAGGTAATACTGAAAAAGGTCTGGGTTTCCTTGGAAATTAAGGGAAATGCCGCCATTCGCACTAGAATAGCCGGAATCCAAAAGCACCTCGCTACCGGAGTGCTGGCCCGGTTTTGATTTTTGCACAATATAGATTCGAGTGTTGGGCATCACTGATTTGTTAAAATAGGAAATAAGAGTCCCTTGCACGGATAATGACTTTATCTCAGTCTGCGTCTCAATCAAGTCTGATTTTTGGCAGGCGGTAGCTAAACAGATCGATGTGCCAATGAGAAGGAGAAGTAATGTTTTCATGGTATATAGGTTAGGGTTAGTTAAAAGTGGATGGTATAGGAAGCTGTATCAAAGGGACTTAGTATTCCAAGGTTATGTTCTTTCTTGTATAGTAAGTCTCTGCCTCGGTTAACCCAGGTCATTATTGTGAAATCACTGAGCGTCTGTCCAATTTCTAAGAAGCTGGTGTCCGCATCGCCAGAGATTCCCCCTTTGCCTAGGCTATTGCTTGTCGTATAATCTAAGCTAGTGGCATTTCCAGATCCTATAAACTTCAAGTTCACATAAGCAGGAGGTTCCAGTTTCCAATCAAATGTCGATTTACCGGATTTTGCAATCGTGATTCTTTCCGGGTTGGGCTTTGTGAAATAGTTTATATCCTGAGCTCTAGCCTGAAACATGTAGAGGTAACCGGCAGCCTGTACTGGGAATTTGATTTCATAGTATCCGTTTCCATCTGTTTTGGCAAAGGCAATTTGTTTGTCGGGTGTTTGGACCAGAATACCACCTTCCTTTTCCAGGATGAAGACCTCCGCTCCTGAGATGGGAGCAGAAGTGATTTCATCTAGGACGTAGCCGGAGAGGGAATAATCGCCATTGTAAGGATGTTTAGGCATTTCATTCTTGTTACAAGAATAAAATAGAGATAGGCACAACATTAATTTATACAGGAAATTCATACTTAGGCAGTTAAAGTGATTGGATGTCAATATTTCAATGTGACTTCTGCTGTATCGAAGGGTATTAGCATTCCAAAATTTTGGTTTGAATTACTTGAGCTGTCTGGATTATTGAAATAGCTAAATAGGGTTATATCTAAAGGTTCACCAGCTCCAACCATGAATTGATAAGTTGAATCTAAATTGTCATTGTGAAATGTGCCAGAAATTCTATTTCCCTGAAAATTCATGTAAGTGGCATTTGATATTTTGTTAGCACTGATTTTAACCCAAGTTGGTGGTTCCAGTTTCCAGTCAAATGTCGATTTACCGGATTTTGCAATCGTGACTCTTTCCGGGTTGGGTTTGGTGAAGTAGTTTTTATGCTGAGCTCTAGCCTGAAACATGTAGAGGTATCCGGCGGCCTGCACTGGGAATTTGATTTCATAGTATCCGTTACCATCTGTTTTTGTAAAAGCAATTTGTTTGTCGGGCGTTTGGACCAGAATACCACCTTCCTTTTCCAAGATGAAGACCTCTGCTCCCGAGATGGGAGCATTGGTGATTTCATCTAATACATAGCCGGATAAGGTATATTCTCCACTGTAATGGGGTTCCGGTATTGAGTCGGTTGAGCAAGAACCTGTTAGCAAGACGAGCGCTAGAACTAATACAGTAATTCGTATTTTCATTAATACATATTTAAGTGTGTTTAAGATTATGTTGCTATACCCAGTTCATGGAGCAATAGAGTCGACAGAATTCATATGATTCCTGACTTCTAGAGATTAAACATTTAAGATATGCAACAGGATAATAGGGAATAAACTTCTCAGACCACTATGGGTCTGAGAAGTTATTGGTCCTATCGAAGGACTTGGATTTTGAATTGTTTCAAATTGTTTTCAAATGAAACGGAAACAAGGTAAATGCCTGGAGTCAAGTTATCTAATTGGAGTTGTTTCTGGGAACTTCCAATACTTGTGGTTGTCAATACAGACTTGCCAACGGCGTCAATCACATTGATAGAATAGCTTACTTCTGGTGATAGCCCGTCCAACATAGCAAAGTTTTGAACCGGATTAGGGTATAGTTTTAGATTGCTTGTCGGATTACTATTCACGTTCAGCGATGTTTCTTTTTTACCCATTTCTTCCAGGCCTTCATTTAAAAATGCAGGTTTACCCATGTCGTTCAATACAAAACATGAACTGGTGAAAATTGGGTTATTAACACCAGTGATGTTTGAATTATAGACCACCCCTGATGCAATAACATAAAGGGAAGTTTGGACATTTGGTTGCCAGTAGTTGTTGTTTGCGTAAACCCCCCAATTTGAATTCATGTATGGGCATGGGTAACACGGTGTCAAAACACCTGAAATAAAGTCATTACTGGCATACTGGCCATCATTCATAAAGACATTATTCCCGCCTTCGAGATACAATTCACCATTGATTGAGATACCAACGTTGTTGTTGTAGAAAGCGTTGTCGCCTCCAGTCTTTTTATTCATTAGCACAGATCCACTCAAACTCAGCGTTCCTTCTGTTTGGATGCCCGCCATGTCATTCCATTGAAATCTTGTACATCTCACTGTAAGATTCAAGGGGAACATAGATAGCAGACCTGTATTGTTATTTGAAAAGTCGCAGGTTTCAGTAAAGAAATGTGTTCTGACCTGACTTTCAATTTCCAACCCTGTTGAATTATTCAGGAATTTACAATCTGTAGCCTGACCCGGATTGGTTAAGTCAGAAGCTCTCCATCCGATTTGGTTATTGACAAATTCGCAATGTTCAGCGAACAAGGAACCGTGTTGAGTTTGTAAGCCGATTACATTGTTTCTAAAGTTCACATAACTCAATACAGGAGGGTAGTAGCTCGGAATTAAGTCGGCAGAAATGCCTGTTCCCAGGTTTTTAAACCAGCAACGGTTAAAGTGCATGAGAGGGAACTTGTCTGTGAGAATGCCAATTGAATTGGCAGTAGTCAAGCCTTCAAATGTGCAATTGGTCAAATAGGTATGCGTTGTTGGGTTAAAACCAGAGTTTTCATGAATCAATACATCACCATTGTTAATCTCAAATTTGCTAAGGTAATTGTTCATTGAACTGAACATATCTGGAGTTTGTAGCATACCGCCACTTATTTCAAGCACTTTATCCGGAATTCCTACAGTTGAGTTGCCAGTTAGCTTGATAGCGTTTCTGGTGCCTTTGGCGATAATGCCTGAATTAGGAGCTGAAACATCAAAGTGTACGAAGCCACCTGTTTTCGTTGTATGAGCGAAACTGAATTCTGCATCCATGAGTTCAAGATTTCCTTTAATTTCAAGTTTAGCATTAGGTCCTTCCAATAGGATTTTAGCGTCAGGGTGGTAAGTGATTTTTGCACCAGCCTCGATTACCAGCTTGGAACCATTGTGGATAGTTAAGGTGGAGCCGGACAGGAGAATAAGTGTGCTGCCTTTTTTAAAGATTAAATCACCGGTATTCTCATTGGCATCACCAACCGTTAGCTTTCCGTTTTTTTCAATGGTGACTGTCTGATTGCAGCCGGTTTTGTAAACTGTGAGATGAGATTTTGGTGTAGGTGAAGGATAGGTATTGAAACCACCTGGTAGATTCCCATTAACAACAAGGTGTCCACCGGCTTTAATTGTTGTGCCTGGAAGCTGATTTTGGTAATGGTATACATAGTTATACGTTGATACTAAATCGCCTTTAATCTCTATTTTGGATTTCTCGATTTCATGGATAAACCATTGAATATTTGAATTTTCTAGAGCATGTGGTTCAGTTGCCGAAACATAGCTGAGGTAGACATGTTCCTCATTTTTTGAAGGTGCAAAATAGGCGTCAAATGGTGTTTTTGCAGGATCAGGATTATCAGCATGAATATTCGTATAAATGTTATAGTACAGGTTTGATGTATTCACATCCAGTGCTGAAATGCTAGGAATGAAGCACATGGGGTGATTTAGGGTTCTGATAAAGCCTAGACGTATTTTGATAAGGTGCCCATCAATCCGACTCCTTACAAAATCCATATGTGAAGGACCAGAAAGGAGCGAAAGTGATTTTTCGTCTGTTCCTCCAGGAGCTCTGTCTATATCTGCTGAAGGATTTGGAGCTTTATAGTTTACTTTATTATTTAGTACATCAGCTATGAAGGTGATGTCATTTCCATTATATGATCTACCTGTTTGAGCGAAAGCGCGAATTGTAAATTTTTTAAATATGGCATGGTATTCATAATCTATTATTTGTTCTCCCGAGTTGATACCTGAATGATCTCCAAATGGGTTCCCATTAATGATAGCCACATTTCTTGTTTTATTTGGGTAATTACCAAGTTGTTGTAACTTATTTAAGAACAGAGTACGTTCGTTGTGCTCTAAGTAATTCGGGGCGAAAACATGATACTTCAATAACTGTTTGGTTGCGGGTCTGAGTAACTTGTCTATGCCTTCCTGAGCTGCAACACTGCCTAATCGATAATGTGCAAAGTATAAAGTTTGTTGGAGTCCAATAGGAATATTAGCACCTTGATGGGGTGAATCAAAGGATGCATAGGTTCTAACGCAATGCGGTAGATTATTTGTCTCCATATAACTTAAAGCGTATTTGGCGACAATGCCTCCCATACTCACACCGCATACTACTAGTTCCTCATTGGTACATTTAATTGAATTGATATGTTGAATGAGTTTTACTAATACCATGGCGTTATCTTCCATGTAGTTACCGCCATCTTCAAAATCAAGGTAAATTACATCGTATCCTTTATCATTCATTTCTGAAATGAAATGAGGACCATTAGCAAGTTGCCTGTAATGAGGATTATTGCCATTAATAAGGTCATCAAAGCCTAATCTGCCACATTTGCCATTATAACAGCCGGTTGGGTTTTCGGGAGTTCCAAAGTCGATCCCTTCAACAATTATTATGGGTTTTTTAATACATGTATTCGTTGTGCCGTGATGATCCCTCCCGAATTTAATTCCAGCGTAGCCTCTTGCTTTGTTCTGAGCAGATATTTTAACATCAGCAGTTAAGGTGGTCAAATTAACTTCGGCATCAAATGAGTTTTGGTTTAAGCCATTAATACCGGCCACCCGTATTTTAAATTTTGAAACTTTTGAAATGCTGCCATAAAACACCCTGAGTTCCAGCTCATAGGTTTGAATGTCTGTTGGCGGCAACGAATTTGGCGGAAGAGGAATTATCCTATCAAATGCGGCACCGGCTTGAGGGATATTATCAATATAAACTTGAATACTTGTTGGCAATTGAGACTTATTTGAAAAGAAGAGTTGAGAAGGAATCACAATCTGAGGATTACGTGATCTGATAAAGTCTATCGCAGGGGCAAAACTTACCACTTCTTTGAAAAGAAATGGATTCTGATTACCCACTTGCACCACCTGCATATTTTGAGTATCCAACAGACCATTATTCCAGGCTTGAGGATCAAGTGTTGCATAGTCAAATGATAATCCCATTACGGGAATCACGTCTTGAAAAATGAGTGACCCTGCATAGCGTTGAATAGAATCAATGCTCATGGAAGAAGGAGTTCCGATAGCTTCATAAATGGCATTTTGCATTTCATACCAGCTGCTTTTGTTACCAAGGCTATCGTTGCTGCTTCCTTGATATTCAATAAAATATTCACTGTTACTAGCCATTTCTAGTAAAGGCTTCCCTGATAGCAAGGAACTGGAATCAAGCTGGGCATAAATGTATTGCCGCCATTCAGCGAGTGTTGAACTGCTATCCGGCATTTGTGCCTTTAGACGTTTACTAGGAAGTAGGAGCAAGGCTCCAAACAAGAGGATTAGGATTTGTTTTGTAGGTTTCATAGGATTAAAATTTGATGTTTATGTTGTGTTCATTATTTGTTGATTTAACAGTGATAATTTAGAATGCTTGGTGCATCTAATGAGTCGGGTGAGATGTTGCTTTCAGGTGGAGATTTTACAGAAGAAATCAATGCGATGGAAAGCAACAGAAAAAGCAGCAGCCGGATTAAACCGGCAGTGCGTGCTTTACTCTGTGGGATTAGAATTGGGTTCATAGGTTTTGCTCGTTGAGCGAAGGTTCGATACAAAGTTTAGTCAATTATTTCAGTATCTATTACTTAGTGTAATTATGTGACAGTCAGCTGACTTTAATACCTATATTGTTTTAAATCATGCAGATTCTCAAGGGATTTCAATCTGAAATACCTGATTGTTTTGCGTGAGAAAAACACTGTCTAGGATTTGTAGACTCTGGTGTTGATACTTCCATTTCACCCATGAAAGGGCAGCATGGCTTAATTCAATGCTTGTATCGGATTGAATGATGAGTGGACTTTCGTTAAAAGATCCGTACAGCCAGATAGGTTCTGTCGAGCTTCTAACATCAATTTGAAGCAAAAAAGGAATGTAGGGCTTTAGATAAAGAGTGCCTGACGCATCGCATGTTTGAGAGTGCAGCTGATAGCCGGGTTTAGAAAACCAGAATAAGGCAGAGTTTGTTGGCTTAAATTCAATGTAGCCTTTCTCAGAATAGCCAATGTCTTTAAGCTGGAGCCTTCCTTCCATTACCCTCACAGAATCGAGGGTTTCATTGGTTAATGTGTCTCTAAGAGTGAGAAAAAGAGTTGAATCTCCAGTAGCCGGAGTTGGAGGGTTGGATTTGGAACAAGCCATACCGATCAGGCATAGCATGCTCAGTAGAAATGTGGATTTCATGGTTCATAGGATTAGGTTAGTTGTAACAGGATTAGCAGAAATGTTAAAGGCCCCGAAGGGCCTTTTGAACAGATCTAGGGGATGTAAGAACGTATTTCTTTTATTATGGGATTATTGGTTCTCAAGGGAAAGTACAAGCACGCGTCTTTGTTCTGCATGTTGTAGTCCCTGGCTTTTTGTAGTATTAACGACAATCGTACCGTTTTGGTTTAAGGCTTCTTGCCATTCCAGGGAATTCAATACCTCTGATTGTAATTCAACTTCATTGAAAGTGCTAATGGCAATTCTTTCTTGTGTACACGAAGTCAAATCGACAACGATAAATAGGGTACAGGCAAGCATGGTGTATTGTATTAACTTCTTCATAAGGCGAATTATTTTGAGTTAAACTTCTGATTCAAAATTGAGCCCTTGAAGCGAGCATTCCTTATTGAATATTGCAACTCGCTAGAAAATCTTTTGCAAATATTGCAACTCATGTCGCTACACGAATTCAACTTTTGCAAAATTTGCAACTCAAACCCACCTATTTCGATCGATTTTACGACTAAATCTGACATGATATCAACTTAACGCATTGAAATAGAGTGTTTAAGGGCTAATATTTCGCCTTTCGGCGTAAAAATGCACTTGAACTTATTTTCTAGTATCAAATTGACGGGTAAATGGAATAAAAAAAGCCGACCCTTTGGCCGGCTTTGTATTAGCTTATTTTGAGATTTTAGTATCCGAAGATTTCCTCTAATGTCAGAACCTTAAGCTCTCCGAATTTTTTCAAATCATCCATTTTAACCCTGTCTTTACTAGCGATGATACAGTAGTAGTAGTTTTGATTCGCTAGATAGGTCTGTTGGAACTGGATAACAGTGTTCAAATCCATTTTATCTAAGTTGTCATAGATATACGCATCTAAATCAGTTTCACGTCCCATGCGTTTGGCTGATAGATAGGAGAAGAAGATGGACTCTTCCAAGGTACGGTTTGTTTCCAGCTGTTGCTTCAAGCCAATTTTTGCTTTGCGAATGGCATCTTCATCTTTTGGCAAAGTATTAAGCAGGGTATTCATCGCTGGTACAGCTTCGTTCATTTTATCGCTTTGCGTACCTATATAGGCTAGCACGTAGTTTGGAGTTTTTGGACGAGAAGCTGTGGAGAATACTGCATAAGTTGAATAGGCTAGCGCTTTAGATTCGCGAAGTTCTTGGAATACAACAGTTCCCATGCCTCCACCAAAATATTCATTAAACAAAGCCGATTCTGGTTCTAGGGCCATATCGTATTCGCCGGCGTTTCTTAGCCATAGAATTTCAGATTGAACCATATCGTAATCCACGAAGTATACGGTATTCTTCTTTGGAGATTCACGGTGTTCAAATTCCTTGGCTGTTGGATAGGCTTGAAGGGAATCAGCTACTTGATGTTGAGTCTCTATTTTTTTACTGATATCCTCTACAGACTGTGGTCCGAAGTAGAAGATATAATGCTGATAGTTTAAGATCCCTTTGATCAAGCTTGTCATATCATCCGCTTTCAAGCCTTTTAATTCTTCTTCACTTAAACGGTAAGTGAATGGGTTTTCTTTGCCATAGAGCGCATAATTCTGAAGAGCGCCACGAAGGATGGTACGTTTATTCTTCTTCGCATCGGCGCGGTCTTTAAGCGTACGTTCAACCAATTGGTCTAAGGCTTCCTGGTTTGGCTTAACGTTTCTTAAAAGGTGTTCGAAGAGTTCCAACGAGGCGTCGAAATTTTTATTGATACCGTTGAGGTAAACGTAAATCCGATCTGAAGTAGCTGTAACACCAAAGTCGGCAGCCAACTGATAGAACTTCTTATTTAACTCATCAACCGAGTATTTGTCTGTTCCCAGATAAGGAAGCAAATCGATGGCGAAAGCCGTTTTTAAATCGTTTCTACTTCCCATCTCAAGTACATAGTACAAGCTGAAAAGTCCGTTTTCTTGGTTTTTGATGTAGAAGAGATCCAAGCCATTGGCTGTTTTCTTTTGCGTGAGGTCTTGGCTGTAATTCAAGAATTTCGGTTCGATTGGACTAACACTTTGGTAAGCATGTGTTTTAAGCCACATCGATTCTGATTCCTTGTTGAGCTCTACCGGTGTGATTTTAGGTTTTTCAATTTTCTGAATGCTGGTGTCGGTACCTTCACGTTTGTAAACCACCATCAGACTTTCATCGGTAAAATAGGTATTGGCAAATTTGACAATGTCTTCTTTTGTAACTGATTTATACCCGTTTAAAACGGTTTGGTAATCTTTCCAGCTATAACCTAAAATAAAAGCATCGACAATTTCAGAAGCTCTGGAGTAGTTGTCTTTATACGATTGCAACAATTCTGCTTCCTTATTATTCACCACAGCTTCAATGAGTGAAGCATCAAAATCTCCTTTTTTAATCTTTTCGATTTCAGCTAAGATCAAGTCTTTTACTTGTTCAGGTGTTTGATTGGCTTTGGGCACGCCTACAAAGATTTGACATCCAGCATCGTGCAACGGGTAATTAAAGGAGCTGGCTGATTGTACCTTTTGATTGAGGTTAAGGTTTTTATCGAGCAATCCAGCTTTGCCATTGTACAATAAGGAATTGAATACCTCATGGGTGGCAGATTGCATCACACGACCCGATGGTGTTTTGTATCCAAACATTACATAGGCCGGATTTGGTCCATAAACCTCAGCAGAGTGAAACGGACGAATAATTTTATCAGGCCAAACCTGTTTTACCGGTGCAGGAGAATACGGAATCTTAGAAAATTCACGATCAATCACGTAAATCAAAGAGTCTGCATTGATGTCGCCAGAAAGCACTAACGCCATATTGGAAGGCACGTAGTTGCTTCTATAGTAGGCTTGAATAGCCTTTAGCGAAGGGTTTTTCAAGTGTTCAACTGTACCAATGGTGGTTTGCATTCCGTAAGGATGGCCAAAGAAAATCCCTTCAAAAAGCTTTTCAAAGGCCTTGCTATCGTCGTTGTCTAAGGAGCGATTTTTCTCTTCGTAAACGGCTTCTAGCTCTGTATGAAACAAACGAAATACTGGTGCGCGGAAACGTTCTGCTTCAATTTCAATCCACTTGTAGATTTGATTGGAAGGAACTTCATTGATGTAAACAGTTTGGTCAAATGAGGTATATGCGTTTGTTCCGCTTGCTCCCAAAATTTGCATCATCTTGTCGTATTCGTTAGCGATGGCGAATTTGGATGCACGGTAGGAAATACTATCGATGCGCGCGTAAATCAGCTTGCGGGCTGCAGTATCCTCTAAGTTTCTGTAGATCTCGTAAAGTTCTTCAATGCGTTTTAGCAAAGGCATTTCCGGAACATAGTTTCGGGTTCCAAAATTATTAGTGCCCTTGAAAAGCATGTGCTCCAGGTAATGAGCAAGACCGGTATTGTCGCTAGGATCATCTTTACTACCCGCCCTAACTGCTACCATTGCTTGGACCTTAGGTGCACGCTTGTTAAGCGAGAAGTATACAGTTAGCCCATTATTGAGTACATAGCGACGTGTATTCAGAGGGTCGCCCGGAAATGAGTCGTATTTGAATTGAATGGAATCATTGGTACCAGTGATACTCGTAGTAACCGGTAGAGGAGCCTTTTTCTGTGCAGAACTGAAACTTGTTCCTAGAATGAGGCAAAGCATAAATGCAATCAGAATTCTCATGGGCGAAATTTAGTAAGAATCCGCCTGAATTCAAGGAGACTGGGTTGAGGTTGAGGTTGAGGCTAAGGTTGAGGTTGAGGGAGGAAATTTGACAAGAGCAATAAATTAGAAGAAGAGATGAGGAGAAGGTAAACTGTTAAGCAGGCGAATGCGCCATAGGAAATTAATTTCCAAGACTAAACTCACCACCTTTTGAGTTTGAGGAGTTTGCCTTAACTACCCAATATGCTATGGTCTTAAAGAGAATGGCCCTTAGAGGTGAACCAAAGTACCTACTCTATCGCCTTCAGCCAGAGCTCTGAAATTGCCTTTTTTATTCATATCGAAAACGATGATTGGCAATTTGTTTTCTTGGCAAAGTGTGATGGCCGTCAAATCCATTACACTCAATCCTTGCTCGTAAACTTGAGCATAAGAAATGCTTTCAAAGCGAGTAGCTGTGCTGTCTTTTTCCGGATCTGCAGTATAGATACCGTCAACACGAGTACCTTTCAATACCACATCGGCTTCAATTTCAACTGCACGCAGCGAGGCGGCGGTGTCGGTAGTAAAATAAGGGTTACCGGTACCGGCACCGAAAATTACCACACGGCCTTTTTCTAGGTGACGAATTGCTCTGCGGCGAATGAATGGCTCGCAGATTTGCTCCATTTTAATGGCGGATAACAAACGGGTTTTCATGCCGTGCTTTTCACAAGCGCCTTGCAAAGCCATAGCATTGATTACGGTTGCTAACATGCCCATGTAATCACCTTGAGCTCTGTCTACAATCCCTCCTTGAACACCTTGTACTCCTCGGAAGATATTACCGCCGCCAATAACAACGGCTACTTCCACTCCTAATTCAACAACACTTCTAATTTCCTCAGCATATTGTTCCAATACCGCTGCATCAATTCCGTATTGTTGATCGCCCATCAGCGCTTCGCCACTGAGTTTAAGGAGTACGCGTTTGTATTTCATCGGGGCGAAAATAGGAAAAAGATGAGAGATTGGGGCTAAGATTAAGGCTTAGGCCTGAAAGTAGATGCTTCGCAAGGCTTTTGATTAGGGTGAGGTTTAGCTTGAGTTTATTAGGGTGGTGGTTAGAATAAAAAAAAGGGCAAGTCAAGCCTGCCCTTTCTGGAAACAATAATCGAAAACGAAGAATCCGGTGGTTAACCGGTTTTCTTACCCAAAAAAGAAAATTCGCGTACCACCACTTCGGTGACGTAATGTTTCACGCCATCTTTGTCGTCATAGGAACGTGAAGTAAGCTTGCCCTCAATGGCAATCTCGCTTCCCTTTTTCAAGTACTTCGCGGCCGTCTCGGCGGGTTTGCCCCATACCACGAGATTGTGCCATTCGGTCTCATCGATCTTATTACCATCCGCATCTTTACGCGTATCATTGGTAGCAAGGGAGAATTTGGCCAACTTGGTTTTGCCGGCATCTTTCAGTTCAGGATCATTTCCGAGGCGGCCGATTAGCCTAACGGAATTTTTTACATTGTTCATAATGGTTCAAATTAGTTGTGGTACAAAGTTGCATCGACTCACAATAAGCACCATGATTTCAATCGTTTAGAGACGTGATGAAGCGTTTAAAAATGATAAAAGCCTTAAGCCTCCTAATGCTTGGATTTTCCCTGCTTGCATGTAAACAAGGAAATATCGGAGGAATTTTGAATGAAGATCATAAGGTGGGAGCTATTTTGGATAGCTTGGATGGAGTCTATGTTTATTACAATGGGTCTGTTTCAAATGTATCCGGACGAAATACAACCCCGGATGGCTATAACCTCGGGCTTAAATACCAATGTGTAGAGTTTGTTAAACGGTATTATTATCAGGCTTTGAATCACAAAATGACCGATTCTTACGGTCATGCGAAATCATTCTACAAAGCGGGGGTAGAAGATGGGAAAGTAAATGCCACCCGGAACTTGTATCAGTATACAAATGGAAGTAAAAGCAAGCCTAAGAAAGGAGATTTGCTAGTTTTTGATGGGACTTTATTCAATGAATACGGACATGTTGCCATTGTAAGTTGGGTAGGAGAAGATGAATTGGAGATGATTCAGCAAAACCCTGGACCTTCTGCCAGCTCTAGGGAAAAACTGGTATTGGTAAAAGAAGGAAACAAATGGCGTATTAAATCCGGCAGTTTATTGGGCTGGTTGCGGAAATAGGACGCGTGAGGGATAGCAGCGGAAAGCCCGCATGGAGCGCAGCAGAAGAGGACTTGAAGCGGATAGCCCGACCCGCCCTTTTCTGGCGGGGCACGCCCTTATTCTTTACCGTCTGCGAAATCTTGTAAGTAACTGAATTTACCATGTAGTTTACCGGCTTCGGTTACGGTGGCTCTGTCGAGAATTTTTTCCGGATCAGGGCCTAGAACGCTAGGCAAGATGTGACGGATAAACAAGGCGCCGAACTCTTCACTGGCGTCGCGGGAGAGCTCACATGGCAAATTGCTCACGGTCATCAAATCCACGGTTTTAGGTAAATAGGGTTTGGTTTCTTTTTGTAAAAATTGGTCCCAGCCGTAAACGGGGTCTTCAATGGTTGTGGCACGAACCGTAGCCGGAACTGAACCGTCAATATCGCAGCTGATATCTGCGATAACTTTGATATTAAACTCCGGTTTGGCCATGTCTTCCAAACTGAAGTGACGTGGAATAGATTCGTTCCAGAAAATTGCATTGAGCAAAATGTCTGTAACCGGATAAAATTGATTAAACGTGCTAAAGTACTCTTCCGGGTTTCGGTAGAAGTATGATTTATCAAATGGCGAATTATTCTTGTGTTCGTAGAGCTGATCTGTTCTGAGGTGAACATAAACCGGCTCGTTGAATTGCTCGTGAATATAAGCTCTGGATGTCACTTCTCTGATCTTTAAGAAGTTCAATAATTCCAAAGCACCGTGGGCCACCCTGCCGTCACCACAAAGCGCAATTTTTATTGGAGGGAGCTCGAAATGGTTGTAGTGCGAAAGCATTTCCTTGTAGTCGAAACATTTCCAAGCCGGCTCGAGGTGGTATTGTTTGGTCTTTTCACCGTAGGCAAGGAGTCCGTTATGGGTTCCAACAATTCCGGCAAAACGTCCGAAGCCAATAATACGGCTGCCGTTTTCCCAGGTGAGGCATTCATAGTCAATTAAGCGAATTTGCTTTTTGAGAATTTCTTGCAACATCGCTCGGTTATAATCTTGCTTCTTGATGGTATGCGAAAAGAAGCAATACGTTTTATTAGCGATTAGCGATTCTTTTGGAACCTCCTTGATACCGAGTAATATCTCGCAGGCACTCAAATCTTCTGATAGGGCGCAGCCGGCCTGAAGGTATTCTGCATCGGGAAAACAGCGATGAGGCGAAGGCTGCACTGTAATCTGCAGTTCGGGGTGATTTTGAAGTAAGTCGAAACACTGTTTTGGACTAAAAGCGACGCGTTTGTCGTATGGTTTTTTTTCTTCTCTAATCAATCCGATATGCATGCTACGAAGATGCGGAATTTTACGATTTGAATAAAGCGTGTGGGATTTGTCTGTCTGATTGGCAGAATTGGGAAAATCGCATCATCTTTGCAGTAGCTAAAGCACACCACACGGGGCTGAAAGGTATCGACGGGTTGTAGAGTGAAGGTGTAAGCATGTCGAGATATGGTAGCTATGCTCGTTAATCTGCGCTACCAAAACATAACAGGCGAAAATAACTTCGCTTTGGCTGCCTAATCAGGAGATTACGCATTAGCCAACCGATTCGAACAGGTGCTGTCTGATAGCTTGTTCACTAGAGTCGGCCGACATATTGGGCATTCTTTAACCACTGCCTCGGGTTAAAGTCTTATTAGGGGCATAAGGATTCAGTTTGGCGAGCAACGGGCCAGCTGAGTCCCGACAACAACCGATGCTAAACATGTAGAAAGCGCCATTTAGTCCTTCTCCGGACCCGGGTTCAAATCCCGGCAGTTCCACAAAAAAAAAAGCGACTCCAATTCGGGGTCGCTTTTTTCATTAGAGCAAAATTGTTTTTAAAACATACGCACCGCTGAAGGGTATTTAGAACCGAGTCTGCGGTAGCGAAGTTCATTTACCACGTACTGAATCAAACTCAGCACAATGCCAAACGCCATGGCTAATAACAGGTTGCCAATCCAAGTATCTTGAATTAGGCTACTGATGTCTGGCAGAATAGCGGAAACTAATTTCACACCGCTCAGAATAAAGCCAAAGGTGAGCAAACAATAAATGAAGCCGTAGATTAGCGAGTAGCGAAGAATCCCCTTCCTCCGCATTCTCTCCCAGCGCGATAGCCAGCGCTTGTTTCGAATGTCTCTTTTCGAATCCATAGAATAGGTAATATTTTGGTTGGTTTTTAAAGAAATATAGGTGGTTGAAGCCTATACCTCTCTCCCAAATATACGGATTATCAGATAAATAGCAAGTCCGCCGGCTGCAAAGCAAATCCATGATGGAACACCTAATGCTGCCGGAATTGTACCTAGTAATAAAGCTACTGTGCCCACGGTTAAAGCATAAGGCATTTGAGTCTTTACGTGACTTAAATGGTCGCAAGATGAAGCCAATGAGCTGAGGATGGTGGTATCTGATATTGGAGAGCAATGATCACCTAATACAGAGCCGGTGAGCACGCAAGAGACAACGTTGAAGAATATGGGTAAAATGGCATTGCTGTCCATGCCTTGCGATTCACAAAGCAACCAGCTGGCCGGCAGCAAAATAGGGTATAAAATGGCCATGGTGCTCCACGATGAACCTGTAGAGAAGCTTACCAAAGCCGATAAGATAAACGTGAATGCCGGCAATAGGAAAGGCGAGGCATTGGCTGCCTGCAGCGCTGAGGTTAAGTAGCCCGCCGTATGCAAATGTTCTGTAAGCGAACTTAAAGTCCAAGCCAAGGTTAGAATTACAATCGCTTGAAGCATAAAGCCAAAGCCTTTGAACATCACTTGTATGCTGTGATGTAAAGTCATGATGCGTTGTCCAACACTCAAAATTATACTGATGGTAACCCCTAAAAGGGATGACCATAAAAGGGCTTTATAGGAATCTGCAGCACCAATGATAAGCGATAGTTTTTTGAAAAATCCCATATCGCTAGCTTGCCATACTTCAGCACTCCATCCGGTATAAAGCAAGCCGCTAATGGTAGCAATTATCAGCGTTACCACCGGTATCAATGCGTTTCTCGATTTTTGCTTTACCCCTTCTTCCGGCTCCAATTCTTCAGCTTCATTGTGTCCGCTTACTTTAAACTTCTGTACGCCTTCCTTACGTGTTCGCTGTTCAATCTTCCACATTGGGCCGAAGTCTTTGTTCTTCCAGATTAAGAGGAACATGAAGAAAAGGGTGAAGAAAGGGTAAAAGGCATAGGCCAATGAATCCATAAAGACGGAATACGGCGAGGCATTTAAGTTGGGTAAGCTGTGAATTCCTTCTTGGATATAATCGAGCTGAGCTCCAATCCAGGTTGTTACGAAAGCGATAGATGCAATAGGTGCGGCCGTACTGTCTACCAAGTAGGCGAGCTTTTCCCTGGAGATTTTAAGTCGGTCTGTTACCGGACGCATGGTATTGCCTACCACGAGGGTATTGGCATAGTCGTCAAAGAAGATGAGAATGCCCAATAGCCACGTAGCTAATTGTCCGCCTTTGGCTGTTTTAGCATAACGGGAGATATAATGCACTAGACCTGCCATTCCTCCATTTTTGGAGATGATGGCTACCATGCCGCCGATGAGCAATGAAAACACAATAACAGAAAGGTGTCCTTCGTCGTTAAGCGCCGGAATGATATAACCGGTAATTGTGTCAAAGAAAGCGGAGCTCATGCTTTTGCCGGCATAAAATACCGCGATGAAGACACCACTTAATATCCCGATGAACAAGGAAACGATAACTTCCTTGAGCAGTATCGCTAAAAGGATGGCAATCAAAGGAGGAACAATGGAGAGTACTCCGGGCATCCAGTTCCAGTTCAGTTCGGACTTGCTTCCATCAGTAAACTCCAGTTTGATTTGTCCATCAGCTACTTGGTTTTGATTTAGCGATAGGGTGGTGTCGCCGGAAAACCCGATCAGGGATTGCAAGGCTTCCGTCTGAGGATTAACTCCTGTTATTGTGCTTTCGGCATGGATGGAGATGCTGGCTTCTGAACCTTGCACGGCTATTCCTTCAAGCACTACCGATGAGGCGGCGGAGGCATTGTTAAGGGTTAGGCCAAGAAAGAGGAACAAGAGGCTGAACAATCTCATGGGCGACGAAGATAGGAAATTGAGGAAATAGGAATGAGGTTGAGGCTGAATCTGAGAATGAGGCTAAACTCGAAAGAAGTGGTTATGCTTCGCTGCAGCTTCGGGGGAGGTTAAGTGATGTGAGAGGAGCGGAAGAATATTTTGAACGATAAAAATTCTTGAAACGAAATAGGGGATGTTCATCGTTTATTTGTCTCAAGCTCAAAGCGTAAAACCATGAAGAGAACCCTTCTAACCTGTCTCAGCCTAGTGATAGTGCTGATTACGCAGGCCCAAGAAAAAGTGACCATTTCCGGATTTGTTAAGGAAGCAGGCAGTCAGGAGCCCCTGCTAGGCGTGAATGTTTACCTACCCGACCAGCAGATGGGAACCATCACCAATACCTTCGGATTTTACTCGCTCACCATAGATAAAGGCGATAGTATCAAAGTGGTTTATTCCTATGTCGGCTACCAAGCCATTGAAGCTTTAGTGCCCAGATCTAAAGACCAAGAGCTGGATATTTTCCTCAAAGCCAGTGTAGAACTTGGGGAGGCTGTAGTTAGCGAAAAAAGAGAACTCAAACCGGCCGAGATGCCACAAATGAGTAGGGTTGATATCCCGGTTGCCGCGGTTAAAAACTTACCTGCCTTATTGGGTGAAAAAGATTTGCTCAAGGTGGTGCAATTGATGCCAGGGGTTCAGTCGGGAGGGGAAGGACAGAGTGGCTTTTATGTGCGAGGTGGTGGCCCTGATCAAAACTTGATTATTCTGGATGATGCCACTGTGTACAATGCGTTTCACCTATTTGGTTTCTTTTCGCTCTTCAATGGAGATGCTATTCGCAGCGTTGAACTTACCAAAGGCGGATTCCCTGCACGTTATGGAGGTAGGCTTTCTTCGGTATTGGATATCAATATGAAGGAAGGGAATAAAGAAGAATTTCACGGTGAAGGCGGAATCGGTATAATCTCCAGTAGACTAACATTAGAAGGGCCAATTAAAAAGGGAAAAGGATCGTTTTTATTCTCCGGCAGAAGAACGTATATCGATGCCTTGATGCGTCCGTTCATGGCAGCGCAAGGGTATACAGCCGGTTATTTCTTCTACGATTTTACCGGAAAACTGAATTACGAATTAGGCCGTAAAGACCGAATCTTTTTGTCGGCCTATTCAGGCAGAGACAAGTTCTTTTACAAGGAATCTTACCTAGATGAAAAGATTAGTGGAGATTTCTATTGGGGCAACCTAACCTCCACGCTGAGGTGGAATCACCTTTTCAATAAAAAATTATTTGCCAATACCTCGCTTATTTACAGTCAATACGGCCTGAATATCGGGGCTTCGCAATCGTATTCGGGTGATGAGTTTTCCCTAGGCTTCAATTCCGGGATTCGCGATTGGAGCTTGAAATACGATATGGATTACTTACCCAATCCAAATCATGCTATCAAAACAGGGTTTCAATCTACTTACCATTTGTTTACGCCCAATGCCTTCGTAGTAAAGGAAACGAGTACCAATTTTAAACTTGAAGACATTGAGCAATACAAAACCTTTGAAAGCGGACTCTACGTGCAAGACGATATTAAAATATCGAAGCGTTGGAGGGCCTTAGCCGGTATGCGCTTTAGTCATTTTGTGGCAGAAGACCAGCAGTTTTTCAGACCGGAACCTCGCTTTTCAACCAGTTATATGTTGGCCAGCGACTGGTCGGTGAAAGCAAGCTACGCACAGATGAACCAGTTCATTCATTTGCTCAGCAATACCGGAATTGGGTTGCCTACCGACCTTTGGGTTCCGGCTACCAAACGTATCAAGCCACAGAGTTCACAGCAAGTTGCAATCGGGGTCAATCACGATTTGAAAAAGCCGAAACTAAACTTATCGCTAGAGGCTTATTATAAAACCAGCAGCAATGTAATTTCATATAAAGAGGGGGCTAGCTTCTTAGCGATTGACGATCAAAATGGAACGCAGGTTTCTTGGGAAGATAATGTGGTTAGCGGACAGGCCGAGAGCTACGGCGCCGAGTTTCTGGTAGAGAAGAAGGTAGGCAAATTCACCGGTTGGGTTGGATATACGCTCTCGTGGACTTGGATGCAATTTGATGCCTTGAACAACGGCAAACGATTCCATCCAAAATACGACCGCAGGCATGATGTATCCGTGGTGGGCATGTATTCACTTAGCGATGAAATAACCATCTCCGGCACATGGGTTTATGGAACGGGCAATGCAGTGAGCCTACCCTTGGCTGAATACAACCAAAAAGGGCTCAGTACTTACGGAAGCAATCTTTACAATTCCGCCTACCACTATGGTGAAAAGAACAGTTTCAGGATGGCGGCTTACCATCGTTTTGACATTGGTATTCAATTCCATAAAAAGAAAGCGAAATACGAACGCACATGGGAATTGAGCTTCTATAATTTATACAATAGAAAAAATCCCTTCTTCTATTACCTCGCTTATGAAAGCAACCGAAATGTGCTGAAACAAGTAACCTTATTCCCGCTTATTCCTTCCATCTCTTATGGCTTCAAGTTTTAATCCAATGAAAAAGTTAATCTTCTTTATAAGTATAGCGATTTTAGGTGCTTCCTGTGAAAAGGATGCCGATATTCAATTGCCGAAAATAGACCCCATGATTGGCGTCTATGGCTTTCTTGAGGCTGGTGAGCCATTGCAAATTGAACTTACTGATGTGCGTTCAATCTATGAGCCTATCGACCGAACTAACAATGGTAGAATTTTAGGTGCTTTGGTTACGGTTACACAGGGTGATAGCGTGTATACCTTAACAGAATTAGGCACAGGATTGTATGGCCACAATCATTTTGTTGTAGCTGGAGCAACTTACCAAATACAAGTTCAGAAATCCGGTTATAAAACTGCCTCAGCAACTTGTACTGTGCCAACTTACGAGGTTGGTCAGATTGAAATGGAATACTTAGCGATGCCGGATATTGATTTAGATAGCACACGTCGCTTTGGTTTCCGATTTAAAGACAAGGCCGGAGAACGTAACTATTATCGCTTTGGTCTCATTGGCCGATTTGACAACAATACAGGCTCTGAGGTGTATTTCAGTACTTATAATCTAAGCGATGATAACAAGGACGGTCAAGAAATGTATACCGGCTTGGGAAGCTCCTACCTCTGGGGTTCATCGCAAACTCAACACCTCCAGGCTGAAGCCACCATTATAACCATGAACGAAGACCTGTTTAAATACCAAACCAGTTACGATGCCTACTGGATGTCGGAAGACAATCCATTTGCAGAACCGGTGATTATGTATAGCAATATCACCAACGGTGTTGGCATCTTTGGAGGACTCATAAGAAAGGTATACACCGTGCAGATTTATTAAAAAAAATGAAAGTGTTATAGGGGGACTTTGTTTTAGGCGTGTCTTACTAGCACATGCATACACGGAATACCCTGTTAACCAAATCCTGCGTAGCAAGCAACTTTCGATTTTCAAATTGGGGGAAGAGCGGAAGTTCGAGACGTCTTCATGCGTCTCTGTTGCCGGGATTTGGGTATTCCTATTCAAGCTTCCCCCTAACAACTCTTCCTCCCTATGATTACATTTTTTTACCTCCAGAAACCCGAGGGCCCTTGCTATGCCAGAATGCAGCACCAGCGCCAGCCCAATGGCAGCGAAGTGTATTGTCAACTGTTAAATACTGCCAGCCTTCATCTTCTCCCGGGCTCATCGTATGCCGAGTCGCTAGCCCATGAAACTAAAAAAGAAACGTATATCAGCGGTGAAGCCAGTCTTCACTTTCTTGATCTTGGCCATTACCTGGTTTATGCTGACGAAGTCCAAATAGAACTCAATCAAGGTGCTTTTCATGTCATGGCCTATCCGGAGTGCAGGCATCTGGTGGTAGAATCTGTCTCGGCTAAACTGAAAGTGCATTACCAAGGAAACCTGATATATCTGAAAGCAGGTCAGCAGTTGATTATAGATCGAACCTTACGTATTCCTATGGTGCGCAAACAAGGCGATAATTGCCCGAGTCTAAACTGTTTGCCTCTAGACATTTGTATTGCCATTCTTTCCCGTAAATTCGACAGCAAAATTGAACTAGTTCCGGGAATCGATCACGCTTTGATGGTGATTTTCAACCGAGGAGCGTTGAAGTTAAAACAAGCCTTGGAGCCTGTTTGCGAGCAGTTGAACCTGAAAATGAGCATGCATGAAGCTAGTGTCAGACTTAGTCCGTAAAAGCCATCGTATTGCAAAGGCCCTCTTGTGCCTCTTTCTATTTCTGCCCCTATTTGCATTTGGTCAATCTGAGCGTTTCGATATTGATATTCCAGAACAAGACCTGAAATCGGCTTTGCTTAAGGTGAGTGAGGTTACCGGATATTCTTTCTCGTATAGCGAAAGTGTGGTGCCGGTGTCCAATCGGGTTAAACTCAGTGTAAAACAAGCTACGTTGAAGGAGATTTTGGAAAAATTGCTCCCATCCGGAATTGATTTTCTGCTCAAAGAGAAGGAAGTCATACTCTACAAACAACGGCCACTATTCGATCCCAATAAACGTTTTACCATAAGCGGTTATGTAACTGAAGAAGGCAGTAATGAAGCCTTGATGGGCGTGCATATCTATGTCAAATCCATCGACGGAGGAACGGTATCGAATGCTTACGGCTATTATTCACTAACCCTTGCTTCTGATTCACAAGAGATACATTTTTCTTACGTGGGCTACCAAAGTAGATCGCTCAAGCTTGCTTTGGTGAAAGACACGCTCTTGTCTGTAGAGTTAAATGAATCGCTTAACCTCAACGAAGTAGTTATAAGCGAACATCGGGAAGAACATATCACAGAATCGGCACAAAGCGGACGAATCGAATTAAATCCGCAAGATGTTAAGAGTATACCCGCCTTGATGGGCGAAAAGGATGTTGTCAAGGTAGTGCAGCAACTGCCGGGAGTGCAATCAGGCAGCGAAGGCCAAAGTGGCTTTTTTGTGCGTGGCGGCAACAGCGGTCAAAACCTCATTATCTTAGATGATGCTCCTGTTTATTACGCTTTTCACGCACTGGGGTTTTTATCCATTTTCAATGGTGATGCAATTCGGAGCATTGAACTAAATAAAGGAAGTTTCCCGGCCAGGTACGGCGGAAGGGTAGCATCTGTTTTGGATATTAACATGAAGGAAGGTCACAGAGAAAACTTTCACGGTGAGCTGGGCCTTGGAATAATGACCAGTCGCGTATTACTGGAAGGACCGATTGTAAAGAAAAAATCGAGCTTCATTTTCAGTGCACGCCGCAGTTATATCGATTTGCTGATTCGCCCGTTTATGAGCAGCAACCAAAGTTTGGATTTGCAGTTTCATGACCTCACCGGTAAAATCAACTTTGATATAAGCGAAAAGGATAAGCTGTATTTAAGCATCTATTCCGGCAGGGATAAGTTTGGTACCGGTTTCACAGGCGAAAACTTCAACGAAAAGGCTGGTATGTTGAGTGGAAACACCACTGCTACCTTGAGGTGGAATCATGTTGTCAACCCGAAGTTATTTGTTAATACGGCCTTTATATTCAGTAATTTCAATACCAATTTCTACGATGAAATGCAGGTGGATGATGTGGGGTATAAATCAGATTTAAACTCAGGCATTCGCGATATCAGTCTGAAGTCGGATTTTGATTTATTTCTCAATAGCCGTAACCGAATTCGCTTTGGGAGTCAGCAAATTTACCATTACTTCAGACCGCGTGTATTGAACTTTGAAAGCGAATTATCAGAATACAACCGGTCGATTTTAGAAACTTTTCACAGCTGGGAAGGTGCACTTTACGTGGAAGATGAATGGTCAAAGAACAAGTGGAAGCTCAATGGAGGCTTACGCATTTCCTATTTTGTTACCGGAGATAATGCTTACCTCTACCCTGAACCTCGCTTGAGTGCCCTGTATAGGCCAAGGGAATCAATTAACCTGAAACTGGGTTATGCGCGGATGAACCAATACATCCATCAATTGTCCAATACCGGTCTCGCCATTTTCTCAGACTTATGGGTTCCAAGCTCAGATATTATTCGCCCGGAATACAGCGATCAGGTTTCATTCGCAGTGGAGAAATTCTGGAATTCAAAAGGGTTAAGCCTTCAAACTGAATGGTATTATAAACACTCGGGTAGAATTGTGGGTTACAAAGAAGGGGCAAACTTTATTGACGCATTAAATCCAACCCAGGTGCAAAAAACACGCTGGGAAGAAAATGTTCAGAGCGGCCAAGGCAAAAGCTATGGCATGGAAGTAATGTTGAAAAAGAGCGGACAAAAGTATTCCGGATGGGTTAGTTATACGTGGTCAAAAAGCCTTCAACAGTTCAGCAGCATCAACCAAGGCAACTGGATTTTTTCTCCATACGACAGAAGACATAACCTCAGCTTTGTTCAAGTGTATAAAGCATCCAAGAAGTTTCATATTTCAGCAACTTGGACGTATCAAACAGGCCGAGCCGTCACCCTGCCTAAGGCTGAATACTTTGCAATGTTGCATGATCCAAGCGGAAATTACTTGCAGAGTCCATCATCGTACGGCAATTTTCTACCTGAATTCTCTACGGTCAACTCTTTTAGAATGAAAGACTTTCACCGCCTGGATATTTCTTTTCAATTCATTAAAAAATACAAGCGAATAGAACGTTTGCTCGAGCTCAATATCTACAATGTCTACGCTAACAAGAACCCGATGTTTTATGCCATAGAATCGGACTTCACCAGCAGCGACAGAACTGTTCGTTCGTTTAGTCTGTTTCCATTGCCAATTCCAATGTTTAGCTATTCACTTAAATTCTGATGAAGCAGCCTAACTACATATTCGTTTTGATTGCGGTGCTTTTTTCAGCCTGTTGGGAAAAGGCAGATGTGCCTTTGCCTAGGCAAGAGCCTAAGATGGTATTGGCGGCTTTTCTTTCGCCGGAAGATACGTTTAGGGTTTACCTCACCAATACAAACCCCATTCAAGCGGCATTACCGGATAGCCCGAATTTTATTACCAATGCCATGGTCTTCTTGAGCGATGGACAAGACACCGTTCAGTTACAAACAGACCCAATAATTAATAAAGCTTACGTGCTACCGAACAGCAGCTTCCCTATTTTACCCGGAAAAACATATTACCTTCAAGCAAAAGCGAATGGCTATCCTTCAATTTCGGCCAAGTGCACTGTACCGAAGTACAAACTACCGGCCCAAGGGGTTGTAACAAATGTATACCGATACAGCACAGGAGGTTCAGATACACTTACCAATATTTGGCATACCTGGATTGATTTGGCAGGTAGTAAAGACTATTACCGCATTAACAATTGGATAATTGATAGCAATCGCGTGTTGAATACGATGAACGATTTTCAGCTCAGTGCTGGTGCTGGGGAGTTTGTATCCGATGTGGATCAGGATGGGGGCAAACTTGAAATGCGAATGGACCGTTTTGGCGGGGCAAGCATTGAGTTTGGAGTTGACCGTTATATGGTTAGTTATATCATGTCGGTTGATGAAAACTACTACCGCTATCACTTGTCTATTTTCAACTATTCCGGCGATTTACCTTTCGGTTTTCAAGAGAATATCTATACCAATGTTTCAGGCGGATTAGGCATCTTTGCAGCCTATAGAAAGGATATAAAACGGGTATTGATTAAGTAGCTCGGGCAATTTGTCAGTACTGTTTCCTTTGGATTGAAAATGGCAATAGAGCCTTCCAAATACCATGGCTAGACGCGGAAAAGACAAAGGGGCAGACATGCCCAAAACGAAGATTACCAAAGATTCACTGCAGAAAGGCTGGCAGCTGTTTTCGTTTGTTGGTCCCTATAAATGGAAATTCCTCCTTGGCTTGTTCTTTTTAGCAGGAACAGGCGCTACGGCTTTGGCCTTCCCGTATTTACTTGGCGACTTGCTTCGTTCGGCCACCATATCCATGGAGCGCATCAATGAAGTAGGGTTAATCTTGTTAGTCGTTTTTGTGGCTCAGGCGGTGTTTTCTTTCTTTCGTATTTACCTCTTTGTAGACGTTACGGAGCGCATGTTGGCTGCGGTGCGGTCTGCAGCCTATAACCGCTTAATCTCCATGCCGATGGAATTTTTTACTCAGCGAAGGGTGGGGGAATTGGCTTCGAGAATAAGTTCTGATATTTCGCAGATTCAAGATACGTTTACCACCAATATTGCTGAATTCCTGCGTCAGCTGATTATCATCATTGGTGGCATCGCTTTTTTGTTTTTTACATCCAGCAAATTGGCTTTAGCGATGCTTTTGCTGATTCCTGTGCTGGCTGTGCTTACGGTTGTTTTTGGGTATTTTGTGAGGAAACAATCGCGTAAGGTACAAGACCATGTGGCCGAGAGTAATGCCATTGTTGAAGAGACGCTTTTGGGAATTCAAAACGTGAAAGCCTTTGCCAATGAATTTTACGAGATGGGTCGCTATGCGGGCTCCGTTAATCAAGTAAGGCAATTGGCGGTTAAAGTGGGTAAGTTGAGAGGAGCTTTCGCTTCTTTTATCATTTTAGGATTGTTTGGTGGCATTGTGGCGTTGATCTGGTATGGCGTTTACCTGATGAATCAAGGCGAGTTAGACAGTGCTAACTTGGTTCAGTTTATCATGTATACCCTTTTTGTAGGAGCTTCTATCGGGGGAATTGCGGAGCAATACAATCAAATTCAGAAAACTTTAGGTGCATCAGACAGGGTATTGGAGATTTTGAATGGTGAAGCAGAGGAGCTACAAGATGAGGAGGTGAAATCAAGCATCCATGGTGCCATTGAATTCAAGAATCTAGCTTTTGCTTATCCCGGTAGAAAGGAAACTCCGGTTTTAAAGAACATTAATTTCTCTGCGAAGGAAGGACAGCAAATTGCTTTGGTTGGTCCGAGTGGTGCGGGTAAGTCGACCATCGCTTCGCTACTTCTTCGTTTTTATGAACCGGATTCTGGACAGATATTAATTGATGGAAAGCCAAGTACCGAATACGGACTTACAGCCTTGAGAAACCAGATGGCTATCGTTCCTCAAGATGTTATTTTATTTGGAGGAAGTATTCGGGAGAATATTCAATACGGTAAACCGGGCGCTAGCGATGAGGATATCATAGAAGCAGCCAAACAAGCCAATGCCTGGGAGTTTATTTCTAATTTCCCAGAAGGATTGGATACTGTTGTAGGCGATCGCGGAATTAAGCTTTCAGGTGGCCAAAGACAACGTATTGCCATCGCTCGAGCTATTTTAAAAGACCCTGCAATTCTCCTTTTGGATGAGGCCACTTCGTCACTTGATTCTGAAAGTGAAAAGTTGGTGCAAGAGGCCCTAGAGCGGTTGATGCAAGGCCGCACGAGTTTGGTAATTGCGCATAGGCTTTCCACAATACGGAATTCAGATACCATTTTGGTTTTGCAAGATGGAGAGATTCGAGAACAGGGAACACATGACGAATTATTTGCAAACCCAAATGGACTTTACCGTAAACTCAGTACCATGCAGTTGCAAAGCTCAAGTGAAATCATGAATTCGTAAATTATTCGTCACCACCAAGCAACTTTTGGTCTCCTTTTTGGTTCTAATTAGTGAGACTATGAAAAAGTTTTTCACACATTTCTTTAGTAATCTTTTCAAAAAGCGTCGGAAGCCAGCTGCCAATAGCGACTTTCACCTCTTTATCTGAAAAAGTTCCGGCCGGAGAAGAATTCATTGGGCAATTCCCTGCTTGCCTATATTTGAATTATGAGGCTGCTTTTTCTCTTTTTGATAGGTTCATTCTTTCTAAACTCGTGCATTTCAGGGACGAATAGCCACGAGTGCATCCTTTTCACAAACCTCAAGGCTTATTCATTTCACGGTGATTCCGTAATGGAATACGAAGCCATTTTAGTTGCGCAAGATGAAATCATCGCCATTGGAACCGAGGATAGCCTTGCTAAAATCAACCCGGACGCCAAAAAGGTATCGCTAAATGGTCAACATGTTTACCCAGCACTTCACGATGCACATACCCATTTTTATGCCTTTGGCAGAGGATTAACTGAGCTGAATTTAAAAGGTATCACCTCTTGGCAAAGTGCAGTTGAATCATTAGTGGAGTATGGCCTCAATAATCCAGAGCGAACCTGGCTTATTGGCCGCGGCTGGGATCAAAACCTGTGGGAGGGTCAAGCATTTCCAGACAGGGCTGCTTTAGATAGCCTATTTCCGGATAAACCGGTTTTGCTCAAACGGGTAGATGGACATGCTGCAGTAGTAAATGCGGCGGCTTTGAAACGTGCCAAACTGAATGAAGAAACGGTAATAGAGGGAGGTGCATTACTTAAGCGAAGCAATGGAGAGCTGAGTGGTGTTTTAATTGACAATGCGGTAGATGCAGTTTCCAAACTTATTCCCCCGCCGAACTTTGCCGAAGTAAGGCAATCCTTATTGGCGGCTCAGGAAGTGTGCATACAATACGGTATTGGAGCAGTAACGGAAGCCGGACTTGATTTACCTATTGTTTTAGCGATAGACAGCTTACAGCGCAGCGGTGAGTTGAAGCTTAGGGTAATTGTAATGCTTAATCCGGGAGAGGCTGAGTTTCAATTTGCCAAAGATCAGGGAATCTACCGTACACCAAATCTCCGAGTAGGTTCATTTAAGTTATATGCCGATGGTGCTTTAGGTTCTAGGGGTGCCTTATTGAAATCACCATATTGCGATGCCCCTACACAAGGTTTGGCCTTGAATATCCCAGCCTATTTTGATCAAACTTGCGAACGCGTATTGGAACTCGGGTATCAAGCATGCACACATTGCATTGGAGATTCAGCCAATAGCTTGATGTTGGATGTTTATTCGCGTTTGTTGAAGCCGGAGAACGATAAGCGATGGAGGATAGAACATGCTCAAGTGGTTGATCTAAACGATCTTGATAAATTTAAACGCTGGAAGATCATCCCATCGGTACAACCCACACATGCCACCTCTGATATGCAGTGGGTAGAAGCCCGCTTGTGTGCTGAGAGGGAGCATGGAGCTTATGCCTATAGGTCCTTGTTGAAGTCGGTTGGCTTATTGGCTTTGGGAACCGATTTTCCGGTTGAAGAGGTAAATCCGTTTCTCACATACTTGAGTGCGGTATTTCGAAAAAACTCGGCTTTGGAGCCTGAGCAAGGTTACCGCAACGAAGAGAAATTAAGCACTTTTGAAACCCTTAAGGGGATGACCTATTGGCCTGCCTATGCCGGATTTACAGAAGATGAATATGGATCGCTACAAGTAGGCCAGAAGGCAGATTTTCTAATGCTAGAAAAGCCGATAGAATCTTACTCGCAAAAGGATTTAGCGAAGGGAGATTTTGTTCAGGAGCTATGGCTAAGCGGAGTCTTGGTTTGGAAACGTTAGTTATTCGTCGCTTCCTTCTTCGAGCTCCTTTTTAATGCCTGTTTTGGTATTGTTAGGAAGCAAAACCGTATAACTGGTGCCTAGGCTGTTTTTCATCTTACGGTCTCTAATCCAAGGATTCAAGATTTTCAAGTATTTGTAGTTGGTCCCTTGTTCTAGCGCAAATTCCGGCCAACTTTCAACCGCCCCTTTCACCTCTATGCTGCGGGTTTTATAAGGCTGGTATAAGGTCTCTTCGCTGAGCTTAAAGCCATATTTCTTGGCATCGCTATGAATTTCTTTAGCAGCTAAAATTCGGAAGAGGTAGCGTGCAGTTTCAGGATTTAAATGGAGGTCGTAATATGAATCTACTCCCTGCGATTTCAATTGCTTCTCAACGCCATTTTCGCCCATATTATAAGCAGCGGCGGCTAAGGTCCAAGTGCCCAGACGGGCTTTATTGTCTTTCAAATAAGCGCAAGCAGCTTTGGTGGCTTTTTCCAAGTGATAGCGTTCATCTACTTCACCACTTACTTCCAAACCATAGCGTTTGCCGGTGCTACTCAGAAACTGCCAGAATCCGGCCGCGTTGGATGGAGAAACCACGTTAGCCAATCCTGATTCAATCATACAGAGGTATTTGAAATCGTCAGGTACTCCCTCTGATTTGAGAATCGGTTCAATAACCGGGAAGTAGCGATTGGCGCGCTTTAACATTAGAATGGTATTGCTATGCCAGAAGGTATTAACCAGCAGTTCCCTGTCTAGGCGCTCCATCACTTCAGCTTCGGTCATGGGAACCTTTTCACCTGCAAAAACCAATTCAGTTGGCATATTGGGCACACTCAATACCGCATTGGGATTATTGGTAACAGTGCTTGTTTGTTCTGATTTGCCGGCAATGATAAGTCCAGCACTTAAAGCAATAAGAGAACCTGCAGTAAAATAGAGCCACGTCTTCATAGCCCAAAGTTACGCAAAATGTATTCCTGAAAAGCGACGGTGTTTAAGCCTTATCAGCTGGTTTCAAATGAGCATCTTCTGAATCGACCTCAGATTTTCGGGTTCTGATAATCCAACGTGGGAAAATGATCAGGCCAATAAGTAGATAAGGGTAATAACTCATTAAGCGCCATACCAAAGCTTGGAACCCGGACAAGTTAGGTAGGGTAAACTCAGCCAAGAAACCTTGGAAAACCATTTCGGCCACACCCGAACTTCCAGGTGTAGGACTAATGAGCATAATGACCCACATGACCATTTGACGCGCATAGATTATAAAATGATCTGCTCCAGCCATGAAAGCGAGAATCAAACAATTGATAACCAAAAAACGGGCTGTCCAGCTGAAGAAGGTTGCAGAGAAGCAGCGAAACCAAAACAAGAAATTCTTGCCTTTCAATTCTTCGGAAGTGACAATAACTTCATCACCAACATTGGCAGCTTTATCGGCCCAGCGGCGTAATACAGGGAGTTTGAAAATGGCGATGAGCACATTCTTAAATCCTTTAGGAAAGAAGAAAACTGAAAGTAGAATTATTGTGGTGAGGATAAAAATAAATATGTACCCCGCATAGAAAATCCCCTTGATCCCTAACGATAATCCGAAGAAATTCTTCTCCATGTCTAGCGGAAAGAGATTTCCCCAGCCGGCCAATAAAATGCAAACAGGAACCATAATGATGTAAAAGAGCTCGTCTAGGAGAGCGGTAACCAAAACTATGGCAGTACTTCTTCCAAGGGGAATTTTCTCTCGATTTAAGATGAACATAGCGATGCCCGAACCTCCAACTACGCTCGGGGATAGCGCTGATGCAAACTCCCAAAGCATAATGACATCAAAGCTTCTTCTCCAGCTCAAGGCTTTATCGGTTAAAATTCGAATCCTAACCATATAACCTAGGTCGCGAATGGCCATCATCACCATGCCCATAAAAAGCCAAAAAGCCGTTTGAACAGTCCAGTGAATCTGTCCAAACGACTTTCCGTCGAAGTCTTTATATAACAGGTAGGCCGTAACTGCAAGCCCAATCAGAATAGGTAGAATGATGTTTCTGCGTCTGAATTGTTTGGGTGCCGTAGGCTGTTCCGTCATGGCATTGACTATTATTGTCCTTGTGCCATCGAATATCCTTGCTTTTCTCCGAAATTCCTCAACATTTCCATAGAAGTAACAAAGAGTTTGCTAGAAATAGCCTTGATGTACTCCCATACTTCATCTGTACTTGCTGAATCGCTATCGTTTGCAAGAATGACGCGGCATCTGTGGTGATTCACACATTCAGTCAAGATTGAACCTGTAGGCCAAACTTGTGTTCCTCTGTTTGAAATCATCAAAAGTTTAAATTTCGCAGGAAGTTGCGCTTGTACGATTTCCGCAACCTTTTCTACAGGTAGAGCTGAATCGATAAACAAATCGCTACCAATAAGTCTTTCAACTGCTTCCCTTGGAGAAACCATCATCTTACGTTGTGCAGGAAATTCCGGTTTTTCCCACATTTTCTTCTGCTCAGTTGCTTCGCGAGGTTTAGTTTCGGTAGGTACCTGACCTAAGTTAGCGATGATAGCATCAGCAAATTGAGTCGTGTTTACCGAAGCGATGTTTTTATCGCCGAAGTCGCCGGTATGAACACCTTGTTCTAAGGTATAGCGAAGCGCGTTTTCAATGGTTGCTGCTTTGGCGCTCATGCCCAGGTGGCGCAACATCATCATTCCACTTAAAAGGAGGGAAGTTGGGTTAGCGATGTTTTTTCCAGCGATATCCGGTGCTGTTCCGTGAACTGCTTCGAAGATGCTGATAACATCACCAACGTTAGCTGAAGGGGCAAAACCTAATCCGCCAACCAAGCCGGCACAAAGGTCAGATACGATATCTCCCTGTAGGTTAGGCAATACAACAACATCAAAGCGATCTGGCATGGAAACTAATTTCATGCACAGGTCATCAACGATGATGTCGTAAGCTTCAATTTCCGGATAGTCTTTGGCTACTTCATAGAAAGTCTCCAAGAACAAACCATCCGTCAATTTCATGATATTAGCCTTATGTCCGCAGGCTACTTTTTTAAATCCTTCTTTACGGGCCATCTCAAAAGCAAAGCGATGCACTTGCTCTGATCCCGGACGGGTGATAAAACGACGAGATATCGCTACATCATGACTGTTCATGTGTTCAATTCCGCCGTAAGTATCTTCAATGTTTTCGCGTACAATGGTGATATCGATTGGAATACCCGCTTTGGAGTGCACGGTTTCAACACCATGTAGCGTTTGAAAATGGCGACGATTAGCATAAGTGCTCCACGTTTTACGTGCAGTCACGTTAATACTTTTCATGCCTTTGCCTTTCGGAGTTTCCATCGGACCTTTGAATAAGATTCCGTTTGACTCGATACTTTCTTTCGCTTGAGGGGTCATACCGCTGCTAAATCCTTGCAGAAAGTAATCTTTACCCATCTCAACAAATTCATAAGTCAGAGGTACTTCAGCTGCTTCGAAAATTCGAAGAACGGCATCCATGATTTCCGGGCCGATTCCATCACCCTTTGCAACTGAAATTTTCATGTTATTCATATAGTCTCTACTTGATCGTTTTTTATAAGTCGTGCAAATGTAATAAACCCAATTTTTCTTTGCAGGCTAAATTGGAATATTTCATGAAATGAGTTCTTTAGGATGAATTTAGAAGGTAAACGAGTGTGCTTGAGGCATTGCTAATTCTGAATTTTTAGCCTACTAGATTGAAAAATAGAATCTCATTTTGCTAAACTTGGACATTCAATCATGCCCATTCATCCCATATACCAACTAATTCTTGCAGGTGAGAGCGAGGTGCTTGATTTTAAGCAGACGGTAAATGACCCTGCTAAAATTGCCAAGGCCCTTGTTGCATTCGCTAATCGAAAAGGTGGGCGTTTGTTAATTGGGGTAAGAGACAATAAGAGCATTGCCGGGATTCGGAGTGAGGATGAAAAATACATGCTCGATTTGGCTGCTAGTTTTTATTGCAAGCCTGAGGTTCCATTGATAATTGATGAGTGGGAATTGGAAGGAAAAACCATCTTGGAGGTTACTATTCCAGAGGGAACTGAGAAACCCTATGCTGCAAAAGGTGAAGACGGAAAATACTGGGTTTATATTCGGGTAAAAGACCAAAGTTTATTGGCGTCTAAGGTGGTTGTAGAGGTTTTGAAAAAGGAATCCAGAGACGAGGAAAACCTCATTGAATACGGTCCAAAAGAAAAAGGCCTGATGGAACTGTTAGCGAAAAATGGACGGGTTACTTTAAATGAGTTTGCCAAAAAGATGAACATTTCCCGGCGTCGAGCTTCCAGGATTTTAGTGAGTCTGATTCGCGCTGGAGTTATACGTTCCCACAATACGGAGAAAACAGAGTTTTATACGCTGTCTTAAATATCTCGATTCATTTTGCCTATATTTGTTATAACCCGCGTTGTTTATCTAATCCTTTAAAGTAATGCGTAATAAGTTTTTAATTTGGTTTCTATTTGTTCCGGTACTGCTTTCTGCACAGCGTAGACAGGATCGTTTTGAACTTGTTTTTATGGGAGGGGCAGCAACTTATGCCGGTGATTTGGGAGGAGATCAAACCAAATTTTCGAGCGACCATCTCCAGAAATTGGGGCCTGCATTAGGTCTTGGTGTTCGAATGCACGTTACCAATTTTTTAGCCTTGCGAGGTAACTTCAACTACGGAATGGTGAGTGGAGCTGATAGCTTGGCCAATGATCCTGGTCGTAAATTGAGAAATCTCAGTTTCCGTTCTCCAATTTATGAAGGATCGCTTCTATTTGAATTAAGCCTGTTTAACTGGCGCCACCTCATAGGGGAGAAGGTAAATGCTACCCGGGGTGGAAAAACCAATCTGTACTTGTTTGGAGGAATGTCATTCTTTAAATTCAAACCGGAGGCTTATTACGAAGGTCGTTGGTATGAACTTCAGCCTTTCGGCACAGAAGGACAGGGTATAAAACCAAATACGCCACATTATCAATTGACCTCTTCAGCCTTGGTTTATGGTGCTGGCTTTAGATTTCTACTTGGGGGCCGAGTATCGATGGGCTTTGAGTTAGGCGTAAGACAAACCAATACGGATTATTTGGACGATGTATCGAAAGAACATTGGGACAATGGTCAGATTGAAGCAACTTACGGTCAAGTTGCCGCGGCGCTTGCAGATAGGCGCGTAGAGGACGGGCCAAGGCCTGAAGGTTCTAAACGCGGAAACTCTGGTGTTAAAGATTATTTTTCTTTCGGGCAATTTACACTGGCTTTCAAGCTTGGCAAAGGCGGTGGTAGTCAAGGCGGTGGTGGAAAAGGTTTCCGCACTAGAAACCGCTGTTTCCAATTCTAAGATTCAATTCATTTAACTACTTTTGCTCCATGAAATTTGGAGTAGTTGTATTTCCGGGATCTAACTGTGATCGTGACCTTATTTGGGCTATAGAGCGTTTAACTGGTGAAGCACCTGTTGAATTATGGCACAAAGACACTGATTTGAAAGGTGTCGATTTCGTACTTGTACCGGGTGGATTCTCCTACGGCGATTACCTTAGAAGCGGGGCCATTGCGAAATTGTCTCCAATCATGGGAAGCATTAAAGAATTTGCTGCCAATGGTGGGTATGTAATGGGTATTTGCAACGGATTCCAGATTTTATGCGAAGCAGGTTTGTTGGAAGGTGCATTGCTTCGAAATACCAGCATGAAGTTCATTTGTTCCAATGTTCACCTTCTACCTCAAAACAAATCTCTTTTAACTCAAGACCTTGATGCAACTCAAGCATTAAAAATTCCGATTGCACATGGAGAAGGCCGCTACTATATTGATGAGGCGGGGCTTGAACGATTGAAGGCAAATGATCAGATTTTGTTCAAGTATTGTACTCCTGAAGGCGAAGTTAACGCAGCGGCAAATCCCAATGGTTCACTAGAAAACATTGCAGGTATTTGTAATGCAGGTAAAAATGTATTCGGTATGATGCCGCACCCTGAGCGCGCAGCGGACGGAGAGTTGTTTAATACGGATGGCAATCTAATCTTTCAAAGCATCCTCAATTCTGTGGTGAACGCGTAGGTTCATCGAAAAAAAACACGAAGAAAACAAGGCTTTCACTTCCTTGTTATCTGGGTTTGTTTATTTTCGCTCTTTCCGAGAAAAACCATGTACGCTCACATTAGAGGTAAGTTAGAAGAAATCAATCCGGCATCTGCTGTAGTAGACTGCTCTGGCGTAGGCTATGAGCTGCACATTTCACTCTATACTTTTGAGAAAATAAAAACCTTAGAGCAGGTGAAGTTGTATACTCACCTCAGCATCAAAGAAGATGCACATACACTTTATGGGTTTTTTGAATCAGCAGAACGTGAACTTTTCCGCTCCCTTATTAGTGTACAGGGCATTGGAGCCGCAACAGCTCGAATGATTTTATCATCGGTTGAGCCAAACGAATTAATGCAGGCAATATCGCACGGTAACCTAGCGTTACTGAAAAGCATTAAAGGCGTTGGGCCTAAATCAGCACAACGAATTATTTTAGAATTGCAAGACAAGATGCAACGTTCTACCCTTGAGATGGGTTCTATTGGTGGTAAGTCTTCTGTTAAAGACGAAGCATCATCAGCGTTGCAGATGCTTGGATTCACTAAAATGGCAGTTGAAAAAGTTATTCAGAAAATTGTAGATGAAGACAGCAGCAAAGATTACCAAGTGGAAGACATCATTAAAATAGCCCTCAAGCGATTATAAAGCCTATCGAAAAAACCCTACCAGACTAAAACCTAAACAATTTTGCCATTAAAAACGCTTTCCGGTTTGTTCACTGCGGTGATACTTTCAGGGCTAATCTATGCTTTCGCATCTAGCCCGGATGGAAGCTTCGATAGTATATTTCCAGAGTCGCTGAGTGAGCTGTTTTCTGACTCAACCAAAAAGTCGCAAGATTCGACTAAAAAGGACAGTACCAAACTGATTTATCCAATCCAGGATAATCCTTTGTACGGTGAGAAGCCAAAAAACAACATCGACCTTAAAGACCCGGAAGTTATTCAGACCGAAGTTGTCTACGATACCGCATCAGGAACTTATAGAGAAAAACAACTGATTGGAGACGAGAATTACCGTCCCGAAGAAGAGTTTGATTACCAGGAGTATCTCAAGAAAACCGAAAAACAGGAAATTGATGAATACTTCAAACAACGTTCTCAAGCGAGTAGCTTTGTTCGTGGCGGCGGTTTAATTCCACCAATCAATGTGGGACCGAAAATTTTCGATAAGATTTTTGGTGGTGGTACCATTGATATTCGTCCGCAAGGTTCTGCTGAGCTCATTTTTGGATGGAACTACAATGTTGTTAGAAACCCGGCATTAACAGCAAGACAGCAGCGAAATGGACAGTTTGATTTCAGGCAAAAGATTCAAATTAACCTTACGGGAAGTATCGGTGATCGCTTAAAAATTGCCACCAACTACGATACAGAGGCCACCTTCGAATTCGATAACCAGATGAAACTCAACTGGGAAGGTGGAGAAGACGATATTTTAAAGAAAATTGAATTAGGTAATGTTAGTCTACCGCTTAACTCAAGTTTAATCAATGGGGGCCAATCGCTTTTTGGTATTAAAGCCCAGTTACAGTTTGGTAGAGTTACGGTAACCTCAATATTCACGCAGCAAAAAAGTGAAACTACCGAAACACAAGTAACAGGTGGTGCGCAAATCACCAAATTTGATATTCAGGCGGATAATTATGATGTAAACCGTCACTTCTTCCTAGCTCATTACTTTGCAGATAACTACGATAGATTCCTGTCTAATCTTCCTGCAATCCAGTCGCCAATTATCATTAACCGTGTCGAGGTCTGGGTTACCAACCGTCAAAAGGACTTCGCCACCACTAGGGACATTGTAGGTTACATGGACTTAGGTGAAATTGATCCATACAATACAAACTGGACTCCGGGTGTTGGCCCTTATCCGGCAAACGACGCCAACTCTTTGTACAATACCGTTTCTAGTAACCAACAAGTACGTTCGTCATTCGAAACGGTTAAGTTACTGGAAGCAGCTCCATACAGCTTAGATAAAATTAGAGATTACCAATTCCTCGCGAATGCTCGTCTCTTGAATTCAAACGAATATACCTTCCATCCACAGCTTGGTTATATCTCATTAAACACGCAGCTAAACAATGATGAAATCTTGGCCGTGGCTTTTGAATACACCGTGAATGGAGCCGTATACCAAGTAGGTGAATTTTCTGTGGATGTTCCGGATAATCAAGCTGACCCGAAAGTACTTCACCTAAAACTCCTCAAAGGCGCAACCATCACTACCCAATATCCAATTTGGGATTTGATGATGAAGAACGTGTATTCTTTAGGGGCATTTAGTATTCAAGAAGATAAATTCTATTTGGATGTAGTCTACGCTGATGACTATTCTGGTGCCGACTATACTTACTTGCCAGTTCAGAACGAGCCTCAGCTCAATAATGATGTACTGATTAAAGTATTGAACCTGGATAGGGTCAATGTGCAGAAGGAGGGCACGCCGGATGGGGTATTTGACTTCATTCCGGGCTTAACCATTAACCCAAACAATGGCCGAATAATTTTCCCCGTTAGGGAACCATTCGGCTCCTACCTCCGAACTCAATTAACCAACCAAGAGAACATTGATAAATACGTTTACCAAGAACTCTATGACTCCACCAAATGGCTGGCTCAACAGGTTGTATTGAAGAATAAGTTCTTCTTGCGAGGAAGCTTTCAGTCGGCTTCTAATAATGAGATTTCACTTAACGCATTTAATATTCCCCAAGGGTCTGTTAAAGTAACTGCCAATGGAAGTTTATTGCAGGAGAATGTTGACTATATCGTCGATTATACCTTGGGTAGGGTGAAAATTATCAATACCGGTCTCTTGGAATCCGGTGCGGTAATTAATGTTTCATCTGAAAATAACTCGCTCTTTAATATTCAGCAGAAAACCCTGGTAGGGTCGAGGGTGGATTTCAAAGTAAACGATGACTTAATTTTAGGGGGTACGGTGATGCACCTTTGGGAGCGTCCGCTTACGCCGAAAGTAAACATTGGTGATGAACCATTGTTGAACACCATCATTGGTTTTGATGGCTCTTATAAAACAGAGTCGCGGAGGTTGACTAAATGGATAGATAGACTTCCATTGATAGAAACCAAAGAAGTTTCCAGTATTACGGTGACAGGCGAATATGCTCAGTTATTCCCTCACCAACCAAAAACAATTGGAGCTCGTGGTACATCCTTTATTGATGATTTTGAAGGAACTGAAACACCGTTTGACTTAAAGAATCCAACCAATTGGTTTATCGCTTCTACACCGGAAGGTCAACCTGATTTATTCCCTGAGGCAACCCAAGTTGGAGCGGAAGCATCGGGTAGAAGGGCTAAGCTAGCCTGGTATACGATTGATCCTATTTTCCAGCGCGATCAACCAAATACAAATCCGCCTACGCCTCCGCACCTTATTGGCAATACCCAAAGTTCCTCCAATCACTATACACGTATTATTCAGAACGACGAGGTTTTCCCGAATCGTCAGCTTCAGAATATGCAGCCGCAAAACGTACCTACACTCGATTTGGCATTTTATCCGGATCAACGCGGTCAATACAACTACAATTCAGCTCAGCTGAACCAAGATGGAACATTGAAAGATCCGGAAGGAAATTGGGGTGGTATTCAGCGTAGAATCGAAACAAACGACTTTGAAGCTGCCAATATTGATTACCTGGAGATGTGGGTGATGTCGCCGTTTATGTACGATCCAAACATCAAAGGAACCTTGTACATCAACCTAGGTCAAATTTCAGAAGACGTTATAAAAGACCGGGCAAAATCCTTTGAGAATGGTTTGCCTACTGACTTAAGTATTCCAGATCAAACACGATCCACGGGTATCGCGGTAATTCCAACCGGAAGAACCATGAACAATGCCTTTGTGAATGATCAAGCAGCACGAGAGCTTCAAGATTTGGGCTTAGACGGCATGAATGACCAAATGGAGCGTGATACCTTCAGTGTTTTCTTGCAAGAAATTGCCAACTTATTCGGTACAGGATCGGCAGTATACCAACAGGTAGCAGCTGACCCTTCGGGAGATAATTACCGATTCCACTCCTCAGGTGAATACGATGGCCAGCAGCTTTCCGTGCTTGAACGATACAAGAATATCAATGGTCAACAAGGCAACTCTCCATTGGCATCCTTTCAACCGGATGGTTATCCAATCGCTAGAACAAACATCCCTGACGATGAGGATATCAACGGTGATTTCTCGTTGAACACTATTGAAGAATATTTCCAATACAAAATTGAAATTGATCAGACCAAATTGGTTATGGGTCAGAATTTCGTGGCTGATATTCAATCGAATTCAGTTCCATTGCCTGATGGAACAAACCCGGAGGTGCAGTGGTATTTACTTCGTATTCCAATCAATGCCTTCGATAAAAAGGTAGGAGGAATTCAAGATTTTAAATCGATTCGTTTCATGCGTATGTACATGAAGGGCTTCGATAAGCCGGTGGTACTTCGTTTCGCTCAATTGCAATTGGTGAGAGCGGAATGGCGTAGATACCTTAAGAATTTGGCTGAGGCTAAAGATAGTCCGCCAACCAGCCCGGTAGACAATACCATCTTCTCTACCGGTACAGTGAATATTGAAGAGAATGGATTTAGAAGTCCGGTGCGTTATGTTCTTCCTCCAGGCTTCTTTAGGGAAGTGGATCCTACTACACCTAGTAACGTTCAACAGAATGAACAATCGCTTAGCGTGAAAGTGTGCAACCTGCAAGATGGTGATGCAAGAGGGGTTTTCAAGACTACACGTTACGATGTGAGAAACTACAAAAAGCTCCAGATGTTTGTGCATGCTGAGGCAGCAGGAGAGCCTTTGAACGATGGCGACCTTCACGGGTATATCCGCATCGGTACCGATTTAGAAAACAACTATTACGAATACAGTTTCCCATTAACGGTGACCAACCCAGGTTCTACTTCTGCCGAAGCAATTTGGCCTGAGGCTAACCGAATGGAGATTATCCTTGACACCTTGTATGCAACGAAACAACGTCGCTCTTTCGACCGTGTTCCGTTAACGCTAGAATATTCGAGAGCCCTTCCGAATGGTGCCATTGTAAGGGTTAAAGGATTACCTGATATGAGTAATATCCGGGTAATTATGATGGGTGTACGTAACCCGTTGCAGAAGAATAACCCGAACCGTGATGATGGAATGGCAAAATGTGCGGAGGTTTGGTTTAACGAACTACGCGTGTCTGAGTTCATTAACCAGGGAGGAAATGCTGCCAACCTACGTGTGGTGACTAAACTTGCCGACTTAGGAACTTTGACCGGATCTGTGAACTACCAAAGTATTGGATTTGGTGGCATCGATAAGAAGTTAAATGAGCGAAACTTAAATTCTAGCTTGTTATACGATGTGAACGGTGCCTTTGAATTAGGTAAGTTCTTCCCTGCTAAATCCGGGATTTCCATTCCTATGTTTGTTGGGCATAGCGAACAACTCATCAACCCGAAATTCAATCCGCTCAATCCGGATATCTTGCTGCAGACAGCTATAGAAACAGCTCCTTCAGAAGCTGAGGCAGAAGCCATTAAGCGAAATGCAGTGGACTTAACCGTTAGGCGAAGTATCAACTTCACCAATATCAGAAAGAATAGGATGGGAGCTGAAAAACCGCACTTTTATGATATTGAAAACTTCAACGTTTCGTATTCTAGAACAACGGTTTACCATAGAGATCAGCAAACAGCGGAAGATTTACAGAAGACCTACCGAGGTAGCTTAGGGTATAATTTCAATCCGCAGAATAAGCCTTGGCAACCGTTCAGGAAACTTAGCCGTTCACCTTGGCTGGCCATTATTACGGAGTTTAAATTGAATCCGCTGCCAAGTTCATTCGGTACCCGTTTGGATGTAGATCGATTCTATTCTCGCAGAACGAATCGGAATAATGATAACCCGAATACCATAGCGCCTACCAACTACAATAAGAACTTTACCCTGAACAGATACTACGATTTCCGATGGGATCTCACCGGAAACTTGAGTTTAGATTATTCTTCTGTGGCAAATTCAAGGGTAGATGAGCCAACCGGTAAAATTTCACGTGAGGAAACGCCGGATTCCATCCAAGTAATTCTAGAGAACCTGCGCAAGTTTGGACGTTTTACCAACTTCAATCAGCGTTTCAACGCCACTTACATGGTTCCAATCAATAAGATCCCATTGTTTAATTGGGTAAGCTTAAATGCGAGCTATACGGGAAACTTTGAATGGAAAACAGCGGCTCCAGCTACTGAGAGTTTAGGTAATGATATTCAGAACTCCCAATCGTATAACCTCGTTGGCCAGTTCAATATGCGCCAGTTATACGATAAGATTCCTTACTTCAAGGCGGTGAACAGAGGTGCTCCGGTTAAGTCGAAGCCAAAACCAAAGGCCAAAGAAGGCGAAGATGAAGATGAGGATAAGAAGAAGAAAAAAGAAAAGGATGTTACCAATGGTGCCGGACCATTCCTAGCGAGGTTGGTGATGTCAGTTAAAAACATCTCCTTCAATTATACGGTTACCAAGGGTATTTATTTACCGGGCTACTTGGGTACGCCACAGTTCTTCGGAAACGATTTCAATGCAAACGCACCGGGAATGGAGTTCATTTTGGGTAGTCAAAATCCGAACTTCCGTTACAACATGGCTGAGGCCGGTTATTTAACGAGAGACGAAAACATCTTCAATCGTTATGCACAAAACTCTACTGTGAACTTCGCTCCGAAGGCACGTATTGAACCGATTCGAGAATTGGTTATTGACGTGAACATGCAGAGAACGGAAATCAGTAATGTATTAACCACGTTTAAGTTTGATCCAAATACCAATACCTTCCAGAGTTTTGGTTTGCAAAACTCAGGTAGCTATACCATTACGTTTAACTCAATTAGAACAGCATTTGATAGATTGGATAGTCGCCAGCGTTCAGAAACATTTGGGCAATTTGAAAACAACCGTTATGCTATTGCGAGTAGATTAGCGGCTGATGATCCAAGGTCTGTGGGTATTAATCCATTAACAGGTTATCCTGATGGATATAACAAAGACAACCAGACGGTAATGATGTACTCCTTCTTGTCAGCTTATGGTGGCGCAGATGCGAGTACCTCAGACATGACAATCTTCCCAAGAATGCCGTTCCCAAGTTGGAACTTGACCTATACCGGATTGAACCGATTGAAGTCTGTGAAGAAGTACTTCAATAACATCACAATTCGACATGCCTATAGCTCTACGTATGCGGTGTCCAGCTACCGAAATTCAGTAAACCAAAATGAAAGAACGAATACACCGGAAGCCAATTTCTATCCGGAGTTTATCATCGATAACTTGGTCATCAATGAAACGTTTAGTCCATTGATTAAAATTGATCTAGGTTGGAAGAATAACCTAACTACCGGTTTCGAATACAAAATGTCGCGTATGGTTCAGTTGATGCTGAATAACGGGCGTGTAAACGAAACCCGAAGAAAAGAATTCGTGATTGGGTTGGGTTATAAGAAAACCGGATTGAAGATTAACTGGATGCGCATCAACGGTAAGCGTGTTAGCTTGCCTAATGATTTAAACATCCGTTTAGACTTCTCAATCTTGGATACGAAAACGCTCACCATGGAGCCGGATGATTTAACCGGTACCGCACAAAATGGTAACGTCATTGTATCACTTAAACCAACCATTGATTACAATATTAACAAGAAGTTGAACCTTCGTATCTTCTATGATAGGAAGTCGACCAACCCACTTGTTGCGACATCCTTCCCAACTGCAATTACAACGGGAGGTATCTCACTTCGCTATACGATACAATAAAAAAAGCCCCTCATTGAGGGGCTTTTTTATTAAGGCTTATTCAGTTTATGCTTCAGGTTTTTATGGCCTGTGATATCCACTTTGATTGAGCCAACGGCTAATGCAGCTTTAACTCGAAGAGGAACCTTATTCGCATCATCGCTAACCCATAATTCCAGTCCTTCGTCTTCTTTAAAAACACGGTCTGCAACCACCATTGGTATCACCTTTACCGCGTTTACTTTACCGATATCGGTTTTAATAACTTCCTTACCGATGTATTTGATGCGTAAGGGATAGATCACGCCATCTAAATATACTTGGAGTGGGAAGGTATCACCAGGGCTGGCTTTGGATATATCCAGAGTTCGTGCGTAGTAAATGGCAGAAATAACATCCTGCACATCAGGTTCAATACGCATGCTCCCTTTTTTAGAACTTAACCATTTCTTTTTGTGGTTGAAAAGGGCAAAGTCGGTATCGTTATAACCGCCTTCTTGCATGCTTTTAACAAATTGGTGCGGAACTATGGAAGCCTGATCAATGTAAGTTTGAAAGTGGTCACGTACCTTAAAGAACCAATCGAAACCAGAGTAAGAACGGCCTTTGGCATTGATATGCCAGACTTTTCGTTTGTTGATTTCTACGGTTTCTTTCTCAACGGTCATCTCAATTTCGCCGGCATTGATTACGCCATAGTGAACACGGTATTTCAAGTATTCACCACCGGTCCATGCATTGTTTGACCAAGTACGGTAAATGCTGTCGACGCTTTGCTCCTGTGCAGGAATAGGATTTAATTGAGGGTTGTTTTGATGCGGCTTGGCACTTAGACTCAATGCCGCAAGTATGGGAAGTAGATAGCTCATGATTTGGTTCCTCCTGAGCTTAAAAATTCAATAAACGTTCCAAACTGCTTAACGACGAACGCATTGCCCCTTGCCACGGCCTTCTGCGCTTAACGATTCGATGGGGTCTGCATAGTAATATACATTCCCACTATTCTGAATATGGGACTCTAATACCTTAAAGGGATTAACATGTGCATCGTTTAAACCGTAGTTGTATACAAAGCAATAATCGGATTGAAGATTTGCGCTGTACAGCGGACCGGTATCATAAAGAGTAGTTACGAGCACCGCTGCATAACCCTTAAGAGTTATCGGACCCGCTTGAAAACTATTCACCTCCAATTGTCCGCTATTAAGTAAAAGATCAATACTACCAGTACTTTGTTGCTCCAAAACAAAGTTATCAAGCTGCAGGCTGTCAGATGAGCTTAATGATGCCGATCCTTCAACGAGAATTTTATCGAGATGATGAATGTTTAAATTGATTTTTAGCGATTGACCGGACTGCTTGAGCCATTTACAGCGGTTCACGTTTTTCAGTTTCAAAACTCCAGACTCCACAGTGGCTTGAATACCATCTAAAATATCAGATGGGCCTTCCAATTGAATACTGAACGTATCGCTCAAATTCTGAACGAGGTTTAATTCGAGTAAGCCGCCAAATTCTATCTGCGAAAACGGAGGAAGCTCACGGTACTCCACCGTATTTTCGCCTGTTCCGCTGAAACAGTCGCTTTCACCTTTCTGACAAGCAAAAGGGAAAACCAATAGGATTAACGCGATATAGTATAAGTTACGCCCCATTCAAAAAAGTCAGCTCGTGAAAAATGTGCTTTAATGGTTCCCCTCAGTATCCAATTTGGGTGAATTCTGTATTTAAAACCCAAACGTTGGTACATGAACTCCTTGAGTTTGCTCGGTCTATACGTATAGACTCCAATATCACTAACAAAACCGAATTTTCCCAAGAGCAACTCATGGCCTATTACGGCGGCTACCTCACTTGAGTTCTTGATATTCGGGTCTTGGCTTCGGGCATCCGGATTATCTCGGTAAACATGCTCAGGGTCATAGTCGTAGTCTAGGCCTATTCCCCATTGGGAGCGATTGGAAATGCGGTTATAATAACGCAGTCCGGCACCCCAAACCAGTATTCTTTTACTGTAAATGAGTCCGTTAACTTTGGAAGCAAACATGGGGGCAAACTCAAAATGATGTCGTTTGAGACTTTCTCGCAATCCGAGCGTTTTCGGCTGAGTAGGAATGGCTTTCGCTTTTTTATTCCAGTTAACTCCCATAAACATCTCTATGCTGTTTACCCCTAAATTGGGCATAGCAAAGTTGCCGTTGGAATAGTGTGTGATACCCGCACCCAAAGCGAGTTCTAAGTTTTTAGGCAGTGGAATATTCATCACTCCATGCACGCGCATGTTACCGTTAATGTGGCTGCCAATAGCTTTGTTCAGGTTATTGGTGTGGAGGTCCCATTTTTTATTAAGGTAACCAATGCCAGTTGCCATCTTAAGGTTACACTCAATTTTTCCAAGTCGGAAAATAGGGAACTCGATAAATGGCAACACTCCTATGGCATAACCACTGATATCAGGTTTCCCCAAGTCAAGGTAGGAAAGGGAAATGCCAATTTTAGGATTGGCATAATAGCGAGCCCAAGATTTAGCGCTTTTGTAAGTAAGCAAATAGGCTTCGGCTTCAAATGCTTTGGTAGGTGCTTCCATGAGGAGCATTATTGGTCTATGGGCCCAATACATACCGCGGTTATGTTTGAACCCAAAGCCAAAGTCGCCTTTATAGGCCTTCTGTGCAGACAAGCCTTGGCAGAGCAGTATTCCCAGCAATAAGCCGAAATAGCGCATGCTTAAATATCGAATTGTATTCCTTGAGCGAGTGGTAATTCTGTTCCGTAGTTGATGGTATTGGTTTGTCTACGCATGTAGGCTTTCCAAGCATCAGATCCAGATTCACGTCCGCCGCCGGTTTCTTTTTCACCACCAAAGGCACCGCCAATCTCCGCACCTGAAGTACCGATGTTCACGTTTGCAATACCGCAATCTGAACCCCAAGCGGCCAAGAATTTTTCAGTTTCTAGAATATGGGTGGAGAAGATAGATGAACTCAAACCTTGTTTAACCCCATTTTGCATGGCAATGGCTTCGTCAATGGTGCTATATTTCAAGAGGTAAAGAATAGGTGCGAACGTCTCTTGTTGAACAATTGGAAATTCATTTTTCGCTTCAGCCAAACAAGGCACAACGTAACATCCGCTTTCGCTTTCCAGTTCAGTGCCACCGTAAAGAATGGTGCCACCTTGCGCTTTGATGGACTCTACCGCTGCTAAGAATTGATCAACAGCTGCTCTATCGATTAAGGGTCCAACTTGGTTGTTCTGATCCAAAGGATCACCAATCTTCAATTGTCCGTATACTTTTACTAACCTGTTTTTCAGGTCTTCGTATAAGCTTTCATGAATAATCAACCTACGCGTGGAGGTACAACGTTGTCCGCACGTACCTACAGCGCCAAATACTACGGCACGCATGGCCATGTCTAGATCTGCATGTTCAGAAATGATGATAGCGTTATTTCCGCCTAGCTCAAGGATGGATTTTCCTAAACGAGCACCAACGGCAGCACCTACTTTTTTACCCATGCGGGTAGATCCTGTGGCTGAAATCAATGGAACGCGTTCGTCGTTCGACATTAATTCGCCAATGCGGTAGTCGCCAATGATGAGGTTGAAAACACCTTCCGGCATCTCGTTTTCGCGCAAAACGCTGTCTAATAGATTTTGACAAGCGATGGCGGTAAGCGGCGTTTTTTCAGAAGGCTTCCAAATGCATACGTCGCCACAAACGGCAGCCAACATAGCATTCCAACTCCATACGGCTACCGGAAAGTTAAAGGCTGAAATGATGCCTACTATTCCGAGCGGGTGCCATTGTTCGTACATGCGGTGATTTGGTCTTTCACTGTGCATGGTTAATCCATGAAGTTGACGTGATAAACCTACAGCAAAGTCGCAGATATCAATCATCTCCTGCACTTCACCCAAACCTTCTTGCAAAGATTTACCCATCTCATAAGACACCAATGAACCCAAAGCTTGCTTGTGTTCTCTGAGCACGTTACCGTATTGTCTGATGATTTCACCACGCTTAGGTGCTGGAACTTGGCGCCACTGCAAAAAGGCTTTTTCTGCTTGAGCGATGATTTTAGCATAATCCGATTCGTTCGCTACATAAACATCGGCAATGTGTTGCCCGTCTACCGGACTGCTGATGCTCTTGATTTCACGGTCAGAATCTTGAAAAAATACCAAGCCGGTTGATGCTTGCGGGTTGATGGATTGAAGGCCTAATTCCTTTAAGAATGGAGCCATGCTTGTGCTGCTTTGCGACATGAAACAAAGGTAAAAAATGCGCACAGAGCCACCAAGCCTTCTAGTACGTATTCCTGAATATTTCAATGTTCAACACCGTACTTTTTACAGCAGCATTTTACCTTTGGGACATGAAATTTCTGTTAGGATGGTGTGTTGTATTCTGTTTAAGTAGTGCCGCTGTAGCTCAGGGTCAAGAAATCAGAACTTACGAGCTGAGTCTTGGAATTGGCGCGGCAACCAATTACTACGAGGATTACAGGGCTTCTTCCGGAGCAGGAATTCGACTAACGGCCGAAACGCTGATAAAGGAAATAGGGGGCGGCCAGCTTAAAGCAGGTATCAGCGGAATTTTTTCCGGCACCAATGCCACTTTTGAGGTTCAGCAGTTTAAAGCGAAATACTATTGGAATAATTATGCGTTAGCTGCAAGGGGCGTATTTTCATATCCATTCTCCGAATCCTTGCATGGTTATGGGGGTTTACACTTGGGCTTCAGGTCAACGCATTTTCGCTATACCTCGAGCGGGAGTCAGGGTACTTATGTGGTTCCGGATTATAGTCGTGTGAATTTTTTAAGTGGGGCATTTCTGGGAGTAGATTACCAATGGAGCGATAAGTTTTTTATCTTTAGCGAAGCGGGCTACGACCAACTTTGGTTTACGCTTGGCGCCAAGATGAAGCTCTAAAACATGAAAACAAAACAGCAAATAACGGCCAACTGGTTACCTCGCTATACCGGAGTTCCCTTAGAGGCTTTTGGGAAATACATTATTCTAACCAATTTCCAATATTACGTTAACGTATTTGCTGAAATGCATGGCGTTGAGGTGCAAGGCAAAGACAAGCCTTTTCAGGTAAGCACCAGTGGCGACATTAGCATTATCAACTTTGGGATGGGTAGCGCAAATGCAGCAACAGTAATGGATTTGCTATCCAGCATATCTCCCAAAGCGGCCTTGTTCCTGGGCAAATGTGGCGGTTTGAAAAAGAAGAATAAAATTGGCGACCTCATTCTGCCCATAGCTGCGGTTAGAGGGGAAGGTACCAGCAATGATTATTTTCCGGCTGAAGTGCCTGCGTTGCCGGCCTTCGCTTTACAAAAAGCCATCTCAACCACCATTCGCGACCACGGCAAAGACTATTGGACAGGAACAGTTTACACCACGAATCGCAGGGTTTGGGAGCATGATAATTCCTTTAAAACTTATCTGCGCAGCATCCGATGTATGGCCATCGATATGGAAACTGCAACCATTTTCATGACCGGCTTCAAAAACAAAATTCCAAGTGGCGCGCTGTTGTTGGTTTCAGACCAACCCATGATTCCGGAAGGAGTGAAGACGGAAAATAGCGATAAAAAAGTAACAGATGAGTTTGTTGACCTGCATCTACAAATTGGCATTGATTCGCTGCGTCAATTGATTGAAAACAAACAAACGGTGAAACACCTTCAGTTTTAGAAATCAAAACCTAAGGCAGCCATAAACTGGGCTCTGCCTTTGTTTTCCAATTGGCCATTTCTGAGTCCCCAGGCTAAGTCTGTTCGGATATAATAACTGAAGATTCGAGTTCTGAGTCCGGCGCCAAAGCCACTCACAAACGGGTTGTTCTGTGAAATTCGCTTGATGCGAACGGAGCCTTGATTGATGATGGTTGTATTGTAATGTTGTTCACCAAAAGGCGATAGACCACTCCAAGCCGAGCCCAAGTCATAGAATGCGATGAGCTGCAAGTTTCTTAAGAAATCTGCCTTGATTGGTGTCTTCTTAAAATAGCAAGCGATAGGTATACGAAACTCGGAGTTGAGGAGCAGAAAATTACCTCCATTCCGCACATTTCTTGAAAATCCCCTCAGTCCGCTCACAACAGACTGCATTGGATAGAAGTAGTCTGCGTTTGTTCCTAAACTTTCCGGAGTGCGTGGGCCAAGCCAGTTTTCAATTCCACCTATGCTGTACAAGATCGAAGATGGGCCAAAGCTATGGGAAGAGCTAACTCTGTTTGCCCAAATAATTTGTTTTGGCAGAGAAAAGTAGGCTCTGAAATCAGTACCAAAAGCATAAGTGCTGAGCGATGCGTTATTCAAGTTTTGAAATGCATGAACATAGACTTTAGCACGATAACCCGTTCTCTTATTCACTCCTTCCAGTCGGCTATTTTCCCAGTGTAGTTCCAACCGTCCACCTAACCAATTGCGCACATTATCCGGCGCTGCAGCATTGATGCGGTCTGTTGAAAGGGTAATCACTTTATCCTGTCTGTAAAAAGGAGCAAAGACTAAGCTGAGGTTGTGCTTGAAGGGTTGAATCACCTTTAGCCTGAGTTCTTGAAGGTATAGTCGGTTGAGAGGTGCACTAGTACCCGCCAGTCTAGATTGGCGGTAAACACTGAATCCATAGTCTCGTTTATGTCTTCTATTGAGGTAGTCTAAGTAAAAGTCTGAGCCGTATAGCGCAACGGGCAAACGACCGCCAAGCCTAATGCTGTGGTCGTTGAGTAAATCTGATGCGCCAAGTTCTACCCGTGCAGTAATGCGATTGAATGAATTAAATTGATTAGACAGGTCGGTATTGCCTTCGTAATAGGGATGGTAGTATGTATTGATTATGCTATTGTCGATTAGCTGTGTAGCATAGTAATCAGGCTGAAGGCTTACTCTGTAAGGCTTCGCACGCATATCGTAGGTTACAGGTTTATGGTGTGCTTTTCTAATTTTCACCACCTGAGCAATGGGAGGAAATCCTGTTTGAAAGTAGAAGTCGCCTTCCTCTTGTTCCGGCTTGCTTTCTGTGGTCAAACTATCAATGGCTTTAGGCTCATTTTTACGTTCAATTAAAAAAGCATTCACGCTTGAATCGCTTACAAAAGCTTGGTACCCTGTTGCCTTCCGGTAGCCGGTAGGCTTCACTTGAATGTACTTGGCATCTTCTTCCAATTGAGTGCTTAAATCCAGTACACTTATATAGTAACGACTGTTAAACCTTATAATGCTCAGCTCTTTGCTTTTGCCTATCGATAGGTTTGTTATGTTGCGCGCATAGTTGCTTAAGGCATAATGGCGATAGACGTCTTTGTAGCTGTGATTCATTGATTCCACTTTCCAGCCTTGAGCTTGTATGGAATCAGGTAATGGAATCCGATCTACCTGAACTCCATTGGGAAGGTTTAGGTTAATCGAATCCTTACGTTGGCCGGTACTATCGGTTAAGATAACTGTAGATTGATGGTAAGTGAATGCAGAAGTACTCACGTAGGTATTGAATAACCCGTTGTTATCGCTTAGGTAAGCAAACGATTTACCGTAGCTCTGAGCTTGAATTTCTTGGATAAATGGACTTGAACTTATCCGTTTTAACTTATTGGCTTTATAAGGATAAGGAATCAGGTAAATGTCTAACCCCGCCGAATCGCGATCAAATAAGGCAGATTGAAAGGGTGCCCCCGGTAGTTGATTGTTCCGGTCTGAACTAAACAATATACCATCGCCGTTGGCTGTAAAGCTTGGGTAAAGGTCTTCGTAATTGTCTTTGAACAAGAGTTGAGCTTCAGAAGTTCCCGGAACCCAGAGATACAAATCTGTGCTGGCGTTTTGGTAGGCGCTCAATACTACGAGGTTTTCGGAAGGGTGGGAGTTAGCCCAATGTACCCCATTAATTCCATCAATGGTTTGTTCCTGAATAATAGTCCCCTTTGTATTGAGAAGCACCGCCTGTGCTTTTCCGGCTTTTCGATAAAAGAAATAGAGCTCCTTGTTGTTATTCCAGCTCAGTGCTGCGGTCTGTTCCCTGATTTGTACGGCAGCCTTCTCTCCGGATTTGTATATTCTTTCGATGCTTTGACTCGCTATGTCATACAGCGCCAGTTCATATTTCCCCCTTTCTTCAAAAACAAGGGCCACCTTTTTTTCATCGGGTGAAAGCTTGGATTGAAGCAGGTTTTTGCCAGACCATTTAGCGGGAAGGGCAATAGCGGTATTGAAGGGCTCTGATCCACCGTCTTGGTTATAGCGAAGGTCAAAAAAGGAAATCCACTCGTTGAAGACGGTTTTTGTTCGGGCTCCTAAAACGAAAACTAGGGCATTTTCATACCCTTTGCTTAGCCGTGTGAGGTAAAGGAGGTCTGGTATGCTCTTTCGGCCGTAGTTCTGGTCGATAAAATACCACCAGCTATGTCCGGCAAGTATAGCCTTGTCGCTGGAAAGGAGGTTGAAGTTAGCGAAGGATTTCTGCACTATAGCATCCCGCATCTGCCCGTCGAGAACAGGATTCCACCCTTCGGCTAAGTAACGAAGCAGTCCTTTGTAGTACCACTCAGGGAGGTAGAGTAAGGTATTGCTTTGAATCTTCTCTTGAAATGAACCGCCATACAGGAGCTCAGACACAAGTAACTCGGCAATGCCGTATCGAATTTGCCTGTCCATATCGGCTTTAATGCCGTTATAAGATACCACCACTTGGTTGTTCAATGTATAAGCATAGCCTCCGGTAATAAATCCGGGACTGGTTACAAACAGGTTTGACTCTTGCAGTTCGGCAGCGTTGGTATAGAGCAGAATTTGTGTCTTCCCACTCATGCGGTAATCGATGAGTTCCTCCAATTCTTTCAGTTGACGTTCAGCAGACTCTAGCGAGAGCTGAGCCGCCTCCTGCATGTTTTCAGTGAAGTAAGCGTCAAAGTGGTCGGATGAGACATAGCGCCAGTTGAGCACTTGGGACTGTCTTTTGGATTCAATGAATTCAGTATAATAGCCTTGCGCTTGAGCGGTATTCAAACCGGTCAAAGCAAGCAGAAATAGACATATTACTCTGGCAGTATTCAAGGGTGTACAAGTTACGAAAATAGAACGGTAAATACTGCCGTGTCGTATGAACTACGTAACTTGCGGGCCATGATTCACTTGAAGAAATTCACGTTCAACCCATTCGCTGAAAACACCTATTTGCTTTATCAACCAGGAGGGGAGGCGTGGATTATAGATCCGGGATGTTATGACCAAGGCGAGGAGGCAGAGGTGATGCAGTTTCTGGAATCGGAGAATTTAAAACTAACCCGGCTACTGCTTACGCACGCTCACCTGGATCACATCTTTGGGAATCATTTTATCTATAAAAATTTCGGATTGAAGCCGGAATTGCATGAACTAGACCTTCCTGTCTTGGAACGCGGTCCGGCAAGTGCAGCTATGTACGGTGTGGCATTGGTGCCTTCACCTGAGCCGGCTACTTACTTAACGGAAGGTCAAGTATTGGATTTCAACGGTGTACAGCTTGAGGTGCGTTTTTGCCCCGGACATGCACCTGGACATGTTGTCTTTGTTTGCGCAGCTCAGGAGTTTGTGATTGGTGGCGATGTGCTTTTTAGCGGAAGCATCGGCCGAACCGATTTACCGGGTGGAAATCACGAGACCTTGCTGGAGGCTATTCGCACGCAGCTGTATACGCTTCCGGATAATTATACCGTATTTTGTGGCCACGGGCCTGAAACAAGCATTGGAATTGAAAAGGCCTCTAACCCTTTTGTAAGAGGATGATTTGGCAGTACATCATAGTAGCATTAGCACTGGGCTGGGCGGTTTATACCTTGGCCACGAAAGTGCTCCCGATTCGGGGCAAAAAAAAACAAGCCTGTACATCGTGTAAGGCTTGTTCTTCCATTCAGGTTCCTGAATAATATTATTCTGCGTCTTTAAACGCTGCGAAGTCAAATAGTAAGGAGAATCTTAACGTATTCTGCAACGGGTTTCGTTGTTGAATCGCTGCCAAGTAAGACAGATCTAATCCAAAAACTTTGTAACGAACACCCATACCGAAAGTCAAGTATTTACGGTTTCCTTTGTTTACGTTTTCATGGAAGTAGCCGGCACGTAATGCAAACTGCTCTCTGTACCACCATTCAAATCCGGTTGAGATGCTGATTTCCTGAAGTTCTTCTCTGAAACCGTTAGGCGCATCGCTAAAAGACTGCAACATTCCTTCGATTACCGGCACATCACTGCTTTTACCGGAGTAAACAATTGGGCCACCCGGTCCAACTTGGATTTTTCCTGATGAGTCGTCAATCAAATATACCGGAGGCGTTGGCACCAATAGTTTGTTGAAATCAAGAGCAAAGCCGATGCTGTTGTAGTCGTCAACTTTGTATTTGGTAAAACCACCGATACGCATGTTGATTGGAATAAAGTCTCTTTGCGCATCTGAAGTATAGGTAATCTTGTTACCAATATTGGTGATGGAAAGGCCTAAAGCGTATTCTAAGTCTTTCTTATTCTTTAAGCGTTTCTTGTTTTGGTAGTACATCCCAATATCACCGGCACCGGCAACACCCGGACGGGAATCAACACCGCCAATATTGATATTACCTACTAAGTTAGAGTAGATAAAACGCATGGCGATACCCATGGAAAAATGTTCTGATAACTTAACGGAATAGAATCCGTCTAAGGCTAATTCGCTTGGGTTAAACTGACCTAGCGATAGGGCATTCTCATCGGTATACTGAATGGTACCAAGTGAGAAGAAGCGTAAGCTGCCGCCTACTACACTGTTTTTATTGAGACGGCCATAACCTGACAGGTAAGAAAGGGAAACCCCGTCTACCAGTTGACGAAGCCATGGGGTATAGGTGATGGAAACAGCACCTGGTTTTTCAATAAAGGCAAATTTACCCACGTTGTAGTGAAGGCTGTTCGCATCAGGGGTGGTTGCAACACCTGCATCACCTAATGAACCACCTCTGGCATCCGGGGCAATAAGTAAAAATGGGACAGTGGTGGTGATGGCATTCTGACGGCCTACTAAGTCGCGAGAGGTTTGTTGAGCCTTCGCTCCAACGGTACTCAAGGCTAATAAACTCCAAAGAGCTAGTTTCAATTTCATGCGTTCGTGCTTCATTAAGCTGGGCAAATATAAGATTAAATGCTATTTCAGGTAGTTCTTAGGGATTAGGGATATAAACTATCCTTTCTGACTCATAAACCTCTTGTCCATCAAGTGTTTTAACATGGAGTTTAAAGAGGTATAAACCGGGGCTTACCTGAGATCCATTTTGTTTTTCACCATACCAAGTTAGTTGGTCGAAAACGGCACCTGATTGTACGGAGCTTGCGTTCAAGGTAGTAACGAAGTTTCCTTTACTGTCGTATATGTTTACCTCAATTTGAAGTGTTTTTCCGGTTTGGTTGTGTTCAAATCTAAACATCACCGAATCAACAAATGGGTTCGGGTAGGATATCAGGTTTTGAATGGCAAGTTTTGCAGATTTAGCAACAACGAATTGCGTTCTGGCTTCCGCTGAGTTATTGTAAACATCCCATACTTTGATTTTCACATCGTGTACCCCTTCTGCCATGTCTTTCAGCGGGTATTCTACTACGCCACGCGTGAAATCGTCTGTATTCGAAGTATAGTATTCATTTAAAATCAAGAGCTCTTTCGCTTGATCTACTTCTCCTGTTATGTTTCTACCAATGCCTAATCCCGTGGTATTGATGCCACTTTCATCGTATACTAGAGCGTAGATTCTTGGATTCTCGTCAGTAATGCCACCATAAAGGAAGGTAGTATCGTTCATGAAGAGCCTAATCTTCGGTCCTTCATTGTCTACTTGAGCCGCCGGGTCAATATCCGGTTGCATGTACAGCAGGTCGCTGCCATTGGCGTCTTCACTTCCATTTTGTGCATAGTAGCTAATCTTTCCAAATCCGCCACTCACCGGTAAGTCTAAGGGTGTGATGTAGGTGATGCTGAACTCTCCTTGTTTCACACTTGCTTTTCCTTTGTAAACAACGCTGGTATAAGCTTCAACTTCTTGTTCTTTTGAGCTTGGGTCATTTACCAAGGTTTTGAATTTCTGGCGGCTACCAAACACGGTTACATCAACAGTCCCATTGAAGCTGGAAAGTAAATTGCCGGCTTGGTCTTGCACTTGACCGCTGATGCTTACTTGGGTAAGGGCATTGATTGAATCAGCTGATGCGGCAGGTTTGCCGTTTACTGATGTGGTAACCACTTTGTGTTTTGGATAAGCCAATTTCATGGCCGGATCTCCGAGCAAGGTAAAGCTTCGGGTATTGGTCATGTTGGTATTGGTCTTGTTTTTCATCAGCCTGTAGACATCGCCTAAGGCAGGTTCTTGACCGGGTGTATACGTAAAGGCATTGCTATCGTACAGATTGGCATTTAGTACTCGGTTAGGGTAAGCATAAACCAAACGCACCGTGGTGTACATGGCAATGGCGCCTCCCTTCGGATTGAGCACACTCAGCTCTCCGGCCGATACTAATCCGGGATTATCATACCTTGAAAACTCGCAGGTGGCCGTGACAAAAAGCGGCATATTATAGGAATTTTCCCAACTGTTGATTTGTGGAATTTCTAAGAACTTTTCATGTCCAAGTAGTGCCTCACCTCCGTGACCGGAATAGTTTACGATTAATGAACCACTTTCAAATGAACGGTCGAATTCACGGGTTACATCCGGATAACGTTGTCCGGTACCTACCGTGATTTGACGGTAAGCATCGGCATATATCTTACGCACGGTATAATCTTGGTCCGTGTTTTCGATAATATTGGAGTAGGTTTCTCCATCGTTCAGGTGAATATTTGAGTCTTCATCATCGGCAAAAACGCTAATTAAATTTCGCCATTCACCTAGCGATTTTGGGTCATGGTAACGGATTACCTTATCCACCATTTGATTGGCTTGCTCAAGGTTACTTACCGGGAATCGGCCAACACCGATGTCTACCATACCTGATTCAATGTTTCCACCTTCACTTTCATCCAATAAGCTAAAGAAATCGTCTGAACAATAAGATCCAACCGGCTCCACTGAGTTATCCGTTTCAAAGGTGGGCACAATATTGCTTCCCGGGTGAGCGATTCCTTTGAAGTCATAAGAAGCATCGCCAAACAAAAGAAGGTATTTCAAGCGTTTGGATGGAGTGCCGTTTTCAAAAAGGAAACGAGCAAAGTTACGGATGGCTGTAACATCAGCGATACCGCTTGAAAACTCGTTGTATACTTGGTCTGTTGTGGCAACTGCCACACTCAGGCTATTTTGTGTTTTATGGAAATCGGCCAGTCTGTTGGCAGCAGGCATCATGTCGGCATGAGTAACAATCAGGTATTCAATATTGGAAAGGCTGTGCAGGTTCTGGTTTTGTACCGAATGGAAAACGTTCACAGGAATAGCATTTTCCGGTTTGAAGTAAAGAAACTTGCGTAGCTCATCGTTTTCACGAATAAACTTGATCCCTGATCCATCAGTCACCGTTTGCTGTATGCCTACATTCAGCGGATCAGTTACCTCCCATACTTTGGCGTCTGCATTTTGAATTTTGTATTCGTTGTAAATGCCGCTTCCAATGCTTCGCCCATCGCTAAAGACAAATTGGTTATCGCCACTCAGGTTTTTTCGGTAGTGGATTTCAAAGTAGTCTAAGTAACCAATGGCAAGATTCACCGGTTTTGTATAGAAATAGGTCAATTCGAAATTATCCGGCGCCGGGGTAGACGTTTTTACAACGCTTGGGAAATTGGCAAATTGGGAAGCATAATCGTATAAGGTAAGGCCGGGAAATGGGTGCGTTAGAACCGGCGACCCATTTAAACTGATGGTGAAGGCACTGTAAACATTGGAGTGAGCGGTACCTCTGCTAATCAGTGTGATAGGCTCACTAGCTACTTTTCCATCTAAACTAACATTGAATTTTCTTTCTTGTGTCCGATCGAAATCATGCCAATACCAGAGTTTACCACTCTTCAAAATATTCTTTTTGTTCTCTTCAAAATGCAAGAATACGTCGGCGTGGTTAGTAGCGTAATTGGCGGCCTGTGCTGAGCTGTTATGGGTTATAAAGCGTTTTCCGTTCTGGCTGTTAACGTGAATAAAGTAGGCGCAAACCGTACTGTAATGGTGCGTTTGTTTGGCATATTCACTTATGCTGCCGTTGTATGCATCGGCATTGGGGCTTTGTCCGTAAAACAAGATTTGGTCACCTTGATCAAACTTGCCATTGTTATTATTGTCTTGCACCTGAATTGCAATCTCCTCTAAGTCGTCGTATTGGGTGAGGTGGTTGTGCTCCGGCAACATGCCTCCCGGATAGCCATACATGCTAATTTTGGTTACATCGGCACCGTCTAAGCCAATATTCATACTGCTGGCAAACGAGTGGGAAATGGAATGAACGCCATCCGTTTCGGTAAATACTTTAGCCCATTGTCCGGAATTTAGCAAAGAGCTTGTTTTCCAGTTGACGCCTTTCTTTAATTGTTTGGCATTGTCTGCCTTCAACTCATACTTTAAAGTGAGGAAGTTTATTTTTCGGTAGGTGCCGTTTTCATCCAATTCGACCAATGGCATACGTACCACTGCGATTTGTTCTCCTCGGGATTCCAGGATTTCCAGCTGAGGCTCAGCTTTCGCCGGGCTTAAGTCTAGGCCTTTAAGGTAGTGCAGTTCCTCAATTTGGGTTATGTTTTCATACAAGGCAAAGTAGTTCGGTTCGAGACTTAAGGTCTGACCCGCCTCTAATTTCATTTGCCATTCATAGCTTGGAATTCCGTTGGAAGCAATTGCGCCTGGTGTAGCTTGTGGTACTAGCGATAATACGTTCTCGCCGAAGCTTAGGGGTATAGCCGTCCAGGTAAATTCTTGCTGGATATAGTCGGCTTTTTGAGCAGACACAATTCCGGAGAACAGGAGGCCAAGCAACATTGTATAGAGTATACGGGTCATTATGCTAATTGTGAATTCTTTTGATATTTTGTTCAAAATCGTACGAAATCCTGACAAGTGTCGTTATTTTGTGAGTTGCACAAATTTAGGTTCATGCATACAACGACTTGAACATTTTATTATTTCGTTCGGGATAAAAATATATTTTTGAAAAATATGACACCAAATTTACCCAAAAAGTTGCTTCGTCATCTAGCTGTTTTAGCGGCATCTGTATTATTTGCCGTTGACGCACAAGCACAGGATCCGGAGCTTACGCAATTCTATGCATCACCATTGTATACCAACCCGGCATTTGCTGGTACAGGTAACTGCGGTGGCAGGGTAGTATTGAATTATAGAAACCAATGGCCAAGTTTGCCGGGTACCTTCAGAACCTTCGTAGGTTCTTATGATCAGCATTTCGATGCGATTGGTGGCGGTGTTGGTTTATTAGCGATGCGTGACGTAGCCGGTGATGGTTTGTTAACAACCACCGCCTTCAGTGGTATTTACTCTTACCAAATCGACGTATCTAGAAAGTTCACCATCAGAACCGCCATTCAAGCTACATTCCAGCAAAGAACAATCGATTTCTCTCGTTTGCGTTTTGCAGACCAGATTGAAGCGAGAAGAGGTTTCGTTAACCCAACCAATGAAGTATTGCCAAATACGAGCGTGTCATATCCGAATTTTGCTGCAGGCTTCTTGGGTTATACTAAAAACTTCTTCATTGGTGTGGCCGTGCACAATTTGAACGAGCCTAACCAATCCTTCTTCGGAAACTCCGACGCGGGAACTACAGTGCCACGTCGTTTTACTTTACACTCCGGTTTGATGATTCCATTGGAGAAAGTGAAAAGAGGTCGTGAGCCGGACTTGGCAATTTCACCTAACTTCTTATTGATGGTTCAGGAGAAATTTATGCAGGTAAACTTCGGTTTCTACGTACACAAAGGTCCTTTGGTAGCCGGTTTGTGGTTCAGACAAACAGCTCCAAACTCCGATGCAATGATGGTCTTATTAGGATTCAGACACAACCAATTTAAGTTTGGATACAGTTACGACGTAACAGTTTCTTCTGCACGTGCGGCAGCTCCTGGCTCACATGAGATTTCAGCAGCGATCGAATGGTGCTCAAAGAAGAGACCTAAGAAATACCGTAAATTATCTTGTCCTGATTTTTAATTTGTATAATGAAATTCGCTAAGTAATTTAGCGCTGGGAAAAACGGTCAACTAAAAGGCATCTGATTCAAGCACAGAGAACCTATGAAAGTTGAATAAGTACAATTTGATAACATCTTATCGAAAAGGCCATCTTCGGATGGTCTTTTTGTTTTATATCTATTTGATTATGGCTAACTTAGGAAAAACCTCAAGCCATGAGAAAATTATACTGTTTGCTGATTTTGCTCACCTCGGTTCAAGGCAGTTCAGCGCAAGACCCACACTTCTCTCAGTTCTATGCCTCACCAACGATGTTGAATCCAGCGCTCACCGGTGCCGGGCTTTGTGGTGGTCGAGTTGCTTTAAATTACCGTAATCAATGGCCATCCATCCCGAATAACTACAAAACCTTCGCTGCGGCTTACGATCAATACGCTCCGCGTGTAAATAGCGGATTTGGGATTCAAATGGCTCAAGACATTGCAGGAGATGGATTACTAACTACTAGGCAAGTAGGGGTGAGCTATGCCTACCGCGTACCTTTGGGTAAGAAATGGAATATGCAGTTTGCCATGCAAGGGACTTGGATACAAAGAAGCCTAGATTTCAGTCGTCTGTATTTTGCAGACCAGATTGTGGCACAAAAGGGATTTATACTAACAACCTCGGAACTTTTGCCCAATGAGAGTATCAATTTCCCGTCACTCAGCTCAGGTGCGGTAGTTTTTTCTGAAAAATTCTTTGCCGGTTTCTCTGCCCACCACATGAATCAGCCTTACCAAAGTTTCTACGGCAATTCCGGCCCGGGTACTACTTTACCAACCCGATTTACTTTGCACGGAGGGTTAAAACTAGGAGGCTCCAAGCGAAATGTTCAAGAATCATGGACATTCAGTCCAAATATATTATTGATGTTACAAGGAGCATTTACCGAAATGAATTTGGGCTTCTATGCCAGTAAAAATGGTTTTACCGGCGGATTATGGTTTAGGCAATCTGGGGCTACATCGGATGCGTTGATTTTGCTCGCAGGCTATACGTGGACGAACTTTCGCATGGGCTACAGTTATGATGCAACTGTTTCTTCTGCACGACTTGTGGCTCGTTCTTCACATGAAATTAGTTTAGCCTATACCTTCTGTAGTTCGCCAAAACAAGGACGTAAACCAAAAGGAGATATCTGTCCCAGCTTTTAAATTTCGCTCAAGATTATATACTATTGAACAATTTTAAGCTTCAAACTTGCGTTTATTCAGTAAACTACCTTAAAATTGTACTTCGCACTATTATGAAAAAAGTACTCATAGCAGTTCTTGGTGTTGCAACTCTCGGAATGGGAACTTCCTGTAAAAAGGAAAAGTCTGCAACAACCGGCTGGACTTTGAACGACACCAAGTGGGGTGGAATTCAGAAGCTAGAATACGAAGGTCAGGAAACTGGTCCGGGTCTAGTTCTAGTACAGGGTGGTACCTTTACCATGGGTTCCACAGAACAAAACGTTACGTATTCTCATGACAACGTAGAACGTCGTGTATCAGTTTCGAGCTTTTACATGGACGAAACGGAAGTCTCCAATCACCAATACCGTGAATACCTTCAGTGGTTAGCACGTGTATTCGTTGATTATCCGGAGGTTCACGATAAAGCCCTTCCTGATACCAACTCTTGGAGAAGAAAGTTAGCTTACAATGAACCGTTGGTGAAGTATTACTTCCGCCACCCGGCTTACGACAATTATCCTGTTGTCGGAGTTAACTGGATTCAAGCTACAGGTTTTGCTGCTTGGCGTACAGACCGCGTTAACGAGATGATTCTCATTCGTGAGAAAATCCAAGACGTGAAAGTAATCGCTCAGCAGGTGAACGAAGACAACTTCAATACAGACGCTTACTACAATGGTCAGTATGAAGGTCTCGTTAAAAACGAACTTCGTGATATCACCCCTGGTGGAACTACCCGTAAGGTAGCCATCGAAGACGGTATCTTATTGCCTGAGTATCGCTTGCCTACAGAAGCAGAGTGGGAATATGCCGCAATGGGTCTGATGGGTAACTCTCAATACGAAAACATCAATACCAAAAGAATTTACCCTTGGAATGGTTTAACTGTTCGTAAAGGGGCGCCTGAGCGCGACCGCGGTAAAATTCAAGCGAACTTCAAAAGAGGTCGTGGTGACAACGCGGGTGTTGCCGGTAACTTGAACGATAACGGTATGATCACCACTCCGGTAAAATCTTACTGGCCTAACGACTTCGGTCTTTGGAACATGGGTGGTAACGTATCTGAGTGGGTAATGGACGTGTATCGTCCACTTTCTACCGCAGACGTTGACGACTTCAACTCTTTCCGTGGTAACGTATACAAAACCAAGCAGCTTGATGCTGATGGCTACGTTGAAGAGAAAGATTCATTGGGTCGTATCAAATACCGTGACGTAACAGAAGAAGACAATGTGGGTCGTCGTAACTACCAGATTGCCGACAACATGGGCTTCATAGATGAAGAAGTTTACGATAACGGTAACCAACAGTACGAGTTTGGTGTAACTACCTTGATTAACAACCGTGCTCGTGTTTACAAAGGTGCATCTTGGGATGATCGTGCATACTGGTTATCGCCAGGTAACCGCCGCTTCCTAGATGAAGAGCAGTCTTTGTGTACTCTCGGATTCCGTTGTGCGATGGTGAGAATTGGTAGCCCTGCGGGTAACTAATTCGTTCCAGAAAATATTGAAAGCCCCGCTTGTCGGGGCTTTTTTTATGGACTTTAACGAAATAAAAAAGCCGGCTTTGGGCCGGCTTCTGTATTCTAAATAGGTGTGTTACTTAGCAGTATTCGTCGAATGCAGCTTTCAAATTGTCTGCAATCATCTGAGCTGTTCTGCCTTCAATGTGGTGGCGTTCAATCATGTGAACCAATTCACCGTTTTTAAATAGGGCGATAGAAGGTGAAGAAGGAGGATAAGGCATCATATACGAACGCGCTTTATCTACTGCGTCTTTTTCCATTCCAGCAAATACCGTTACTAAGCTAGAGGGTAGTTTATCGTTTTTCATGGCCGCTGCAACGCCTGGACGGGCTGATCCTGCAGCGCATCCACAAACAGAGTTTACTACAACTAGGGTAGTGCCTTGTCCGTTAGGAATGGCAGCATCCACTTCTTCCGGAGTTTTTAACTCCGCAAATCCAATATTGGTTAATTCGGCTCTCATTGGAGCTACAAGCATTTCTGGGTACATATTCTAAAACTATATTTTGAATTCTGGAACAAAGTTAAGGCCATTCACTTTAGCCTGCCAAAACTTCCTTTTTGAAAGAGGCAACTATTGTGTTTTACCGATGGTCTATACACCGAAATTTAACGTGAATGCTCATGGCGTGAACAATAAATAAATATCTTTGTACCGTTTTTAAAAAATAACATTTTATGACATCAACCACACAGCTTAACTACAAGGTTAAGGACATTACGCTTGCCGAGTGGGGCAGAAAAGAAATCAGGTTAGCAGAGGCTGAGATGCCCGGCCTGATGGCAATCCGTGCCGAGTACGGACCACAACAACCATTGAAAGGTGCTCGCATTGCCGGTTGCCTTCACATGACTATCCAAACCGCTGTATTAATTGAAACATTAACAGCTTTGGGTGCTGAGGTAACTTGGTCTTCATGTAACATTTTCTCCACTCAAGATCACGCTGCTGCAGCTATCGCTGAAACAGGTGTTCCGGTTTATGCTTGGAAAGGCATGAACGAAGAAGAATTCGATTGGTGCATCGAGCAAACGTTGTTTACGTTTAAAGATGGAAAACCATTGAACATGATTTTGGATGACGGTGGCGATTTAACCAACATGGTTTTCGACCGTTACCCTGAATTGGTAAAAGACATCAAAGGTTTATCAGAAGAAACTACCACCGGTGTACACCGTTTGTATGAGCGCATGCGTAAAGGCACCTTGCCTATGCCTGCAATCAACGTAAACGACTCAGTTACCAAATCTAAATTTGATAACAAATACGGTTGCCGCGAATCATTGGTAGATGCTATCCGCAGAGCTACCGACGTAATGATGGCAGGTAAAGTTGCTGTTGTTGCCGGTTACGGTGATGTAGGAAAAGGTTCTGCAGAATCTCTTCGTGGTGCAGGTTGCCGTGTATTGGTAACTGAAATCGATCCTATCTGTGCTTTGCAAGCTGCAATGGACGGATTTGAGGTGGTTACCATGGATGAGGCTGCTGAAAGAGCCAATATCTTTGTTACTGCTACAGGTAATAAGAAAATTATCCGCGACTGTCATTTCTTGAAAATGCGCGATAAAGCGATTGTATGTAATATCGGTCACTTCGACAATGAAATCGACATGGCTTGGTTGAACACCAACCACGGTGGAGGTAAATACGAGTTGAAGCCACAAGTTGACATTTACAATGTAAATGGAAATGAAATTATCGTTTTGGCCGAAGGTCGTTTGGTTAACCTAGGTTGCGCAATGGGTCACCCATCATTCGTAATGAGTAACTCATTCTCTAACCAAACTTTGGCTCAGATTGAGTTGTGGAATAACCACAGCAATTACGAGAATAAAGTTTACGTTCTCCCTAAACACCTCGATGAGAAAGTAGCTGCTTTCCACTTGGATCAAATAGGAGCGAAATTGGAGAAATTGGATCCAGACCAAGCTGAGTACATCGGCGTAAGCGTTGAAGGTCCATTTAAACCTGAACACTACCGCTACTAAGATTAGCGTAGCTTAAAAATAGAAAAAGCCCCGAAAGGGGCTTTTTTCATGTATAAGGTTTTGAATATACTACCATAAGGCAGCGAGAAGCGTCAATGGAATTATCAATAGGCCAATCCAGAAAACATAAAACGCCGCATGGGTTAATCTGTTTACCCAGATTTTTTCGGCATTTACCATAACATAGCCCTGCCACAAGCATTTTTTGCATTTGTGGTGCGTTACATGATGCCCGCTCAGCTCATAGGTGGCCTTGGCGATACCGCCAAATCGAAATGGATTTAAACCATTGCGATGTCCGCATTTCGGACAAGTTCCAAATTTGCTGCCTTGGCTTTTATAAACTTTTGCCCCTTTTTTCACTATAGGATTAGTTGAAGTGCAAATTTCACGCTTCGAACTTCAATTTACAACTTGAGCGTAAAATATTTAATGTTTTAGTCAAATGATTTTCTGAATTGGCCTTGCCAATGTATCTTTTTAAGCCGTCGACTTTTCACTGGAAAATAGACCTGAATTTTAGCTCCGAATTTTCTCTTTTACATTGAACAAATATTAACTTCGCAGCGTTTTCAAGTTCTAGGAAATATTTCAGCTTAAAGCGACTAAAGGAGATACAATGGACACACTAAAGGATAAGTTTTTTGAGGTAGCGAAACCAGCATCGATCGAGATGAGAAATCTCGTGAAAGAAAATGGTGACATGGTAATGGGCCAATACACACTTGAACAAGTGTTTAGCGGCATGAAAGGAATCATCGGATTGATTACTGAAACATCTTTATTGGATGCAGAAGAGGGTATTCGTTTCCGAGGTTATACCATTCCAGAGCTACGTGAAAAACTTCCTAAAGCTGAAAATGGTGTTGAGCCACTTCCGGAAGGTTTGTTCTACCTGATGTTGATTGGCGAATTGCCAACGGTTGAAAACGTAAGGGCAATTTCTGCAGATTGGGCTAGAAGAGCGGTAGTTCCGAATCACGTATTTAAGGTATTGGATTCACTTCCTAAATCTACCCACCCAATGACTCAGTTCACCATCGCTATCAATGCCTTGCAAACTGAGTCTGAATTCGCTAAAGCCTATGCTAAAGGCATGAACAAAGCGGATTACTGGGATTACGCTTACGAAGACGTAATGAACTTGATCGGTCGCCTTCCACGCATCGCGGCTTATATCTACCGCAGAACGTACAAAAACGACGAACATATTGAACCTAATCCGAAATTGGATTGGGGTGCCAACTTCGCTCACATGCTTGGCTTTGGTGAAGTAGACGGTTTCAAACGTTTGATGCGTTTATACCTAACTATCCACGCTGACCACGAAGGTGGAAACGTTTCGGCACATACTACGCACCTCGTAGGTTCTGCCTTGAGCGATCCATACTTGGCTTTTGCAGCTTCCATGAACGGCTTAGCAGGTCCATTACACGGATTGGCTAACCAGGAGGTTATCAAATGGATCTTCGAAATGCAAGATGCCTTAGGAACCAAAAATCCAAGCGAAGAGCAAATTGCAGATTACGTAAACAAGACCTTGAAAGAAGGAAAAGTGGTACCGGGTTACGGACACGCAGTATTGCGTAAAACTGATCCTCGCTACACTGCTCAGATGGAATTTGCTAAACGCAATATCGAGCACGATGATACCATCGAAACCGTTTGGAGAATCTACAAAGTGGTACCTCCAATTTTGGAATCTTTAGGTAAAGTGAAAAACCCTTGGCCAAACGTAGATGCGCATTCAGGTTCATTGCTTGTACACTACGGCATGGTAGAATACGATTTCTATACCGTAATGTTCGGTGTATCTAGAGCATTAGGTGTATTAGCATCTTACTTGTGGGATAGAGCTTACGGAATGCCAATCGAGCGTCCGAAGTCGGTTACCTCTGAGTGGATGAAAAACAAGATTAATAGCGCTAAGGCAAACGCCTAATTGGTGCATAAACTTATACGAAAGTCTTCTCGCATTGCGGGGAGGCTTTTTTTTATAGGCGATAACGTAGTCCAATGTAATACCTTCTGCCTTGATTGGAGGCGTAGACATAACTCGGGTCGAAGGTGAGGGCATACGGATTATTTGCGGTGCGTAGCACGCTGCCATCCGGTGCAAAGTCTACTTGTTTGTCGAATGGATCATGTGCTCTAGCGATGGCATTGGCAACAGGAACAAAGTTGAGTAGGTTTTTAATGCCACCGTAAAGTTCCAATCCCGATTTCGCTTTCCAGGTCATTTGAAAGTTTTGAATAGAATACCAGGGTGAAGACTCTGGCCTTGGATCCCATTCGCTCAATAAAGGGAGAAGCATGGGGCCGTATACATTACCTGAATAGTCTAAGCTTAGACTTGGTTTCTTAAATGTGTAAGATGCAGTCCATGTTGCGGAAAAACGTTCTGTTAAAAGTTGACGTTGTTTCACGCCACTCGCATTTACTTGGAATACATCCATGGCTGTGAATCCGCTCTGGATACGTAGCGATTTAGCATGAGCCCATTCTGCACTAAATGAAATTCCTTGTGAAACGGCATGACCATCCAAATTAGCATACCTGATTTCTTGCGTATTGCTCAGGTAATCGGGAATGATCTTGTTGTGGAAAAAGGTATAGAATCCCGAGAGTTCTAAATTCAAAATGCTCTTACCCAAACTAATGAACCTCAATAGGTGAGTATTCATATTCCAGCTTTTTTCGGGCTTGAGCGATTCTTCAAATACCACATTGCGTGCACCGGTTAAGGCAGCATGGTCTTCTGTAAACACATTCGCTACGCGGTAACCGTTTCCGGCGCCTAATCGCCAGGTGGTCCATTTGTTTATAGCCCATTTGTAATTCATGCGTGGCGAAAGTATGGAGCCGTGCAGGCTATTGTAATCGTAGCGAATACCACTAAGCAATGAATGGCTTGAATTGATGTCCCAACTGTGTTGAACGAAAAGTCCGGGAAGCTTAATGATGGAAGGCTGGTTTTGATGTTCATTGTCTTCGGTCGCTACGGTATTATCATCATAGTAGGTATAACGAAAAGCAGCGCCGCTGCTCAATTCATGACGAGCATTTAGCTTTTTGTTCCAGAGCAATTGACTGAAAGCAATGTGTTGAGTGCCGATATACGACAATTTACCATACCAGCTGTCTTGAAAGTGACTGCTTGCAGAGAATTGCAATCGGAATTGTTCCTTAGCGATGAGGAAAGGAACTTGACCCAATACCTCAAATCGGCGGGTGTCAATCTGCTCACCGTAAACGGAATCGCTTCCGGCCCATTGATCGCTAAAATTCAGCTGGCCGCCCCAGCGTTTTTCACCCAAAATCCGAAAGGCTACCTGAGCTGTTCCACCCGATGTTTTCCAAGCTGTTTTATGAAATAGACTCAGTCGCTTAGCTAAGGTAGCATCCGTAAAACCATCGCCGTTGTGGTCTATTGGGGTATTGTAATAGAAAAGGTTCACACCAAGGATATGCCGTAGTTTACCGGTTTTATACCCGGCTCCTAGATCGAGGTTGTGTTCATTCCAACTGGTGCTAAACACATCGGCTGAGACAAATGGTTTAGCATAGGGCATCTTCGTGATGATATTGATTAATCCTCCAACCGCTTCAGAACCGTATAATGTAGAAGCCGGACCTTTCACAATCTCCATGCGCTCAATCAAGGCATTGGGAATACCACTGAGTCCGTAAACGCTGGCTAAGCCACTCACGATGGGCATACCATCGATGGTAATCATGGTATAGGGACCTTCCAAACCATTCATGTGGATATCGCCGGTATTGCAAATATTACAATTCACCTGTGGCCTCACTCCGTTCACAATCTGAAGGGATTCGAAGAAGCTAGGCGTGGGATTTTTAAGGAAAAATTGCGGACGGTAAACTTCAATGGCTACGGCACTTTTTTCCCTACTTACCGGATTCAACGTTCCTGAAATCACCACATCATCTGATTGAACGGCCTCAGGCTCAAGTTCAAGGTGTATGATTTTGTGCATGCCGGCAGTGAAGGAATAGGTCATCGTCACTTCACGGTACCCCAATAATCGAATGCTCACTTCATGTGTTCCGGGTTGAATGTTTTTTAGCTCAAATTCGCCACTGTCGTTCGTTAAGGTTCCAGTACCGAGCTTTTCAATTCCTACGGTTGCATAAGCGAGTGGACCAGCCGCATCGTATACATAGCCGCTGAGTGTTGCGGTTTGTGCCGATGCCAGGTTCAATGCGATGGAAGAGAAGCAGAGAATTAGAAATAGCCTGAAATAATTCACAAGGCAAATCTAAAGACAAACTGCTACACTACTGCCCCTTATTCGTTTGAGGTCGATATGAAGAAAACCTTACAGACTGTTGAATGGATGGCACC